>CAYWVO010000098.1:0-1888 GCA_964461835.1 uncultured Ignavibacteria bacterium | reverse complement strand
GGGTCCATTTTCCCCTGACGGAGCAGGGGAGCAAAACCGTCGAACGTGTGCGCGGCAGTGGCGGGGTGGCAAACGTCTCTATGAATATTTCTGCAATGGTGGGTGAAAATCAACAACCCTACTTGATGATCACAAACTTGCCGACCTGCGTGCCCCACTCGCTCTCGACCGTGTATAGATAAATCCCCGATTGGACGGCTTGCGTATTGCGCCTGATTAAATCCCAGGCGGTATGCGACGGCGTATCCGAGAAGCGGCTGGTGGGATGATGCAACTGCCGAATCAAATCACCGTCCAGTGAGAAGATCTTAATCGTGCACTCTGGCGGCAGGTTGACAAAGTGGATGCGCCGCTCCCGCTCCTTGAATCCCTCCTTGAGCGGATCTTCAAAGCCGCGTTGCCGATATTGCGCGTCAATTTTATACGGATTGGGGTAGACCGACACTTTCAGCCGATTCTCTTGTACATACTCCGGCGAGTAGGTGGGATAGGCCAAGGTCATATTCGCCCGCATTGGTGATTCAAGTGGCCCGACATCAGCGGCAAGATTACCAACATCAATGGCGGTCACCGAAAAATAGTAGGGTCGGCTGGGCAGAAGATTGGTGAACGTACATTGATAGTGACCGAAATAATCCCACTGTCCGGTTTGCTCATTGAAGACCGAATCGACCGCCACCTGTTGAATCGGATTGCTGGTCAACGTCCCGCCATCCGAATACTCGTTCCCTCGGTTGCCGCCATGTGGCACGAAATACCACTCGGTCCCGTCTGCATCGATCAAGGTACTCCGAGGATCAGAATAGTCTTCCGGCATGAAGTCCGGCCCGAATTTCGCAACCAGCTGGGCATGGGTCAGCGGCGGGCCATCCACGACCCAGGGCGTGGGACGATGCCCGTGCACATAGCGGTAACAATCAAAATTCACCAGGTCCCAACTCGCCATCAACTCCATGCTGTTTGGGTCGTAGCCAATGCCGCCGTACACCCGGTATCCCTCAAAGTCTTGATCGAGGGTAAAGGGATCGATGAACGGCTCGATCATACGACCATCCCAGTGGATGGTGACACTATACGGTTCCGTGGTGGTTGAAGTAACCGGAGATGGCGGAGCCTGCGGCGTGAGCAGGTCAGGCACCCCGTCGCCGGCGTAATAAATTGAATCACATATTCTAAAATTATTATAAAACCTATGCCCGATAACGGTATCAACCTCTCGGCAGTTTGTGGTGAACCGGGGACCGGCGTCTCCGTCGCCGTCAGTATCGACACCCGGAGTATCATAGATCCAGTCGGCCCATTCGAGATTGCGGTCTAAATCTGAGAAGTCGAGGTTGTCGTACCAGGCATCAGGGTTAACCACCAGGTTGCCGGCATTGCGTGGATTCACATGCAATTTTTCTCCGGCAACGGCCGCCAGCGCGATCAATAACGAATCGTCGACCCCTAGCTCAAACGGACCTATAGATAGTAAAAAGCGCACATCATGGCCGTCCGCGATATTGTAGACACCATTGATAAACTGCTTAACCCCGATCGGATCAATCCAGCCCGTGGAATCCTCATTCGCCAAATGTTGATCATAGTCTATTTCGCCGTTGGCCATGAACCGGTATTTCTGTGCGTCGCCTAGCGGTTGGCCGTGTCCACCCTTAATCGACCGATCCCCGGGGAGTTTCTGTGGTCCCCAATCCCAGCGATAATCCTCAAATGGCGCCCACCAGTTGAACGAGTATTCCAGTGAACCAAGGTAAGCGTCGTGACCTCCCAGGCTTGCATGCAGGAACCGGAAAGCAAACGCCCCGCGAAACCCGCTGCCTCTCCATGATCGCTGTCGATAAGGTGCGCCATCCTTATGCGCACACCAGGCAGCCATGACCGTATCGGC
>CAYWVO010000097.1:0-1923 GCA_964461835.1 uncultured Ignavibacteria bacterium | reverse complement strand
TCGGAAGCCGTCCTTGAGGCGCAGGGCGGCGTGATGACCAACAAGTACGCCGAGGGCTACCCCGGCAAGCGTTACTACGGCGGCTGCGAATATGTCGACGTCGCCGAGAACCTCGCGCGCGAGCGGCTCAAAGAACTGTTCGGCTGCGAGCACGCCAACGTGCAGCCGCACGCCGGTTCGCAGGCAAATATGGCTGTTTATATGACGGTCTGTGATCCGGGGGATACCATCCTCGGGCTTGATCTCGCCTGCGGCGGGCACCTTACTCACGGCCATCCGCTCAATTTCTCCGGCAGGCTGTATAACGTGATCGGCTACGGGGTAACCAAAGAAACCGAGCAAATCGACTACGACGAGGTCGCCAAACTTGCCGATCAACACAAACCGAAACTGATCGTCGCCGGCGCCTCCGCCTATCCCCGCACCATGCATTTCGACAAATTCCGCGAGATTGCTGATGCCTGTGGAGCAAAACTGATGGTCGATATCGCGCATATCGCGGGATTGATTGTCGCGGGGCTGCATCCGTCTCCCGTACCATACGCGGACTTCGTGACTTCCACCACCCACAAGACACTCCGTGGCCCACGGGGCGGATTAATCATGTGCAAGGAGGAGTACGCCGCCGACCTCGATCGCATGGTGATGCCCGGTATTCAGGGTGGACCGCTGATGCATATTATCGCCGCCAAAGCAGTGGCTTTCAAAGAAGCGCAATCGGATGATTTCAACACCTACCAGAAACAAATTGTCGCGAACGCTGCGGCGATGGCACAGGCCTTTGTCGAGTACGGCTACCATGTAGTCTCCGGCGGCACCGATACCCACCTGATGCTGCTGTCGTTCATTGACGCCGACTACTCGGGCAAGAAAGTCGAGAAGGCCCTGGACAAATCGAATATCACCGTAAACAAAAATGCGGTGCCGTTCGACACGCGCAAGCCGCTAGTGACTTCGGGCATTCGCATCGGTACCCCGGCAGTCACTACCCGCAAGATGAAAGAACCGGAAATGAAACAGATCGCCGGATTTATCCACAAAGTCATTTCGAATCTCGGTGATAAAGAGGTGTATGCAAACGTCGCCGGTGAGGTGCTGGAGTTGTGTCAAAAGTTCCCGCTGTACGAACAGCGGCTGGAAGAAGTACCTGCATAGCAGACGAAAGGTATAGGCAATGGGACCAACCTTGGCGTTTTTCTCGATTTCCCCGCTGGGGGAGGGTGAATCTGTGTCCGCCGCAGTGGCGAAGGTCATTGAGGTGATCGAAGCCAGTGGGCTGGAACACACGACGACGGCGATGGGCACGATTATCGAGGGAGAAACCGCAGCGGTCTTCAACCTGCTCCAACTGTGCCATGAGACGATGCAGGCGGAATATCCCCGGGTGACCTCCAAGATTTTGATTGATCACCGTCGCGGCAAATCCGGCCGGCTCACCTCGAAAATCGAGAGCCTGGAACGCAAACTGGGGCGTGAAATCAAGTAGAGAGACCTATGGATGCTGAATTTCTGATCGTTTTCACCACCTGCTCCTCAGAAGAGGAAGCCGCAACAATCGCGAAAGCCGCTGTGGAGCAAAAGGCTGCTGCGTGTTGCAATATTGTGAATGATGTCCGCTCGGTTTATGTCTGGGAGGGTGAGGTAAACGATGATCGGGAAGTCCTGCTTCTGTCCAAGACGCCCGCGAATACATTTCCCCGCCTGCGCGATTTGATCGAACAATTGCACTCGTACGATGTGCCGGAGATAGTTGCGGTGCCAATTATCACCGGCAACAAGGAATATCTTACCTGGATTGATTCGCAAACCGAGTAGGAAATTTGAGATTTCAACCCCAAACCGTGTTCGCCTGCGGCGAAAAGGTTGGCATGGTCACCCGATCACGAGGGAAACCGAGGGGTGCGTGGTCCCCACGCACTATGG
>CAYWVO010000096.1:0-2345 GCA_964461835.1 uncultured Ignavibacteria bacterium | reverse complement strand
CTAACGATTGTGGTCAGGCACCAGGACCGCAGGTTCTTCGAGAATGTCCAGTATCGCCTTGGCACAGTAAACCCGATCGCGTTTGGCTGCCGTCACGGGCGTAACAATCGACGCCGATTCCAGCCGCTCCACCGCCCGCTGGGCGGTCGTGAACGCAACCTGCAGCCGTTCGGCCAGGCGCTTGATGGTCCAATAGGGGTTCTCAGCCAAGAGGTCGACGACTCTCATCGGTGCCTTGGAAGGCGACCCTGCCACATCCTCGCACCAGCCGGAGAGTATCTCATTAATGCGCACGGCGCGGTTCAGCGCATCCTCAGCCTGGCGGGCGACACCGTTCAAGAAATATTCCAACCAGGGTTGCCATCGCCCGGCGTCCGTAACCCCGCGCAAATATCGGTAATAATCCGACCGCGTCGCCTCGAAAAACGCAGAGAGATAGAGAAGCGGGCTGGGAAGAACGCCACGCTCATGCAGAAACAGCGTAATCAGCAGGCGTCCCACGCGCCCGTTGCCATCAAGGAACGGATGGATCGCCTCGAATTGATAATGGACTAACGCAATCTGCACCAGGGGCGGAAAGGTTCGATCATGAAGAAATTTCTCCCATTGTCCAAGACAGGCCATTAAGTGGTCAGGTGCTGGGGGAATGTATGAGGCATTTTCAATGGTACTCCCGGGATGGCCAATCCAATTTTGCGACCGCCGAAACTCCCCCGGTGTGGCCTGACCACCCCGCACGCCGGTCATGAGTTTCCGGTGAAGTTCCCGAACCAGCCGCAAGGAGAGCGGCAGTTTCTTGAGCCGCTTCATGGCATGCTCCAGTGCGGCGACGTAGTTCCCGACTTCCCGCAAATCATCGGGACTGCGCTCGACCGCAGCGCCAGCCTCGGCAGCCAGCAGCTCACCCAAGGTCGCTTGTGTCCCTTCAATGCGGCTGGAGAGAACCGCCTCACGACGGATAAAAGGCCGGATGAGCAGGTGCGGATTCGGCAATCGCCCGCCCTCCCCTGCCAAGCGGCCCGTCAGTTGATCGGCTTCTGATAGAGCGCGAACCAGCGAAGGCACCCAATCGATTTCAGGCGGCAGTGGGTCGGGCACGAAAAACTGATACCCTCCCGGACCACCGCTGAAATGCCCGGGAATTTTCTCTGGTTGAGTCACCACGCTCCCATTCCCTATTTGCGGCGGCGCAAATAACACTGCCGCTTATTTGCGGAATAATGGCTAATCGCAAATAACGTGTCAACCTATTTTCGGTAGCATTTGGGCAGGATGACAGAGACGCACAATTTCCGACCACCGTCCCACCCGGGGAGCTTCTCCGAACGCTCTTCAAACTTATCATAAGCGACTTATTTGCAACGACTTGCGAAGTCGCATCGTTCCGTTGAGCTAAGCCTTTGTGGCGTTGTCGGTTAGCTGGAGGTGGGCTCTCTCATCAGCCTTCGCAGACTCAAGGTCGAGCCGATTCTCGGCAGCACAAGCGTGGAAAATACCGGCCGTAAGTCTGGTTCTTCGGCGATTTGTCTGGGATTTGGTGACCCGCTGTAAGCCTCAGCGAAACCAATTCAGATCGATGATAAAAGGGGTGGCAGTGAGGCGCCACCCCCCGTGTTGGAAGCGATCAACCACTAGAGGAAGTCTCCGTCTTGACTGAGCTGATCTCCATTTCCGCCGTGACACGGATTAAGGAAGATGAGCTTCCCCCTGGCTGGCTCCCACGGTTTATGGGTTTTAGCGTTTTCATCGCCCCGGTCACGAACAGGGATCACACAGGGCGTCCTGGTCTTTGAAAACAAAATTGACGAGGTATTGCACGTCGAGCGGATCGACGTTGCAGTCGCAATTCACATCGCCAACGTCAAACGGGCAATTTGGTTTATCACACAACGCGTCCTGATTTTGGAAGACAAATTTCACCAAAAACTGGACATCCAACGGATCGATGCTGCCGTTGCAGGTGACATCTCCGACAGCATTCACATTACCGCCAGATTGATCACCGCAATTGCATAGAGGTTTGAACCATTGGGCGATGCACGAGGCGGGTTTACCACCGGCACTTGCGAACTCGCCTCCTGCAACTAAACGGCCTTGATATACTCTCAAACATCCTACCGAAGCACTGAAGAAATGTCCCTTATCCACACCGGAACCAAGTGGCGACCAGTTGGAACCATCCCATGCGGCAATATGATTGCATATTCCGACCCATTCGGCCACCCGATTCCGATTGATCGCGCCACCTGATTCCGATTGATCGCGCCACCCTCAAGAGCCGGTTGGCCCGCCCGGAGCAATAGCTGACGCGGGATAGTCACTAAGCCGGCATAACCCTTATCTTG
>CAYWVO010000095.1:0-2607 GCA_964461835.1 uncultured Ignavibacteria bacterium | reverse complement strand
ACACTAGTCGTGGGTTGACTTATTGCAAATTAGCGTTACCTTGTTGTGGAAAGTTGCGTTACTACTCGGGGTGATGAATGAAGGGTTGGGTGGTGTTTGTCCCACCTGTGGTATATCGCCGTCAGTGCTTTGCGACACGGCAGGAAGATATGGCCAGTGTCGGAATAGTCACCATGCTGATCGGCAGGGGGTATGTTGATGAGACCGGTCGAGGGGAAAACATGTCTCACCATTGCCGGTCCTAGTGGAGAGGTATTGTCGTGAAGGCAGTTCGATTTGGTTTAATCCTGATTACCATCCTTGTTCTTATCGGAAGCAGTGCGGTCGCCGGGGATGGCACCCGGCAGACACCATACAGTCAATTGGTGCCCTATACCGCACGGGAGATCCATCAAACGCTGGCTGCGGAAAAGGCTGAGGCTGCGGCTCGGCAAGAGCTGATGGCGCTGGCCAGACAGCAAGCTGTTGGTCAGGAGGATTTCGACGCCCAGTATTACAATATCGATTTGCGAATAGACGAAGTTGATGAGATGGTGTATGGCCGGGTGAAGATGCAGGCACGCTCACTGATTACCGACCTGCAACAGGTAGCGATTGACCTGTACGATAACATGGTGATCGACAGCGTTTATGAGAATGGCGCCTTAACGGAGGCCTGGACCCATACCAGCAACCTGCTGACCGTCGATCTGGCGACCGGGTACGGTCTCGACGAGACATTTGACATTACCGTTGTGTATTCCGGCCATCCATCTTCCGCCGGTTTTCAGGCGTTTTCGTTTGGTTCGCATGATGGAACACCGGTTATCTCCACGCTTTCCGAGCCGTTTATGGCCCGTACCTGGTGGCCGTGCAAAGACCGTCCCGATGATAAGGCCGATTCGGTGGATATTATTGTCGAGGTAAACAGCGCCTTTTTTGTGTCTTCCAATGGTGTCCTGCGCGACTCGGTGAATCATGGCTTGACCACCACGTATCACTGGCACGAACAGTATCCGATCACTACCTATTTGGTCTCGCTGGCGATTAGTGAGTACGAACATTTTTATCGCTGGTATTCCTACGGGCCGGCCAATCAGGATTCGATGGTTGTCGATTTTTACCCCTACCCGGACTTGCTTTGGGAGGCGGTGATGGCCTGGGGCGTGACGATCGATCAACTGGAGTTTTTTGCCGATGCCTTCGGTGAATATCCCTTCGTGGAAGAAAAATACGGCATGACCCATTTCACGTGGGGCGGGGCAATGGAACATCAGACCAATACCTCGACAACGTCCGGGAGCTTTGGGTTCAATCAGTACCTTATCGCGCATGAATTGGCGCACCAGTGGTGGGGGAATCTTATTACGGTTGAATCCTGGCATCACATCTGGCTGAACGAGGGTTTCGCCTCGTATGCCGAGGCGCTCTATGCTGAGCATCGCTACGGAACCGATTCGCTCCATGGGTATATGGTGAATATGCAGTACCCTTACGGCGGGACGATTTATATCGCTAATCCCACATCCGTCGGTGCGATCTTCACCTCCCGGGTGTATGACAAAGGCGCATGGTTTCTGCATATGCTCCGGGGTGTGGTCGGCCATGATACGTTCTGGGAAATCCTCCAAACATACTACAGCCATCCGGAATTCGCCCACGCCCATGCCAACACTGAGGATTTCCAGGGCCTGTGTGAAAACGTGTCGGGAATGGATCTCGATCAACTTTTTCAGGACTGGATTTATGGTGAGTACTATCCGAAGTATTACTATTCCTGGATTACCGGGCCGGGCGCACCCGGTGAACAAAATATATTTTTGCATGTCGAGCAGTACCAGACTTCCAATCCGCTGGTGTTCGACCTGCCGATTATGCTTGCCGTGCATGACGCTGGGGGCATGATTGACACCATTTCGGTACACAACAACCAACGGCAGCAGGATTTCATCATCACAGTCGAAACGGCCGACCCGATCACCGATCTGGAATTTGATCCCGCCAATTGGATTCTGGACAGCCATTCGTACCAGGCTTACGGTTTCCATATTGCCAATGAAACGGTTGCCCCCGGTAATATCCAGACCGCCTATCTGGATTCGGTCTTTGCCAAGGGCGGCAGTGCTCCATATTCATACCAAATGACCACCGGTGCACTCCCGGCGGGGCTTACCTTTGATCCGGTCACCGGTGTTATCTCCGGCACTCCCACAGAATTCGGTGTGTTCACGTTTACGGTGACGGCACAGGATGCTCAAAGCGAATTGGATGTGCAGGAGTTCAGCCTGACTATTGACGAGCAACCAGCGATTGCGGCCGGAGACGTGAACGGTGATGGTAACATCAACCCCGTAGATGTGGTGTTCATGGTACAATATGTTTACCAGCAATACGATCCACCACCGGTCCTGAACGCGGCTGATGTCAACGCGGACTGTGTAATCGATCCGCTGGATGTGTCGATTATGGTCAATTACGTGTTCCGGGACCGGGGAGAGTTGCTGCCGGGGTGTGTGGAATAATTTATCCTGGTTGAGATTTCTTGGAATACGATGCAATAAAGCATTGTATACTAGTCGTCCCTGAAAAAGTCGCTTATGCGGCGACTGGATAGAGATTGGGCCTCCC
>CAYWVO010000094.1:0-2978 GCA_964461835.1 uncultured Ignavibacteria bacterium | reverse complement strand
AAAACCAGCAACTTCTAAACGCAAAATTTGTCCAGCTTACGCTGAAACAGGACATCTGGAGCAAACTGCCAAGCGGTACTTTGATCTCTACGATCTGGCGCCAGTGGGGTATCTCACTTTGAATGCCGACGGGATAATCACCCAGGCCAACCTGGCGGCCGCGACCATGCTGGGCACCGTGCGGACGCTGCTGACCGGCAAGCCGCTCTCGTCTTTTGTGCATCCAGACTCCCGGGATGTCTTTCACCGTCATTGCCAGCGGGTTAAAGAAACGGGGGGGGGCTGCCTCCTGCGAAATCCGCCTCCAAGCAGTAGGCGACAGAGTCACATATGTCCATTTCAATTGTTCGCCGGACGCCTCCAGCCCCGACGGTGAATTCAATTACTGGGCGGCAATGTCTGACATTAGCGAGATGAAACGATTAGAGAAGGAACGGCAAGACCTCAATCGCCGCTTGCGCCGCTACACCCGGAAACTCAGAGATGCCAACCGGGAACTGGAAGCGTTCAACGATTCAGTCGCGCATGACCTGCGTGCACCGCTGCGCAGCATTGGCGGCTTTGCCGAGATTCTGGCCGAAGAAGCCCGAGACTCTTTGGACGAGAAGAGCCGCGGGCATCTGGGACGGATCATCAAGTCGGCTGAGCATATGGGGCGCATCCTGGACGGATTGCAGGATTTGTCCCGGCTGGCTCGGTCGGAACTCCAATGGACCAACATCGATCTTGCCGGGCTGGCGCGCGAAATTGTAAGGCAATTACGCGAACGCGATCCGGAACATCGGCCGGATTTTCTAATCCCTGCCAACCTGTCAGTGAAGGGGGACCCGCGCATGTTGCGCATTGTACTGGACAACCTGTTTAGCAACGCCTGGAAGTTTACCCGTCACACCGAGCATACGCGCATCGAACTGGGGGAGAAGGAAGGTGTCGGCGAACATGTTATCTTCGTGCGCGATAACGGCGCAGGCTTCAATCCGCAGTATGCCGATAAGCTTTTCCAACCATTTCAACGATTACATTCAGATAAAGAATTCACCGGGGTCGGCGTCGGGCTGGCTATTGTGGAGCGCATCATCAAACGGCACGGTGGCGAAATCTGGGCCGAAGGACAAAAAGGCATGGGGGCCACCATATATTTCGCCCTGCCCGAGGAACCCGAGGAGTAAACGATGGTAAAGCAACCGGTAATGATTATCGAAGACAACGAATACGATCTCGATATGACCTGTCACGTGTTCGATCGGGAACGCGTGCTCAATAAATTGGTCGTTTCACGCGACGGCGAAGCGGCGCTGGACTACCTGTTCGGCGTCACCGGTGGTGCGCCGCCCGGCATACTCCCGGTGGTTATTGTGCTCGATTTGAACCTGCCGGGGATCGACGGCATCGAAGTCTTGCAGCGCATTCGGGCCGATAAACGTACCGCGCGCGTGCCCGTAATCGTGTTCACCGCCTCGCAGAAAGAGAGTGACCGGGGTGACTGCCTCGACGGGGGCGCAACGGATTACGTGGAGAAATCGGCAAACTACCGCCAATTTGCTGAATCGATACGCAAGATGGTTGCTGACTGGCTCGATGTAAAAGTTCGGACGGACAATAAGGGAGGCCACACTGACTGAACTGCGCGTGTTGGTCGTTGAAGACGATGACAACGATGCTCTTCTGTTGCTTAAGGAACTCGAGAAGGGCGGGTATAATCCCATCTCAGAACAGGTGCAGACCGAGGCCGAACTGAAAGCCCGCCTGGACGAGGCGGACTGGGATATCGCAATTACCGACTACGTGCTGCCGGCGTTCCGCGGCCTGGAGGCGTTGCGGGTGATCATGGATCATCCGAAAGATATCCCCTGTATCATGGTCTCGGGGAAAATGGGGGAGGAATACGCGGTTGAGGCGATGCGCCACGGTGCGCAGGATTATATTCTCAAAGATCGCCTGTCCCGCCTGACACCGGCAATCCAGCGGGAATTGGAAGATGCAATCGTGCGGCGGAGCCAGGCAAAGGCCGAACAGGAATTGGAAGAGACGCGGGAGCAATATCAACATGTGGTGGAGGGTGCCGGTGCGGGTATTTTTGTATATCAAAACGAACGGATTGTTTTCGTAAATCGCGCATTGGCCGATCTCACCGGGTATCAGCCGGAGGAGTTAATCGGCCGATCATCGTTGGATTTTGTCAATGAATCGGAGCGGGATGAGGCGTTCGCCCGAGCTCGCGACCGGTTAGCGGGTAAACCGCTACCGAGGTTTACAGAAATGCGTGTGGCCACCGTTGCCGGTGATCCGCTCTGGGTGCGGATCTCGTGTACAAAAATCACCTGGAAAGGCGCCGAAGCGCTTCTCTATTTCGTTGGTGATATAACCGGCCTGAAAGAGCTGGAAGAAGAACTCCGGCACGCCAATGAGGAACTCAAGGCCGAGCAACAGAACCTCGAGCGCAAAAATATTGCGCTCTCGGAACTCCTGGAGCGGGTCGAGCACGAAAAGAAAGAAATTGAAAAGCGCCTGGTCAGCAACGTGGAAAATGCGGTGCAGCCGATCATCCAGCGCCTGGAATCATCATCGGCAGAACACCAGTTAAAAGATTTCCAAATGCTCAATGACGCGCTGAGGGATGTGGTCTCACCGTTTATCGATCAATTAAAAGAGAAAGCCGCACGGCTCTCCACGCGAGAATTGGAAGTGTGCCGGATGATTAAGAGCGGCGCCACCACCAAAGACATCGCCAATACATTAAAACTTGCCCCGACTACGATCAGCAAATACCGCGAGATGATCCGCAAGAAACTGGGTCTCGCCGGCCAGGAAATCAACCTCGCCACCTATTTGCAGTCGCTGGAGATTGGAGAGCAATAGCCGACGGTGGTCGTGTAGCCCACCATTTATGGGCTTGTTGAAAAAGTGGAATGAAGGGTTTGTCGTAGCGACTGTTGTGATGATCAAGATATTTTTGGGTTCCAGTACTCCTTTCTGGC
>CAYWVO010000093.1:0-4047 GCA_964461835.1 uncultured Ignavibacteria bacterium | reverse complement strand
TTCAACTGTACCCCAGCCCAGGTGCACGCCGTGAGGAACAAGACGCAGTTGCTGGTGGTTCGATAGATTCACCATAAAGAGGAGTATCGGGAGCAGGTCGAACAGGCGAGGCAGAGACGGCTTCGTCATAACCGCGCGAAGACCGACGGCACACTAGCAACTTTTTATCAGGAATTTGTCTGACACAGGACAAGACGGAGCTGAGTCTCCCGCAACTCCTGATTGGCCTGCACCAATTCAACCTGGTAGGTCTCCAGCTCCTCGATCAGTTCGGACATATCATCCGCTTCGGACGAGCTGGCCGCATCACCGTGGAGCCGTTTGGACTCCTCGACTTTCTTGCGCAGCCGATTCAATCGTTCACGCGATCCCGGCATAGTCTCCTCACAACCCCCTATGATTTTTACGTGGGCGGCGGAAGCCGCACTGTCATCCCGGCGTAACCCAAGGGCAAAACGCGTGTGACTTGTTGTAACCCACCAAGAGCGACAAGTCCGAACGGACTTGGAGCGCCTGGTGGGTCTTTAATCCTCATTTCCAAAGTTTACCGACCCACCTGCCGCAGTGAATTCTATCGATTCACTGCTTTAGGTGGGCTACACTTATTTTGAACGTCCTTTGCACACGTGGCATGGGCATCTTGCCCACAGCTCGTGCGCGGCAGACGTCCTGAGGCTGTCTCAAGAGTAGATCGGGTTCCGAGGAATGCGAAGCATACCGAGAAACCCGACACGAGTAACTCATTGCCAGCATGTCGGGTTTCTTGCCCCGCAAAACGGGGCGGCGGAACCCAACCTACATCGCAAGCGGCTTGTGGGACAGCCTCTCCTCTTTTGCCCGTACCATTGCGTCGAAACCACGTTGCCTGCGGCGACTCAGGGGTTTGGATCTGGGCTAACAGTGACCCTTTCTCAAACTCCCACAATAAATGGGAAGCTACTCGTGCATTTTCTCTACCCGACCTTAAGGGTCAGTCACCTGTCGCGAAGATTTCCGCTGCTCCTCTGGTCGCTCGTTATGCTCATATGACAGCGTAATACACCCGCATAGCAAGTTGTTCAAGGCACCCTAACGGCCCGGCAAGACATTCGAGGATTGTGCGATGAGTGCCTACCCACTCCTCACAGCAAGTATACTGATCGAATGCGGTCCCCGCAATAGATTTACGGGGGGATACGTTGTGGCTGGCCTCGAGGTGGCATGGGCATCTTGCCCATGTTCACGGGCGGGAGACGCCCGTGCTACCACTTGTGCAATGCGTAAGAAATCTACGCAGTATTGGGGTAACCATATCGTCTTGACGGGGTTGAAAAATGAAGGTACCCTAAACGCGTAAGGCCCGGCGAACCACGGAGTCTCTGTCCCCACAAGGGGGCGGGGACTCGCACCACGCTTGCACCTAAGGAAGGAAAACTGTAGTGGAACCTTTAGAGACGGGCAAAAACCGTCTGCCCGCGGGTATTTTCGCATGGTATTCAGAGAGAATTATCGACGGCCCATTGGGGCGGGGAATACGTAGGAAAATTACGCGGTATCGGTGTAACCAATTCGTCTTGAACGACTTACGAAACGGCTGTACCGTTTATGTGTAAAGACCCGGCGAACCAACCCGAGAGTCTTCGCCCCCGCAACGGGGGCGGAGACTGAAAAACAACTCGCGCCTTGGAAGGGGTTGAGCAGTGAATCTGACAAAGATCAAAGAAGCAAGCGTCCGTAACGGCGAATGGCTGACTCGAGCGCCTCGGGAGGCCACTCAATGCCGGGACGATTTTCACATAGAGCCGGAGCGGGTCTCGATCCCGCTCCGGACACCCGAGGATTTTATGGGGGCAATACTCAGTATGTTCTTTGCAGGTGGTGTTCCGGGATGCGTGGAGAGCACCGAGAAACACGACACGGACACCATGTCACCAGCATGTCGGGTTTCCTGCCTCGCGCAGCGGAGCGGTGGAACCCGGACTACTAAAAGCGATGAATTGCGAGGACTATCTGCATGGAAAAAAAGCAGATACGAAATGTGCCTAGTGTAACAGATGAACAACGACGCAGCAGCGGCAGCGCATAACTTTTAAGAAGATTGTAGAGTCACTATGTCTTCGCCCACGATGATCCGAAATGCATCACCCAAAGCCTCGCCAGCGAAACATGTACGGCGACGCTTCGGGCATATGATCGGCGGCTCGCTGCCAATGCAAGAGTTGTATGAACAGATTGAGCTGGCTGCTCGCACAAATATCCCGGTCTTATTACTCGGTGAGACCGGCACCGGCAAGGATTTGGCGGCACAGGCAATTCACCGCCGCAGCGAACTGGCGCAAAAGCCCTATGTGCCGACCAATTTGGGAGCATACCCATCCACGCTAGTTGCCAGTGAATTGTTCGGCCATGAGCGCGGCTCATTTTCCGGCGCCCACCAGCAGTTTGCCGGGGTCTTTGAACGCGCGTGCGACGGCACGGTCTTCCTCGACGAAATCGACTGCCTTGAAGAAAAGGTTCGAGTGAGCCTGTTGAGGGTTTTGGAAAGCAAAGAGTTCTATCGGCTGGGTGGACGTGAAGTGTTACGTGCAGATTTCCGACTGATCTCCGCCTCGAATGCTGACCTGCCGAATCTGGCGGAAAACAATGAATTTCGGACGGACTTGTTTTATCGGTTGGACGGTTTACGGATCAATCTGCCGCCGCTGCGGGACCGTCGTGACGATCTTCCTTTATTGATTGACTTTTTAGTGGCACGATACAATCGTTCACTTCGTAAAAAGGTTGAGAAGGTTTCCTCGGAGGTGGTCGACATTCTCCGCGCCTACGATTGGCCGGGGAATATTCGCGAACTGAAGAACGTGGTTCAACAAGCCATGATTCAATGCGACGAAAAAATCTTGAAACCCGAACACCTTCCGCCGCGTTTTCTAGATTACCGGCCACGATCGAACACCGTGACGTTTACTATTGGGACCTCACTGGAGGAGGTCGAGCGGACGATGGTTGCCCGCACGTTGGAGGCAGCCAATGACAATCGTCAAAAGGCGGCCTCGCGGCTAGGGATCAGCCGGCGGGCCATTTACAGCAAACTCCATAAACATAACCTGATGTAAGTACTATGGAGATTAAATACATTTACTCAGCGGACAATTCGCGTCACCAACAGCTACGCCGCAACATCGCTCGGCACTGTCGTGAGCGGGGCATTATGACCTGGATCCAGGACCAGGAAGCCTCGGTATCCGAGCCGATTGTGGTGGTTGATGGATACCCGGTAGCGTGTCGATGCGAACAACTGGCCGCCACGGGCAAAGACAGCGTTCCGTTACCGGAGGAACTCGCCGAACTTATCGAACACCGTGCATGGTTAGGCTGATCAAAGAAATATTTGGCCCGGTTGAGTTTTTCCATTATGGCACCCGCTGTTTCGGAGACGAGCGGCAGGACGGAGTATCTTCACCGGCGCTGATTCGCCCCCTGTGGAAAGGTGCTCGTTATGGATAACAACTACTTCTGCGATTGGACGTGTTTCGAGAAAAACACGCCCAATTCCTCACGCCATCCCCGCGATGCAGGCGGAGAGACATTTGGTGCAGCGAATAGAACGAATCCGGGGCGAACAGTTGGGGTTGAGGCGATACGCCGTCTGGTCAACCTCCTGGAATCAAATGCAGAACCCATCCTCTCGGCGGCCCTCTTGATCCTTCAGCGAAATGGGCCGGATACTACGCAGAAACCAAACAACAGCCATGACCGGCGACGCCTGAAAGCGCTCTATGGCCTTATCGTCGCCTGCGTTCGTGAGCAGCGTCTCATGCCGATCACGTCCTTCGTCCGGGATATCGGCAATGATCGTCTACCGGTCGGATACGACATCGGCGAAATGCAAGCGGCACTGAATGCGCTGGAAGAGGTGACCTGGAAGGTGATCATCAGAGATATGAAGACTGCCAATGTTGCCTATAGTTTGGGCTCGATTAATACGGTATTGGGCGTCGCGAAGGATGCTAGCCCGGGTCAAGTCCATTTTTTCCTGTAAAAAGGGATTGGTGTTTCCCTCCTGACTTA
>CAYWVO010000092.1:0-4315 GCA_964461835.1 uncultured Ignavibacteria bacterium | reverse complement strand
CCTCCGTGTACACCCGGTTGCGATCAAAGCGGTTTAATAATTCCTCCAGGATATACCGCTTGCGACGCCGTCCGGACGGGAGATGGGTCAACCGGCCGTTGACAAAGAAATTCTTAACGATCTTTTCCCGCTCGGACCGGGTGCGCTGGTTCGACCGTGATTCCAACCACTCCCGTAACTGACTGACTTCTACCCGCCAATCCTTCCCGATTTTGTAGCCGGGGATTTCTCCGTGTTGCAGCTTCCGCACCACCACTTGCGGGTTAAGCTTAAGCAGTTCAGCCACTTCCGCGCTGGTTAGGAATTGAAGGTCAATTGTCGATTTTGTTTCTTCCATATCCTTATTCCTCATTCACAATATACGCCAATTATTAGGTATGTTAAAGTATTTTATATAACTTTTACGTATTATTGTGTGAATAATCTTGAGGCCTATGTAATGAAAAGGTTGCGAAGCCGTTGTAAATTCGGTACTTAAGCACGTTTTAATCGTTCACGGGCGGTCAACAAATTGGTCAATTTCCTTCTTGTTGCAATGTTATGTCTGGTCTGGGGTTCTTCCTGGGTGGTGATCAAGATCGGCCTGTCCGATGCCCCACCGCTGTTATCCGCGACCTTGCGCTTCCTTTTTGCAATCCTGGTGTTAGCGGGCTTTGTCTTCGGGGGGAGACGACCCCAGCCGCAGGGTCGTCAACAGTGGTTTCGGGTTCTGTTGCCGGGTGTGTTCATGTATACCATTCCGTACGCTGCGGTTTATTACGCGGCGCAGTATATCCCGGCAGCGTTGAATTCGGTATTGTTTTCGACGTTTCCGTTTTTTGTGGCAATTCTTGCTCACTTTTTTCTGCCGGATGAACGACTCACCTGGCTGAAGCTGCTGGGACTGTTGGTCGGCTTTGTGGGTGTGATTCTGATATTCCATGATGGTCTCTCCATACCTGAACCACGGTTTTTCCCCGCCATGCTGGTGGCGTTAATCTCCCCCGCCTGTTCAGCGATGGCTTCGATCTGGCTGAAAAAGTACTTGACGCGGGTTGACAGTTTCTCGACGGTCTTCTGGCAGATGTTACTGGGTGTTCTGCTGTTATTACCCCTGGGTTTATCCGTGGAAAGCCTGGCTGATTTCCACTGGACCTGGGTCACGGTCAGCAGTGCGGCGTTCTTGGGGGTCTTTGCCTCGGCGATGACCTTTGTCACCTATCTCCATCTGTTGAAAACCGAGGAAGCGACCCGGTTATCACTCATTGCCTTTGTCACCCCGATCGTGACCATCGTGGTTGGCTGGTTGATTCTCGGTGAGGAACTGGGGCTGAAAATGCTCGTTGGCGCAGCGCTGGTGCTCATCGGCTTGTACAGTGTCTTAATTCTGGCTCCGCGACAGGAAGAACGGCAAGCGCATTGATTTTCACGTCCGTCGCTTTGTATATTTGAAGCTCGTCCGGGAGCAGGATAGGTAGCGGAGGGATGGCAAGATGATGATTGCCAAGCAATTGTTCCTGACCAAAGGGGTCGGCCGTCATCGTGAAAAGCTCTCCAGCTTTGAGCTGGCGCTGCGCGATGCCGGGATCGCGCATTTTAACCTGGTGTCGGTGTCATCCATCTTCCCGCCGCATTGCAAAGTGATCTCACGCTCTGCCGGACTCAATAAGATGAAACCGGGGCAGATCGCTTTTACGGTGATGAGCCGCAACGAAACTCGCGAACCGAACCGGTTGATCTCGGCCTCGGTCGGGCTGGCGATCCCCAAGGATCCCGCGAAAGTCGGGTATCTGACCGAACATCACGATTTCGGCAAAACCGAACGAATAGTCGGCGATTACGTGGAGGACCTCGCCGCCACCATGCTGGCGACCTCGCTGGGGCTGGAGATTGATCTGGATAAATCCTGGAACGAAAAGAAAGAAGAGTGGCGAATCTCCGGGCAAATTTACAAGACGCGGAACATTACCAAGTCGGCCCGCGGTGATATCGGTGAACGCTGGACCACCGTCGTTGCCGCTGCGATTCTGATCATTGAGTAGGTGCGGGTCCACTATCGTCTTGAGGAGCAGGAATGGAACATAAACATCACTACCCACCAACAGAACCCTTGAAAGTTGATCCCGCCGATTCGATCGCGGACGTCCTGACCAAAATGCAGAAGATTTCGTTTCAGGGCCGGTCGTTCGGGCAGGCCTATGATATCTGGCAACAAATGCTGCAATCGGAATGTACGATCTGGTTCGGCTTATCCGGGGCGATGACCGCCGGCGGGATGCGCAACGTTGTCTCGTATTTACTCAAGCATCGCTTGATCGATGTTTTAGTCTCGACCGGGGCGAATTTGTTTCATGATGTGTATGAGTGTCTGGGAACGCCGCACTACATGGGGCGGCCGGACGAAGACGATGTCAAATTGCGCCAGGCGCACCTCGACCGGGTGTACGACACCTACCTTGACGAGGACGTATTCCGGGTAATCGACCGCTGGCTGATGGACTGGGCGTACGGGACCCTGGAGGCACGCCCTTATACCACGCGGGAATTTCTTTATGAGTTGGGGCGGTCGCTCGCCGAGGTCGCCAAAGAGGACGGCATTCTGACTTCCGCCTACCGGGCCGGGGTGCCGATCTTCTGTCCGGCCATTGCCGACTCATCCTTCGGCATCGCGCTGGCCGGTCGTCGCGATAAAAAATTCCCGCCATTTACATTTAATCTGATACGGGATGTCGAAGAATCGGCGCTGGTCTTTGAGTTCTCCAAAGAAACCGGCGTGATTTACATCGGCGGGGGGACGCCGAAAAATTTTATCCAGCAGGCGTCGGTTGTAGTGGAGCGCGAGGAGTTTCGCGGTCATCGGTACGCGATTCAGATTACTGCGGACGCCGCCCATTGGGGCGGGTTGTCCGGCTGTACGTTCGCCGAGGCGAAGTCCTGGGGGAAGATTCACCCTCGTGCGGAAATGACTACGGTGCGGGCCGATGCCACCATTGGTTTGCCGTTTCTGGTCACCGCAATTGCGCATTACGCGCAATCCCGGAAAGAAAAGCGAGCGGTACCGACGTTCAAGCACGGGACAGATTTCGCCATGGAAGAGTACAATCTCTCCGGTTGGGAGGCTCCGCCCCTGGATGACCAAACGATGAAAGAATTAGTGGAAGAGAGAAATCTGCCGAATGATATCCTTCCTGATTCCGGATAACGTTGGTAACACCCCATGATGTCCGAACACTTTGTCGAGTTCAATTTTCTGGGGTTGCCGCCGGAGTGTGTCAATCCGGACACGGCGAAAGTTTCCATCGTTCCCGTCGCCTACGAGGGCACCGTTACCTATGGTACCGGCGCCAAACACGGCCCCGCGGCGATTATTGCGGCGTCCCGGGAGGTCGAGACGTTCGATGCAGCCAGCGGCATTGAACTGGCGGATGTCGGAATCTACACCCTCCCAGAAGTTTCCGCAGTGGCCAGCGGTCCGGGGCAAATGGTTGCGCGGGTCGAAGAGGTTATCGCCGCCGAACTCGCTGCCGGCCGCACCCCGATTATGCTGGGCGGCGAGCATTCACTCACCACCGGTGCAGTGCGTGCCTATCATCAGAAATATCCCGATCTCACGGTGCTGCAAATCGACGCCCATACCGATCTGCGCGACAGCTACCAGGGCTCACCGTATTCGCACGCCTGTGCGATGGCGCGGGTGCGGGAAGTGTGCCCGCATGTCTGTGTCGGTGCACGCAATTGCTCAAGTGAAGAGAAAGCGTATATCGAGCGGCACCATGTTCCGGTCTTTTGGGCACGGGACATTATCGGTAGTACCGATTGGTGGGATGCGTGTCTGGCGCACCTTTCTGATACGGTTTATCTGACGTTTGATCTGGATGGATTGGATCCATCGGTGATGCCCGCGGTCGGCACACCGGAACCGGGCGGGCTGGGCTGGTATGATGCAATACACTTCCTGCAATATATCTCTTCAAGAAAACGAATTGTCGGTGCGGATGTTGTCGAACTGGCGCCGTCCCCCGGCCTGCACTACGCCGATTTCACCGCCGCACAATTAACCGCGACGATAATCCGGATGATGTGTGGTACTACGAGGTAATTAACCCAAACGCCCGCTTTGTCATTCCCCGCTGAAGCGGGGAATCCATCTTGCCCCTTGCCCAGCGAGGGAAATTGGTACCCCACCCAGCGGGTGGGTGAAAATCATTTCAGCAGGAACATTCTTCATTGCCGGGTGCCCCGCCGCTTGCGGTGGGAGGAGATTCATTGTACCAGGTGTGAAAGTACTTTCGCACTAGAATACTATTTCTTACCACTTGACAAACAATTACAACTA
>CAYWVO010000091.1:0-4830 GCA_964461835.1 uncultured Ignavibacteria bacterium | reverse complement strand
CTAGAAACCCTGGGCAAAGCCCAGGGCCACGCCAGCCGCACCGGCCACAGGCGTAGGCTACAATAACCAGAGGGCGAGAATTCCCAAACCCGAAATAAACATGCAAATGGCACCCAGCAATTGTAATGCATAGCCAGGGCCCCGGAAATACTCACGTTGCTTCCAGACCGGTTTCCAATGTTTGGGGTTTAATGATGCTACCGGGGCCTCGGGTTTAACAAAGAATACGGCCGACAGAAACAGAAAAGTGCCCAACCCGCCGAACAAAATGACCACGGTTTCCATCCAACCACCTTTCCCTCCAAAGCAGATGCAATTGTCGAGGTGTCCTGCCATTTGTATTTATCGGCCTTGACCATGATGCAAAAATACACGATGGCAAAAGTCAATTGAAAAATACCTCAAAAAAGAGATGCAATTTTGCTGCCTGCCCACGCCAAAATGCAAGCGATTTCCGTACCGCCACATGCGACACAAAGAAAATTCATCCACCCGCCCCCAAAAAGACACTTGATTTTGGCACAAGCTGCAGCGCCATAACAGAGATCCTTTAATGGCATAAGGGATACCCGTCTCATTGCATTTCCGTCGCCGAATTCTTGCGCCATCCAATCATTGAACTCACTATTAGTCAATATTTTGACCAATAGTTCCCCGTCCGGATTGTTGTTCAAAGAATTCGACTCTGATGCCAATTCTTGCCACTGCGAAATCTGCTGCAGGGCTTTGCTGCGTAAGACAAATGATGGCTCGGTTTCATCATTTATCTCAGGAGGAGTCGCTTTGAAGGCATTCTCTTCCGCATTCAGGTAGGTGTAAACTCTCGGTTCGCCGTTAAGGCAATATTGTTCGGTTACTATTGATCCTTCAATGGACGTCTCGATTGTCAGTGAGTCATCCATGGTCCATTCATGGACCGCATTCAAGTAGTCCGCCCCTGAGCGGTCATACAAGGTATAGGCAATCCCGGCCAGTAACAATTCATCTACATCGTTAAGTACGGCCCGATTAAACGTGGAGTCGGCGCCCGTTTTTGAGGAACCGATAACTAAATGATACTCCTCAAAGTTTGATGGGAATTTTCCAACGAGGATTTCAAAGTCAACGCAGGCATTGGCAGAATCCACATCATATGAACGAATTCTCGCTTCAACTCCCTCGATCCAAAATGTAACGAGTGACGTTTCGTCCGCCGGGGACGGCCCGTAACCGGGATCCACCGCGCTCTTCGCCTGCTCGCCACCGTCCGGGCTGGACGGACTCACATTACATCCCATCAATGCCAGATGGATAATCAGCATCACTGCGATACCGACCTGTACCTTTTTCATGGAAATCCTCCCATGGGTTTGATGGTGCGTTAACGAACCTCGTTACACAAACTGCGAATGCAAAAACGGTATAGACAACATTCGTACCGGGAAGGAGTCCGGAGAGAAGGAATTTAAGTAACGTCTTTTAGGTATTGGAAATATTATTATCACTTAACAGGTTGGTTTAAGGATTACAGGTCGCGCAGGAGGTTCGCAGTGCGGGGTATTTGCGGCGAGCTTATTTGTAATTCATTTATTAGCAACATGTTGGCCTGCGTAATGCTGCGCAATCCCGGCTCATCCCCCGTTTCTCCGTATGCCCGATAACGCACAGGCGGTGTGTGGATTACGCAATGCGCGCTTTTACCAGATTTTTTGAAAAAAATCCACCTTTCCCTTGACAAACTGCGCAACTGCGTATAGGTTACTAGTGTTCGTTAGCACCACGCCTTGTAAAACGCTGATGGTATCGCTTGTTTCGGAGGAGTCCGAAACACGACAGGATCGGCAAATTGGAACCTGGGATTCCCTGATGGAGTGGTCTTGTTATCGGATATAATGCGATGTACAAATAACAATCCAAATCGCACGGTGCAACACCGAGAAAGAGGCGGCGTTTGGCCGGTTGACCGTGCGGGAGGTTTTCGGAGATGATGAAGAAAATACTGGTGATCAGTCTATGTCTGACCCTGCTGGTCGGGCTCGTGCTTACACCGGATGTATCCGCGAAACGCAAAGCCGTGGAGATACGCACATGGATGTATCTGGATGATGCCGAGGAGGTGGAAGGAGATCCTTGGAACGAAGCACCGATCAATCCATCTCTCAGAGGAAACGATAGGAGCAGCGATTGTCCGGTGTTTTTCGTTCCGTTCATTGGCCTTTTCGGCCGATTCCAGATCTGCATACCCAGATTTGATATCATGGATGATCAAAGCGGGTATGAGTGGCGAAATTCCTACCGCACATTACCCACCAAGACCAGAGTGAGATAATGGGACGTATAGGCTTAAGAGACGAATTCGAGCTGATTGAATATTTCCTGGAAGAGGGTGAATTAGAGAAATCACTCGAACAGATTCGCCATCTCGAATCTCGTCCAGAATCGTTGCAGAATAAAACTGTCGTAGGTCGAGCAAAGCTGCTTGCCGCCGAAATTCAATACCGGCGTGGTGAGTATCAAAAATCGATTGAATGTGCGACGAAATCGATCGAAATTCTGCGATCTACCGCCGAACACAGCTTGTACGGTCAGGCAAAGTGCCGACGCGGATACACCTACTTGATTTCCGGCAATCCACGGAAGGCCATCGATGATTTCAGTGAAGCGCTCTATACCTACCGTCGGGCGCGCAATGTGGACGGTGAACTGCATGCGTGTAACAGCCTGGCGCGTTGCCATTACATCGAAGGACGATATCAAAAAGCCCGCGAAGTGTTGCAGGATTCGTTACACCTGGCCCGGAGTATCGCAGATCCGGAACGGATACTGGCCATCCGCGCTAATTTGGGCCGGGTGTCAGTTAGAATTGGTGATTTTCATGGCGGGGCAGAGTATCTGCGCCTGGAGGAGCAGGACGGGCAGCTCGAATCCCCGGCAAATTCGTGCCGCCGCAATTGCTCTCTTGGCTATGTGTTGATGATGACCAGGGACTTCGCTGAGGCCGACACATTCTTAACCGTTGCGAAAGAAATTGCGTCAAAGCATTCTCTCGCACGCGAGCAATCTATCTACCACGAATATGCCGGCGAACTGGCCTTCTGGCAGGGAGACTACGACCAGGCGGAACAACACTATCGCGAAGCAATCAAAATCGGGATGAAAATCGCCCCCGAAGGTGACTTGATCAGCCAGTCGTACCGTTTACTGGCAGAATTGCAGGTGGCGCGGGGGGAATATACCGAGGCAGTCGAGTCGTGTGATCGTGCGTGCACCGTGGCCGAGAAAATCTCGGAACGGCTCGAACTCGGCGCTATCGAACGCACCCGTGGCCGGATCGCGGTCCTGAGAAAAAACGAGTCGGACGCCCGGAGACATTTTGAGAACGCCATCAAAATCCTCGGCCACATCGGTGCCAAGTACGAACTCGCGCGCGCCCACCTGACAGCCGGTGAAGCTGCGGTGTTTGATACTCATTATCGTCTGACCAATCTCATCGCCGCCCGGTTGCTGTTCGACACGATCGGCGTCGAGTATTGGCAAGGACGTGTCGCCGGACAAATCAGCGCCCTGGTCCATGAACCTGCAGGCGCGCCCCGCCATGTGTCCCCTGGCGGGGCGAAGCCGAATCACGACGGGAAATTTATCGCCGCCTCCCAGCGGATGATTGAAATTCTGGAGCGGTTGGAGCGCGTGAAGAATACCGATTTGACCATCCTCCTCCTCGGCGAAACCGGCGCCGGCAAAGACCAACTCGCCCGCTACATTCACGAAACCAGCAGCCGCGCCGATAGACCATTCCAGCCGATTTTCGCGGTTGCCATTCCGGCGGACCTCTGGGAAAGCGAACTCTTCGGCCACCGCCGGGGCGCGTTTACCGGCGCCAACGACGATAAAATTGGCTTGCTCGAACAAGCCGATGGTGGCACCGTGTACCTAAACGAAGTCAGCGAAATCCCGCCCCGGCTGCAGGCCAAAATGCTCGAGTTTTTGGAGACGAAGACTATCCAGCGCCTTGGCGAAACCGAAAAGCGTGTACTGGATATTCGGTTCATTGCCGCGTCCAACCGCGACCTCAACGAGGAGATCGATGAGAAACGGTTTCGGGACGATTTGTTTTTCCGGCTGAACCAGCTGCCTGTCGTGTTGCCCCCGTTGCGGGAACGCGAGGGGGAAATCGCCGCACTCACCCGGTATTTCTTGACCGGGCGCGGGCTCGATCCCTATCTGATCGAACGCTTCCTGGCCTCGGAGGTCTTCGCGGTGATGAACCGGGCCGCCTGGCCCGGCAATGTCCGCCAACTGGAGTATGTAATTGACCGTATCGCCGCGCTGAGCGCCAACGAAAAACTGCCATATTTGCTGACCGTCGCCAAAGAAATCCTGGTGGCCGAGGGTCTGTATCATTTCGAAGAACGCGACGAACTAGTCAACGCACTAGTCGCTAATGACTGGAACCAGCGTGAAACTGCTCGCGCGCTGGATGTCTCCGAAGCGACGATCCGCCACCGCATGAAACGCCTGGCGATATATCGCCCGACTGATAACGGGTAGTAACCGGCGTGGTGGCCCACCATTCATGGCGTGTTGAAGAAGATAGCAAGGTGGAATATTTATTTGTGGCCGCGGTACAGCCTGCCCGCCTTTGGCGGGTCCTCGTGCCCCGGCACCGCCAGGAGATGGGGTAGGTCGAAACCCCTGAGTTCGCCACAGGCGAACGTGGTTTCGACAATAACTGCTGCAATGCAGTGTTGGCAATTGATGCAATAACTTGGGAGTTGGCGTGTTCAACCCAACGCACCTAGAAACCCTGATCTCCGGGATCGCTGTTTGCTCTCCCTCAGATCAGGGCCACGC
>CAYWVO010000090.1:0-5199 GCA_964461835.1 uncultured Ignavibacteria bacterium | reverse complement strand
CTGTCAAACCGTACGATAGCTGCCTTGATCCTCATATCACCTCCCGCGTCACGTGGATTACGCGAAGTGTTTGGAGGCGATGGCGGGAATCAACAAATACCACACCTTTGATGATATTCTCTGCCACAATCAATAGCGGCCCTCTTGCTGGTATTAAGAATTCACGGTTTTAACTCGCACGTCGATCGGGCTCATACCGCCGAGGGAGGTGCTATTGACCACATTTG
Source organism: uncultured Ignavibacteria bacterium (assembly GCA_964461835.1). GTDB lineage: Bacteria > Zixibacteria > MSB-5A5 > WJJR01 > JAJRUJ01 > CAYWVO01. Next base: position 4,972 of record CAYWVO010000090.1, on the reverse strand, counting down.
CACTTATGGTAAAATCTCCCGACATCAGGGTCCGCCGACACTGCTCAATTACCTCATTACGGACTTTGATCAATGAGACCTTCTTGTCGAATGTATCGATCCAAAAGAAGACTTCAAACTCGACATATTGCGGCAATAATCCGGAAAAGAGAATTCCGGGTTTTGGATCGTTAAGAACGTTTTCTACCTTTCCGACAGTCTCGATTAACCGCTGGCGAGCCTCAGCAGAATCATCTGCATAGTCAATGCCGACGCAAAACGACAGTCGCCGCAATCCATCCTTCGTGAAATTGACCACTGCCTCGTTAAAGATCCCTGAACTCGGGATGAAGATGTCTCGACCATCAGCCGCCCTGATGTGTGTGGACCGCAAGTCAATACTCTTGACAACGCCCTGCAAATCGCCGGACTGGATTAGATCACCGACTTCAAATGGGCGGCTGAAAGCCAGGAAAAAACCAGCAAGAAAGTTCTCGCCAATTTCCCGGAACGCAAACCCAAGGACAATTGCCGTAATACCGCCGCCGGCCACGAGACTGGCCGCCAAGCCATTTAACCCGATGAGATTCAAACCGATGATGATCCCAAAGATCCCGAATAGCCAGGCGGTAAGATTTTGGAAAAAACGCTGATGCGTCGGCCTAAACCTCCCCCGGGCAATCAGATGCGAAACAGCGCGTCCGACCAAACGACCTGCCGCGATTGAAATCGCAAAAACAATGATTGCAGCGAGTAATCGGGGACTCAACCGCACGAGTCCTTGCCACTCCGCCGACAGACTTTCCACCAAGATTTCCATGATTTCCCCTTTCCAATTTAACTGGCGCAGACCGCGAATACTCCTTCGGCCCATCGTTGTTCGGGTGTCATACAGGCCACAGCCAATCTCTTGCGGCCATGGGAACTATCGAAACCACCCCTTAATCCTCGAATGTTCAACTTGGGTTGGAAATTTGACTTAAACAATGTAAATTTCTTATATGGTGGAAGCGTTTGCGCTCAGCGGTGGGCCGGACACTTTAGCGGGCATAAATGCCGATCTCCCCGGGGTTGCGTTGACCTGAATACAACCCGGCTGGAAGCACCAACCCCCTGAGATGACGTCGGTACGCAAATGGTACTATTAGTTCGGGACGGAAATATAGCGGGACCGTGACCATGGTGCGCAGCATGTTCAAGATCATCGTCATAGTCTGCGCTGCGTTGTGTGGCCTACTGATTATCATCGGTATTCTTTTGGTAAATCCGCCCGGTGAGGATGCCGTACGGGGCTGGCTGGAACAACGGTTTTCTGAGGACATCGGACTGCCGGTAACTATCGGCCGATTTGAAACAAACCTCCTGACTCGCGTCCAGCTCGCACAACTTTTGATCCGATCTCCTCAGGACAGTGATACCCTGCTCTATATCAGCGACCTGCATGTCGGGTATTCCATACCCAGATTGCTCGGCAAATCCATTGATATCCATGAAATAGTCGTCGATTCACTCATCGGTTCACTTTCCATCGATAGTGCGGGACTGACCGGCATCCCGATTCTCGATTCAGGGATGTCTGCAGCACCGGACACCAGGAAGCCGTCGCCCGGTCTCTCCGCCGGCAGGGTGAGCGTAGGGCATATTCAGGTGAACTACCGCGATGATCGCCTCCCGATGGAAACCCTTGTGCAGGAGGGTTCACTGTCGGTCACCGGCACGGGGCCGGAGGAGTATTGGGGATCGCTAGAGATCAGCACGATCAAGGCAAATTATGATGGCATGATCCATCACCTGGATGAATTCCGTGTCGTCGCGAGATTGCAATCAAATACATTTACACTGGATACTGCACGGGCGGTCCTCGACGGCCTCACCTGTATGTCACATGGCTACACCTCACTGGCGGCTGAGAAGGAGATATCCCTCGATCTTGTAATTGAGGGTTCTCCCGACAGTCTGTTGAGCATTCTGCGACCATATTATGACCTCCCGGAATTGCGTTCCGATTCGGTATCTGCTATGGTTCGCGCCACGCAGACCCTGTCAGCACCGCAAATCACCGGTTCGGTGACCTTCAGCCGATCGCAGATAGACGCGCTGGAAATTCCTCAGGGGCATCTACAGGTCAGCGCGGTAACAGATACCGTGTACATCGACACCATGGCATTGTCTCTGTTGGATGGTAACCTGTCAGGACATGGGCTGATGTGCAATGATACGATCCGCTATACATCGTTTTCTCTCGCCGTCGATGGCCTTAACCTCGGGAAGTGTTGGCAAGTTATGCAGGGTGAGCCTCCGCCCTATCAGGGTACTGTTGTCGGGACAGTCACGATTGAGGGCCCACTGAGCAACGCACCAAATCTGAAAACTGCCATTGATGTGCGCCTGAATGACTTGGTTTACCAAACGAAGTCCCTGCCGGATCTGGTTGTACGGATGACCTCAGATCACGGCCGGGTACAGGCCCGGATTCAACAAGGCGCCGACATCATCGAAGGATCATTCCAATTAAGCACCGAAACGCTATCGGGCGAATTTTTGCTTGATATACCCAATGTCTCCTCGCTGGCCTCCCTTATTGATCAGCCCGGTATCACCGGTCAATGCCTGGGATCCGGGACTGTCGGGGGGACGCTGGGCAATCCACGGGTGGTGGCGGTACTGGCAGGAGATAATTGGCAGATCCATAATTTTCCGATTGATTCTTTGCGGACTCAAATTCGATTCCAGGACTCAGCGCTTACCATTGTCGAGGCAAGGTTCGATGGAAACCTGAGAGAAATCGACAGCGCGCGCCCACCATTCGCGATCCCCGATGTGACGGGAACGCTGGAATATCATGGCGAGGTGCACGGCAATCTCGATAGCTTGTCAGGATTTCTGGCCGCTTCGGCACAGGAATTACGATGGACGAACTACGGGGCCGATTCGGTCTTATTTCGGGGAGAGATCTCCGGCGCGGAATTCACGATGCCAACTCTGGCAGTATATTACGAGAATCTCCTCCTCGAAGCGGATGCGATGTACGATACTTCTGAAAATGAAGGTACTGCGCATATTTGGCTATCCTCCATGGTTGGACCGGACTCCACATTGGAGGATGTCCATGCGCCTAAGGATCATCTGCCTCTCGGGTCCCTCTTCGCAGATTTTCGAATAACCGGCCAATCTACGTTCGCCTGCCAAGTGACGGGTAAGGATGTTGAGCTGGCCTTGGTCAATCATTTGAATCCTGAACTGATACCCATCGAGGGTAGGATGGATTTCGCCGCGACAGCCGACGGAGGGTTCTCCCGACCGAAAGTCCAGCTGCAGTCGACTATGCGGAATATTCGGTTTGGTGAATATCGGGTCGATTCCGTACTGACGACGGCAACCATTGACCCCGAACGGCTGAAGATAGACACCCTTACCTTGCATACTGCAGGGCAATCGATCATCGGACAGGGATCAGTCGCGTTGAGTCAGAGTGAGGACGGTGGGTACCGAATTGATGACGATGCGCAGATCACCGGTACACTCGGTATTGATGAATTCAATATCGCCAGTCTTCAGCCATTTATTGCCCCGGTGGGCGATATTGCCGGCGAAGCCTCCGGGCAAATCACCCTGCGTGGTACACTCCGCGATCCTTATCTGAATGGATGGTTAAGACTGGTTGAGGCGTATGTGCTGCTCGACGAGCAGTCTGAGCCAGTGGAAAATATTTTCATCTCCCTTACATTCGCAGACACAACAGCGAGAATTGACAGTCTCACTTTCAGAGCGGGTGGTATACCAGGAACGCTTTCTGGATCAGCAGCCATCGAATCACTCAAGAAATTTCGGACTGGCCTCGAGTTGAAGCTGGCTGGTTTCGGTTCGCTTTCCGCGGACGGGTGGATTTCCGCCGACTCGTTGGCGTACGCGGTCACCGCCAAACGGTTCGATCTCGCAGTACTTCAGCCCTTCGCAACGGACATCGATTCACTGGCCGGAATCTTGACCGCGTCATTGCAGCTCAAGGGAAATGTCCAGATGCCGGAAGTAACGGGCTCTGTCTCGGTGGCCGATTTCTCGGCATCGGCTGAAGCATACTCCATGACGATCGATCACGGACGTCTCGCCGCCCGGTTCGACCGGGAACATATATTCCTCGATTCCCTCACCGCCGACGTCAATGGGGGCACAATCGCCGTGCATGGCGAAGTAACCCATGACGCCGGCGAACTGAAAGAAATGCGGTTACAATTTGATGCGGACTCCCTGACACTCCGTGATCCAGACGTCTATTCGGCAAAAATACAAAGGATCTCCCTTCTCTTTCACAAACAGGACGAGTTGCATATTTTGGACGGTGATATTGCGATGGGTGAAGCGCGGTTGACCGCCGGTTTCAAACCGCAGTCGATCCTACCGTGGGTCCAGGGAGCGGAGTCGGTGGAATGGGAGCTGCCGGAATTGATCGCTCGCACCCGCCTGAATATCCGGTTTCGCGAAAGTGACCAGCTCTGGGTGGACAATAACCTGGCCCGTATACGATTACATGCCGCCGTGACGGTCATCGGCACGCCGGTGCGCCCGAACCTGTGCGGCATGGTGATTATCAAGGAAGGATACCTTCTGTACCTGGACCGGCGTTTCAAAGTGAGTACCGGAACCGTATACTTTGCCGATCCGGCTAGTCTCAATCCAGAAATAAACCTGAAGGCCTCTACCCAGGTGACGTCTTACAGCAGGACCATGCCGACAACCTATGACATTCACATCCGGGCCGAGGGAACAGTCGACCAACTGCAGTTCGGCCTCAAATCAGATCCACCCCTAGACCGGCCGGACATCGTCGCCCTGCTCACGGTGGGCGCTACCCGCACCGAACTTACTCGAGGGAGTGGCGAATCGAATGGCGCGGGGTTGAAAAATGTGTTGGCAGAACGGGGGGGATGGTGGCATCGCAACGCGTTTCAAGCTATGTGTCGGGGAAGGCGGGTTCGATCTTTGGCTTTGACGA
>CAYWVO010000089.1:2301-5252 GCA_964461835.1 uncultured Ignavibacteria bacterium | reverse complement strand
AGGTCGGGTTCCGAGTCCGAATCGCCTTGGCGAGCCGGACGAGAAACCCGACACCATCCCAACGATTCGCAGATGTCTATGGGAAATGTGCGCGGCAGGCCTTTAGCCTGCCCGAGCCTTGTGGTTGGTTTTGAGCCGGCTCTGTGCGCGGCAGACCTCCGGGTCTGCCCGTTCGATGGGAAATGTGCGCGGCAGGCCTTTAGCCTGCCCGAGCCTTGGGATTGGTAATAGCGCCCCAATTGATTGAATCAAATTTGTTGGGTAGCAACCCGAAAACTCGGTCCGCCGAAGGCGGAGAACTCGACTACTTTTGAGAGGGTCTCTAATCCTCTGCATACAAACAGACTAACTCGAATTAAAGCCGCCCGCCGGCGGCTTTTTATATGGCACTACAGGCAAGGGCAGCCGTTTTGTCACTCCACGGCTGGATTTTTGCGCGCGGAGCTTGTATTTTTCGTCTATCAAAAGGGATCGATTCACTTGACGGCGTGTCCTCGACCCGCCTTTGCATAAAGGAGTACGCGATGCCGATGCAAGAAGCCGACAAAATATGGATGAACGGAAAACTGGTCAATTGGTCGGACGCCAAAGTTCATGTGCTGAGCCACGCGTTGCATTACGGTTCGTCGGTGTTCGAAGGTCAGCGGTGTTATAAGACGAAGCGGGGACCGGCGTGTTTTCGGTTGCAGGAACACACCGATCGGTTATTTAACTCATCCAAGATTTATCGCATGGAAATTCCCTACACTAAGGAAGAAATCAATGACGCCATTTTGAATACAATTGCCGTCAACAAGCTGGAATCCTGCTATATTCGGCCGCTGGTGTTCCGGGGGTACGAACAATTGGGAGTGAATCCGGCCGGTTGCCCAATTGAGGTCGTGATCGCGGTCTGGTATTGGGGCGCCTATCTCGGGCCGGAAGCGATTGAGCAGGGTGTGGACGTCTGTGTTTCCTCCTGGAACCGGGTGGCGCCGAATACATTCCCCGCCATGGCCAAAGCCGGTGCGAATTACATGAACAGCCAGTTGATTAAAATGGAAGCGGTGATGAACGGCTATGTGGAGGGAATTGCGCTCGACAGCTATGGCCGGGTCTCGGAAGGCTCCGGCGAAAACATTTTCATCGTTCGTAACGGCGTTTTGGTCACCCCGCCACTGGCCTCCTCGGTGCTCTCCGGAATCACGCGCGATTCGGTGATTACGATTGCGCAGGATATGGGCATTGAGGTGATCGAGGAAGAAATCCCGCGCGAGGCGTTGTACATCGCCGACGAAGTGTTTTTCACCGGCTCTGCCGCCGAGGTTTCGCCAATCCGCTCGATTGATAAAATCAAAATCGGCAACGGCAGACGGGGGCCGGTCACCGAGAAATTGCAGAGTTATTTCTTCCAGTATATTAAGGGCGAGGTGGAAGACAAGTTCAATTGGTTGACTCCCGTGCCCAAACACGAATCGGTCGCGGTGTAGCAATGAAAATTTCGATTGGGGCAGATCATAAAGGTTACCAGCTCAAAGCGCATCTCGTGAAAATGCTGCGGGACGAGGGGCACGAAGTTCTCGACGTCGGCACGAATTCCGAGGAGTCGGTGGATTATCCGGATTATGGATTGAATGTTGCCCGGGCGGTGGCCCAGGGCGAAGCCGACTACGGGATCACGGTGTGCTGGACCGGCAACGGGATGAACATGGCCACCAACAAAGTCCACGGGATTCGTGCCGGGATGTGCCTGACTGAGGATATGGCCAAGATGACACGTGCTCACAACAACGCCAATGTCTGCTCGCTGGCCTCGCGGTATGTGTCTCCCAAGGACGCGGAGAAAATTGTTCATATCTTCTTGTCTACTGCGTTCGAGGGTGGCCGTCACGTGCCTCGGATTAAAAAAATCACTGAGGCCGAAAAATCATAGGAAGTGGTGAATAAAGGGGCGGGTCTGAGACCCGCCCTTTTCAATTGGGCGAAAAATACGGTGGCAAAAGGCCGGGCCGCAGCGTAGTATGTGAAACAGATATGAGAGAGGCGGAATGACCGTCTCTCGTTCACCAGGGATGGTGACCGGCGGGTGCACACGCGCCCGCTGGTTTTTTTATTGTGGGAGGAGATCAACAAGGGGTGGCAACCCCAAACTCGGTCCGCCGAAGGCGGCTTCATTTGGGGTTGATGTTCAATACGATTAATGCAATTGGGCTTCACAAATTGCTGCCGCGAGTATTTAAATCTTCAACCCCAAACCAAGCTCGCCTCTGGCGAGAAGTTTGGGGTTGCCACCCAATGTCCCTATGTCAGCGGCTCTTCCTGCGTCTTCGCGGCAGTCTCGCGGATATATTCGATTATCTCCTCGGTGGTGGAGCCGGGGGTGAACACGCGGCCGATACCCATTTTCTCCAGCTTGGGCACGTCCACGTCGGGGATAATCCCGCCGCCGAAGAGATGAATATGCTCCACGCCCTTTTCTTTCAGCTTGTTGGCGACCGCCGGGAAGAGGGTCATGTGCGCGCCGGAGAGAATGGACAGTCCGATAAACTGCGCGTCTTCCTGAAGCGCCGCGTTGACCACCTGCTCGGCGGTTTGACGCAGCCCGGTGTAGATCACTTCCATACCGGCGTCGCGCAAAGCGGCGGCGATGACTTTGATTCCCCGATCATGCCCGTCCAGCCCGGGCTTGGCTAAGAGTACGCGAATGTTATCCATGGCAGTTCTAATTTCTCCGTGTCATTCCGGCGCGGGCCGGAATCCATTTTTGGACGCCAGCCTTCGCTGGGGTGACAAGCAAGGGTGTCATTCCGGCGCAGGCCGGAATCCATTTTTCACCTCAGCATTTGCTGTGGTGCCATGCGGGAACGTTTTACTATCTGGGCGTCTCTGCCAATTCCGATGTGGTGTGCAAGGAAAATGGACGCCAGCCTTCGCTGGGGTGACAAGCAAGGGTGTCATTCCGGCGCAGGCCG
>CAYWVO010000089.1:0-2201 GCA_964461835.1 uncultured Ignavibacteria bacterium | reverse complement strand
GAATCCATCTTTCACACCAGCGTTTCATACAGATCATTCCACTCGGGATTTTGTTCTTCAATAAGTCGGATTTTCCAGGCCCGTTTTCACCACTTAAGCTGTTTCTCACGATTTAATGCAGCATGGACGTCCTCTGTCTGCTCATAATAGACCAGTGAATGAACCCCGTATTTTTTCGTGAATCCTCCAACTAAATCATTTTTGTGCTCATAAACTCTCTTCAAAAGGTCCGACGTCATTCCAATATACAGTGTGCCACGTGTGCCGCTGGCGAGGATGTAGACATAATACTTCGTCGGTGTCCCAACCTTCGTGACTTGAGTCCTAAAACATTGGTGGTTCCTGGTACTCGCCGAAAATCTGGCGCATCACCTCGACCATCTCGCCGAGCGTCGCATACGCCTTTGAACACTCTATCAAATACGGCATCAGGTTTTGGGATTCATCCTCACACGCGGCCTTGAGCTCGTCCAGCGTCTTGCGCACGCGGTCGTTATCGCGGGCCTGCTTGAGTTGCCGGAGTGACTCGACCTGTTCGCGTTCGACACTTTCATCAATCTCCAGAATCGGGATATCGATTTTATCACTCATCACGTGTTCGTTTACGCCGACCACGATCCGTTCTTTCTTTTCCACCTGCTGCTGGTACGCATACGCCGACTTGGCAATCTCCCGCTGGAAGTAGCCTTTTTCAATACCTTGCAGCACGCCGCCGATTTTTTCGATTTCATCGAAAATTTTCTCGGCTTCGTTTTCCATCTGGTCGGTGAGCGACTCGACAAAGTACGAACCCGCCAGCGGGTCAATCGTATTGGTGATTCCCGATTCCAGCGCGATCAACTGCTGCGTACGCAGCGCGATCAATGCGGCACGTTCGGACGGCAACGCCAGGGTTTCATCCATTGAGTTGGTATGCAGCGACTGCGTACCTCCCAACGCGGCGGCCATCGCCTGCCAGGCCACCCGGACAATGTTGTTCTCCGGTTGCTGGGCGGTAAGCGAAACGCCGGCGGTCTGCGTATGAAACCGCATCAACCAGGAGCGCTTGTTTTTCGCGCCGTATTTTTCTTTGAGCCGCCGTGCCCAGATTTTCCGCGCTGCGCGGTATTTGGCGATCTCCTCAAAGAAATCCAGATGCGAGTTGAAAAACAGCGACAGGCGCGGAGCGAAATCGTCTACATCCAGACCACGAGCCATCGCCGCTTCGATATAGGCGAATCCGTCGGCCAGGGTATACGCCAACTCCTGCACTGCAGTAGAGCCGGCTTCCCGGATATGGTAGCCGGAAATAGAAATCGTGTTCCAGCGCGGCATATAGTGCGTGCCGTATTCGATCGTGTCGACGATCAGGCGCATGTGTGGAATCGGCGGGAAGACCCATTCTTTCTGCGCGATAAACTCTTTGAGAATGTCGTTTTGCAGCGTGCCGGTCAGTTGTTCGGGCGGAACACCCTGTTTCTCGGCGACTGCAATATACATTGCGAGCAGGATCGCCGCCGGGGCGTTGATCGTCATCGAGGTGGAAATTTCACTGAGATCGATCTTATCGAAGATAATCTCCATGTCTTTCAGGGAATCCACGGCGACCCCGCATTTGCCGACTTCTCCCATCGAGAAATCGTGATCGGAGTCGTAGCCCATTAAGGTCGGCAGGTCAAACGCGACCGATAATCCTGTCTGTCCCTGCGAAAGTAGAAAGTGGTAGCGCTCATTGGTCTGCTTAGCGGTTCCCATGCCGGAGAAGAGCCGCTGGGTCCAGAGGCGACGACGGTACATCTCCGGATGCACGCCACGGGTGTAGGGATACTGGCCGGGAAAGCCAATATCTTCCATATAGTCGAGATGCGCGACATCCTCCGGGGTGTACATCGTCTTGATCGGCAAGCCGGAGACGGTGATAAATTTCCGGCCTTTCAGATTATCCGCGCCGGTGATTGCCTCTTCCCATTCGCGTTTTGCGTCTTCGTAGCGCTTGCTGTCAATTTTGGGCAACAACCGTTCTACACTCTTTTTGGCTGAATCCAATATTTCCGACATGGTTACACCTTCCGTCGAGACACCGTTTTGTCCTTGGCCCCCGCGACCATCCGCTACAAACTATACAGTATACGAAACTCACCTGTTGAGGGTCAATCCTCACTGTTTGCTAGAGCGATTCTCATAAATATTTTCCGATTGGGGGCGAAGAAAAAGCTAGACAT
>CAYWVO010000088.1:0-5394 GCA_964461835.1 uncultured Ignavibacteria bacterium | reverse complement strand
CCGCAAAATACGTTCTTCGAAATCTGGACCTTTCATTTCATCTCGTGGTCTACACACGACCACCCAGTATTTAGAATTAAAATAATCTGTTATTGGATGAAACCGCGCACCCTGAGGAACGAAATCGAAAACCATGCCATTCTGCAAATAAAGGCATACGTGTGAGGCATGGCTATCTGTGTAATACATAATCAGCCAACTGATAAAAGAATCCGTAGTGTGAATTACTATGGTATCTCCCGCCTTAAGTCCGCGTGTATGTTTTGGGCACCTATCTCCTCGTTGGTAAGATTTCTTTTGTAATTCTTCATCACTGTACTTACAGCGACGAAGTTTATAATTTACATAATCTAACACGAAGAATATCAAGCAATAACCCCCTTCTGGTTAAAGTCACAGAATCAATAATCTCTTAAACTCAAAATTACAACCTAAAAGTTGTCAAGAAATAAAAACTGCCCACCGCCCAGATCCCCCGGGTGGACCACCTTTCAAGGCTGGGTGCCCCATCCGCTTGCGGTGGGATGAGATTCGTAGCACTCAAAACCCATCCCGCAGCGAAATCCCATCGCCCCCGACACCCCTGTTCTCCGGAATCGTCCGGCGGGGTGGCCCACGCCGGGTGCCCCATCCGCTTGTCGAAGATCAGTGATACGGGGCGGTGGAAGGGGTTCATTTTAACTTAAAGCCGAGTGCCCCACGGCTTGCCGTGGGATTAGATTCAAAGCTCAAACGTATCAATGTGAATCGGTACGTCCCGGCATCCTGCGTACCAGTTGAAACTCGACCAGCGCCATTCTCCCGGTTGCTGAACCAAACCCTGAGTCACCGGATTTTTGTGGCAGTACTCAATTTTTTCCCACACCGTATCAGGAGTTCGACAATTGTGATCATAACATCGTGGTTGCCAAAATACAATTTTCGTCTCACCGCCTGAACGCACATGCAAACGGTCAATGCGGAAGAGGTTTTCCTGGCGGACCCGTTCGAGTATCCTCCGCGCCGATCGAGACTTGATTTCGCCGATCACGCGGCCCAGTTTCATCCCTTCCGGCGGCCATAAAACTACATGCACATGATTCGGCATGACGACGTAGCCGAGCAATTTAAAGCCGCGGGCTTCACGGACAGCATCCAACACTTCAACGAAATCGGTGATTACCGAATCCGCCCGGAACAACTTGTATCGTTCATAACACGAGAAGGTAACAAACCGTACGGTGTTGAGGTGGTCATAATGACGGAGTCTGGTCATGGTTCAATAACCGAATCTTGTCCCGCCCCAAGGGGACGGGGCACCCCTAATGTAACAGAATCTCCTCCCACCGCAATTTAAAAGAATCCAAACCCACCGCCCCGTTTCCGGGATCTTCGACAAGCGGATGGGGCACCGGGCCTGCGGCACTCCCTCAGATCCGCCATAGGCGGACAAGTCAGGCCCTCGCGCCCTCTAACGCACCGCATCCCCCCAAATCCCCTGCCAGCAGTAGGGAATTTTGTCACAAAATCCCCCGAGTCGCCCCTAAGTGCAAATCCGCCTTGCACGTGAGTTTGCCGGGCTGTATACTGCTTCACGTTGTTCGAGTCCAGCAATTCGGCCCAAAACGCTGGGCACAACTACCGGGAGGACTCGCATGGGATCACCTGAGTTGCTCATTATCTGCATTTCAGCCTTTATCGCGGTGTTTATCCTGCTGACCGTGCTCGCCGTGGTCATGCGCCTGATTATCCTGATTTTCCCGCAAAAGATCGACACCACCGACAGCGCCATGATCGCCGCCGTGGCGGCCGCAGCGACCTCGCTGTATCCAGGGACAAAAATCAAATCGATTGAGGAGATACAATGATCTTCACGGAGAACCCCAAGGAAATCCGGGTAATGTTTACCCCGTTCCGTGACGGTCTGCAAAGCTCGTTCGGCGGCAAAGTGCGGCTGAACGATTTTTTGCCCGCCATGGAAGTCGCCGCCAAAGAGTGCGGCATTCGCCATTTTGAGTTCGGTGGTGGCGCGCGCTACCAAGCGCCATTTTTCTATTTGGGCGAGGACCCGTTCGAGGATATGCAGAAAATCCGCGAGACGGTCGGCCCCGAGGTGGACCTGCAAATCCTCACCCGCTCGGTCTCCGGCGTGACCCTGACTACTCAGTCCCCGGAGGGACTGGCGCTCCAGGCCAAGCTGATGAAAAAGTACGGCACCACCTGGGACCGGAATTTCGACTACATGAACGATGTCGAGAACCTGGTCAAGACCGGCCAGCCGATTATCGACGCTGGCATGCATCACCAGGTGTGTATTGCCCTGATGGGGTTACCGTTTAAGTCGGACAAGGTGCACAACGCCGCATTCTACACCAACATCGGCAAACGTCTGCTGGAATCCGGGATGCAGATCGACAGCCTGTGTCTCAAGGATGCCAGCGGCACCACCGACCCGCGCACGATCTACGACACCTGCGTGGCGCTGAAGAAAATCATGCCGCCGGAGATGATCCTCTGGCTGCACACCCACGATACCGCCAGCACCGCAGTCGCCTGCTACATGGCGGGGATCGAGGGCGGCGTGGACGGGGTCGATTTGGCCTGCCGCCCCATGGCCAGCGGTACGGTGCAGCCGGATGTGCGCTCGTTGGCGCACGGGCTGAAAGGCTCCGGCTACTCGTTGGAAATCGACCCTGGTAAGATGCCGAGGATCGAGGCGATGCTCAACGAGTTGATGAAAGAGTACGCGTTCAACCCAGCGACGACTACCGCCGACCCGCGGGTGCTCGGGTTCCCGATGCCGGGCGGCGCGATCGGCCCGAACGTGCATATGATGGTCAAAACCGGCATTCTCGACAGGTACGGTGATGTCCTCGCCGAATTTCCGGTCGTGGTGGAGGCCGGCGGCGCATGGACCAGTGTCACTCCCGGCAGCCAGCAATACTGGCTCCAGGCATTCAATAATGTGCTGTATGGCCGCTGGGAGAAAATCGACGCCGGTTTCGGCAAAGCGGTGCTCGGCTATTTCGGCAAGACTCCGCTGCCGCCGGATCCGGACGTTGTCAAGAAAGCCTCTGAACAGCTCGGGATGGAGCCATTCGCCGGTGATCCGCTTGAAGCCGCGCCGAAAAATATCGAACCGGCGAAGAAGGCCCTCGAAGAACGCGGCCTGCCGGTGACCGATCATAACATCTTCCTGGTCGTCTCGGCCATGGTACCCGGCAAGAAGATGGAACTCAACGAGGGGATTCGTCTGCTTACCGGTAAAGCCAAGATCGATATTCCGCTCAAGAAAAAAGAGGAGCCGAAGAAAGAAGCGGCTCCCGCTCCCGCAGCAGCGCCGTCACTCGGTATCACTGGTCCGGTAACCACTACCTGCACGGTGGAGGAAAACGGCCACTCCCGCCGGTTCAAGATCACGCTGGAACCGGCCACCGGCGGAGGCGCCGGAACCGCCACCGCGCCGGCCGAAGCGCCTGCGCCGGGGACGGCATCCACCAACGGCGGTACGCCGGTGCATTCGACGTTCGCCGGCTCGGTGGAAGTGGTGGATATTATTGTGAATGTCGGGGATGCGGTCACCAAGGGCCAGGCGGTCGCGGCGATTGAGGCGATGAAAGCCAAGCACGATATCAAATCGCCCGTCGACGGCAAAGTGTCCCGTATTAACGTGGAGATTGGCGACGAAATCGATTCGACAAAACCGATTATGTTCATAGCCTAGGGGCCGGACGGATGGAGACATTTCTGGAGCTGTTACGGCAGTCCGGCTTTGCGGGCCTCTCTGTCGGGAACCTGGTGATGTTTGTGGTGGCGGCGGTATTGATTTACCTCGCCATCACCAAGGAATACGAACCGCTGCTTTTAATCCCCATCGGCTTCGGGGCAATCCTCGCCAACCTCCCATTGGCGGCGATGGGGGCGCACGCCGACGGAATCATCGGGCTGATTTATGAAAGCGGTATTCGCACCGAACTCCTACCGCCGATTATCTTCCTCGGGGTCGGGGTGCTGACGGATTTCCGTCCGCTGCTCGGACGCCCACTCACGTTCCTCCTGGGTGCATCCGCGCAGGTGGGGATTTTCGCGGCGGCACTCGGCGCGGCGTACCTGCTGGGCTTTGATTTCAAGGAAGCGGCGTGTATCGGGATTATTGGCGGGGCGGACGGTCCCACCTCGATTTTCTTAACCAGCCAGCTTGCCCCGCACCTGCTGGGACCGGTAGCGGTGGCGGCGTACAGTTACATGTCGCTGGTGCCGATTATTCAGCCGCCGATTATGCGAATGCTGACCTCCCGGCGCGAGCGATCGATCGACATGCCGCAGGCGAAACCGGTCTCCCAGACCGCGGCGATTTTGTTCCCGATCGTGACAGGGATTGTGGCCTCCCTGGCGATCCCGTCCGCAGCGCCGCTTATCGGCATGCTGATGTTCGGCAACTTGCTGCGCGAATGCGGGGTTACCGAACGATTGCGCAAGACCGCGGGCGGTGCGTTGATTGATATCGTCACTATTTTTCTGGGCATCGCAGTCGGCGCGACCATGGGCGCGGAATATTTTGTTCGCTATCAGACGTTGTTGATTCTGGTCCTGGGTGCGGTGGCCTTTGCCTTTTCCACCGCCGGCGGAGTGATCTTCGCCAAAATTCTCAATCTCTTCCTCTCGGACGGCAAGAAGGTCAATCCGTGCATCGGCGCGGCGGGGGTCTCGGCGGTGCCGATGGCCGCGCGCGTGGTGCAGAAAGTGGTCTCGGACGACACCGACGGACGGGTCAATCCGCTGATGCCGGCGATGGGCCCCAACGTGGCGGGCGTAATCGGCTCGGCAGTCGCCGCCGGGGTCTTCTTGACCTTTTTGGGTTAGCGTGCTTATATTAGGCAGAATCCCGGTTGAGGGGTTTTGCCTTTTGGTTGATATACAATTTGGACTTCCTGGTGCTGTGGAGCGCCCCACCATTATGGTAGGTGCGATTTAGACGTGAGGTAGGTCGAAACCCCTGAGTTCGCCACAGGCGAACGTGGTTTCGACAATAGAAGCTATATGAGATTGAAGAGCGAAGATTAAAAGGAAACCCGCCCGAAGGGTGGGCCACCCGGCCATTTCGGAGGTTACTGGAATGAGATTCCTCATAATTCTGAGTCTTTTGTTGGTAGCTGAACCTCTAGAAGCAATTGCACAACGAAGTGGGGAACAGCATTGGAGGGAATACAAATCAATTGCGGTCGTCGGTTTGGTACTAAAGTACGACTCTGTTTCAAATGAATGGAGTCCGCACGGCTCGGGCGTATTAATTGATCTTAATCAGTCCCTACCAAATGCATACTTTGTGACAAATCGTCATCTTATAGTGGGGCAGGATTCGGAGCTCATGTCAAGAGTTGTGTAAATTGTTTTTTCACGCAGCGTCCTTTCAGC
>CAYWVO010000087.1:0-5580 GCA_964461835.1 uncultured Ignavibacteria bacterium | reverse complement strand
CTTTTTCAGGAGTTTACACCCGTTTCCTTTTTACAGGAAGTATAATCCGTGACCGTTCGTATTGGGGACGGTCCTCGCGTTGGTAGCAGAGACGCTCGTCCTCGATGAAAATTTTGCGTGGCCCGTAGGTACCGACGTAATCCTGCATCTCCAAGGCGGTGATCGTCACCGGATTCCGTTTTATTTCCAAACCAGCCAACGCCCATTGCAGAGCAGCTCGCCGCTCTTCATCCTCGGCCTTGGCCAGCAACGATTTGGTGGCGTCGTAGATTGCCACGTCCAGTGCCGAATCCGCGGGGACCGGGATGTGCGGTTTGACTCCAACTCCTTCCCAATTGGTACCGGAGATGGGGTTGATCGCCCGGCCAAACGGGACACGAATACGGAAATTGAGGTTGGAGAAGATTCGCCCTTCGACCGGATGCGCACCGCCACCGGTTGTTTCACCAATGAGCGTTCCGCGTTCGAGATTGCGCATGTTATACGAAAATTCCTCGGCGCCGGAAAATGTCCGGCTGCTGGTGAGCACATACACCTCGGCATCGCTCATTCTTGGGCCCGGCACGTACGCGTGGATCCAGAACTGGTGAACCGTGTCTTCCCGCCGGATATAAAAACTGTTCAAATGCGTCGGCTCATCGAAGAAGTAACTGCTGATCAACTGGATCATTGACGGCGATCCCCCGCCGTTGTACCGCAGGTCAAAGATAATCGCGTCGCAATAGGCCAGAAAATTCATCGCCGCAATCGCAGTAGCGCCGGCGTGTGTCGCCTCCTGAAAACTGTCGAACCGGATGTAGCCGATGTTGCCGTCCAGTCGCTCGACTTTAACAAAGTCGAAGTTTTCGTATCGCGCCTGCTCCAGTTCGGCGGCCTGTTCCGCTTCGCCGGAGGTATCCGCTTCAATACGAGCGATAAGTTCATCCGGCATATAAAAAACGCGAAAATGAAGATCGTGTGAAATTTCCTGCAGGTCTTCGGTTAATTTCGCGGCGAATTCCCGTGCACTGGTGATGCCCTCGTACTCTCTCTTCTGGTACTGCTGTCGTGCGTGTTCTGCCATGTCCCTGGCGACGTCCTCAAAAACATAGACTTCACGCAACACCACAGAAATACTGTCGATACATTCCTCCCGGATGGCAGCGTCAATCTGTTTATCAGTAATCTGTGGCTGTGCCCTGACCGGCGAAGCAAGGCAAAGCAGCATGACTGCGGTACTCCCGATTAAGCACCTACTTCTCCACAACCTGAAGTTCATCATCTACCTCCCGAGATCTGAAACAGTGAACCTGAGATACTCTCAGGCCGATTACATATACGTAAGTGCTTACGTATATTTCGACGGGGAAGTTTCGGAGCGACCAAACTGGCCTGAATTTACATCTTGTTAGTAATCAAATGGTTAGAGTAATTGCGCAAGCCAGTTCACCACTGAGCTCAGCGAAAATCTATCAGCAGTATTCGCTTGTGCGCCCTGGTAATACTCATTCACGTAGCCCTCGACCGGCCGCAATTCATCCAACCAACAGGCGTTGTCATCCCGGTGGCACACCAAGAAACGAGATTCGTCGCGGGAGTATTTCGCACGATGATACCGGAGATAGATATGCTTGTGGCACACGCCGACAATCTCAAGTTTGCCTGATTCATGCGACATGACATATTTGGCACGTTTGGCCAGGCCGGAGCAGGACCGTTTTGCTTCTTCGATTGCGTGGTAAGCCTCTACGATCGGTACCGCGTATTGTTCATTGCCGGCGGTCGGACGATTTTGGAAAATGTAATATTGCGGCACGCCCAGAAACGACAGCTCGTTCCACAGTTCGGCCATCATTTCCGGTGAATCGGAGATTCCACGGATAATCGGATTTTGATTAACGCAAATCACCCCGGCCTCCTGGACCAACTGTAAGGCCTGGCGACTCTCCGGTGTCAATTCGCGCGCATGATCAAAATGGCACATGAAATAAATGCGCTTGTCGGTCTCTGTGTATCGGCGCAATACCTTGAGCAGATCAGGATCATCGATAATACGCTGCGGCCGAAAGGCAGGGGTTTTCGACCCGAAACGGATGATACGAACATGATCGATGGCTGAAAGCTGCTCCAGGATTTGGGTAATGCGGCGGGTAGACAAGACCAGCGGGTCCCCGCCAGTGAGGAGCACGTTGCTGATATCCTCGTTGTCCCGAATATACTCCAGCCCTTCCCTGATATCGATACTGCTTTCGGAGTTATCTTGCTGGAACAGCCGTTTGCGGAAACAATACCGACAGAATGCATCGCATACTTCGGTAACCAGGAGGAGGACCGTTGAGCCATATTTGTGCTGCACACCTTTGGTTACGGTCACAGACGATTCATTGGAGGCATCGAGCTGCCCATAGTCCGACAGTTCGCTCATTTGGGGAATGACCAGTCGACGAATCGGATCGTCGGGATCATCCCAATTGATCAGTTTTAAGTAGTAGGGATTGGTACGAAAGATATATTTGTTCGTGACTTCCTGTAAGTCGGTCTTTTCCTTGGCCGACAGTTGCGGAATGTCCTCTAGGCTGACGATATATTTTTTTTGTTTATTTCTACCGCTGACATTCTTGTCGGGAGAGTTCTTCATCCTGGCCTCCAATCCGGGTGTAAAACACCAATTGCTGAGTGATCCGGTGCTGCTGCTTGGTCAGTCTGAATCAGGCGGTTTGCCGGCAGAGCGATATAACCTCGGGAAGAAACGGCGAGCACCATAATATGTGTTCCGGATAATCATCGTCGTTGCTTCCTCCAGTCCCGATGCCGATAATCTAGTACCGACACGTCTCTAAGTCAAGCTGACGCCTGCTAAATATTATACGATCAATTGAAGTGAATTGTTTTACCAACATGCGAAACTCGAAACATGGCAACAGCATACGGCGTTTTTTGGTCTTGCAAAAAAGTATAATGTTACACAGTTTTGCGTCAGGGATAATAGCGGCGGTCAGCGGTACAGAAGTGTAAAAGGATAGAGAACGAGAACCGCCCGCGTGGGAAGGTGAAGGCAAATAAATGGCCGTTAGAGCACAATGCGTAATCGTGTGCGCGTGTCTTGTGGCAGGTGTGTTTGTCGGATCGCCATCGATGTTACAGGCCGATTCCACTCAAGTCGCGAAGCCAGATCGGCCAACCCTGCTTCGGCCAACATTAATCGACGAAACACCGTGGCCGCCACGTACGGCATCGTTCCCCATGACGGATACGACACATTATGATTACTTGCAGTTCGTCGATAGTCTTGGCCTGGATGAAGAGAACCAACGGTCAAAAATATTGCGCCATGGATTGGGTAGTGTTCCGCTCCAGCAACGGGTGAAATTGGTGGATGGAGGAAGCGTATTGGTTGATTCCGGGTACGTTGTCCGCCTGCGGGCCCTGCAAAAAAATCCCTCCCCCGGAAATCGCCAGCCAAAGCATAACCTCGTATATGGCACAGCGGTTATCGACTCGACCAGCGGGGCAGTTCGCTTCGCTGTAACATACCAAGTTCGGGATTCGAACCGGGCCGATACCACCCACAGCGCGGAATGGCATTTCGCACGGACCTTATGGGACTGGTATGGGCAATGGATGCTCTACCTCTCCGATACGTTTGCGTACGAACGACAGGAATCACATCCCTTGGTAGGGCCCATTCACACGACCCTCAGGGTGTCCGGCCGGGAACGCGTGGCTCAACGGGACTGCTTCGTTGTCGACCAGTGGCGGGGTTCTCCCGGGCATTCCGGCGTCAATCGGCGGTACTGGATCGACGTCGACCGGCGGGTCACCGTCCGGGTTTGCGATAGTGGAATCTGCCTGGAACGGGTCCTCCCCGTGGCCGATTCGACGGCAGGCGACACTGTCTCGCCGGTCAGCGAGCCGGACCAGTCAACGGTTACAAGCGAAAAAAAATAGAAAAAGGTTGCATTCTGCGTTTAGTTTTCCTTGACAATTCCCCTGCGTAACAATACACATCCGGCAAAGGGGAAGAGTTTTCATGCACAGTTAGCAAAGGAGTGGCCGATGCCGGTCAGGAAAAAAGCCAAGGCGAAAGGCAAAAAGAAAACTGTGAAGAAAACCGCGAAGCGTGCGACCAAGCGCACCGCCAAAAAGCGTGCGAAACGGTCGACGAAGAAAACCGCGGCCAAGAAGCGGACGGCAAAAAAGCGGTCAGCCAAAAAGACCGCTAAGAAAAAAACAACCAGGAGAAAGACCAAAGCCACCGCCAAGAAAAAAGCTAAGCGGAAACCGAATCCGGCGTTCATGAAGCCGATGCAACCGGATAGCGACCTGGCGGCAGTGATCGGCAACAAGGCTGTTCCTCGTACGGAGATCACGAAGAAACTCTGGTCCTACATCAAGAAGAACAATCTGCAGGACACCAAGAACCGCCGAATGATCAATGCCGACGACAAGCTGCGGCCGGTGTTCGGGAACAAGAAACAGGTGAGTATGTTTGAGATGACCAAATTGGTCTCCAATCATATTCGGGAAGCCTGATTGAACCGGCGCGAGTAGTCCGCCACGCGCAATTGTGACCGGTGATAATGCTTGTTTCATTATCACCGGTCTTCTTTTTATCTCCTCCCGCAAATGAGTTAAGGCGCCGACCGGTATGAGCACAGTGATTGGAGAACTGGCTGCACTCGGGACCGCGACGTGTTGGTCGATGGGATCGATGTTTTTCGATGCGGCCGGACGCCGGCTGGGCGCAATCACGGTCAACCGTATTCGTTTGCCTCAGGCCGCTCTCTTGCTGGCGTTGACCTTGTGGGTAACGACGGGGAGTCCGGTGCCCACCGGCGTTCCGTTATCGTCCGCGGTCTGGCTTTCGCTGAGCGGTATTGTTGGACTGGTTTTAGGCGATTGGAGTTTTTTCAGCAGTCTCATCTATCTGGGACCTCGCCGGGCAACATTGCTGATGTCGGCAACGCCGGTCATTACCGCACTTGCTGCCTGGCCCATCCTGGGAGAGACACTGAGCGCACCTGCGTTGCTGGGGATTCTGCTGGCCACCACCGGCATCGCCTGGGTATCCACTGAGAAGCGGCGCACCGGTGGCCGGATTGCGCGGACGGGATCACTGGTCACCGGGGCGTTGTTGGGCTTGGGCGGCGCGACCGGGCAGGCGGTCGGATTAGTTCTGGCAAAGCACGGGATGGGTGGCGTGGTTGATCCACTGCCCGCAACGCTGTGCCGCATGGTTGCGGCTACAGTCACGGTGTGGGCGTTCACGATTTTTTTCGGCCGTCTCCCACTGAGTCTGTCCCGACTGCGCGACCTGCGCGGTGTCACGTATGCCTTCGGCGGCGCCTTTCTGGGACCATACATCGGCGTCTGGTTATCTCTGGTTGCCGTAAGCTATACCGCCGCCGGAGTGGCGGCGACGATCATGGCTTCCTTTCCTGTGCTGGTCATTCCATTGGAGTGGGCCCTCCACCAGGAGCGGCCGACGCGCCGCGGTGTTCTGGGCGCATTAATCACCGTAGCGGGAGTCGGGATACTGTTCGTGCGCTAGTGTCCTGAGTTAGAAGTTTCTATGCAAAAACGAGCGACGGATTGGATGAT
>CAYWVO010000086.1:0-5699 GCA_964461835.1 uncultured Ignavibacteria bacterium | reverse complement strand
AAGACGCCAATTCTGCAATGTCGGATAGGACGGGCAGGTGACAGTCCTGCTGCACACAGGTCTTGAATTAAATTTCTTCAATCATCTCCACGTTGGCGCGGGGTATGACAGCTTTTTCCTCACCATCGAATTCAACTTCCAACACACGTGCCATCGACCCGGAGCCCAACTCCTGTAATTCCGGCGGGAGTGCGGTGACCGTGCCGAGTCTACCGAAATAGGGCTGACGAATTACGCGCACCGGAGAGCCGACCGCCAAGCCCGGCGTTTCCTTCTCGGCCGCACCCTCTTCTTCCGTAGATTTGTCTTTAGGAATGACGACTTCGGGACGGATCACGCCGGCCCGAATCTGGGTGGCACCATTGATACAGGCGAGCTGACCTTCATGACGTTTAAACAGATCAAACGTCTTCTGTGCCATCATAATTTTACCAAATCCC
The DNA here is from genome assembly GCA_964461835.1 of uncultured Ignavibacteria bacterium. GTDB lineage: Bacteria > Zixibacteria > MSB-5A5 > WJJR01 > JAJRUJ01 > CAYWVO01. Next base: position 5,259 of record CAYWVO010000086.1, on the reverse strand, counting down.
TCGGTCACCACCAGGGTGATACCTTTTTCCTCGTGGCCGGTAATTGCCACGCCAAGGTCATACCCCAGGAAATTACGCAGGTCCTGATCATCGAAGCCACCGACCACAATGCCACGTGCCCCGACTTCAATCGCCTTGTTCAGCGCGTCCGCAGTCACCCGCGAGCCACCGACAATAATCTTGTCTTTGCATTTATCGCTGATGCGATCGTCGGAAAGAATATCGGTGTTGGTCTCACTCACCATCATCAGTTCGCCGGAGGTTTCACCGCCTATCCCGAAAATCCCCTGGACAAACGATCCCCAGGTCCGTACGGCTACGCCCTCATTTTCAATGACCTTCACCACTTCGCCCTTAATATAAGCTTTGACCTGCACCGGCACCGGCGCCCCACGCAACAGGACTTGTCCGGTCACCGAGGAGACATTTTCCAGCGTGCCGTCAATCGGTGATTTCGCAGTGTTTTTGAACAGGCCAAAAAAGGAGGTCGACCGCGCGATCGGCTCACCTTTGGCGATTTTGTCCCCCTCCACCTTGAGCATGCAATCCATCACGTCCTCGGGCGGGATGGAGAGTTTATTGGCGATATTGATCGGCTCCACCGGCCCGGGCAGATGAGTTTGCGCGACCACATCGTCCGGCCCGACTTTATCGCCGACTTTGACTACCACCTCCCCTTTGAGGGGGAGGATCCGTTCTTTGACGATCAGCAGATCGTCGGTTACTTTTAATCCGGGAGTATATGCATGCGCCATGAGTCGAACCTCAAAATACTAAATAACTCGCTAGGTCAATTCTGCAAACGCGTCGGCGGGGTAGACCTCCAGCTCGGTCATCCACTCTTTTAGTTTGGCCACGCGGGTAGCATTGTCTTCGGGTGGGGCGTACGGCCGTCCTCGCCCGTCCAGAATAATCCCGACCACACCGCCGGAGACCTGGGTTTCCACGCGCTGGCCTTTGCCGCGCCCGAGATCAAACGCGCGCTCCGGCTCAAAGGTGGCCTTCACCTTGTACGGCAGGTTAGTGTTTTCATCTATCCCCACTTGGAACAGTCTCATCTGGCCAAATTCTAAGGTTCCGGAGACCGGACCGTCCGGCAGTTCCATCTTGTACTTCATCACCGGTCCCTTGCCGCCCTTCGGCTCGCCGGCCGGGGCGATGCACGTTCCCAGATGAATCAGGCAGTCTTTATTGAAGACCTCAGTCGCCGCCCCCTGATGGACCTCCGCGAGCACCCCGAGTTGCGGCATCATGAAGATCGAGTCGACCGCGAGACGAGTAATCCCCTCGGGGAGAAATGCGTCAATCAACATCATCGCCGACTGGTTCCGGCGCGGTGCATGGGAGAGCACCCCGCCCGATCCGATCAACATATTCAAGGTCATCATGTTGACTAGCGTCGCGCCGGAGGTGGACTGGTCAAACGCATCGGCAATGGTGCGCTGCTGCTGGACACCTTTTAGCGAGGTGGCGAACGATTTATGTTGAATAAATGCCAAACGTAAGGCCTCTTTGGCGATCGCTTGTTCAAAAATCAACTCCTGCATTGACTGCGGAATCGTGGTGGGCCGAATCATTTTGTTTTTGACCCGGTTGCGCAGGTCGCGTTCGTCCATATCAAACGGCACCCAGCGCATGACCATCGGTACTCCGGCCTCGGCAAAGACGTTCGACACCGAATAGCTCATTCCCAGGTTCGCCGAGACGGTCCGGTTAAACACTCCCTGAAACACGGAAAATACGTCCGTGGTGGCACCGCCGATATCGACCCCGACCGCTTCAATATCCTCAATCTCGGCAATGGTCTTGATAATTGAGCCGACCGCGCCGGGGGTCGGCATGATCGGAGCATCGGTCCAGGACATCAGCCTGGAGTACCCCGGCGCCTGCGCCATCACGTGTTCCATGAACAGGTCATGGATTTTTTCGCGAGCGGGAGTAAGGTTCTCGCGTTCAAGCACCGGCCGCAGGTTATCGACAATTGACAGATCGGACTTTTCGTCCAGTGTTTCTTTGATCGCACCACGAGCCTGCGTATTGCCGGCATAGATAACCGGCAGCTTGTAGCCGGAGCCGAGCCGGGGACGGGGATCCGCCGCGGCAATCAACTCGGCAATTTCCACGACGTGTGTGGTGGTGCCGCCATCCACGCCGCCGGAGAGAAGAATCATATCCGGCCGCAACTGGCGAATACGTTCGATCTGCTCGTGGGGGAGTCGCTTGTCGTTGGAAGCGATCACGTCCATCACGATCGATCCCGCACCCAGCGCCGCCCGTTCGGCGGACTCGGCGGTCATTTTCCGCACCACCCCGGCCACCATCATCTGCAAGCCGCCGCCCGCAGAGGAAGTCGAGATATAAATATCGCTCCCGACATCGCCATTGGCGGGGGTGATGATTTTACCGTCTTCATCCAGCAGTTTTCGGCCGGAGAGTTCTCCTACTTCCTGCACCGCGTTGAGGACACCCATCGTCACATCTTCGAAGGGCGCCTCCACGGTGGTGGGGGCCTCGCCGCGCACGATCAAGCGGTATTCGCCGTCGCGCTTCTCAATGAGAATTGCTTTGGTGGTCGTCGAGCCACAGTCCGTCGCGAGGATGACATTGATGTCTTCGGGTTTTAAATTCTTGGCCATACTATCCGTCACGTTTTAAAACGATTTTTCCCATTCCGCTCGCAAATTCCCCAATATATGCCTTTTAGCCCATAAGACAAGGCGATTGTCGACAATACGTTGGGGACTCAGGGAATGGTTGACAAGCCGGTCTTGTTGGTCGGCAAGGAGTTAGGCGGTTGTTGGCTGCGTGGTGACAAGAACTTACTTGTAAACAGTCGAGCCGATCAAATACAGCGCCAGGAGCGCCAGGACGATTTCAAACGCGATGCGGAACATCCGCATGCTCATATGCAACAGGAGGTGTTTGCCGATCAATGTGCCGGCGATGACACAGAGGCCCATGCCGATGAGCAATGGTGCATAGGAGAGATAGTCGAATCCCAACGCGAGAAAGGTCGGCAGCTTGAGGAAGTGCCCCCAGCAAAAAGTGACCGCGGCCGAGGCGATAATTTCTTCTTTGCGCAGTTCATCCCGGTAATAAAACATGGTTGTCAACAGGCCGGTCGCACCGACGAAAATATTGAGAAACCCGATCGCGATCCCACCGAGAGGATAGATCGCCAGTGGCAGCTCTCGCAAACGATGGGCAAACCGTCGCAGAAAAAGGAAGAGAAGCACCAAGGTGCCGATTACCGGTTTGAACCAGTCCATCTGTTCGCCCGACCAGATCTGCGCGGCGATCCAGGTGCCGAGGATCATCGTCGGCGTGAAGAACAAAATCAATCGCCAGCAAATATAGTTGATCATCGCCAGCACCCGGGTGCTGGTGGAACCGAGTTGAATCAGCCCGTGCAGTGGCACTACCGCCGCGGGGGGGAGAAGGATCGCCATGATCGAAATCATCGCGGTTCCCCCGGCGGCACCCATGGTCGCGGAAATGGCCGCGGTCACCAGGGCCGTGACGAATAAGACAGCGTATTCGAGAAGACCCATGCGAGAAAGATAGCCAAACGGCGAGGATAATGCAGCAGTTGGGAATTTTGCAATGTAGCTGCGTGCTACGTTTTCGTGATTGGGGACCCGGAATTCAATCTCATCCGCCGCGGTGCGGGACACCCGGCTGGGGAGAAAAAAACCCGGCCGCGGGAGTGGTCCCGGGCCGGGTTGGCAATCGTCTAGTTATGAATGTTTAGACTTTGCGGACGTCGGCAGCCTGCGGGCCTTTTGGGCCTTCGGTAATTTCAAACTCGACGGTATCACCCTCGGCGAGCGATTTAAAACCTTCGCCCTGGATGGAAGTATGATGCACAAATACATCATTACCGCCGTCGCGGGTGATGAAACCGAAACCCTTGTTGTCGTTGAACCACTTCACAGTTCCTTCGATCATGATACAATTCCTTTGTTCCTTGTGGAGCGAAACGGCGCTCCGCATCCGTTGGCCCTGATGGCCGGTGAAACAAGTCGATCTTTTTTGTGAATGTCCGAAAGGAAGGTGTTCCGCGCGGTCGTTCGCAAAAAGTCTACTGTTCCGTTGTCTTCACTGCAAGGTACGGCAGATTGATTGAGTACTTAAGCTTTATTTGCGAATAATGCCCATTGGGGGCAAAATAGTTGGGTGTCGGAGAGTTAACCTGCGCGTGGATATGGAGTTAGCCCCTTGTCATTCCCTTATATCATACCAGCGCAGGCTGGAATCCAGGGGAGGGGAGGCACGGGGGAGAATCCCACCATACCTGGCCAGCCACCCGACCGCAAAAAATCTTTAGGATTTACTCCGCGGGGTACAGTACTTACCGGCTCGACTGGTCAAACGGTGCCGGCGCGGTGCTGACATCGGTTTGCCGGCAAGGAGTCTAAACAATGAAACTGTATGTAGGTGGATTGGCAGCCGATGTTACGGACGCGCAACTCAATGAAGAGTTCAGCGCGTATGGCCAGATCGATTCGGCTGAGGTAGTGATGGATCGTTATTCGGGGACCTCGCGCGGATTTGGTTTTGTCGTGATGCCCTCGAACGATGAAGCGCAGGCGGCGATCGACGGTTTAAACGGCAAGGAACTGCAGGGCAAAGCGATTATCGTGAACGAGGCACGGCCACCGGCGCAGCGCACGCGCGGCGGCCCGCGTGGGGGAGGCCGTCATGGTGGCGGTGGTCGCGGCGGCGGTCGCGGTGGTCGGGATCGACGCCCTAGCGGCAATCGCTACTAAGCGGTGGCCCATCAGTGCTTGTGCCGGTCAGCCCTTGGGCTGACTGGCATGGTGCGTGCGAAGCACACACCCTACGAATCTGTTGAAAAAGGCAGGATCAAGGGATTTGCGTAGGTCGAAACCCTTGAGTCGTCCCGCATTGCGGGACGACGTGGTTTCGACAAGATCATCATCGAAAATTGTTCTGCCCCGTTGCCGGAAATGCGATTACAACGGATGGTGTCGAAACCGCGTCAATCCCCTCCCGCTGTGGCGGAATGGGATTGCCTCAAGGGTTTCGACCTACGAAAGGTAAGCAACGTGGGTTGACTGGTATGATGCGTGCGAAGCACACACCCTGCGAATCTAATCCCAGGGCAAGCCCTGGGGCACCCCGGGAGGCCGGCGTGGCCCTGATCTGAGGGAGCGCTGAAAGCGATCCCGGAGATCAGGGTCTCTAGTGTCCTGAGTTAGAAGTTTCTATGCAAAAACGAGCGACGGATTGGATGAT
>CAYWVO010000085.1:0-5742 GCA_964461835.1 uncultured Ignavibacteria bacterium | reverse complement strand
GATACCCCTCCACAATCGCCAACGGCTCTTTCTCGCCCTGCTCGTTGCACCCCAGTACCACCAGGAAGGCTGTCTTATCGCCCTGCAGACCGGCCTTCGGATAGACCCCGTCACACCACTTGCCGAGAAGGAAAAACAACTTTCTCAGACACAGTCAGAAATCGACAATCTGACGAATTTTATTATGGGTGGCGACGATTCCACCTCTGTCAGATCTGCATTGAAGGCGAAGGAAGCGGATTTTAAAAAGGTCGAAGACGAAATTGCTCGACTCAAGGCCGAGTTTGATAGCACCCGCTGGTCAGTGCCAAAAGGCTGGATTGAAATGAAACTGGCAAGCCTGACGGACTTGTTAAATTCGCGACAGGAGAGTATCCCGGCGATTCGCATTGAACTCAAGAATCTCCTGGCTGACAACATCGTCATGAAACCTGTAGGAAAACACAGAAACGGCCACTACGTTGCAGAGATTAAGGGCAAGCCACTCAACATCTTACGAGGAACCGAATATTCAACGATGGTAAATAGCGCTACGGGGAATCGAACCCCGGTCTGATGGCTGAGAACCACCTGTCCTAACCCCTAGACGATAGCGCCCTAGACACAACGAGGCGAGTTCGCACTCGCCGTCCGCATAGTAGGTATACGCGGGCAATCCAAAAATGTCAACCCGAAATCATTGCCCGGCAGCGCCACTGGTGTCCGCACTGCCACCGCCCTCCGGTCGGGCAAAGGTCTTGAACAAATTATCGCCGTGCGTGCGGATAATCTCATTGCGAATGTCCTGACCCGATCGACCGGCGGACAACTGACTGTTGACCCAGTGACGGATCTGCCGCGGCAAATCACCCTGACATTCCAGAAGCGTGTTGGTACAATTGGGCATGGGACAATTCATGCCCTCGACAATCCACTGATTTTCTGCGGCGATTCGATCATTGAGAAACTGATTGGCGGCTCCCCCCGATCTCACCACCTGTTGCGGTGTATCGGTACGACCGTACATGTATCCGGCGATTACCCCGACCAGCAAGCCGATGATCAACAACAGCACCGAATTGACACGAGCTCCCGATTGTGTTGCTGCCATGAAATCTCTCCCCCGATCAATTTACCGTAATAATGTACAACGCTCGGCCGGACTGTCAACTGAACTCCAAGCCTTCTCTGCCAAACTCTGACCTCTCTGCTCAGCGAAAGCCTTGCCTCCGGCATCGTTTTTTCCGATTAAGCAGTGCATGGAATACGTCGCGATTTTTCTGGGAAATCCGGGGCGGGAATATGAGTGCACCCGGCACAACCTTGGATTCTGGACTGCCGAAAGATTGGCGGATCAATTGAGAATCCATTTTGCCTCGTCCACGGGACCGTATGACTATACGCGCAAGATGCTGCGCGGTGAGCCGCTCCATCTGGTAAGACCCACAACCTTCATGAATCTATCCGGTGATGCAGTCAGACATGTAGCGGAACAACATAGACTTACGTCCTCACAGACACTCGTTATCTGCGACGATTTCGCCCTCCCCGCCGGGCAAATCCGTATCCGGGCCAAAGGCAGTGACGGCGGACACAATGGTCTTGCTTCCATCATCAGCACCCTCGGCACCACCCGCTTCCCCCGTATTCGGCTGGGGGTCGGGCCGGTGCCGCCCGATGTCGATCCGGCCGATTTTGTCCTTGCAAAAATCGAGGAAATCCGTATCAATATGTTCCGTGATTTGGCCGATAGAGCTGCGGAGGCCGTGGTTGATTTTGTCACCCGTGGTTTCGGGTTCGCGGCCCGAAAACATAACCAACGACCTTCTGCGCCGTCGGATAAACCGAACGGCGCCGAATGACCGAAGGAGGTTCCATGCGGCTGTACGAAACCACGTTTATTCTTTCTCCCGGTCTTGAGGAAGCGGATCTGGAAAAGAACATTCAACGCTACACCAAAATCATCACTCATCGGGGTGGGACGATCGAGAAAGAGGAACGCTGGGGTACGCGCCGTCTCGCCTATGAAATCAACCGGAAAAGCCAGGGGTATTATGTACATCTCATCCACAACTCCAATCCGGAAACCCCCAGCGAACTGGAACGGCAATTTCTGCTTAATGAGCATTGCCTCCGCCATCTGACGGTTGTGGCCCCGAGGCCCGTACCTGAACCGCAGCCGGAACCGGAGCGCACGGAAACCACCACGGCGAGTTCAGCCAAGACCAGTGCCGAAGCAAAGCCGGAAGAACAACCCTCGCCCGCGGCTGAAAAGGCCGAAGCGCCGACCGAAACTGAGGAAACGCCGGGCACTGCCTCGTCCGAAACTGCGGCAGAAAGTAAAACGGAATAACCGAAGGAGTACACCTAGATGGCGTATCAAGGAAAACGGCGTCGCGGGGGGGCGAGTTGGGATCGCGGAGGCCGCCGATCCCGTCGCTTCGACGAGCTGAAGGCTCATCACATCACCTATAAAAACGAGCGGCTGTTGCGGCGGTTTTTATCTGAACGCGGCAAAATTATTCCACGCCGCATAACAGGAATCTCCTCGAAACATCAACGTCTGGTGTGTCAAGCGATTAAACGCGCACGGCACTTGGCAATCCTGCCGTTCGTCGAAGATACCGTGCGCTAGAACCCGAGCCACCGGCCGACAAAGGGAAGCAAACGATGAAAATCATATTGCGGGACGATATCGACAACCTCGGCCAATGCGGTGAGGTGGTAAACGTGAAGGACGGGTACGCACGCAACTACCTCATTCCGCGCAACCTGGCTGTCGCCGCCACCAAAGGCAACTTGAAGTCGATTGACGTCATCACAACACAAAAGCGCCTGCGCGACAACAAACGTCGCCGGGAAGCCGAGAACCTTAAAGCTGACCTCGAAAAAGTCTCCTGCACCGCCGAAGTCCAGGTGGGCGAAGACGACCGCGTCTTCGGTTCGGTCACCTCACAGCACATTGCCGAATTGCTCTCTCGACAGGGCTATACGGTTGATCGGCGCAATATCCTGCTCGAAGAGCCGATCAAAGCGCTGGGCGTGTACACCGTGCCGGTCAAGATTGAACGCGACGTCATCGCCAATTTAAAAGTGTGGGTGGTCAAGAAAGACTGATCCAGAGGTGCACATATGCTAGTTGAAGCCAAAGTTAATGGTCTGGCGATAGATATGTCGTCCAATTCACCGGTAGTTTTCCTGACCCCGAGCGACCCCCAAAAAATCCTGCCGATCTGGATTGGCCATTTTGAAGCGCATGCCATTATGTCGGAATTACGGGGGATCACGCCGAAACGGCCGATGACTCACGACCTGCTGCAACGGGTGATCAAATCCATTGGCGGCGAAGTGGAAAAAATCGCCGTGACTGAGCTCAAGGAACAAACCTTCTACGCCAAGATCTTTCTCAAAAGTAACGGTGAAACGTTCGAAATCGACGCCAGACCCTCTGACTCCATCGCGCTGGCCCTCAAAGCCGATGCACCGATCCTCGTGAATGACGAACTCTTTCAGGAACGGGATATCGAAGAAGAACAGGAAACTCCCGAAGATCAATATGATCCCGAAAAGCTGAAAGAACGGCTGCGCAATATCAAACCGGAGGATTTCGGCGATTATTCGCTGGGATAACCGCATTGAGAAGCTGAATGTCCAGGCTTCGTATTGATTCACGATACGGAGCCTTGTTTTTTGTCGTTGATCATGGTAGCTTCCGCAGATAAGATGACAATCACACACAGAGGGTGTATGAGCGCCACACCAATCCGTTCAATCGCCGGCTCCATCCGATTACCCAAGCTCGTCACGGTCACTGCCGCCGTTTGTTTGGTAGCCCTTGGTCTTTTCTCAACTGCCCGTGCCGCCGCGTGGGAGGACATTTTTCCGCAAAATGATCAAGCTCGGCGGATCTTCCGCGCCGGACTCCTCGACTACCGCAACGGTGACTATGCTCAGGCCGAACAAAAGTTTCGCGAGTTGACCGGCCGGGGCACCGAACTGGATCGGCAGGTTGTCGCCTTGTATATCGGCAAGAGTCTCTTCGCCCAACGGCTATACAAGGAGGCAGATGCCTGGCTGGGGGCGGCCCGAGACAAATTCGCCGGGGAATTGTATGAAGATGCCTTACTGTACCTCAGTGGTAACACTGCCTATATGCTTGGCGATCCGCTTCAGGCGGCCTGGTATTTCCTGCGGGCGTATCATCGTTCCCGCGATCCGCGCACCAAATACCTCATCACCTCCGCCCTGATCCCGCTGTTTGAACGCTGGTTGTCGGATGCCGAGTTGCGGGAGGTCGAAGAAGTCATTCCGCAAGGTCGGCTCAAAGGTGAATATTATTATGCCCGTGCCCGTCGGTATGAACAACAGGGGCGATATTCTCTCGCGCAGGAACAGTATCGCCAAGCGCTAGAGGAAAATCCACAGGCGGCCTGGGTTGACCATGTCGAAACCCGCATCTCCCAGCTGCAGCGTCGCCACACAAAAACCACCTATATTGGGTTGCTCTATCCGGTAGGAGAACAATTCAGCGAGTACGGCATCACCATGCGGCGCGCCGCCCAGATTGCTGCTGAACACTGGGAAACCAACGACGGCGGTTTCATGGAAATTATTCCTGAGACCTTTGATGGCGATGAGCGGGATATCGATCAGGCCGCGCGTGCAGTCGCCGATTCGCGCGCGGATGCCATTGTCGGTCCATTGACCAGTGAGCAAACCCTGGAGGTGACCCACGTTCTGGCCACCAAACGCATCCCCCAGGTTGCGCCCATGGCCACCCAGGAGGGGTTAACCGACAAATCAGATCACCTCTTCCAGCTCGGGGTGTCACCCCGCATTGTGGCCGAAACGCTGGTCGATCACGCCATCAAACAACGCCGCGCACATACCTTTGGGATCATCGCCCCCGATGACGACTACGGCAAAGAAATCGCCGACACCTTCGCCGATGCCGCCCGCGATCGTGGCGCGCGCGTCTTCCCCATTCAATTGTATGAACCGGGCGTGACCGATCACCGGGAAGAAATCATGACCCTGAAAAAAACCGTCCTCGATGAATTGTATGATGAAGATATTTTCTATACCGAGGATGATGACACCCTTGACGAGGAACAGGTGCACGCGCGTTTGGACGGTATCTTTCTTCCGGGTGACGCCGAGGATTTGAATTATATCCTCCCGCAGTTGCGTTTTTATAATTTGTATGGGCAATATTATGGCACCGACGGCTGGGCTAATCCGCAGGCGCTGGACCGTTCGCGGGAGTTTCTGGAGGGCGCGATTTTTGCCTCGGCCGAACATCTCGATCCCGCCCGCAGCAAATACCGCCGCTTCGCCACCACCTGGATGAAACGTTACACCGTAAGTCCGGACCTCATCGCCGCCCGAACCTACGACGCCGTGCTGCTGGCGGCCGCAAAACTCATTGATCGCCGCTTATTCCGTGACAATTTGGCCGGTAACATCATCTATAACGGCGCCTCCGGGCGCATCGAAATTTCCCGCAACCGGCAGAACACACACATTCCTCTCTATGGCTATCTCAACCAGATGATTGTTCCGGCTAGTGATATCCCCTATATCCCACCACCGGAGGAAACCACCCCGGTCGTCGGCCCCGAGTAGTTGGTTTCTCCTCCTCTGTCATTCCGGCCTTGAGCCGGAATCCATTTGCCCGTGCGTAGCACGGGATTGACAGCGCCTCGTGTTGTGCGCGGCAGGCGTCTCAGAGCGTGGCCCGGACATTTGTCCGGGTTTCTAGGA
>CAYWVO010000084.1:0-5810 GCA_964461835.1 uncultured Ignavibacteria bacterium | reverse complement strand
TTTTGAATATCAAACATTGACGAACTTTTTCGAGTTCGGTGTAGACAAATCATCAAAGGAGGGTTATCATGAACACCACGCTTAATGTACTGCCGCTCGCCATCCCCTTTGTGCTGAAGATCATCGAACTTTCTATCTAACACAGAGGGTGATTAGACTGACGGCGCCGTCTTTTACCGGAGCGGTGGCTAATGCGCATAAATGCCACCTTTCACTGAGTAACTGCAGGCGTTGACAAACCCTGCAGTTACTTCTGTATTTGCTGCACCGCCGACCCACCTTGCATTATCCGGTGTTTCCACATAGATTCCGTTCATTCCCTGTCGGACAGGGTTGAGATTTTTCGCAAGGGATACGGAATGTCTAACAGCGCCTTACTCACCACGATTCGGGTCCGGATTGCCCCCTCTCCTTCCGGGCATCTCCATGTGGGCACGGCCCGGACTGCGGTTTACAACTGGTTATTTGCTCGACATCATGGCGGCAGCTTCATTCTGCGTATTGAGGATACTGATCGCAGCCGTTCCTCCGATGAAATGGTGGAATCAATCCAGGAATCACTCCGTTGGCTGGGTCTGGAGTGGGACGAGGGGCCGTTTTTTCAATCACAACGCACCGAACTCTATCGGGCCGCGGCGCAGCGGCTGCTGGACAACGGCAACGCCTACTATTGCTACTGCACGCCGGAACGGCTGGATCAGATGCGTCAGCAGCAGACTGCCCGGGGTGAAAACCCGCGCTATGATCGGCATTGTCGGAATTTGACCGCCGACGAACGCGCCAGATTGGATGCGGAAGGCACCCCGAAAATCATCCGCATAAGGCTCCCTGAAGAGGGTGTATCAACCTTCGATGATCTGGTTCTGGGCACATTGACCAAAGGTAATGACGAACTGGACGATTTCGTCATCGTCCGCCGCGACCATAGTCCGACCTACAATTTTGTCTGCGCGGTCGATGACGCCGACATGCAAATTTCCCACGTGATTCGCGGCAACGATCACATCACCAACACGTTCAAACAACTGCATGTGTACTCGGGACTCGGGGTCACGCCGCCAAAGTTTGCCCACCTTCCCCTCATTCTGGGCAAAGACAAGAAGAAAATCTCCAAGCGCAGGGGGGCGGTGGCGGTCACTGAATACCGTGAACAGGGATATCTGCCGGAAGCCTTCGTCAATTTCCTGGCATTGCTCGGCTGGTCACCGGGTGACGACCGCGAATATCTCCCATCTCAAGATCTAATCAACGCATTCAGCTTGGAGCGTGTGACGTCGACCAATCCGGTCTTTGACACCGATAAACTGACCTGGCTCAATGGCGAATATCTGCGAGCAATGGATCCCAATGAGCTGCTACGCCGGTTGCTGCCGCTCATTATGGAAAGTGGCTTGGCCACCCGGCTGGAGGTTGAGGCGCGCTGGCATTGGATGCTTGAGGTGGTTAAGTCGGTGCAGGAGCGGCTCCATTTCCTGACCGATTTCCTCGACATGGCGGCGTTTTATTTCCGGGGCGACCTCGAATATGACCAAAAGGGTGTGCGAAAACATTTTCTCAAACAGGGAGCGATCGATAACTTGACGGTCGTGCGGGACGCCTACGCGGCAATGCCTGAGGCTCAATTTACCAAAGAGCGCACCGAACAGGTGCTCCGGAATCTCGCTGAAGAGCGCGGGCAAAAAGTCGCCGTCTTCATTCATCCCCTGCGCCTGGCTCTCACCGGCCGCACGAAAGGACCGGGTATGTTTGATATCACCAGCATTCTGGGCAAAGATTGCTGCCTGCGGCGCATCGATCGCGCCCGGGAGTTCATTGCCGCCCTTTCTCCCAGTGAGGATAGCACCTGAGATGCTTGATTCCCCGGAACCGCTGGCGTCCAGATTGCGTCCCCGCGACTGGGATGAATTTGTCGGGCAGGAACACCTGGTGGGGGAGGGTAAACCGCTCCGGCAGGCGATTGACCAGGGATCGATCACCTCCCTGTTGTTCTGGGGACCGCCGGGATCCGGTAAGACCACGCTGGCCCAGGTGATCGCCGCCAAAACGAAATCCGACTTCCTGCCGTTTTCGGCAGTCCTCTCCGGGATCAAAGAAGTGCGACTTGCCATTGCCCGGGCGGAAAAACGTCTGGCGTTCGATGGCGGCCGCACGATTTTATTCGTTGATGAAATCCACCGCTTTAACAAGGCTCAGCAGGACGCCTTGCTCCCCCATGTCGAAAAGGGCACGATTATCCTGGTCGGCGCCACGACCGAAAACCCGTCCTTTGAAGTCATCCCGGCATTGCTGAGTCGCTGCCGGGTATACACGCTGCATCTATTACAACCCGAACATCTCAAGACGCTGATTACTCGCGCACTCAATGATCGGGAGCGGGGTCTCGGGAAGCTCAAATTAGTGATCACTGATGAGATCGCTGATAACATTGCCCGGTTTGCCAATGGCGACGCACGACGGGCATTAGCGATTGTGGAAGGCATCGCTCTGGTCAACCGGCAGCCGCTGGAGTCTGGAAAAACCGTGACCGTCACTGGCGATTTCCTTGCCGATTTTCTCCAGCACAAGGCTGAGTTGTACGACAAGTCAGGGGAAGAGCATTTCAATTTAATCTCCGCACTGCACAAAAGCCTGCGCGGTTCCGATCCTGACGCCGCCTTGTATTGGTTGTACCGGATGGTACGGGGCGGGGAGGATCCGCTGTATATCGCGCGGCGGCTGGTGCGATTTGCCTCGGAGGATGTCGGGCTGGCCGATCCGCAGGCGTTGAGCGTGGCCCTCGCCGCCAAAGAGGCCTACCATTTTCTGGGGACGCCGGAGGGAGAGCTCGCGCTGGCCGAGGCGGCGGTGTATCTGGCCACCGCCCCCAAGAGTAACGCGCTCTACCAGGCGGAGAAGGCAGTGGATACCACGTTGCGCCAGAATCCATCCCTGCCGGTGCCCTATCACCTGCGCAATGCGCCGACCGGCTTGATGAAGGCCGAAGGGTATGGCAAGGATTATCAATATCCGCACGATCACCCGGACGCGGTAGTAGACCAACGGTATTTGCCGGAGGAGCTGGCAAGCCGGGCATTCTACCATCCCCGCAAATTCGGCTTTGAACGGGAAATTGCCAAGCGCCTGGACTGGTGGGAAAAGCGGCGCAAGGAGGATCGATCATCAAACACCGGCAGGAAGCCGGAAAGTGGAACCCCATAGATTTCCCTGCGTAAACCGGAAAAAGGTGTTGTGGAGTCATCCCTGTCGCACTAGATTTGCGATTGGTGCGGATGGTAACGGCAGCCCGCTTTGCCTCACGGGGGAAAGGCACATGGCTTTGTTTGAAAAAAAGGACGAACCTGTACAGGTCCCGACGACGTCACGGGGGGACAAATTGAATACCGTAATTGGAAAAGATTCTGTGTTCGACGGCAAACTCAATGTCACCGGTACATTGCGTATCGACGGTAAAGTCACCGGAGAAATCAACGTCTCCGACACCATTAACATCGGAAACACCGGTGAGGTCGAGGCATCGATTAAGACCAAGAACGCCATCATTGCCGGAACGATTCGGGGCAACATTCACGCCACCGAGAAAACCGAGCTGCAGGCCAAGTCGGTGATTTACGGCGACATCGTCACCAAATCGCTGGCGATCGAGCAGGGTTCGGTTTTCCAGGGGCACTGCAATATGGGGGATATCAAAGAACGGGATCTCCCGCAGAGCTCAACTCCAAGCACTCCAACCCCTAAAGAGACAGCCTCTTCCGCCGAAAAGAAGAGATAGGGGAGAACACCCGCAGAGCAGGGTGTTGATAAGCATAGAAATACTGTGGAAATTCGCATAATCTATTGCCTCCCTGTGGAATAAGAAAAACTCTTAATTCGGTTATTGAAGAGTTATCCACACTGAGCTAGTGGAATTTTTGCAAGAAACTGTTGTTTAGGCCGGCTTTTTGTCAATGGTAAACACGTCCCTGCCGATCCTGGCCACGACCCTGTTTTCCTTCGGGTGCCTGATCCTGATTGGACTCTTAATCCACTTGATTCACCGGGTGCGCTCCGACAGGGATTATACGCCTCGCCGATTGCGGGGCCGGATGGGGACCGCCCGGTTGCTGACGACCTTGGGAGCGTTGGTCCTTATCCTGGCCGCACAGCCTATCTTTTGGGTTTCCAGTCAATTACGAAGCTACAAGGTCCTCCACCCCGGCCAGCAGTTATGCGCATTGGATGTCTACACCCCGGCCGACCGCTTGCCGCGCCTCATCTATTCCACCCGGGGTGATCGCGGCGAAGAACTGGTGGAAGTGTTCCCCGTCCGGGATGCCCGCATGCGGATCAACGGCGAGTTAATCGAATGGCCCGGCTGGCTCGCGCCCTTTGGCCTCAGGAAATTCTTCAAGTTGACCTCGGTAGAGTTTTTTGAAGATGGCAGCGTTGAAGATTCGATCCTCACCTTCTCCACGCCGATCCATCAGGGTTCAATGCCGCTGTTTGATTTTCTCTCCCGCTGGCCCGACAAAATTGCCCTGGCACAGACCAAACAACTCAGCACTCCCATCATCGCTGCCGAAAGTGATTTCTCCCGCGCCGTCTTTTTGAAGAATGAAGAGTTGGTGCTGGAGTAACAATGCTGCTCCACTGCAACATTTCACTGTGATTGTGTGCGCGGCAGGCCTTTAGCCTGCCCGAGACTCCCCGCCCGTGGGCGGCAGACCTCCTGGTCTGCCCCAGCGGCGGGTGTGGCCCTGATCTGAGGGAGCGCAACGCGCACCCGGAGATCAGGGTTTCCAGGCGCGATGGGATTTGGTGGCCAGAATCAACGCTCCTAGAAACCCTGGGCAAAGCCCAGGGCCACGCCAGCCGGGCCACGCGGGCATTTAGCAAATCTCCTGGAAATAAATTCCCACTTTCCCTTGCGAAAAACTACCTGAGGTAATAGGTTTTAGGGGATTCCAAGGCGAGCACCCAGGGATGCACAATCCTCATTCCACCCGGATGATGCGGGGGTGTTGTGGGGTAGGATATGAGACGAATCATTGCGGTTACCATATTTGTAACAATAGGGAGTTTTGCACAGTTCGCGACGGTATTCGCTGACGTTCCGTATACCACGTTCAAAATTCATCGCACCAGCGCGCTGACTCTGCCGGTGACGAACTGGGGAGTGATCGGGACTCCCGGTGGACCCTGGGATCCCCTTGTTGATCCCGAAAGTGGGGAGCGCTTTTGGGAAGCAACCTCTAGCGGATCGCTGTCATCGGCAAGCTTCGTGGAAGCCGCGTTGTGGGTCGGGGCTTTGGTCAAGGGGATTTACGGGTATGATACGCTGGTGACAACGGCTCATGATTGTGTTAAGATTTGGGATCAGGAGAGCTGGCTTAATGAGTTGTACCCGGAATCGTATGAAAACGGTGGAGAGATAATCGCGAAATCGGATGACCCGAACAGCCCACTATTTGATCCGGATGCCAGAGCCACCCAGCAGTTCACGTGCGTCTACTATGATACATTGACTGATCCGGCCTTTGTTAATCCTGATCTGGTGGTCGGCAAACGTCATCGTCCAATCGGTATCCGCGTACATCAGAATTCGTACACCTGGTCGTATGATCATTCCAAAAACGTCGCGATTATCGAATACTGGATTGTCAATCTTCGCCGACAGCCCCTTCATGAAGTACGGGTGGGGATTGTGACTGTTCCCGGTTTATATCATTATATGGTGGGTTTTCGACCGACCGTCCCGATTACCACTGGTCTCAATTTTGCCGATACGGTCATGGCTGCCTGGTGTGCGCATAAGGATGGCGCACCTTATCGAC
>CAYWVO010000083.1:0-5828 GCA_964461835.1 uncultured Ignavibacteria bacterium | reverse complement strand
GGCGGGGATGACAAGATAAAAAGGCGGGGATGACAAGATAAAAAGGCGGGGATGATATGGTTGGGTGGTCCTGCAAAAACCGATAAACTATCTCTTATTGATAAAGAGACGGTACGGACACATTATTTTGCGACCGGTTCTGCAGGGTTGACGAACCAGGAAGCCAGCATGTTTTCGATGATTGCACGATTGTCAGCAGATACATTCTGGAATTGGTAGCCGGCATGGTGCTTTTGCGTGGCCTCATCGAAGGAACACCATTGACATACCGCTTCAAACTCCAGATGCACAACCCCATGCAAAACTTCCGGCAGCACAATGAAACATCGATATGCCGTCTGCGGCTCAGTCGGGCAATCACTCCACAATAAGAAGCCGTCCCGCGACATATTGATAATCAGGCCCCGGGGTTCGCAGGTTTCCCGGTCATAGACGGTGAGGTCTTTGTCAGTCAGAAGACGTCGTGCGTTGCGGCGATTATTCATGTGGAATCTCCTCAGGTTCATGAATCGAAAACCTGTTCGGTATATCGGTGATTTGCTGAGAATATTCATAAGAAAAAGCCGGAAGCGATCACTTCCGGCTCAATGCATTTATCGATTGTACGCTATTCCCTACGGGGCACACGGGTCACAGGGCGCACCGAGCTCCTTATATACATAATTGACGAAAAAGGTTACATCCAGGGGATTGATTTGACCGTCACAATCCCAGTCTCCGTTCGACGCGGGGCAGGTGTCGATTTCCTGAATCGCGTCTAAGTCCTTGTACACGAAGTTGACAATCAACGCAACGTCGAGCGGATCAATGTTGCCGTCCAGATTCAGGTCGGCAAAAAGGGCACAGTCACAACTGAAAATGCGCGCTGATCCAACGAGAGAGTAGTTTTGCGGTGCAGCCAACGTCCCTTTATGGGAAACTCGCACGAAATAGGTACCTGCTTCGGGTTCCCCAATGTGCACTTGCTCCACATTATCGCGGAAATTGTCGCCGGTGGTGGCCGCATTCGCCGGAACTGCCGGATCGAGGATGTAGGGTTCATGCGTGGTCCCTGATGTTTCGTGCACGAGTCGCAGATCGAGGTCATTGACCAGAATCAAATCCGGCGGATCAACCGACGCCAGCGGCACGGTGCCCGGGGGATCGGTCCAGGCGATCGTCACGCGGACCGGATCCACACCGTCGCTGATCAATTTCCACTCGTGTAGTTCACCATCGGCAAGTTGTTCTTCCAGAATGACCCCGGGAGCGGCGGAATCGGCCTGGATGGTTTCAATAGCCTGACGAGTATTCATTAATCCCCAGCCGAATTTATAGTCCGGTCCGGGTCCTATCCCGGCTTCATCGGCAGTCTGGATCATCAGTGCTTTCACGGTAGCGGAAAGCGGGGTCTCATCCGCATGTGTCGCTTCATAGTAGCGGACACACAAATTGAGCGACCCGCTGATGTTCGGAGAACTCATCGAAGTCCCACTAATAGTCAGATAGTCGGTGTCATGGTCATCGTCCGTCGAGCGCAATGAGGAGCCGTTGCCGACGATATCCGGTTTGATTCGGCCGTCATCGGACGGACCCCAGCTGCTGAAGGAGGTCATGTTGACGTCACTGGGATCAGACCAGCCTCCGGACACATCGCCGACCGCGCCCACGGTGATAATATTCTTGGCGTTGCCGTGCCAGGGGAGGCAATCGTACCCGCCGCTGTGCGCATCGGGTTGCCGATACTCGGTGGAAAAAGTCCATATACCGTTGTTCAGATAGTAGTGTCCGTCCTCGGGGTCGCTGGGACCATTGTCATTCCGATCGTTCCCCGCTGAGGACACAATCGTATAGTATGGGGCGTTGTAGGCGATCTGGTCCCAGGCACGCACATCAGCGCCGTAAAAACCGAAACCGTAATCTTCTTCGCTGTCAACTGTCACATCGCCGAACCAGTACCAGTCACCATCGTATCGCCAGCCGGTGGCCCAGCCGTAGGAGTGATTGGAAATATGCATCCCGTCCGCCGCCGCCGAGGCCATTTCGGAATTGTCGTTGGTCCATTCATAGGCGGCAAGTTGGGCGGCGCTGGACATACCTCGGGCATTGGCGCTGACTCCGGAAGCAACCATCGTACCGGCGACATGCGTGGCGTGAAAATGGGTACCGCCCGGACTGTCCATCTGGGTGACCCGGCCTCCGAATTCCACATGGCTGGTACGGACGCCACCTCCGTCCCAGATGGCAAGTTCACCTAAAGTTGTCGCGGAGCCAGTCAAATCAAACCCGGACGATCCCCCCAGCCAGATGTCGTCCGTGCTGATGGTGCGAGCGGCATTGATATTGTTGACAATGTAGTATACCGGATGGCTACGCTTGTTGATGAACATCAATGCAATGTTGGGGCTCGCATTGAGTTTTTGTTGTGGGGGATTGACGCTGGCGAGCAAGTCGTAATACAGTGGCGTACGCCGGGCAGCGAGTTCCGCCGCAAAGGTTTCACTGAGTTTCTTCAATTCCACAACGCGCGTTTCCGGCCGGTCGGCGGCGGCTGCGGGAACGATCCCGGTCAGGCACAGCAGGCCGGCCAGGAGTAACGCGGATACTTGGCGGTGACGGCGTGACGGCATAATAACCTCCCCAAAAATGAGTATTATCGATATGTCCTCAGGACAAAATTAAACATTATTCATATGGCCAAGCGGTTCCCGTTGGCCAATTCGGACGCGCCTTCCTCTGGCGCTTATGGTTCTCTTATAGGTCTGTGCACGGGTCACAGACGCTTCCCAATCCCCGATAGACTAGACTAACATAGAATGAAACATCCAGCGGATCAACCCCACCATCGCAATTGATATCGCCGTTCTCACCATCACAAGTGAGAATTTGCTGGCGCGCGTCCAAGCCCAGATAGACAAAATTGACCATCAAGGAGACGTCCAGCGGGTCGATGGAGCCGTCGAGATTCACATCGCCGAAGGCGGCGCAATCACAGAAACAGGTGATGGCCATGCCACCCATGAGGACTGCACAAGCGTTGTTGTCCGGTGCGCACGGTGAGGCGCTGTTGATACCATAGTCTCCATTTGCGTAATCACAGAAAATCGGGTCCAGCAGGATATTGCCGTTGGAGCCCTCCTGGCCGGACAGACATCCGACCCAGTCACCGGCAGCATTGCCGTAGACGTTGGTGCAGGACGCTGTGGCTGCACTGGATTCGTAACACGAAACCGGCTGCCCGGATTCGTTGAAGGCGATAATGGAGTTTTCGACGGTGACGTCCGCCTCGTCGTAAGCGAAGATTGCCGACCCGAGGGAGGCGGTATTGTCGACAAAGGTGCAATTGATCAAGTGTGGATTAGTGCGGAAGGCGTACACGGCGCCACCGGCAACCGCCTCGTTGCCGGTAAAGACCACATTCCGGACTGTGGCTGATGCTTCATTGAACAGAATTCCTCCGCCACTGGGTGATCCGTTGAAGACCGTGCCGTAGCCGCCGGCAATAGTCACGTTTTCAATGATGGTCTCCAGGGTCTCTTCGCCCTGAATCAAGAATCCGCGGCGTGGCGAGCCCGTTGATCCCTGAATATCAATGATCGTAGAGCCCGGGCCGTTTTCGGTCGTGACCAGAATACGGCGACCTTCGAGGTCAACATTGTAATTTCCGTAGCCGGTATAGACACCATCAGCCAGTTTGACCGTGTCACCGTGAGTGGTGGAATCGATCGCCAGTTGAATCGTGGGCACGTCACCCGAGCCGTCAGCTTCGACCAGCCACGTGCGCAACACCTCACAGCTATCACCAATGCCGTCCCCATCGACATCTTCCTGCAGCGGGTTGTAGGTATTCACGCAATTATCACACGCATCACCGACTGCATCCAGATCCGCGTCAAGCTGGTCGGAATTAAATTGGTCCGGGCAGTTATCGACATCGCCGCAATACCCATCATCATCGACATCGTTGAATTCATCGAAGGGACACGTGTCGCACGAGTCGCCGATTTCGTCTCCGTCGGTATCTTCCTGCAGAGGATTGTAAAAGCTTGGGCAATTATCACAGGGTTCCTCGGTCCCGTCTCCGTCGGTGTCAGTCCATGGGAGGAAGATCGCACTGCGGGCATTAACAAACCCATGGCCGTACTCATCGTCGAAACCCGGATCACCCATATCGACGGCGGTGCATTTGAGTTTGTCTTCCACCTCAACAGCGGTCAAGCCGGGTTCAACGGCGAAAATCAGAGCAGCCACGCCGGCGGTATAGGGAGAGGCGAATGAGGTCCCGTTGACTATGGCATAATCACCACCGGTGTAGCCGTCGCCGCCTGTGCGATCGGTGGTGTAAATATAGACTCCCGGTGCAGCAAAGCTGAGATCCGGGCCATGCGTACTAAAACCGGCGAGTTCACCGTCATCATTCAGTGCGGATACGGCATTGACTGTCGATAAGCCACCGGGGAACCCAATATACGTCGATCCATCGTTGCCCGCGGCGGTGAAATGCACCATGCCGTTGGTTCGTGTTTCTGAGTATTTATCCGTCAGGGCGCTGCTGGTTTGCGCACTCCAGCTCAGATTGGAAACTCGTGCGCCCTGGACATCTGCCCAGTCGAGGGCGTTAATCAGATTACTGGCCGATCCCGACCCGGTACCGTTACAGGGGACCGTGGAGATATAACAACGGGCGGCAATGACTTTGCAGTCCGGGGCGATACCCACGGTACCGATACTGTTATTGATTTTGGCAGTGACACAACCGGCAACCGCCGTGCCATGGTTGTCGCACTGGTTGCCGGGGTTGCCGCCTAAGTCCTGGCCGGTGAAATCCCGCCCGCCATACTGGTTGATGTCCGGATGCGTCTGCTGGGTCCCATCATCCATGACGAGGATCTTCACGGTTGAACTCCCGGTGCTGATATCCCAGGCTTCGGGGCCATCCATATCCATATCGTAGGTGCCCCCGGTTTGGCTTTCGTTGTGGATGCCCCAGCAGTTATCGAAACCAGGGTCGTTGGGAAATAACGTCTTAAACGCCTGGAACAGAAAATCCGGTTCTGCCCATTCAACACGGGAATCTTCAGCCAGGGTGTTGGCACGGGCCAACACTTCAAAACCGTCGCTGGTTCCGCCGGATACGCGGTAGGCGCCGGTCATGCCGCCAAAATCTTCCTCGACGATTTGTCCACCGGGGACCAGCGATTGAGTAATAGCCGCAGCGTCGGCAGGATTCGTGGACTTGAGGCGCATCAGAATATCCGGCTGGACCACCAGCCAACCACCGCGATCATTGCGAAACACGGGCGAGACAAATTCCACGTCGCTGAGTGTGCCAATCTCTGCCGCGAGTTTGTCAAGCTCGGCGGGGGTATTTGCGGCGTTCACCAAGGTCAGCAAATGCCAGCGACCGGCGTACACCGCCTGCTGGTCGGCCACCAGACGATTACCACGGGCCAGGGCCGTGGGAGTGCTGTTCGGATCTGCCCCCGGGCGATACTGGATCGCGACCTGATTGGGAATAAGTTCCAACTCGATGCGATCGTTGAAGAAGTAATAGTGCGTCGGGGTATCGGCAAGGCCGAGCCCGGTCAAGATCAATACAAATACAACGCTAAACAATCCAACCCGTAGCGACGAGCGCATGATTCCTCCCGCAATAAGTCAATTATTACTACACCAGTGCAGTTTTATGCGACGAGTGTTATTAGTCTTATCGACGAGTTTGAGTGATGTGGAAAATCGAATGCTGCGCCAACACCCCACCCAGGTAAATCGCCTTGCCTCCAAATAACTTACGTAGTCGTCCCTGAAAAAGGGTTCAAGTTTTTTTGTATTTATGACTTGCCCTTGGG
>CAYWVO010000082.1:0-6541 GCA_964461835.1 uncultured Ignavibacteria bacterium | reverse complement strand
TAACTTATTTCGCCAAAAGACGTGCAGAAGTTGCACCGGGCGTAGGCAAAGCTACAGACATGATAGCGATAACAAAGCTTGGAAATACTATACCTATAGCGCCTGCCTTGATCAAAGAATTCGACAAAGGTTATACGGAAATTGTGAATTCAGAGAAGAAGGTTTACGACAAGTCGCGCAAAGAAATACAACGGATTTTTGATGCAACCGCGGAGGACGGCGAAGAACCGAAGCAGAAGACTGATGAATCTGATGAGCCTGGAAACACAGGCAGACAAAATGAGAGATAGCATAGGTGATACTGTCTACCGACGTCGCGCGGGTGCCCATCGGTTAGTGGGTGGGCGAGATTTGTGTAATTTGAGGAAAATGAAGTATAGCAACCGAAGCACTTGAAAACTCTGATCGGGGCCCAGCAGCACGCCAGTCGATCAAAAAATACATGGAATTGTATATGGAGCCGGATCTCGAATATAGAGAATACGACGCACTTCGAAATGAAATTGCTCAGCGGAGCAAATTTCAGCACAATGTTTACCTTGCCAATCTAGCTGTAGCAGGAGCACTGATTACATTAGCCTTTGATAGCCACTGGCACCAAGCGTTTTTGGTAGTGCCGATTTTGTCGTTTGGCCTTTTTATCAATTATCTTTCAGAAGCTCTCTCAATCGGTCGCATTGGTCGCTACCTCGAGGATCATTTTGATTCTCCATGGCAAAAACATCCAGAGCGAAGATTTTCTTGGCTTAAGTCGTCGATGCGCCTTTTGACCTTTTCACTTAGTAACTTGGTCAACTTTGTGGGGATACCATTAATTGCACTGTTGCTCTATCATTCAAAGGAACCTTATCCTCCCTGTGATCTGCGGATTATTATGATTATCGACGTAGTTTTATTGGTAGCATCAGTGATTCTCTTCTTTGTTGTGTTTTGGTCAACATACTGGCAAACGTCAAAGGAAGCAGTTTCTAATGATTAGGCGTGTGGCCCTGATCTGAGGGAGCGCGGACAGCGATCCCGGAGATCAGGGTTTCCAGGCGCGATGGGATTTGGCACATAACCTATGGCACCTAGAGACCCTGACGAACGTCAGGGCCACCCGGGTACTGCTCACCTGCTCAATTGTAAGGTATCACGGGCCAGATGCCCGCGCGACGGCCCCACATTCCCCATCGCCCTGGACCCCAGGTGCGCCGGGGTGACACAATACGGTGCTTATTGCCAAATTCCAATCGCCGGGGCAGACGAGCCGTCTGCCACCCACTAATTCATGCTACTGCATGTTCCGTTACGCCGCCTGATAATCCGCCGGCGGGCTCAACTGCGTCGCGGTTTGCCGGATTTCCCAATCGGGGAAATCGACAATTCGTTCGAAATTGAAATGGATCGCGTCCCGCGGCAACGCCAGACGATACCGGCCCGAACCGTCGTTTTCAATAAGCTGATGTGCCCCGTCCTGCGCGGCTTTGAGCTCCTGTCGCAACTGATAGAAATACTTAATCTGGTTTTCTCCGGCTTCGATGTCCCGCTTGTCAATCCACCCGTCTTTGCGCAGATGTCGTGCCGCGGCCAGAGCAAAAAGGTACTTAAAACTTTTGGCCCGCAACGTGCACAGGTTATCGCCCAACGCCACGGCAAATCGTGTGTGCACCTGTCGGCCGTCTAAGGTCAACGCTTGCGGCATAGTTGCCTCCTTATTGGATATTGTTTTATCAACGCTGCTGTTTTTATCTGTCGATGCCGTTGATGGCTGCGGTTCAGCCGGCGTTCGACGTTTTTCCTCGCGCAACCACTGCCGTCCACGTTCAATCGCCCGTTCGGCAATTGGCAACGGCAAAATCTCACCAAAATCACCGGGTTTTGCTTGTGCCAGCGACCGGGGATGACGCCATCCCAGTTGCGCCAACCGCAAAATCCCTTCGCGGGGAATCTCCCCGCTGACTGCTGTGGCCAATTCATGCAGTGACCACGGCAGCCCGAAGCGCATTTCAAACGCCATTCGGGCCAGTGCCGGTGCATTCATCCGGTACCGGGGATCGGCCTCGGCCAGCGCCGTTGCGGTATCAGTCAGCCAGGATACCGTTTCGGCGGTCTGTTCGAAGCGACCCGGCGGCGCCTGATGTGCGACAAGCAAGCGCTCACCCGGTTCACCCTTCGCCCAATCACCCAAGGCCAGTGCGGCGGCAATCGCCCGCCGGCGCAACTGTGGCCGGGGATACCATACCTCCGGCCGGAACGCCTCGGAAAACGTGCGCGACAGCGTCGATTCAAAATCATCCCCGAATTGTTCCCGCCAGGCGGCAGCCAACGGATCGAATGCGCCACGGTGTCGATAAGGCCAACGGATATCCGCACTGTCGGGCAGGGCCAGAATTGCGGCAGTCCAGATCACCGGGTCGGTCGTACTCGCGTGGGCAACTAATGTTCGTAGATGTGCAATCGATTCGGGCGACACCCCGGTAGTGGCGACAATTAAGCCGGTCGGCGTCGCTCGCAGACGACCGTCTGTGTCAGCCGCCAGCAAATCATCTTTAGCCAGTTGATCAATGTATGGTCCGGCATCCTGATGCAGATACGCGGCACAGGCATCACGATGATCAACCAAGCCACAGGCCACCGCTTCCAGAATGCGTCGCCGTGTCTCCGGCCATTGCAGGATGCCGAAATCTTCTCGTGCCGGTGCGGGATTGATATACGTATCCCAGAGAATGTCCGCTTCAATCGGGGTCTGCGCACAGAGAATCGCGCGGCCGTAGGATGTCATCAGGCCCAACCGTCCCGCACGCCCCGCCGCATTATTAAATTCGTGTGGTTCCAGCGGAGTCAATACCGGAGCCGTGCCGTACCGGCCGCCACAGAAACGTTCGGCTTCAACATAGACAGTTGTCGCCGGAAGATTGACTCCCATCGCCAGCGTGCCGGTGCAGAAGACAATTCGCAAGGCGCCGTCACGAAACATGCGCTCGGTCAGCGCCCGTTGCGCCAGCGACATATCGGCATGATGCACGCCGATTCCCCGGCTGTACCAGGTGGTCAAATCATCGGTGATAAAACCATCAGCCGAAAGAATCCAGCGGTCGGCGTCGGTCAACTCGTTGTTTACGCTGTACACCTCGGTCAGGGCCGCCGCACGGCAATGGCAATCGTATTTGGTTTTGCTGAAAACCAGAATGCGTTCATCATCGAGCAGTTGCTGTTTAATAATCTCCAACGTGGCATCGTTCCGGTTGGTGATTTCGAGCAGGTGTTCGGTGCCGGTTTCGCCGGAGTTATCTTCGCGGTAGCGGAACGCACCGTCGCACAATACCCCGCGGCGCAGCTCGACCGGACGACGGCATACGCGCATGATGCGGGCATTGAGCAGCTTGGCTACCGTATCGCTGTCCGGCAACTGCGCAGACAGACCGATAAACCGGCAGGTGAATTCTGCATGGGCGAGTTTTTCGATTACCGACAATAACGCCGGACCGCGGTCGGGATCAGCCAGCAGATGGAGTTCGTCTCCGACAACGAGATTGACCCGTTGCAACAAATCAAAATTGCGAATCAGCAAATGACGGAATTTCTCGGCCACGACAACGGCAATATCGAAATCGCCGGAAATCAGTGCGCTGTCGTTATTCCGGTGGTCGCGCGTCGAAATATGCGTAGTAAATCCGAGCGGCCCAAACACCTCCCGGAAGTGCCGGTATTTTTCGGCGGCGAGTGCCTTAAGCGGAACAATGAAGATGACCTTTGCGCGGTGCGAGAGTGCGGCGGCGGCAGCCAATTCGCCAATGAATGTTTTTCCCGATGACGTTGGCGCGACGACTAAGAGATTGTGCGGCGGATCGGCGCCCGCTGCGGTGGACGGGTGGCCGAGCAATCCATAATGCACGATCGCATCGGCCTGCCAGTCCAAAAGCTCCTCACCCATTGTCTGCCGCCACCGCTCGATGAAGGGGGGCAGTATGCCATATGAGGTTAAATGCTCGAGTTTCATCGCTTTTACCGGACGCGCTACGCGCAGTACCCATATCCGCACGTGGCGCAGGATAAACAGCCGCCGCCATTGACAATCGAACCGCCGCATTCCGGGCAGTACAGACGATGGCAGTGTTCGCAGCCGATAAAATCATCTGCCGCGGTCAGCGGCCCGCCACATAAACACCGGTCGTGCCGGCAATCCTTTCCGCTGCCGGGCGCCAATGGGATGACAATGACCCGAGTCGGTCGGGATTCCGCCTCTTTTGTTGGCCTGAACAACATCTCCTCCTTGTCTCTCTCATGTGCTCTATCGGTAGATACTGTACAAATGTTCAGCTGTCAAGCGGGAAAGTACCAATTTTTCGGGATATGATATCTCCGCGTTGAACCACAACGAATTAGCAATTTTCGCCTCCACAGAGTGCTACCGAAATGGTGCAAATCCAGCGCGGGGAGGTAGGGTGAAACGCGAAAAAAGAGTTGCCAGGGAAAGGGAGAACCGTGCCCACATTGCTGGGAGAATTACTGGGAAAAGTCGAATCCGCGGCCGGGCAGGAATACAGCGACAGTACAGCACAGGCGCCACGACCAACCGCCGAGTCGCTGGCGAACGAAATCAACCAGGTGATTGCGCCGCCGGTGCCGGTGACCGCCGAATCGATCCATATCCGGGCCATGGAGGTAGTCTCCGATGCGATTAACGAGCACGGTGGACGCTTTTCGGCGGATGAATTCGGCAAATTGTGTGAACTGATTATCGATTCTCCGGTGCTGGTTGCCCACAATAAACGGCAGTTGCCGGTTGCCCGGAATTTTAAGGCGGAGGTCATTCATCGCGACGACCATGAGTGGGTGAAAGTCTGGTTTTACTGGCCCAAAGATGCCACCGGGGCGGAAGATCTGGCGGCCCGGATCGATTCCGGGGTTCTGCGCGAGGTATCAATCGGCTTTGAGTTTACCCGCCCCGAGTGTTCGGTCTGCGGCGCCGACATGCGCACCTGCGATCATCAGCCGTTCACCGATTATCAACATCCGGACGGGCAAACGCGCACAGCGCATTTTATCTACCGGGGTTTGGTACGCGTGCTGGAAACATCGTTGGTCTATCGTGGCGCCACTCCCGGCACCCGGATCGGCAGCGGCTTGTTCTTCGCTGATGGGCAAATTCCCGAATCAGAAAAAACACAAGAATCCGCTACAGCCGCCGGAGTGTCACCATTGAGTCACGCGCGATACCTATTTGCTGCAGGCCTCTCGCCCGGCACGGCGGTATTCAACAGCGATGAACTGCTCCGCGCGTGTGATCCAGGCAAAAATTATGTAGTGACACCAACAATTGAAGGATTACCGCTCACAGCGACAAAGTGGGAGGGCGAAGTATTCCTCCTGGATGTTAAAAATCAGCGGATTAATGACCGGTTACCTGAGATTTGTGAGGAACTGAATCGCCTCATGCCGGACGAGGCCGCCCTGTTCGGCTGGCTGATCAACCCGAAGAAATCACGGAAAACGCCATCCTGCCATTTCTTCGTCGAATGGATCGAGGGAATTGGTAACGGGGAGGAAATCACCCGCACGATTGACCATCAACGTCGGTATGTCTCCCGACATTTCACAGCAGGAAAATTAATTCGGCCGCTGCCATATCGGGTTGTTGCACAAAGTCAGGTATTGCGTGAAGTTGAGATATTATCCTCACCGTCCGGTTGTCGTCTCTACGCAGCCGATGATCTCCTGACGTCGCGCATTGATTTTTTGGACTTTCGCCGCACCCCGCTGGTCTGGCTGGAAGTCGTTGATCGCACCGGCGACCAGGATGGCTGGTGGTATCAACTTGCCTGCCGTGAGGGGAAAGAGATCAGAGAGATCAGTCATGCTGTCCATGCTGCCCAACGCTATGAAGTCGGGGAGGTTGTTCCGGTCGTACCGATTCGGGACGCCTCCTCTGACGACTGCCATGACGGCGTTCAACTGAAAATCCGTTACTCACCGGCGTTGCGTGGCGAACCGGATGTAGTGACTGTCTGGGAGGCTGTACGGCAAACCAGAACGACAAAAACACCGACGATAAACCGTCTCACCCCCTGACCGCCCGCCGGCGGGTGCGCTGCGGCGTATCCGCCGGAACGGAAAGAAACTGAATGGAAATACATAATCGGTAGGCTTGAAACCATGAATCAATCAAAACAAAATGATCAGATGACAAACGAGCTCGGATTGTTGGTCACTGAATTTGTGACTGATATTCGCCGCCGGGCCCGCGCGGTGGAATGCCTGATGTCACCAAAGTCACCGGCCTGGTCATTCGATGTCGATCAACTGCCCGCCGACGATGCCGGGCAACTAGTGGCAATTAAACGTGAAGTCGACCGCACCTTCAGTGCCGTCTTCACCGACACACCCCGCGCACGAAACCAACAACTTATCTCGATGCGCGGGAAATGAGATAGGTCGAAACCCCTGAGTCGCCATCGGCGACGTGGTTTCGACACCACGGGAGGTGAGGACAGATTGGAAACTGTGCGGAAATCAATAGTACCCGTCCCTGGGCGTTGCCCAGGGCGACTGGATTCCT
>CAYWVO010000081.1:0-6869 GCA_964461835.1 uncultured Ignavibacteria bacterium | reverse complement strand
CGAGCAGACAAAAACAACTGCTGCAATCGGAAAGTTATTCTGAGAACCGCTCTAAATAAGCGTGAATTTGAGCGTTTGAGGTCACAAATTGTGATCTAAAAAATCATCCCTCCCCTCGCTGCATCTTCCCCCGCGCCAGGGACGCGAAGATGCCACCAAAAAGTAGGACCGCGAAGAGGATAAACGCAATCCGCATCATACGGGCAAACTGGCCGTAATTCTCGGGGGCGATTTCGGCCTGGCCCAAGGTCAGGGCGAGAAGCATCATTACGATACCCATCGAAAACATCATCCCCACCTGCCGCATCATGCTGACCATGGCGCCCGCCACCCCGAAATTGCGTCGCTCGACCGAACTCATGATCGCATTGGTATTCGGCGAGGAGAACAACGCAAAACCGAAACCGAGAAACACCAGGCAGAATAAGACATACATGACTGATGTTTCCTGAGTCAAAAAAACCAACAGCAACAACCCGACAAAATTAAGCCCCATGCCGATTGAGGCGATAATGCGGGGTTCCCATTTATCGGATAACCGTCCCGCCAGCGGCGAAAAAATCGCCTGAATAAGCGGCTGCGCCACCAGCACAAATCCCGCCTGTTGTGGCGAGAGAGCTTTAAGATTTTGCAGATACAAACTCAAAAGGAAGCTCACGGCAAAGGTGGCCGCGTAGTTGATCATCGCTGCCAGGTTGGAAAACGCGAAAACCGTGTTATAGCGGAACAACTTGATATCGATAACCGGGTTATCGATTCGGGATTCGTAAAGTACAAAGACTATCAGCCCGACCAGGCCAAGCGCCGCCAGTCCACCCGGCAGTATCCCCGGTAAACTGGAGATTCCGTACATCGCAGTAAACAAGGATCCGGCCAGGATCAGCGATCCCACGATATCGAGTTGTTCACCCTCCGCCTCGGCCCACTCCTGTTTGAGCATGAAAAAGATCACCGCGACCAGCAAAAGTCCCAAGGGCAGGTTGAACCAGAAAATAAAGCGCCAGCCCAACTGCTCGGTGATGATGCCGCCGATAAACGGTCCCAGGGACAAGCCGAGATACACCGCCGAGACCGCAATCCCCAGCGCTTTGCCGCGTTCTCCGGCAGGATACGCCGAAATCAAAATGGGCATCCCGGTCGCCAGAATCATCGAACTGCCGAACCCCTGAAACACCCGGTACAGGATGATCATTTCCCCGGACTGTGCGTTGGCAATCAACACCGAGGAAGCGGTGTACACGACCACGCCCCAGAGGTAGATTTTTTTGCGACCGTAAATATCTCCCAGCCGGCCGAACGGTATCACGAACACCGATGACGCCAGCAGAAACGCGGTGTTCACCCAGCCCAGTGACACCGCCCCCATGGAAAACGCGTCGCTGATCGACGGCAACGCAACGTTAACCGACGAACTCATAAACGGACCGATGAATGAACTGAGGGTGGCGACAATCAAAGCGGCGCGTTTGGTTTTCGGATCGGCCTGCTGGTTCATACCGCAACATACGGATTACGACAGAAATCTGCTACCGGAGTCTTGTTGAGGCCGGCAGGGGCAGGCTTCGAGGTGATCGCTCAGGCAGTCTTTAATGGTGCATCACTTTGCCGGCAAGTGATACCCACCGCTGCCCGCAATTGGCAATCCTATTTACCGGTAAGAAGCGTGCCGCCCTCCGCTGGAGGGCGTAGGGTTTTTGGCGTCGCTGCCCCCTACGGCAAGAGGGAGGGTCGATACACTGCCCCAATCTCCGCCTGAATGGGACTCCTTGCTGTGGTGGGGAATGACAGGGGATGGTCGCTGCCGGTTGCAATTGGCGCCAGAGAATTATCGTGTCCTGAAACGGTGACAATAATGTCACGGCCGCCCGATCATTTTTTCCTGCAATGGTGTGAAACCACCCTTTTCGATTCAAAATTCCCCAAAACCCTTGTAGGAATTTAGATTTTTAGTATCTTATAATTGATAAAGTACATATCAGTTACTCCACGACCACGAGGGGGTCGCCGTGCCAAGGTATATATCGACATTTGCCTTTGCGGTTCTTGTCCTGCTGTCTGCTCTCCCCGTCTATGGCCAGCTCACCAGCGAGGATCTCGACAGCTTGAGGCAAGTCGCCCGTGAGGAAGGCTGGACGTTCGAAATCCGGGAAAACCCGGCTACGCAGTATTCACTGGATCAACTCGCCGGTTATCGGCCGCCAGATCCGCGACCGGAATCACCGGCCTTCAGACCGCGGACACCGGTCGATGAGTTGCCCGCGTACTTTGATTGGCGGGATGTCACGCCGCTGACGCCGGTCAAAAGCCAGGGTGGCTGCGGCAGTTGCTGGGCGTTTGCCACGGTCGGGGTCGTTGAATCCAAGATCAAACTGGTCGAGGGCATTGATATCGATCTCGCCGAACAATGGCTGGTCAGTTGTAACGTTTGGGGGATGGGCTGCGATGGTGGCGGTGAATCGTTCGCGTATTTCTATAATCAGGAGGATGCCTGTGGGGAAATCGGCGGAGTGCTCGAACAGGATTTTCCTTACAGCGCCACCGACGAACCATGCGCCTGCCCGCTTCAGCATCCGTTCGGTATCGATAATGCCGGCTTCAATTGGTCGGCAACAGTCGAGGAAGTCAAACAGGCAATTTACGATTACGGCCCGGTATGTGTCGGGGTGTATGCCAGTTCGGCTCTCCAGGGGTATGGCGGCGGCATTTTTAATGCCTGCGAAAGTGGTGGCATCAATCACCTGGTTGTCCTGGTTGGCTGGGATGATACGCAGGGCACCAATGGCGTGTGGTTCATGCGCAACTCCTGGGGACAGGGCTGGGGCGAGGACGACGGATACATGCGCATCGAGTACGGCTGCAACCATATCGATGATTACTGTTCGTGGGTGTACTATAGCGGCCCCACCAATCCGTATCTCGCACTGCAGGATTTCGGCTGCGATGATGTCTCCGGGGATGGCAATCATCGCGCGGATCCCGGCGAAACGGATGTTGAGTTGCTGGTGACCATCGGAAATACGGCTGCCACGGCGGAAAATCTGATGGTGGAGGCAGCCGAACCGTATCCCGGAATTACATTTTCACAGAATTCGTCAATGCTCGGTGATGTCCCCCGGGATACGCAGGCCGATAATACCGCCGACCCGATCCGGTTTTCGGTAGATCCGTCGTTCCCCCCGACCATCGTCACCTTTGACCTTACCTACTACGCCAATGCGTTTACCTATACCTGGTCTGAATCTATTCGGATGGACGTCGGGCCTCCGCAGGTGCTGATCGTGGATGATGACAACGCCGATTTGGACCGTCTGGAAAAATGGTACGGCAACCTCTATGACACGGTGAATGTACCGCATTTGATTTGGGGCAAAGATACTCTTTCCACCCCACCCCTCGACACGTTGGCCGATTATCCGTTTGCGGTCTGGTTTACCGGCGATCACCGCTCCGAGGTGTTATCCACTGCCGACGTGGATAGCCTGCGGAGTTTTCTGGATGCGGGCGGCACGCTGTTTTTAACCGGCCAGGATATCGCTGAAGATCTGGCCGATGATGCTGATTCCACCTTCCTGCGCGATTACCTGCATGTGCGCTTTGTCCCCAGCGGGGTGCCGCCTTTGATTGTCGAGGGGGTCCCGGGTGATGCGATCGGTGATGACCATTTCCTCGCCCTGGGCGGCATGGGTGGCGCCGCGAACCAAAACAACCCTGATGTTATCGAACCGCTCGACGCCATGGCCGAACCGATCTACACCTACTATGGCAGTTCCGATGTCGCCGCGGTGCATGTTACGGACGGTAATTATCAGGTCGTATTCTTTGCGTTTGGTTGGGAGGCGATCACGCAAGGAATGTCGGGATTCGATAATCGGGAAGAGGTTTACCGGCGCGTGGTCGGCTGGCTGACCGGTGATGTCGATTCCGATGGTATCCCTGACGAGATTGATAACTGTGTTACCGTGCACAATGTCGATCAGGCCGACGGCGACAGCGACGGCGTCGGCGACGCCTGCGATAACTGCCCCACAGTGCACAACCCCGGACAGGAAGATTCCGACGGAAACGGCATCGGGGACGCCTGTGAATGTTTCTGCGGGTTGATCGGGGACGTTAATTGCAATGACGTGGTCGATCCGGTGGATGTCCAATTTCTGGTGATCTACGTTTACAAGAGCCTCGATGGGCGCTGCGCGAAACCGGCCTGCCCCGTGGAGGTTGGGGACGTCAATTGTAGTGGTGGTGGTGTTGATGTGCTGGATATCCAGATTCTCGTGAACTATGTGTTTACGAATCTGGATGGCCGCTGCGATCCATGCTTGTAGGACCGGTTGTAAAAGGCAATCGGGCGGGAGATAAGGCAGGGCGAAGTCCCCTGAGTCCCGCACGCCGGGACGTGGTTTCGACGCCATGCTTTGTACAACCCCAAATAACACCCGCCTGCGGCGGACCCGGTTTGCGGTTGCCACCCGTTGATCGATTTGTGCGCCGCCCTTCTATAGCGGGGCCCGGGCATTCGAATGGGCAGAATCACTCCGTGTTCATTTCCGAGACGTCGGGAATCCTGGTTGGGATGGAGCACAGGTGGTATGGCCGTCCCGGCCATGATTATGGGCAAGATGCCCAGGCTACAAAGAGTTCGTGCCGTCCGGCGTGGCGGGCGCGATGGTGAATCACTGGCCGCAGCCATCACACAGTGCATCCAGATCCTTATAAACAAAATTGACCAGAAAAGCCACATCAAGAGGATCAAGCCCAGTATCACAATTAAGGTCGCCGTTGTCGTACGGGCAGGCGGGATGTGCGCAGATCGCGTTCTCACCCTTATAGACGGAGCTGACCAGGTAGCTGACGTCCAGCGGATTGACCGCATCATCACAATTGAGATCACCGGCTATCCCGCAGTCGCATGTGGCGGTCACGGCCCAGGCATAGGAATCACCGATCGTAACAGTACGGACCAGCGGCGTGGGAAATTCAATGTTTAGCTCCAGCATCGCCGGGGATGATGAAGTATAGTCGTAGAAGTCAGCGTTGGTCAACGTCAGCTGGGCACCGGTTTCGCCAATAACCGTACCATCGAGTATCCATTCATAGGTCGCACCGCTCACGAACGGGACCGGGGTGATAGCAAACGTTGTCCCGCTTTCATCAACTGTTACCTGCGTTCCGTGCGGCGGATCGATCGACTCGGCGATGCTGACGATCTGGAAGAATTCATTAATCTGTGCTTCCTGGCAGATCGGGCAAAACGGCCGTCCCAGCGACCGCATCAGGCAATTATACCACGGGCGATAAATGCCGGTGGTTAGATACCGCGCTCCCTCAAATGCACCGACAACGCCGTCGTACGTGGATGACTCCGGCGTAGGCAGCGGTATCTCCGGTTCCACCCAGGCCAGCCATTTGAGGCCGGGGCCCTCATAATCATAATCGACGTTGGGTTCGTAATCGCCGGGGGGATAGCCAGGGTACGCGGATTCGTACTCATCGGCCAAGTTGCCGAAGGTGTGTCCGTTTTCGTGCAGGATGATCTCCGGGGCGGCAGAATGTACCGAGGAAGTGGCGATCGCCCCACCGGACCCGCCGTACTTGGTGGAATTACACAACACGAAAATGACGTCCCACACCCCGGCGCCGACATACGAATTCGCCGCGGCGTAGGCCCGGGTAGGACCGGTATCGGTCAATGCCAACAGTCGTTCGATATCATTGACCCAGAAACTGGAGTGCAGGTAGGTATCATAGAAAGTGCCATACGGATCGTGGTCGACTCCCTCTTCGTTACTTTCGATATCAATCCGGTAAATGTTTACGCCATCAAATAAGAAGTCCCACGGCGGGCGGTCGCCAAATGCATTCACCAGGACATCGGCATCATCGGTGAAATCGCCGTTTGCCAGATTCGTCGCCGTGTACCCGTCTCCCATGACCACCATCACGACACGATTGTCATCGGGACCGGTATCCCGAATTTTGGTGACACTTAGCGGTCCGTCCAGCGTACCCATAGTCGCCTGTGGATAGGGCAGGGCAAACTCATATAGGTCGGCGGTTAGTCCCTGCGGCGGCGCTGTGGTGCGGGCGGCCCGTCCGGTGATACTGGTCTGCCGGAGGCGAACACGTTCCGGCTGAGTGCCCGGAGCAGGGCCGGCAACTCGTACCACAAAGGCGCCGGATTCGGGAATATAGATAGCGGGTGGCTCACCTTCCGCGAAGGCCACATGGCTGCCCAGCGGGGCGACCGCCTCGGTGGATAAAAGCGTGGTACCGGAGTTGTTCAGCCACTCGAGCGAATAAGCAATTTTCATCGGTGCACCGGTCAGGCCGGGGGTGCGGACCGCTTTGCGCATCTCCGGCAGTGGCACCGCGCCAGTTAGATTGAGGTTGTCAGTGTCATACGAAAAGGTTAACTGCCAGTACTGCGTGGCGGATGCCGACAAGGGTATCAGCACGCAGCAGAACATGGCGAGCAGAATCAACACAATGCGGTTCATCACGATTTCCTCCAGCGAAAAAGCTGCTTTCCAACACTTGGCGGTAACAACGGGTGGATCGGGATTATTGTTCAGCAAAGCGACAACCCCGATTACCCGCAGCATACTACATTTTTGGGAATTGTCAATGTGTAGAGTGCACCATCCCGCGGGTATTTACCACCTCCGTGCATCGCACCGGTGGCTGAGCTCTGATGTTCGGGCTTCTTGAAAAAGCTAGATCCACGGGATTTGAGGGAAGTCGAAACGCCTGAGTCGCCTTTAGTGACGTGGTTTTGACATCATCCTGCTTTCCCGCATCGGGTGGCAACCTCCAAACTTAGTGAGCCACCGGCGAACGCGTTTGGGGTTGGCGTCCGTTGACGTTCAACTCAC
>CAYWVO010000080.1:0-6945 GCA_964461835.1 uncultured Ignavibacteria bacterium | reverse complement strand
TGATCCGGGAGTTGCTTCGGACAATCCCTAAACGAAAGGAGGATGCCATGCTGCTTACAATTTCATGAATGAAGGTAATTCACTATGGTGAAGAAGGCAAAGGAAATCAAGGCAATGCATGGGTTTTTTGTGATCAAGGTGTCTGATATGAAGCAAATTTACCGCGCTGGGTATGCTTGTCTCATCTGGCTGCTTTTTGGTGCATTGGTGTGGAGTATTGTATTCGGTGGATGCAGGGACAAGCCGGAAGGGCCAGGCGATGGCCCGGTAGACACCTGTGATACCTGTCAGCCGGTGGATACGTGTGAGGGCGACACGTGCGAGCCATCGGATACCACCGAACCCCCAACGGTAGACACGCTCGACAATCCGGATGACTGCCCCCCACCGGCCGATCCGGATACCCTGGACTGTCAACCCAATCCGTGCCAGTCCGATATTGTGTCGAATCCGCTGTTGAACAACCCAGTCTATTCCCCAATCGATAATTGCGTCTACTATGAAGATACCGGTTTCGATTCAGCGTATTTCGAGTGGTTTAGACGCAACCCGTGCCAAGCATATCATAATCAGGAAGTGCCGCGCGGCATTTATCGGTTGAAGCTCGACGATGAGAGCCCTGCCGAATTGATTGGTCTAAACGGTTTCCGCCCCAGTATCAGTCCGGATGGGACTACGCTGTATTACAACATCGGATATTGGGGAGGCCCGATCATGAAGGTCACTCTCCCTAATGGCATGCCGGAACTGGTCAGAGAGGGGGGATTTATCCAGGCATTCTACTATTCACCCGACACCTTGGTAGTTGCCACCGGGATAGGTGGGGGCTTCGGGACGTGGTTCCTCGATTTGAAAACAGACTCCCTTCATCGCATTCTTATAAATGGGAGTCTATCCGATGTCTCGGCAAACCAACGCATATTGACCAGTCATGCGCATTGTGGCGGCACTGGAAATTGTCTGGGCATTTGTGATTCCAGTGGCATCTGGTATTCAGGACCGCTGGTGGGCGACGTACGCGATGGACACTGGAATCCGAGTGGTCAACTAGTGGTTTTTGGTGCATTTAGTGAAACCGGCAGTGAAATTAGAATCACTGACCTTGAAGGTAGTCAGAGAATATTGGCATTTGGTGGAGGGCCTGATTACAAATGTCTGGGCGTGATTATGGAACCGCAATTTGCGTCAATTGGGCAAGAGATTATCTACATTCAGCATACAACACCAATAGACTATGATCCATGCCGCAGATATGAGCACCCGGTGCAAGACGGGCAGATTTGGATCATGTCGGCAGCCGATGGCTCGAACAAACGGCAAGTAAGTACCTGGTCGAGAATACGACCATAAATTTGAAAATCTATTGCCTTCTTCACTTCTAAACGATGACGGCGGCTGATATCAGACCGCCGGATGGTAGGTCTACAAACCAGTGTCTATTTTAGAGGTGAAGTATGTTGTACGATAGAGTTCTTCGAAACGGCCAGGCCAGCGTGTTGGCGGTCATAGTGTTTGTAATAGTTTGCGTTGCGGCAAAGACAAAAGCACAGGATAATTATGTTCTGATCCAGGCAACCGATGACGTCTTGTACATGCCCTATAGCCTGGCAGAACCAATTCCATTTGCCGATATTGGATTATTAAAAGTCACCCCATGGACAATTAGCGAAGAATTGGAGTTGGCGTGTATCATGCATGACGCAATCGACATCAATCGGGCATTCATGTTGGCCAATTCCTCAGATACTGTGCGTTACAATACAGTCGGTAAAGCCATGCGCACTTCATTCATGCACAAATGGTATAAGATCACGATCCCCGAATCAGTGTCGAGCCAAAACTTTGCCGAGTACTTGCGGAGCTCAATTGGAATTTGGGCCGAGTCTCGCATTCATGCCGATCCCGATTTACTCGAGATCATTGTTGAGCCGACAGATAGTCTTTACCCGACTGACCAGAAAAGATATTGGGGACTGAATGGAGATGGACCGGGATTTTGGTATCGAATGGAATTGCCGAAAGCCTGGGCTATTCACACCGGCAGCGCGGATGTACGAATCGGGATTATTGATACCGGCGTTGATGTCGATCATCCGGACCTTGACGATCGGGACATCCTAACCGATACTGGGTATTTCCATTACCACGGTACCCAAGTGATGTCTCAACTTTTGGCCGAAGTCAATGACGGTGAAGGGAAAATGGCTGGGATTAATTGGCAAGCAGCAGGTAATGCATACTGGTATAATCGCGATTTGGATCATGCGCAGGATGCTGCAACTCTAACGGAAGCATGGGCTGATGGCTGTCAATTTATTAACTGCAGTTTCAAATTTATCGACGAAGATACTAACCTAGTATATTCAGCCCTATTCCATGAAGCATTGGCTAATATGCGACAGGCGGGAGGGATTGTTATTGCATCGGGTGGAAATATGGGCGACGAAGGCAGTCCGATCCAATTTCCAGCTGGGCATCAACAAGCTGTCGCAGTTTCAGGAATGAACGGTCAGGGTACGGGAGGTTTATACTCCAGCTCAGGTCACTGGATCGATTTCACTGCTGTTGGGACAAGTGTCGTGATCCCCCATCCTTGGCTCGGCTATGCTTGGGCTACGGGTACATCCTGTGCTGCGGCGATGGTAACCGGCGTTGCCAGCTTGCTCTACAGTTACGGAACTGAACAAGGATATGTACTGGACGACTTCGACGATATCTATAACCTGTTCCGAATCACTGCGGATACGATGGAGTATCACGCAGGGTGGAATGAAGAGACCGGCTGGGGGCTTCCCAAGCTCGACAGTGCGTACTGGATGATCACACTGCCGAACGCCATTACCCGTTACGAAGTCACCGATGGTTGGACCGAAACGGTCGTGGAAACAACGATGGCTGCGAATGGAATCCGCGGTAATCCCTATGGAGACTATGAGGTCACTCGACATGAATTGACTCAGTGGTTCTACTATCCGAAGGATTTCTACTATTTTGGCGGTGCGTGGGTTCGTGGACGATCCAGCATCAGCGCCGAAGCTGCGGAACCAATAACCTCTGCCATGTCCGGCGAAGTCCTCGAGTATGATGACGAAAAGTGTCTTATTCGGGCTATTTGGTACGACTGTCCATATTGGGGGCAATGGCCCCTCGCCAATGATATCAAACTAGTTGTTTCGCTGGTCGGTGAGGAGTTACTCAATCCTCCCACACTGACGGTCGACCGCGACAGTCCGGACGCCGCGGCAGTACTGCACTGGCCCGACGAGACCAGCAGCGAGCAGGGTCACCGCGTTTACTATCAGGAAGACGGGGGTGTGTGGGAAACGATTGAACTTGACCGCAACAATTCGTCGTATCCCTTCGCCGACGCTTGGGGGAGTACCGACTATTCATTCAAAGTTCAACCCTGGACGGTTCACCAGCAAAACGCAGTCTCTGATGCAGTCGCGATCAAGACGCGGCCGCGTCCACCGGTTGATGTCAGCGGAACGGTGCTGATGATCGATCCCGATCAGGTTCCCTTGGGGAAGCCGACCGCAGGAGAACCAGAATTAGAGAAGACGAATTGCGTCATCGTCCAGTCGGAGATCTCTCTCCTTCAGCCGGATAATACGTTGGAGAAACGGTTTGTCCGTTTCCGTGATGGCACTACCTACCAATACTGCTGGCCGTGCCCGCCGCCGACGTACGAATGTTGTGAGGAAAGGTTGAGCACATGGTACGCCGATATATCAGAAAATGGAGTGGATACGGTGCAGCTCGAAACGAACACAACATACACCATGGTTGTCTTCGCCATCGACGTTTATGGGGACACCAGTGTTGTTGGTGACGTGGTTGAATTCACCACCGGCAATTATCCCTACACCGGGACAACCGTCATTCCGGTCTGTGAAAAGACGGGATCACCAGCGGGGGTTCCGGAGTCCCACATCCTCGCTCAGAACTACCCGAATCCGTTCAACGTGTCAACGAGCATCTCGTTCAGCCTGGCGCATGATTCTCACGTGGATTTGGAAGTATACGATATTCTCGGTCGATCTGTCCGACAACTTATCGGTGAGGTGTTACCGGCTGGCCCGCACAGCTACAGGTGGGACGGTCTCGATGACCGAGGCAATACAGTTGCCTCCGGCGTGTATTTGTATCGATTGACCACGCCGGAGTTTTCGGATTCCAAGAAAATGCTGCTGATGAAGTAAATCGTAATTTGCCGATAGTGTGTGTACCGGGGTCGGTCAGCTTTGGCCGACCCCGTTTCTTGTGCGTCTCAGAGGCAATTCTGACGGTCACCAATTCCCAGATAAATCGCCGAAGAATCGGCCATTCCGTAGGCATTTTCCACCCTGATATCGCTGAGAATCGGCTTGCCTCTGGATCTGCGCAGTTTGGTAGGAACATGTACGCCCACCTAACCCACAACACCACAAAGGCTTAGCGTGGCGAATTGACACGGTCTCGCAAGTTGTTGAATATAAGGCGCTTACAACAAGTTTGAAGAGCGTTGGGAGAAGCTCCCCGGGTGAAACCCTCTTCATAACCGTTCTCGTTCTCCGGCTGTTAACCGAAACCCGTTGTGATTC
Organism: uncultured Ignavibacteria bacterium; assembly: GCA_964461835.1. Classification (GTDB taxonomy): domain Bacteria; phylum Zixibacteria; class MSB-5A5; order WJJR01; family JAJRUJ01; genus CAYWVO01. Next base: position 2,362 of record CAYWVO010000080.1, on the reverse strand, counting down.
AATGAACTATCAAAGAGCATGTGGACCCCGGCAGGCTGCGAATCCTGACAACATCACTTTCCCATTTACCTTCCATAGGGACTACTGCAAGTCGAGTTGCGAGTTTGTCGCAGGTCGTTCCGTGAAGCTGAGCTAAATCCAATTAGCCTCTTCATCCGGTACTTGTTTTGATTTAAACGCCTCCGACAAACGGCTGAACGATGAAATATCCGCCCAAACAGGAGATGGCCACGCCGGCAATGCGCCGGAACCATATGCCGCCTTGCTGGAACCGGGTGTTTTCCAGCACGCGACGCATTAGCGCCGCCGCCTGACGACAGCCGCTCATACCGTTGTTGCCCCAAAACCAGGTCACCTCGGCTTCCAGCACCGCCACCAGCATCTGATATGCCCCTCGCGGGCGATCATATCCAGATCCCCAGTCATCCCCGCCTTACCTGGCACATCGATTCCCCTTGCTTCAACCTGCGACTTCGTCTACTTTGCCATCAGCGTATCCTTTCGTGTGGTCGTGCCTTGACACGACCAGGTTCGGTTAAATGTTCAATAAAGGGCTACGCTACCTTTTTATCAATTCCGATACCTCTTGAAATTAAGTCTGCAGCTCTGCGTCGCCCCCGGCAAAGTACTTCCTCCGGAAGAAGAGTGCCACATTTACCAGTCCTATGAGTACTGGGACTTCAACCAGCGGGCCGATAACTGCCGCAAAGGCCACACCGGAGTTAATGCCGAAGACCGCCACGGCTACGGCAATGGCCAGTTCGAAGTTATTGGATGCCGCCGTGAAGCTCAAGGTCGTAGCCTTGGCATAGTCTGCCTTGGCCTTCGTACTCATGAAGAAACTGACCAGGAACATTACGACAAAGTAGATCAACAGCGGGATGGCGATGCGGACGACATCCATTGGGATTTTCACTATCAGTTCGCCCTTCAGTGAAAACATCACCAGGATCGTGAACAGCAGGGCTATCAGAGTGATCGGGCTAATTCTCGGCACAAATTCGCGATGGTACCAGTCCTTCCCCTTGGCTTTCACCAACATTAACCGCGTCAGCATACCGGCAAGAAACGGAATCCCAAGATAAATAAAGACACTCTCTGCGATCTGGCCGATCGTTACATCTACGGCTACTCCTTCAAGTCCAAAAAGAGGTGGCAACCTGGTTACGAAGATCCAAGCGAATACTGAATAAAACAGTACCTGAAAGACCGAATTGAAGGCTACCAGTCCAGCAGCATATTCCGGGTCTCCATCAGCCAGATCGTTCCAGACGATCACCATGGCGATACATCGGGCAAGGCCTATCATTATCAGCCCAACCATGTATTCAGGATATCCGGACAGGAAAACGACCGCCAGGACAAACATAAGAATGGGTCCAATAACCCAGTTCTGGACCAGACTCAAGAGCAGTATCTTGTAGTTGCGGAAAACTCGTCCCATCTCTTCATAACGTACCTTTGCAAGCGGTGGGTACATCATGAGAATCAGACCGATAGCGATAGGTATATTGGTCGTCCCTACCGAGAATTCGTCCCAGAATCCGGCGATACCTGGGTAAAAGTGTCCAGCCGCCACACCGATGGCCATGGCCGCGAAGATCCATACCGTAAGAAAACGGTCAAGAAATCCAAGTCTTTTGACAACTGATCCATCTGCTGTCATATTTTCATCTCCTCATAATTAACTTAAAGGCGTGAGATGTTCTCAACGCTATCAGTCAGCGACTTGAGCCACTCCTGGATTCTCCCGGCTATCTGATCCCGTACATCACGGAACTTGTTCAGCTTATCTGCATCGTTGCCTTCAAAGACCTCGGGATCCTCAAACGGCCACGACAGCCTTTCAAGGGCAAACGGGTAGATGCTGGGACAGTTTTCCTCGGCCTGTTGACACACAAATATCGCATACTTGAACGACTGTTTGCCGAGTACGGTATCCACGCCTTTGGACTGCTGACCGGAGATATCTATGCCGATTTCGTCCATGACCCGAATAGCCATGGGGTGAACGGAACGAGGATCAAGCCCCGCGCTGTAGACCGTGAAACGGTCATCCGCGTACTTCCGCAGGAATCCTTCCGCTATCTGGCTGCGGCACGAATTGCCGGTACAGAGAAATAGTACGTTTTGTTTCATGCGCACGGCCCTGAAATCTTGTGAAGAGACTCAGGTAATGTCATCACGAATTCTTTAATCTCATCCCGAACGCGACGGTAGTGTGATAATGCCTCTTCTTCGGTCTTCGCGGATCTAGCCAGTCGCGGCGGATCGTCAAAGCCATGGTGAATTTTGACGGCATTGCCGGGGAATATCGGGCAGTTCTGGTCAGCATCGGAGCAGACTGTGATAACGTAGTCAA
>CAYWVO010000079.1:0-7298 GCA_964461835.1 uncultured Ignavibacteria bacterium | reverse complement strand
CTAGCTCTGTTTTCGGTATTATGATCAAACATCCCGATGCCATCCTCAAGTTGGTATGCGCCGCGAAGATATTCGCATCCTTTCTTCTATGCGTCAATCAAAGTGGGGGTATTAGCTGCCTAAGTCAAGAAATCCATTGTGGCATAATGGATTTCACTAAAACGGCCCTTCCAATTCCGCCGGCTGCCAACTGACAATCCGATCTAGCCGAAACATACGCTCGGCCTCGCGGACATAACAGTAGGCCACGAGATAAACATAATCCCGCTGGGCCATGACCTCTTTGAGGAGGATCTTGCGGGTGGTCTGATTGCCGGATGCATCCATATAGACAATTTCGACCGGTTCCCGGCGATAGACCGGACCGCGGAGCGAGGGCGGCAGTAAGGTCAAAGGATCGGTTTGTTCACCCTCCACCCCCCAACCGCAGAAGTAGTCGATCAGGCTGCCCAGTGTGGGGTCTTCCTCCCCCAGGATGTTGTCGACCAGGTGATTAAATAACGCGTGCGTGGTCTGGCAGTCCCCCATTGCCCGGTGCGCGTTCGGCGTGGGAATGCCGAAATGGTAGGCCAGGCTGCCCAGCGAGTTTGACGGCAACTGCAAATACCGGCGCGCTACCTGGAGTGTATCAATCACCTGGTTACGCAAAAGCGGCGCGCGGGCCAGCTGGAGTTCGGCGCTGAGAAAGCCCAAATCAAACGGCGCGTTATGAGCAACCAGAATTGCCTCTTCGACAAACTCCAGAAACAACGGCGCCAGCCGGTCGAACGTCGGTTTGCCCTGCACCATCTCATCAGTGATACCGTTCACTGCCGAGGCGCCCGGCGAAATCGGGCGCTTGGGATCGACCAGTTCGCTGACGGCGTCAATCTCCTCGTCATCCAGGACCTTCAGTGCACCCAGCTCAACGATACGGTCACCGTAGGCGGGATACAAGCCAGTAGTTTCGACATCGACAAAAACCAGCGGTATGTCTGACAACGGTGTTGTAGGATCGAAAACAGGCATCGGGGATGATTCAAATCCGTGCACGAATTGTGTGGCTCGGCTAAATGCTAAATGAAACGATGCGCCATTGGCCGTCTTGCAGCACCAGCGCCATTTCGTTATAGAACTGCACCCGGGTAACGCGGTCGATAAAGGATACTTCGACCGTTGCCGAATCACCGAACACGTTGGTTTCGCCAATTACGATTTGCATTTTGGTCCAGCGATTCCGCAGAAATCCATCCTCGGAGAGGGCGATCTGGAGGCGACTCGCCCAGTCTATATTGGTCCGCGCCGAGTCATTGCGTTCTTCGAGTTCGTATTGTACTGACTGCCACGCGCGGGAATAATCGACATTTTGCCGCACCATCGTGGTATCTTGGGTGTGCAACGCGGCAAAGAAATCCATCACCGCTTCTTTCGGGCTCGGTTGCTGCGAGCAGCCGGAAATCATGGCGAGGACCAGGCCGATGGCGAGGCCCGCGCCGCCGATCAATCTCACCCAGTGTCGTATCTTCATGGCTCTCAATGTACCTCGCCCACATTTCGCGGTCAAGCCGACAATAACAAAGGCGTCCGTCAAATTAACGGACGCCTGCAATATGCGTTTACGTCAGGCCATTACAGGAGTGCAGTCAACCCCACGCGATGGGTGGTACCCAGTTCAGAGAGTTGTCCCAAGGCGTAATCGAGCCGAAACTCGTTGAACGACACACCAAAGCCGCCGGAGAATCCCGCCCAATCATCGGAGCCGGACCCGGTCTCGATGGCATTGCGGCGGGAGGAGAAGCCCGCCCGCAGATAAAACGGCGAGAAATACACAAACTCACCACCGATCGAAAAGCGGAATTCATCGTCCATGGGTTTGGTTAAATCGGCGGCAAAAATGAACGGGAGACCCTGCAGTTTGTGTGATCCGCCGATAGCAAATTTGACCGGGAGTTCATCTTTGTGCGATTCGGTCAGTCCGTCCATCTGCGCGCCCAAATTGGTGACCGCTGCACCGATTTGCGTGCGATGGTCTGGCAGATAATACATGAGACCGAAATCAGCAGCCAGGCCGGAGGAAGATCGGTCGTGAATCGATTCCAGGATGACGCGTCCCGTGATGCCAAGGCTAACATTTTCGCTCAACCGGGAGGCAACCGTGAGTCCCGCAGCCAGATCCGAAGCGCCGAATGTCCCCAGCCGGTTGCCGTCACCATCGGTCTCAATCAGTTCCCCATAATCCATATACTGAACAGAAAGACCCAACCAGGTTTTGGTGTTAAGGGGAGAAATATAGGCCAGAAAGCCTGACTGAAAATCAGAAATCCAGGAATTATACGATGCGGCGAAATACCTGCCTGGGCTGACCGGTCCGGGAGGAACATCATAACTCCAAGTTGTATTCAAACGCGCTCCGGTGATGCCCGCCGGATTATAATAGAGCGCCGAGTAATCATCAGCCAGACCGACATAGGACCCGCCGATTGCCGCCGGGCGGGCGCCGACACCAATTTTGAGAAAACTATAGGCAGTCGTACCGGCATTATCATCAATTGCCGCCGCTGGATTGCCTAAGAACGATAACACCAGCAGGCAAAGGATACCACCATACATTCGCTTCATGTCATCACCATCCACATCCGCCAAAATTGATTATTAGTTGTCTACGGCGTATTCTGCCTTCTTGCACCGCATTTGACATCCCCATTATACGTTCGGAAGCTGTATTCCGCACCCGAAGTTTTTGGCATTCATTGTATTCATCGGTAGCTCCACCCGTCTTCTTTCCCCTTGTACTTACCAGGCAGGCAGTCACATCTTCCCGCGAAATCACCCCTCAAGTGGATTACCAGCTTTTGACCGTGCGATTGAGGATTTCCTCGGTGAGCTTTTCGATAGCTCGGCGTTGGCCATCCTGCTCGGTCTCCGAGGCGGCGTACTCTCCCCAGGCCCGAATTGAAGCAGCGTCCCAAATAGTCTCCCCTGTTTCCTGCCGGACCAGACGCGCGCGCACGGTGACCTCAACCAAATACTCCGAGACATTTTCGTCGATATCATAGGTGTACGGCGAGCGCTCATACGTCAGAATCGTCGCTTCGAGGACGCTCTCCGCCCGGGAAGGGTCAACCACCTGCAGAGTGTTGTCTTCGATCAGCCCGTCCGTTACTCCTACGGTCAGTTGTTCGGCCAGACCATATTCGGCGGTTTCGTTCTCCATTAATGGGATTCCGATTGATTCGACGGTGGCAGTCTGGCTCGGTTTTGGGGTATAAAATGCGCATGAGCTGCTTGCCAACAGCACAGTTGCACTCAGGCCATAGCGAACTAACCGACCGGACTTCATGGGACAATCACACCCTTTTTAATTACCTGTTTGGCGAGATTTACACCAAAATGGTAGGGGATCTGCCGATAGTGATCGGCGTCCCAGACGACTATATCCGCCTGTTTGCCCACGGCGAGTGATCCCAGAGTATCGCCGCACTTGATGGCATGAGCGGCATTCAGCGTAGCCGCGACAAACGTCTCCGCCGGCGTCATCTTGTAAAGTACGCACGCCATATTCATCATCAGTTGCATCGATTCGGTCATCGATGATCCCGGATTGAGATCGGTCGCGAGAGCGATGGGAACACCGGCCTCAATCATCGGTCTCACCGGTGGACGTTGCGCCATATCCAGGAAATATCCAGCACCGGGGAGCAGTACGGCAATCACACCGCGTTCCGCCATTTGTTCGACCCCCCGCCGGGAGATGAACTCCAGATGATCAGCTGAGACCGCGCCCATTTGCGCAGCGAGAATCGCGCCCCCGTGATCCGTTAATTGATCGGCATGGAATTTCAGTTGCAGACCCAGAGCTTTGGCTTTTTTCTGAACGGCGATCGTTTGCTCACGGTCGAAGACGCCTTTTTCGAAAAACACATCCGAGAATTCCGCCAGGTTTTGCTCTACGACCGCCGGCAGGATTTCATCGGTGACCAGCTTGACGTACCCGTCTCGATCATGACGATATTCCGGGGGAAATTCATGGGCGGCCAGAACCGTGGGGACAATGTCCACCACATGCTGGCGATTAACCTCCCGCACTACCTCCAGGGTCTTGATCTCATCGTCGAGATTCAGACCGTAACCGCTCTTTGCCTCAACGGTAGTGGTCCCGTGCGCCAGCATCGTATCCAGGCGGGCCATCGCGCCATCGATCAAATCCTGGCGGTCCGCCTGACGCAGGGAGCCAACCGATGAAACAATTCCGCCTCCTGCCGCGGCGATCTGAGCGTAGGTCTTGCCCAGCGCGCGCATTTCGAATTCCTGCTCTCGGGTGGCGGCAAACACCAAATGGGTGTGCGGATCGACTAAACCGGGTGAGACTACCCGGCCGGCGGCATCAATCTCCTGTCCCCCAGCGAGCAGCTCAATCTGAGTATCGGGGTCTGTGCCGATCCATACGACATGTCCGTCCCGGACAGCAACCGCACCGGCTTCGATTATCCCCAGTTGTGAGAGGTCTGGCCCACATTGGGGTCCGGCCGATGCCGGGGCTATAGTCAGTAATTCTCCGGCATTGTGGAGGAGCAAATTGGCGGTGATTTTGTCTGACATTGACTTGTATCCCGCGCCTAGCGGGCATCCATCGGGGATACCTGGCGGGCGCCATCCTGAATAAAAACATCCACTCGCTCGAAAAGCAACGTGCGAGGGTCTAGTTCTTTATCCGGCAACAAGGCTGCGAGCACCTCACTCGGGCGCGCTGTCCCCTGGGCCGTGGACTCGATATCCATCTCTACAATGGGCGCACTTTGGTCGCCCAGTAGCCGAAGTTCATTGATGAAGCGGCGCAGGTCAATCTTCCGGGAACCATTCTCCGAATCCCGAGTGATAATCACCGAATCGCGATTCAGCAGCGACGCGATCCGTTCATGCCAATTCACATCCAGTGCCGGCAAGGCAACCCGATAGCGCATGGTGTTGACCCGTTCGAAGAGCGAAAGCACTTTCTCCGGCAAGGCCATGGTCACGACGATTTCCAACCCATCGGGGAAATGTTTTTTGAGTGCTGATTCATGATGGTGTTCGAAATCGGTGCTCAACACCACATCAAAATACTCGGCCCGGGAAATTGCACCCCACGGCAGCGGCGGACCGAACGATAACTTGGGTCGCGGATGAAAGCCCGCCGAATATGCTACCGGAATATTACTCCGTCTGATTGCGCGTTCAATCATCCGCACAATATCTAAGTGCGAATAAAGGCGCAACTTTGCTGATTTAGCGTATTGTACGCGGAGACGACGCAGCGGCAATTTAGCTAATCGCCGAGTTGCGGCCGCCTTTTTTGCTCGCCGGCCGAACACGTCAGCAACCATCGGCATATCACGCGGCTGGGTAGCTTGATCGGCAGTTTCTTCGGTCTCGCCACTAACGGTCGAGGGGGTTTCGGTCAGAGACCGATTAATGGGGTCACCAAACGACGGTAAGGTAATGCCACGATCCTCCGCCTGTTGGATGAGCTCTGGGAGCAGCGAGCGCCGGTGGTCTCCCTCTAGGGGTACCGTAGCCGGTACCAAGTCAGACAAAAGATCGGCGATCTCCGGTGAACACCGAAGCAAGAGCTGGCGGACGATTTCATCCAGCGGCTGAAACTCTTCGCCCAGCACCTCGCCGGGCAGGCGATCAAGCGCCCCTCGATGGATAGCGGTCAATGCGTTGACAATTCGATCATCGAACTGCAGCGGTCCCCGCCACAAATTGTCCGGGGCCGGTTGCCAGGAAATGCGCACACCGCGTTTCTCCTCAAAGGTCCGGCAGCGTTGCCCGAGGTATCCCGCGAGCGAGGTGAGAGCGGTCAATCCCTCACGGTACGCGTTCCAATCGGCAAAACGATAGACCAGGACAATCGTCTGCCAGCCGGCGGAGAGGGCCAATCGCCCGGCTTCGGCGATGGGATGATCGCCGACATCGATATCGTCGAGGCGTTCGCCACCGCGCACAATCAGCGGCAACTCAGGCTGCAGTGTGCGCGGGCGGATTGTCACCCAGTTATCGAGAAACGACTGGGGTGAGATCGCCGGTACGCGAAGGTGATGATGTACCAGGTTGATACGCCGACTCAAGTTCTGCACAACCGCCGGCAAATGGGCATACTCGACATCATAAGGTGTTACCAGCGCCACCCGCTCCAAACCCGTTCGGGAAAGGCCAAGCAGGATGTCCCGCGTTATTGAGGTGTCATACCGAAACTCACTCGGGGAATCAGTTTGATTGGGACCAAAACAAAGGGAGATTTGCAGCATATCGGCCGAGGAACTGATTAAGGGCACGATTTGTTGCGTGACACCGTTGCCCACGTACTCGGAGACGATATTCCGGCTCTCCGCATCCAGCACCCCCGTAATGGAAGCTACCGCAGCCGAATAAGTGGGGGCCATAATCGCCGCATCCACGAGATTAGTCAGAAACGCCGGGATGGTGCGGTTGAAACTAAGTGCAGTAATCTCCGGGATCTGCGGCAGCCAGGAGCGCATTTGCCGCACGAGGGCCGGCACGCGAGCGGCAAACAACGGATCGGAGATATAGAGAATGATCCGGTCGAACTCATGCCAGGGGCGCCGGGACTCCAGCGAAAATGGATACTGCCCAATTTCTCGCAGACGATCGACTGCCTGCTGATCAAAGGGAATCCCACGCTCGGCGGTGAGCGAGTCGTGACGGTTGAGCAGGAAATATAATTGCTGAAAATCAAGATCGAGCAGGCCGGCGTCGTATCCGCCGGGGTGCAACAGGAGAACCTGCCGGCCGCTGATATCGTTCGGGCGGACGCTGCCCGGTTCTCCACCGCCGTATCGACCTGGTTTGGTTATGTATGGAAAGAATTGCGTTGTCGGGTCGAAGCAGCCATCATTCACGCAGTGTGCTCCCCCTGCGATAATCCGTTGTTACCATTGCTTGCTGGTGAGTCAGGCATCCCGTCAAGCCAGCTAGCCGTAGATTTCTTTCTGGTTGCACTTACAGACGCCGACTACCTGTTCATGGTATTTCCAGGATCCTTTTTCGTCATCCCGATACGGCTTCACGTACAGCACGCTCTCGATCGGAGATTCGCAGGTCCGGCAAATAACTGCTTGTTTCTTCTTCGACATTTTATCCGCAAAAGTGGTACCTTTTGGCATACGTCGCCACCTCCTTACATCATCATTATATTGGATAACGCTGGAAAGTCAATTTTATTGTGCTTTTTGGACACTTCGGGTCGGTCTGAACCGGTGCACCCTCAACTCGATGGCCGTTGTCCACCGAGCCGGTTCAGGTCAGGTTCTCGGGAG
>CAYWVO010000078.1:0-7677 GCA_964461835.1 uncultured Ignavibacteria bacterium | reverse complement strand
GCTAGTACTATCGACTTTTCAGCGCGGGCCATCCACGTTGGCTATCGGTTTTGTCTGAGGGTACCTGAATTATTGATGTGATTCTTTGAGAAGGGAATTCTTTATTTGCTGCAATTGCCGCCGCTGATCCGCGCTCAGCCGGGGAGATTTCAGCAGGTCGTCGGCGATGGCAATCGCAGTTTCCAGTTGCCCATCGCGATGATACAGCCGGATCATATTGAGGTGGAGCGGCAAGTACCCGGGAGTTAACTTAATGCCGCGCATGAGGATTTGCCGGGCTTCGGCCAATCGGCCCAGCTCAATGAGTATCGCCCCATGTAACGCCATGTATTGCGAGTTGGTTGGCGCCAGCGACCGGGTAACATTGATCTCGCCTTCGGCTGCCCCATACTCTGACGACCGAAACAAACTGCGAGCATAGCGATAGCGAAGTTCAGCATTTTGGGGATCCTGTGGTACAATGCGGGCGTAGTACACACCGGCAGAATCAGGCATGCTCAATTGTTCAAAGACAGTGGCGAGCATTACTGCTGCGGAAATATACGTGCTGTCAAGCCGATACGCCACACGACCGGCATACAGGGCGCTGTCGAGCATACCCAAATGCGAATACGCTTCTGAGATTCCCACCCAAAAACGGCTGTTTTCCGTCGCTTGCAAGGCTTTCTCCAGGTGCTCAATGACGCTGCGCGGATCGCCTTCATCGAGATAATGCCGCGCCAATACATCATAACCATAGCCGCTGCGGCTTTGGTCCAGCTCCAGCAAATGTTTGAACCTTGCGACCGAGGCATCGGTTGATGCATTCACCGCCACAAACAAAACAGTCGTGCTCCCCGCTGTAAAGATCGCCAGCCAAAAAGTACGGGCAGTTTGTTGCAGGTTGTTTTCGGCAAAAACAGTCGCCAACCAGACTATTACCGGAATAAGTCCAATGGTGAACAAGTCCCAATCCCGAGCCATCCCCAATTTAGGATCAAGGAGCAGGGGTATGGCCAGCGGTGGGATGATGGCCAGTGGCCAAAACAGTCGGGGTATTTCCGGTATGTGCGTGCGGCTCGCTCGCGATATGGACAGAGCGAATAGCACGCCCGGACAGACCAGCACAACTAGATTAAGTAAGTCTATCAAATGGTCCGGCGAAAACAGCCAGTAAGAAGAATCCGGCAGCAGGGCGATCAGTTTGGAGCCCGCAGTCAACTCAGATCGGTAGAAATCACCGGCCGCAATGAACCACGACCAGACCGGGACCGCCAAGACGATCACCCCCACTGCAATCACCCGCCACGCTCGGTGCGCAGGCTTTACCAAGGCCAGATAGACCAGGAGGGGGAAATACAACGCGGTCGTCACGTGCGAGGCTATAGCCACCACGAAAAACAACGCACACACGACAAAGGAAACCCGGCCGCGAAGGAAGCCCAGTGCGGAAACAACAAATCCCAGGCACCCCAGATACGGCAGGGCATAGGATTCGATATAGCCGAAAAAGAGGCAGGTACCGGCGCTGGAAAGGATGATGAGTAACACCCGGATTTGGCGTGCCGTATCATCCCAAATCCTCCGGGCCAACCAGTACAGAGCGATGAGAAAAAGGGCACCGGCAAGTATCGAGAGCACCCCAATCGCTTCCTGACCCGATACCGGGTGAATGGATGCCGCGAGACGATAGATACCCGAAGACAAGTAGCCAACCAGCGGTTCAGTTACCCTGATCGCCCCGCCAATGGTCTCCTGCCCCCGAATGAACCCATCACCCAGGAAAGCGTGTCTTGCCCGAAACAAATAAAAGCACCCAACGAGAACAGCATATACCACCGGCCAGAACCACCCGCTGGCCGCAAAACGACGCAATGACTGAGAGAACCGCTCAAATAATGACTGAGGCACGCAAGCAATCGCTGCCCCCAGGACGATAATTACGAAAAGCACCCAGGACGAAAAGTACGCCGGAAAATGGAAACCCCAGAGGCGCCACCCCGGGTGGACTGTTCCGATCGCAATGACCACCAGCCACAAGCCGAAGATCATGACGGGTAATTGCCTTCTTATCGATACTGGGATCGACATTATACCTTCACCTGTTCTATAGAACTAATTTTGACCGTAGAAGTCGACCGTATTTCTCAGGGAATCAGCTCAAGGCGTTGCTCCAGCACGAACAGTATCACGCCGGGAGGGATAGTTCCTATCGCACTTTTTCCTGAAGGTAGCGCGCGATGCGTGGTACCAGACTGCGCGGTGTGAATCGCAACAGTTGGGGTAGCATTTTATTTTTCCATTGGTGGATTGCCACCGTACGCCCGCGTAGCATCGAAGTATACCCGTACTCCGCGCAGGATTTCGCCGACGCAGCGCCAAGTTTAAACAGCCGCGTTTCTCCCATCTCAGCGACAGTGGTAAACTCCGTCTCGGTTGGACCGGGGCAGAGCACCGTGGCGGTCACCCCCGTTCCTTCCAGTTCGTTAGCCAATGCGCGGGTAAAGGAAATGACGTAAGCTTTCGATGCATAATAAACCGATTGCAGAGGTCCCGGCACAAATCCGGCGGTGGAGGCGACATTCATGATTCGACCACGTCGGCGTTGAACCATAGCGGGAAGAAAGGTACGGGTCAAATTCGTCAGCGCCAGGATATTCACTTTGATCATTGCCTCGTGGCGGTCAGGATCCACTTTGTGAAAAAAGCCGTAAGCGCCAAAACCGGCATTATTAATAAGGTAATCGATTTCCAGTCCTCGACCCCGACATGCCTGATAAATTTGCGCAGCACAATCCGGGGCCGTTAAATCCTGGGCAATAATGGTAATATCTACGCCGTGTTGTTCGGCGAGTTCCGACTTCAGTTGTTCGAGGCGATCCTGCCGCCGCGCCACCAGCACCAGATTGCCACCCCTTGCGGCGTGAATGCGGGCAAATTCCGCACCCAGTCCGCTGGAGGCGCCGGTGATTAAAGCGGTGGTGTTCATGATCTACTCCATCAACCGTTTCATAAATGAAACCTTCATTCGCTTCGCTGAAAATACTCAGAAAGCGTGACCACATCGAGGTCCGTCCGGCGGTCGTACAGATAGGAGCAAAGAGAATCAAAATGAGCGGCTGCCCCAGCGTTAGAAAACAGCGCATGCCAGGCCAGGATCATCAGGTTACCCCGTGCTATGCAATCGTCGATATATTCTTTGCTTTTCGGGAATCCCTTGGCCGGGGTATAGGGATAGACAAAACGCTGGTCCGCATCGCGCGGGGCATGTATGTTGACGTGGTCATGGTATCGGCTGAATTTACCACCCACGGCAAATTGATGTCTCTCTTTGACAATCTCAACCACGCGCGCGTTATATTTATCCCACGGGTATTGAAAAAAGCCGGCGCTTCGATGAAATGCGTGATCTACCAGCCATTGATGGCCGTCATTGATGTTATAACGTTGTTTTTCCTCGTCGTCGGCGTGAAGGGTGGCAGAATGGCCGGCAGTATGATTGGCAATATCCCAACCCTTCTCATACAACAATTCCAGGTCGTCCAGGTTCATATAATCATCAAGTCCCACAAAAGATGGCACCACGAAACAACATCCGCGAAAACCGTATTGTTCCATAATCGGATAAGCAACCTCGACATGACTTTTATGTCCGTCGTGAAACGCCAGCACGACCGTTGGTCGCGCCCTCCGGTTATATATCAGATTATCAAAGCAGACACCGATACTGTCTCCTCGGGTCCGGTTCGTGGTAACGCCAAATCCGAGATGGGTCAGCGGATCAGTCTTAGGAAGGGTCCCCACTTCCATCAGGTCATCGAACAAAATCACCAGGCGATTCCAGCCCGATATGATTTCTTTATGGCTGATCTCAACCGAGAAATAATTCGTCCAGGTCTCATCGCTGGTGATCCGGAACTGAATGCTCTCCAGCGTATCGAACCAGAACAGGCGATGGTCGCGGTTTGCCGGATCGACATACATATCGAACACGAAATTCTCCGGGTACTCGGTCAGCGCAGGAATACGAGTGGTCATGGTGGCGGTGGTGTTCTTCCGCGACGCGATCAACCGAATACTCTGTTTTCCCTCAGTATAGTGCGACCGGTCACGGATGAAGTGCACCGCTGGTCCGCCGGCAAGCTCCCAACGGTCAATATCTTCAAAACCAGCCAGTACTATTCCCGGGTCCCGGACATACGGGGAGTAATACTCAAGGCGCTGGGCGTGATCAGGTTTTTGAGTATTCGTCTCGGATAATGTGGCACTCGGATCGTCACCAAAGACGGTCGCGCCGTCGAGCAAAAAGATAAGGATCACCCAAATGCAGGTGAAATATGCACGCGGCTGGTGGTGTGTATTGTCCATCGTCTTCTTCCTCTGCCACGAGTGGTATAAGGCAGGGAACTGTCACCTCGGTAAAATAGGCTGATCGGGTGGGAACGCAAGGACGTTACACTTCCTGCATCCAGGCAGTAATTGGCTTGAACTTGGTCATCGCGGCGCCAAAATCATCGGTCGTCCGCTGCAGACTTTGCAGGCCGGATTCTCCGCCTGCGGCGGACTTTCGGTGGACCGAGAAAAAAATGGTACCTCACCCAACGGGTGAGTGAGAAACGAATTTAGCTGATTGCTTGGCAAAGCGTTTCCTCAGGCTGATTCCGCAATAAAGCATGTTCCTGCTGAAATGATCTTCGTCCACCCGCTGGATTAAGTACCACGCGTAAACGTCCGCTCAGCTACCGCACCCGCTCATAGATTTTGAAATCACGTCCTTCCCAGGCAACACCATAGTATCGACCCAGAAATGAGCTCAGCTCGGCGAATTCATCAGTGGTATCTGGACCATGCACCCAGGGAAATCCTCCACCCATCATGATAATAAACCGCGGCTTCTCGAAGTTGAGTTCAGCCATGAATTCCTGCCGCAGGTCTTGAATATACGGTTGTGAGATATGGTGATAAAACGAGAAGGCATAAATAAACCGTGTAGCGATCTGCGCCTTGGCGATGAGCATGGCGTGTATTGCGCCACCAGTCCAATCCATCGGCTGCACCGTATCTCCGGGTCGCAGGTTGCGCTGCAAAAAATCCGCGATTTCAATAACCCGGCCGCCCTTCGGCAATTCGTACTGGTATTGTTTTTGCAGATGGAACGGAACCGACACAACGATGCGCAGGAAGATAACGAACATCAGGAGCGCAGTGGGGAACCATCGCCAGCCTCGACGAATGTCCGGGGACAAACCCACAAGGCATAACGCACTGACCACCACCATAAAATACTGGAAAATCAGCCAGTGGTATGACCAGAATTGCCCGGTTGCCAGCGGATAAACACTGTAGATCAACGCCATACCGGCCAGCAGGATCACTCGGCGTTTCTGCGTTGAATTGAATCTGGCGTGATGGATCGCCACGAAGGTTCCGACAGCGGCGGGGGTCATCCACAACGTATGCGTACCCAAATACGTGTAATGCTCCAGGAGATACCATATCCTGGATGCACCGGAGAGCACGCGATGATCCTTACCCAACTCGGCATATAGCGGCCAATAGTTGGTCACAAAATCCCAAAAGGGAGTCAGCGCACCGTGATACCAAAGGTAGGCCAGTATGGCCGCCAGGGGCACAGCCAGACCACCCGCGGCCAGGCCAATTATTTGCCTTGTGCGGTAAGTTGATTGACGGTCGTCTCGGGATGTGTCTTTCTGCTCCCGGATCAAAAACCAGAGCAGCAAGGGAAATCCGATCACCGCGTGCAGTTTAATCGTGGCACACAGGCCAAATAATAGGCCGATCAGCACGGCCGTCAACCGCAGATTCTTTGGCCGGGACCTACTGGCAATCAGCACAATGAGCGCCAGGGGAAGGATCAGCAGGTATTCCCGCTGAAGACTCATATTCGGCCCGTACAAGAGATACGATACGCCAAAGAGAATTGAACCGCCCCAGGCCGCGCGCCAGCTCAGGCGTTTAAGATAGAACCAGGTTACGGTCAGGATGGTCCCCAGGTATCCTAAATCAAAGATTCGCAATGCGAGGTCGCCATGTCCCACCATGGGCCACAGGGCTTGGCTCAGCAGGTGCATTCCCGGCAGGTTTACATCGAGAAAGTCCCGGTAGGGCACGTACCCATAGTTTTCCATCAAAAAACCGAGGTACAGCAATATCGGCAGGTCGTGAACTGTCCGCCAGCGCAGTGAAAGCACGGCAAGATAAACCAGCACGAACCCTAAGGGCACAAAAACCGCATAGCATAACTTATTCGTCCGTACAGCGTATGGCGAATCAGGATTAAAGAGGCTTTGTCTGGGATTAAACACCATCACCTAATCGCGGTCCGGGGCCAGTGTACTGCCTTTTGTGTATGCGGCAGGACCTGGTGTCCCACGGTCCAGCATACCCTCAGATACTGCTATTTCGTCGGAAAATCCTACCACATTGCAGTTCGAATGTCCAGATTTTCCCGATGACGATGTTTGATGCGCAGTTGTTGAAACTCGGCGAGCGAATTAAATACGGCGGGTGGAAGACAATTGTTATCTCACCCATCGTGTGAATGAGGGAGGAAACTTGCTGATTGACGACTTTTGCGGGTCCGGTTCTCCGCCTGCGGCGGACTTTCGGCGGTCCGAGAAAAAAATGGTACCTCACCCAACGGGTGAGTGAGAAACGAGATACAAACCGGGCAGATAGGTAACAGTTTAGACCGGGCACATGGGTAACGGGTATCTTACGGCACGAACAAGGAGGTTGCTCGTGCCGTGGAAAGAGACGTGCCCAATGGATGAACGAACGGAGTTTATTGGTTTGTACCGTCGACAGGAGTGGTCGATGGCGGTGTTGTGTCGCGAGTTTGGGATCAGTCGTAAGACAGGCTACAAGTGGGTTGCGCGGTACCAGCAGGATGGTCTGGCCGGACTGGCTGACCGTTCCCGCGCGCCGCGCCATCACCCAAATGCGGTGAGTCCGGAGATCGAGGCACAGGTGGTGGCCTGTCGCCGTCGCCATCCGCAGTGGGGGCCGAAGAAGGTGCGCGCCCGGTTAAAGCGGGTGGCGCCCGAGATCCCCTGGCCGGCGGTGAGTACCTGCGGCGAGATCCTCAAACGACATGGCTTCGTGGTCTCCCGTCGCCGGCGGCGCCGCACGCCGCCCTATCCTGACCCGTATGAGGACAGCCTGCGCCCCAACGATGTCTGGTGTGCTGATTTCAAGGGCTGGTTTCGCACCCAGGATGGAGCGCGCTGTGAGCCGTTCACATTGACGGACAATGCCAGTCGCTTTCTGTTGCGTTGTCAGGTGGTGCGCCGACCCGACTATGAGCATGTACAGCCGATATTTGTGGCGGCGTTTCGGGAATACGGCCTGCCGCGCGCCATTCGCACGGATAACGGAGCACCCTTTGCTAGCCCGTCGCTGGCCGGTTTGTCGCGGTTGGCGGTGGAATGGATCAAACTGGGGATTGTCCCGGAACGCATTGCCCCGGGCAAGCCCCAGCAAAACGGCCGG
Source organism: uncultured Ignavibacteria bacterium (assembly GCA_964461835.1). Taxonomy (GTDB): domain Bacteria; phylum Zixibacteria; class MSB-5A5; order WJJR01; family JAJRUJ01; genus CAYWVO01. The sequence goes on along the minus strand of CAYWVO010000078.1, from coordinate 186 downwards.
CATGAGCGGATGCATCGCACACTCAAAGACACCACGGCCGCGCCACCGCACCGCTCACTGCGCGCTCAACAACGTGCGTTTGACCACTTTCGGGACGAATACAATTGGGTACGTCCCCACGAGTCCTTGCACAACCAGACGCCCGGCGACCTGTTTATCCCGTCGCCACGGCCGTATCCACTGCGG
>CAYWVO010000077.1:7744-7846 GCA_964461835.1 uncultured Ignavibacteria bacterium | reverse complement strand
AATTAAACGAATTATCCATGGTTGAATTGAATATTGGACCGGCTCATAATCCGCCCCCCGCTACCAAAGATTCGAGAATTAAACGAATTATCCATGGTTGAA
>CAYWVO010000077.1:0-7644 GCA_964461835.1 uncultured Ignavibacteria bacterium | reverse complement strand
TTGAATATTGGACCGGCTCATAATCCGCCGCGGCGGATCGGCGGTTCCCTTCGGCAAGCTCAGGGCAGGCAAATCCGCCCCCCGCTACCAAAGATTCGAAGAACGAAATCATTGCAATCCATAAAGGCATAACAGGCTGGTCCGGCCTATTATCCGCCATGCGGGGACCGGGGTGAACGATTCACCTCCGACCCATATTGTGCATGTGTAGAACCAGGGCTTTCACCAAATTACTCCCAAAGAGCAGGCTACCGGGTCCAGGCGGTTCTACAATTCGTGCCGCCCATCTGAGCCGGGGATTGTGTTACGGTGATCGCGGGGTTAGATTAACAAGTGAGACAGATGACAAGGACAGGCCGGCTCATTCGATCTCGACATTGAGAAATCGGTATTGTGCAGTGTACCTGACCCGGGCTATCTCTCATTTTTCGGGGTGTTTGGACGACGCACATGGCGGTTGAAAGACACAGGTCCGATCACCGAATTGATCGAGCATACATTATCGCGTTGCTGTTCTCAGGGTCGCTGGTGGTATGTGGCTTTCTCTGGTTGCACGTCGTCACCCAGTATGAACTGATCAATCTGGATTCCCGAATCCAGGTGCTTTGGGCAAGCTTCCGCTGTTTGGTTTTCAAGCGCACCGTTGGCCGTACTACTATGGGGCACCACGAGAGATCGCCGATTCCGTAGCCGCGATCTATACTGCCATTTCCAACACTGAGGATCCAATTGTCCTTGAGAGAGACCTCAAACTGGCTCATGTCGAATGGGTGGTAGTTGAGTCAGGCACTCGTGCCACGAATCTCCCTGTTTTTGAGACACTTAACGATTATTTCACGCCCTCATTTGCCGACAGTTTTCTCTCCATCTATGACTTCCGCAGTCAGCGGATTCCATCGGAGGAAGACTGGGACCACCATAACAATCTCAAAAATGATCCTGTCAAGTAATCCGCCCTCAACGACCCGCGAGAATTCCGGCAAGTCATTATTTCAATTTTCTTAACGGTGTTTTGTATTGTCCGTCGCAAGCGAACGGTTCAAATCCGCCCACACTACCAGGATTCAGAATTCTTAGCCTTCAACTGACGTCATTTCACCTCATCACGTGCGCCGGATCTTCAACGATTCTGGCGCAGTTCCCACTCATGTTGACCATTGACGGAACAGATTCGTTACTGCACACAATTGATTGCTCGATCAAAAACACTCCAGCAATTTATTTCTAAGGGTGGACAATTACCGCGCATCTTGTTATGAATAGGGGTGTGCGTGGGAGAAACGCATGGTATCGGGTTGGGAGTGCTGGACATGAATCACACTACAGACAACGCCCCTCGTCGCAGTTTTCGCACACAATCCATCACGAAACAACCAATTGTCACCGTATCACTTAGTGTTGCCGGTGAATGTTGATTGTTGATTTTCGGAGGCGGGCTGATCGCCTTAGTGTAGGAGGAGATGCAGGTATTTATCTATTGATAACGGAAATACTTCCGGGTCACGATCCCCCTTTGCGTCGATTGTTTCCCTTTTCCTTGGGGAAAACCGGGAGCAAACACCTTCTGTCCGGGAGCCACCATGCCTGAACCGGACGTTGCCCCGCTGAAAACCACGCTGTCCCTGCCACCACTCAACCGGGATTACGAAGAACCGTGGAATCAGCTGATCATTGACTTGGATGCTCTGGAAGCCAATTATCGCACATTGCGGGAGTCGATTCCCTACCAATCAGCTCTGTATGCCGTGCTGAAATCTGACGCCTACGGCCATGGATTGCGGGAAGTGGGACGGCGCTTGAGTCGGTCGGGCTGCCGGCATTTTGCGGTCGAAACGCCACAAGACGGCATATTACTTCGTAAGCTGGGCATTGACAGTGAGATACTCCTGTTGAACCCCATTCCGGATTGGATGGCGGAAATGGCGGTCTATTATGATTTCAGTGTGACCGTCATCCATGAGTCCATTTTACAACCGTTGGAAGATGCCGCCGCAGCCATGGATAAAAGACACAGGATTCACCTCAATGTTAATGTCGGCTTGCAGCGAATGGGAATTCCCCCCTCAAAACTGCTCCGAGTGGCGCGGGATGCCCAGACCAAACCCCACTTGCAGCTGGAAGGCATCTATGCGCAACCACGGGACGACAAGAACGCGATGGAAGGATTTTTGCGCCTCAAGCAACTTTGCCGGAAACTAGAGGATGAGAATATCCTGCCTCACCACTGCCATTACTCCAACAGCATCAGCCTGCTGACCCACCCCGAAACCGCGGAATTCGGCGTTCGCCTGGGTATCCTGCTCTACGGCGTCATGCCACCGGAACGCGCGCAGGAGAAAACCCGGCCTTTTGCGGTTAAACCGGTAATGACTCTGACGAGCCACATCGTTCAACTCCGGTCACTCGATAAGGGCAGTAGAATCGGCTACCGGGCCAAATCGGCCATTGCCCGTGATTCCATAATCGGCACTCTCCCCATTGGGTACGCCCACGGATTGGATCGCAAACTTGCCCAGGAAGGGCATGTGCTGATCCGGGGTCACCAGGCACCCTTTATCGGATCGGTCTCGATGAACTCATCAACCGTCGATTTAACCGATATTCCCCACGTCCGATTGTATGAACCGGTTACCATCATCGGGGAAAGTGGTTCGCGGAACATCACCATGAATGATATGGCCAAACAAGTGGGGTGTATCGCCGCCGAGCAGATGCTGCGGTTCGGTAAAGGGATTTCGCGCAGCTACAAGGCAAAAACCACGCGCAAGAAATCCGGAGAGTTGCAGACCAGGACAACTTCGCTGGACGATATTCATTTCATGTTGCTGCGTTCGGAAAACGACTTGCCGGACTGGCTGGACGCCAGTACCATTATCCAGTTTCTGGAAGAACATATGGCGCCGTACAACGACCCGCATGAACTGTTGCGCGAGGCAATCGATTATTCCTTATCGATGGATCCGGAAGGCACCGGGTTCATCATCACGGCCGCGATCCGCGACAAACTGGTCGGTTCCCTGGTGTGCGTACGAATGAATACGACCGGTTTTATCCCGGAAAATATCCTGGTATACCTGTGTGTGCATCGGCAGTACCGCCGACAAGGCATCGGGCGGTTCCTCCTCCAGCAGGCGATTGAAAACACGGACGGCAATATTAAAATTCACGTTAATCGATCCAATCCCGCCGTCACCTTCTTGACCAAACATGGCTTTGCGAATGAACTCTTGGATTTGCGCTACTACAAAGGACAGTGATATGGCTCCGTTGAAAGAAAAATATCAAGACGACAAAAAAATCTGGGATGAGTGTTCCCTGACCTATGAACAGCGAATCGTCGGCGGACATCCGGATATTTTTGCCTTCGAGTGTTTTGAGGAAGTATTTTTAGACCAGGTCTTGCATCATCTCGCCGAAAATTTCACCGAACCGATTAAACTGATGGACGTCGGTTGCGGTTCGGGGCGGCTCCATCTGCGCTACGGCGTGAAGACAGCAAATCCGCTCACCCATCCGGAAATTCATACCAAAGCCCAAGGGATCCGGCATCATTGCGAAATGATGTATGACCCCGTACTTGCCGAGCGCTTACACGAAGTATGGGGGATTGATTTTTCGTCGACCATGATCAAGCTGGCGGATGATGGCATCAAAAGTATCGGATTAGAAGAGTTGGAACTCCCGATACTATCGCTGGCCGAGGGGTCCGCCTTTGAACTCGCCGCCGAGACCGGAAACCATATTCCCATAATCGTGTGCCTGGTAAATAGCATTGGCGTCATGCAGGGTCCAGATGGGGCGGTGGCGTTGTTCAAATCAATGCGGCACGCCGTGGAGCGGGCGGGCGGTATCGCCATCATCTCGTGCTACCGCAAACGATTTCTGCGTTCCTATGGTTTGAATCAGTACGAGTCCACCATGGATGTCTCCGGGCAGCCGGTTTGGGTGGTGCCGGATACCTACGCCACCGGCGATTACGTGCTGCAGCCGAAGGCGTATAAGCGCGCGCATTGCATGGATCCGACCATTCCGGTATCCGTCATTGGTCGCGATGGTAATGTCATCGAGTCCGATGTGTTGTTAGAGAGAGATCCGGCCCGCACCAACGAAACTCTGGAATCGGGACATATCCGCACCCATGCCGGATACGAATCCAACTGGTACAGTTTCCAGCAAATTGATGAGTGGATTAACGAGTATTGGGGAGAAAACACCTACCACCTGAAAGCCGGTCAATTGGATGCCCTCAGGGGGGAACCGGCCCAACTGGCAATTTTGGACTGTAACCGCCGCCTGCCGGGATTATTAAAACGATGGAACATTGCCTAGTCGGGAGTTCCTGCCGCCAACTGCTGGCGACCCGCCTGCGGCGGAGAAGCGCCACGCACCGCCGAATCCGCCACCGTTGCGTCTAGCCTAAAAGGAAACGCCTATGTCCTCATCCGATCTCATTCTCTGGATCATTGTTGTCGGGTATATGCTTTTTGTCTTCATCAAGGGCCTGACGAAAGCGAAGAAAATCGGTGACACGGACGATTTCCTGGTTGCCGGCCGGAATGTCGGCTGGTTCTTCCTGTTTTGCACGATGGGGGCAACAGTGATTGGCGGCGGCGCCTCGGTCGGCGCGATTGGCCGCACCTACGAGTGGGGCGTTCTCATGCTGCTGGTCTCCACCGGCTGGTACCTGCACTTCATCTTCTCCGGGTTGTTTGTCGCCCCCCGGTTTCGCGAGCAAAAACTCTATACGGTGGCAGGATATTTTGGACATCGGTTCGGCGAAGGTCCCCGCTTCATTATGCTGATCCTGTCGTTGCTGTTCTCGGTGTTTATCGTCGCAGCGCAGATGGCCGCCTTTGGCAGCGTGCTGGCTGCGATTCTTCCCCAGTTTGCCGACGCGCAAAACGTCCTGCGCTGGGCCATTATTATCGGCGGGATGATGGTGGTCACTTACAGTACCGCCGGAGGTTTGCTGGCGGTCATTCATACCGACATCTACCAGTTCGTGGTGCTGATGGTTGGCTTCATCATCACCGTCATCGCCTGCTCGCCGGACATTATCGGCTCCTGGGGCGCCATCACCGAGAGAATCCCGGATGCTTTCCTGCAGCTGGAGGGGGGCAAGGGCTGGCTGTTTTTGATTACCACCTTTCTGGCGTTTCTCCTGGGGGAGACCTTTGCTCCGGGATACGCCACCCGCTACTGCGTCGGCAAGAACATCAGGGAGACCAAAAAGGGCATCGCCGGCGTCGGGTTTTTCCTCGCGTTTACCTTCCCCGTCGTTCTGTTTTTTATCGCCTTGTATGCCCGGCTACATTTCCCGAATATCGACCCACAGCAAGCCTTGCCGATGGTCGTGCAACAACTCAACAATCCGGTTATCGGCGGGCTGATTATCGGCGCACTTTTAATGGCGGTGATGTCATCGGCAGATTCTGCGCTCAACTCCTCGACTGCGATCTTCGTGAAAGACCTGTTCGAACATCAACTCGGCTGGGAAGATACCCGGGACGGTCGCATGCTGCGCCTCGCCCGCATTTGCTCCGCCGGACTCGGACTGGCTGCCATCTTTATCGCGGTTGCCTGGCCCGACATTATTGGCCTGTTGTTGTTGACCTACCATATCTGGGCGCCGGCGGTAATTTTGCCGGTCACCGTGGGGGTGCTGGTAAAAGAACGCTCGGCTACGCTGAACATCAACATTTTCGTCACCATGATTGTTGCCACCGTGGCGACACTGACCTACAAAGCGCTTATCTATCTGGCTGACAGCCACGACATCACACCCCTTGGCGGGACCATCAGCCATTTCATCAGCCGTTTCGATGCCTCTGTCTTTGGCGTGCTGACATCCTGCGTTACTTTCGTAATTATGTTGCTGATTACCCGCCGCTGGAAGCCGGCGGTGAATGAAGAAGTGTTTTCGACGAATCAGCAGAAATAATCTACCTGGGCGGCCGCCAACCTGATTGATAAAGTCGCGACCCTACCGGTCCAGCACCATCTTCACCTCAAAGCCGCCGTCGCGGAGACGGTCATTGATTTCCTGGGCGTGGGCCGCGCCTTCGGTTTCCACCGTGACATCGACCTGCGTCCAGCCGAAACTAATATCCTGATTGCAGCGCTTGTGCGTGAGTTCGACGACGTTGAGGCCGAGCTGGTAGAGCGCATCGGTAATCCGCGCCAGCAAACCGGGAACATCCCGCCCGGTAAAGCGGAAATGAGTCTGCCGCTGCTGGACTGCGAGCCCGCGTTGCAACGCACTGGATAGCGTGGTAATATCCAGATTGCCGCCGCTGAGTATCACCAGGAATGTCTTGTCCCGATACCGGTCAGACTCCGACGCCACCATTTTGGTCAGCGCCGCCAGTCCCAGCGCACCGGCGCCTTCCACCACCACGCGGGCGTCCTCGATTAACCGCACAATTGCCGTGGCGATACTATTCTCCGACACCTGCCGAACCTCGTCCACGCACTCTTTAATCATGACAAACGTCAGTGTGCCGACTTCCGCCACCGCCGCGCCTTCCGCCAGCGTCAACTCTCCCGGTATGCGCACCGGCGTTTCCCGTGGCCAACTGGCGCTCAGGCTGGGGACCATTTCCGGTTCGACACCGATAATCCGCGTGTCCGGCCAATGCTCCTTCAGCACCGGTGATACCCCGGCAATCAGTCCGCCACCGCCGACCGGGATCAGGACGTGATCCGGGGGATCCTGACCGGTCTCGCCGTACTGGTCCAGCAATTCCAGGCCAATCGTTCCCTGTCCGGCAATTACCTGCAGATCATTAAATGCATGAATATAGGTATAGCCATTTTTCTCGGCGTAAGCCAGCGCCTCATCCTGTGTGACATCGAAAGTCTCACCAACCGTGTGAATATTTGGGGTGTACAAGCCGATCGTTGCCTTCTTCGTCACCGGCGTATGTTTCGGCATAAAAATATGGCACTGATGTCCGTACCGGTAACTTGCCACCGCCAACGCGAGACCGTGATTCCCGGCCGATGCCGCCACAAAAACACGGTTTGGATCTTCTTCATGAGCACAAGCCACCGCATTGGTGGCGCCACGCATTTTGAATGACCCGCCCCGCTGGAGATTTTCATACTTGATAAACAGCTGATGGCAATCCAGCCGCGTTTCCAGCCGGGGCGACCGCCACAGCGGCGTGGGACAAACATAGTCGTACCCGCCGTGTCGATGCAGAATGCGCTTGCGGGCCACCGCAATGTCGGTGAGTAACTTCGTGCGGGTGATCGGTAGAAACCCTGACGAACGTCAGGGCCACCCGGCAGAACGGGGAGATTCAGCTAAGTTCGTGGAACGGGCAGACGGGACCCGCCACGGCGGGCAGGCTGTCTGCCGCGCACACAATAAGGCAGTCAGCCCAAGGGCTGACCGGCACGTAAGTGGTAGCACGGGCATCTTGCCCGTGGTCACCCCGGCATATGACGGGGTGCTCCGCCAAAGGGTGGCAACCCCAAACTTGGTCCGCCGCAGGCGGGCTGCATTTGGGGTTGTAGACGTTGGCACACGAGACGTACGCCAACCACTAATTTTCCCAAGTGACAGACGCTGTTCATCAGCCTCTGAAACCCTGACGAACGTCAGGGCCACCCGGCAGAACGGGGAGATTCAGCTAAGTT
>CAYWVO010000076.1:0-8318 GCA_964461835.1 uncultured Ignavibacteria bacterium | reverse complement strand
GGATTCGAACCTCCGAAGGCTTCGCCGGCAGATTTACAGTCTGCTCCCTTTGGCCACTCGGGAACCTCTCCAATTATAGCTGGCACTGGCCTCGATCGGTAGCAACCCGATTTTACGCGATTGGCTACCCAACCGATGGCCAAAACCCGTAAGAAACTTCTCAGCCGCTAAAAGTCAATCGAAAATCCTCGGCGATAATAAGCTCTTGCCGCCGGAGGAAACCTCCGGCCCTTTCTTTCGTATTGCAAAAAAAATGTCACACTATCTCTGGCAGAATCTCCGCACGTCAACATGGACAAGCGGCGGCGGGTTATGGATTATGGAATCGTTTTCGGAGGTCGGGGAACATGCGTAACATATTGGTAGGAATGGCGGTCTGTGTCATCAGTCTTGCCTGTCAATCCGCCTCACAGCAAGACTCGTTACTCACCGGATCGGCCGAGGATTTGTGGGGTGAACGCATCGAGCTGGCGGAATGGGAGGGTCGACCGGTTATTCTTCATCCCATCAATACCGCCACGTGAGGGTATTGTCTGCTCGACGGCGAGTTCGTCGTCAAAAATTACGCGGAGCCCCTCACCGCCTCAGGCGGCAGGTATTATACCCAGGCGTTATTCAATCCTCAACGAGACATTTATGCCTTCCAGAAATCGCACCATGATACGTTTCCGGTCATTCAAAGTCCCAATGGCATGCACCGGCTCCATCGAAACGGTTATCCGTGGCTGATCCTTCTCCAGGACGGGGACCTGGTGTATTCGGACGGCTGTAGCCCGTATCAGGAAATCCATGATTCTCTTGGCGGAATGATATGGCCGGAAAGAGATCCGGTAGTTCGGTTGACGTCACCGAAAAAGCTATGTGACAATCTCCTGTTCGGAGACACCTCGGCGATCGGGCTGCTGGTCGTTACTGATGGCGATACTGCACAGTTTAGTAACTTACTCAACTTGAAAGAACGCATCCCCCACCTGGTCGTGAAATACGAATCAGAGCTCAACAGTCAGGACCGCAATCATAATATTACCTATTTCGGCCAACTGGCTGATCTGACATTCTCTGCTTTTCGCGCGGCTGAAACGCCGATCCGGATCACGGAAGATTCGCTTTTTATCGGCAGTATTGCATTTGCCAAAGATGAAGTCGGGATTCAGGCGTTCATGCCAAATCCATACGCGCCGGGGCGATTTGTCGAATTATCTTTTCGTAAGGCCGGCTATAATAATCATGCTGATTATTGGATTCACCGTCGTGGGGAAGACGGTTCAGCGGCGACATTGCTGGAGGGGCGTTTTGCCAAAGACGGTGATAACTGGGAATTCTCACCCGACTTGGCGTTCGGTCCGGCGTTACCGGCTGCAATGTGCGAAGGGGAAACGTGTCCTGCTCCACCTACAAAAGCAAATTCCACATCACTCGTCGAGAAACTGCAGCGACAGCTGAAAAGTGAGACTTTTGGAGAAATACAAATATGGACGATGGGGACATTGCCATCTCGTTTTCCGGATATCCACTGCACGCGGGGCACTGCTTGGATTACTTGGGAAACGTCCGGCAATATCTGTGCAGCGCGGATACCTACCGATCAGGACCCACAGTTCTATGTCGTCGAGGCAGATTCGGGCGACGCGTATGATCCACGAATTGCGGATGACGGGCAATGCGTATGGGTCATCTTCTTGTACAAATCCGGAGGATTTTATCAGCTACATGGTCGATACACTGCAGGGCCGGTATTTTCCCAACCCGTTCTACTAAGCCAGCCCGGGCCCTACAACTGTGTGACCCCTGCGGCGACGGGTGATCGAGCACGCACGCTTACTGTTTTCTGGTCTGAACACAAAGCAAACCAGCGAACATTGCAATCTCGGACAATTGAACAGAGGGTCCTGCAAAAGATACAATCTGTCAAATTGACTGATTCCGGACTTAAGGGGGGATATAGCAACGCGTGGTACCCATCGTTGTGCGCCGGTCGGGATGGTCCTGTCTGGGCCTCCTGGAACCAGCATTACCCGACTACGCTGGGAGTTCATGCCGCCGCCTATGGAGATTCGGGGAAGATGGTCTCTGAGACGGGTGGATATTCGTCAATGTGTGTCACGCTGGCTGGCATTCCCTGGATAACCTGGCGCTCGGGCGCGATGACCGAGAACTATGGCTTCGAACAGACAGTTTACGCCGCCCACTACGATCGAGAGACAGAGACCTGGAGTCTGCCGCAAACTGTCAGCGATTTGGGAAACACTTCCTTGAATGATACACCAGACATCGACGCTGACGGAGACGGCGACATCTGGCTATGCTGGTCGGGCCGGAAAAACCAGGAATCGCCCTGGGGCGTGTACCTTAGCGTGTATCGGGGTGATAAATGGTCGGAACAAGAGTTGCTATCCGATCCCGCACAACATGCCCGAGCTCCCCGCTTGGCAGTGCAGGAAGACGGTGGTGTATGGGTCACGTGGCACGAGGGGACGGGCGACGGCATGCGAATCAAACTCTGGCATCGGTCGGCGACCGCAAGAATGGCCGGTCGGTGACGTCAGACAGACTTAATCGGACGAAAGCGATTTTGCCTTTATTTTTCGGCAGTTTGCCGTATTCTCCTCTAACAAGCCAGAGCTGACTGGCTCGAGGGGAGAAATCTTCTGGAGATACAGATACGATCGATCGATTCACGGCGATATAGAATGCTGCGAGACGGGCAGCCGGGTGACGGTCCAGTCGTTTACTGGATGAGCCGTGATCAGCGCAGTGGTGATAACTGGGCTGTCCATGCCGGGGTGCAACTTGCCCGGCAACACCAACGACCGTTGGTAGTCATATTCTGCCTGATGCCGGAGTTTCTCGGCGCTACCTGGCGGCAGTATGATTTCATGTTGCGGGGATTGCGGGAACTGGAACCTGAGCTGGGCAAGAAAAGAATTGGCTTCGTCGTGCGCACCGGCTTTCCCGGAGAAGAACTACCGCGCTTTATCCACCAGACTGATCCGCTGACGCTGCTGACCGATTTCTCTCCCTTGCGCATCCATCGCCGGTGGCAACAAGAAATAGTGGATAATGTATCGGTGCCGGTTGTCGAAGTGGACGCTCATAACATCGTGCCGTGCTGGATCGCCTCCCCCAAACAGGAATACGCAGCGCGGACCTTTCGCCCGAAGGTTCACCGAGCACTGGATGATTTTCTTCAGCCGTTTCCCCGATTGGTCAGGTTGCCGGAAGAGCTTCACTATGACTGCCCACCTGTTGATTGGGACGACCTGCAGGAAACCGTACGCGCGAATCGAGCTGTTTCACCGGTCACGTGGTGCAAACCAGGCGAGACCGCCGCCCGTCGCGCCCTGAAAAGATTCATTACCAGCAAACTATCATCCTATAATTCGCGGCGGAATGATCCCACGCTTGACGGGCAGTCACACCTCTCCCCCTATCTGCACTTTGGACAGCTCTCTGCTCAGCGGGTGGCTCTGAATGTGCTTGATGATGCGGGCAGCGTTGAACACATAGAATCGTTTCTGGAGGAACTGATCGTTCGGCGGGAGTTGTCGGACAATTATTGCTATTACAACCGACAATATGATGAGTTTGCGGGCTTTCCAGAATGGGCTCGGAAGACACTCGATAAACACCGGGATGATTTTCGTACTTACGTGTACCCCATTTCTGATTTGGAAGATGGCATAACACACGATCCCCTGTGGAATGCCGCGCAACAGGAAATGGTGACCACCGGGAAAATGCACGGCTTTATGCGTATGTATTGGGCCAAGAAAATTCTCGAGTGGAGCCCCAGCCCGGAGGAGGCGCAATATGTTGCAATATATTTAAACGACAAATACTCACTCGACGGCCGGGATCCCAACGGCTACACCGGGATCGCCTGGAGTATCGGCGGTGTGCATGACCGGCCATGGAGCGAGCGCGATATTTTTGGCACGGTACGTTATATGAGTTACACCGGCTGCAAACGAAAATTCGATGTTGATAGGTATATTTCACAAGTCAGCGACCTTTGGGAGCAATAACTCATGCGCGTGTACGAACTTCGGCGAGAACAGATCGTCCCGGAAACACTGGAGAAGACATTCGCGTTTTTCTCCCAGCCGGAAAACCTGGCCCGGATTACGCCGCAGTCGCTGGGGTTTGTCACGTTGACCCCATCGCCGATTCCCATGCATACCGGATCGATCATCGATTACACGATCAAGGTGTCGGGTATCCGTGTGCACTGGCGTACCTTGATTGCCGTCTACGAACCGCCGCATCGTTTTGTCGATATTCAACTCAAAGGGCCGTATGCCTTCTGGCATCATATGCACGAGTTTTCCGCTATGGGTGAGAGTACACGTATCGTTGATCGGGTACGGTACGCCCTGCCGTTCGGGATCATTGGCCGGCTGGTGCATCCAGTAATGGTTGCCCCACGACTCGAAACAATCTTCAATTACCGAGCGCAAATAATTGCAGATGTGTTTGCCAAAAAAGCCTGCGCCGAGACGGGAGAGTAACCATGGCGGCCGTACTCGTGCTAGGGGCTTCGGGATATATCGGCCAGCAATTGGTCCCGGAACTGATCAAGGGCGGTCACGACGTTCGCTGTCTTGTACGCGAGCGTAGCCGGGCACCGGAGAGCATTACCCGGAACACCGAGCTATATGTCGGAGATGTGCTTTCGCCGGATACCCTCGAAGCACCCTGCCGCAATGTTGATGCTATCTATTATCTCATCCATTCGATGGGGTCCGGCCAGGGAGATTTTGAAGATTTGGATCGCCAGGCGGCTAAAAATGTTGCCCGTATTGCTCAGCAATCAGGCGTACAACGAATCATTTACCTTGGTGGTTTGGGTAAAAAAAGTGACGACCAATCGCCCCACCTGCGGAGTCGTCACGAAGTCGCTGAACTTTTGGGTTCGACCGGGATTCCAGTGACTGAATTGCGGGCGGCAATTGTGGTCGGGGCCGGCGGATCGTCGTTCGAAATAATCCATCACCTGGTGAATCGTCTTCCGCTAATGGTCTGCCCCCGCTGGGTGAACACCAAAACCCAGCCGATTGCCATTGGTGATGTTTTGGGATATCTCCGAAAAAGCCTGGAATTACCGGAGACCACCGGCTGCACCTATGATATCGGCGGGCCGGATATCATGACATTTCGCGAGATGATGTTGGCGGTAGCGAAGGTACTGCGACTGAGACGCCTCCTGCTACAGGTGCCGGTCCTCACTCCGAAGCTCTCCTCTTATTGGGTCAATTTCGTTACCCCAATGAACACTGCACTGGCCCGGACGCTGGTGGAAAGCCTTCGTCATGAGACAGTCTGCGAGGATGACTCAGCCCCGTCGGTGTTTTCCATCGCCCCAACTCCAATGTCTACGGCCATCGCCGACGCGTTACGTGGTGTCGCGCCCGGAGATTCACCGCTGAAATCAAATTCTGGCTTTGTCAATCGAATGACCGTGGTGGAACCATCGCATCTCTTTCAAGATCGGCGAGTTCTCCCGGCACAGACAACACCGGACCACCTCTTTACCACGCTGTGCTCGCTGGGGGGAGACAACGGCTGGTTTTACGCTGATCGGCTTTGGCGATTACGTGGCTGGATGGATCGGGTTTTCGGCGGCGTCGGCATGCGCCGAACTCCGCGCCCACCGGGAATTCCTGTAGTCGGGGACACGATCGATTTCTGGCGTGTGGAAGCATGTGAACCCGATAAGCGGTTATTGCTCCACGCAGAAATGAACGTATGGGGTCATGCCTGGCTGGAGTTTCTCTGCGATCCGGCGGCCGCCGGTGAGGCACAACTGACACAAACGGCCTGGTATTACCCACGTGGCTTATGGGGATTTGTGTACTGGCACCTGGTATTGCCGCTGCATTCCCTGGTCTTTCCCGGGCTGGCCAGGGAGATCGTTCGGCGGGCGGAAAAGTCGTTTCGAAAGTAAAATCTCGGGATTGTTCCGCACTACATCAGCATAAATCTCGCGTCAACGGCACGGGAGGTCGCTTTTTTCGGCGTAGCGATAAACGGATTGACGTCAAACGATTCCAAATATGGGAAATCGGAAACCAGTTGCGAGAGCCGGAGGATCGTCTCCTCCAGTCCCTTCACGTCCACTGCCGGGGCGCCACGGAAACCGGTGAGCAGCGGATAGCCGTTAATCGATTGTATCATTTCTTGCGCATCATAATCCGTAACGGGGTGGATTTTAAAGGCCACATCTTTCATGACCTCAACATAGACACCGCCTAAGCCAAACATCATCAGCGGCCCGAACGACGGGTCCTGATTCATCCCGATAATTGTTTCGACCCCGCTTTTGACGAATTCCTGTACGATCACCCCGTCAAAGGTATCATTTTTGCCGAAACGTTTTCTCATCTCTTCAAAAGCGATAATCAGCTCCTCCTCAGTACGCAGATCAGAACTGACACCGCCCACGTCGCTCTTATGGACTACCTGAGGATCGTTGACTTTCATGATCACCGGGAATCCCAGCGATTGCGCAATCTCAGCGAGATCTTTCTTATTCCTCGCGGACCGGGCACGGGCCACGCCAATGCCATACGCATCGAGGATTTCCAGGGCTTCATCCCCCAGAATTGCCTCACGTTTTTCCGCAATAGCCGCATCGAAGATTGCCTTGGCCTTGTCGTAATCGACCGTGAACGTCGTTTCTTTGCCGACCGGTCGATCCAGCCATTCCCGATACCGTACCATAACTCCCAAGGCTTTAGCTGCGGATTCGGGAAATGTGTAGATGGGAATTTTGTGCTTGAGCATTTCTTCGGAACCGGCAATGCGTTCCGGGCTGGTCATCAGGCAACCGAGGACTGTCTTGTCGTTTTTGTGCTTTTCGATCATATCCACGATGGCCTTGATCACTGCACGGTGATCCACGACAATCGGCGGCACAAAAATACAAATGACTGCATCGACATTTTTGTCCGATAACAAGGCATCCATTGCGATCCGGTACGCCTCCGGGCCACCGGAAGCGATAACGTCGACCGGATTATTCACGGCGGCAACTGCGGGAAGCTTATCGCGGAGTTTACGGATTGTGCTGTCTTCGAATTTGGCCATGCTCATGCCCAAGCTGACCACCGCATCGGTGGCCAGGATCCCCGGGCCGCCGGCGTTGGTCAGGACTGCAACTCGATCACCCTTGGGAATCGGTTGATTCGTAAATGCCAAGGCGACATCGAACAATTCATCGACCGAGGAAACCCGTACCACCCCACACTGGGCGAGGAACGCATCCGTGCCGACATCCAATCCTGCCAGCACACCCGTATGCGAGCTGATCGCACTCGCCCCCGCCGGAGTGCGGCCGGATTTTACCGCCATAATTGGCTTGTGCCGAGTAATGCCGCGGGCAATCTGCGTAAATCGCTGGGGGCTGCCAAAATTCTCCATGTACAGCAGGATTACATCGGTGTTGGGATCGTCCCGCCAATATTCCAAGAGATCGTTGCCTGAAACATCTGCCTTGTTTCCCACCGAGGCAAACATCGAGAATCCCAAGTTGATCGTATTCGCGTAATCAAGAATCGCCTCCCCTAATGCTCCTGATTGGGACATAAAGCCGACTTTTCCTGGTAGCGGATTCGTCTTGGAAAAGGTAGCATTCATGGAGATATCCGGAGCCGTATTCAACACACCGAAACAATTGGGGCCGACCATCCGCATGCCGTATTTTCGGGCGATTTCAACCACTTCCTCTTCCTTGCGGGCACCCTCTTCTCCCACTTCCTTGAACCCGGAGGTGATGACTACCACGGCTTTGACACCTTTTTCGCCACAGTTCTCCATGGTTTGGGCAACCAAATCCCGGGGAACAATAATTACCGCCAGGTCGACCGCATCCGGAACATCGAGAATTGTCGAATAGCATTTGATCGAGTGGATGACTTTGGCCTTGGGATTGACCGGGAAGACTTTTCCATTGAACTCATTGACGATTAAATTATGCAGGATTTCGTGTCCGATGGTACTCTTCCTGGTTGAAGCACCGATTACCGCAATGGACCGTGGCTTAAATAAGGCGTCAAGCATATTCATTCTCTTTTACTCCAGCATATGTTACTTCCAAAACGCGGGAATAAACGGAATCTGGGCGTACCGGGCAAGCAGAAGACGGCAAAACGGCCTTAGCCGCTTCATTTTTGACGGCCATAAATGACTTTTCTTTGTGATTGTTGCCTTCCCTGCACGTTCGGAAGGCTAAACCCGTTCCGTATTCTCGACCGGTACCGAGCGTTGTAGCGACTGTTGTGATGATCAAGATATTTTTGGGTTCCAGTACTCCTTTCTGG
>CAYWVO010000075.1:0-10205 GCA_964461835.1 uncultured Ignavibacteria bacterium | reverse complement strand
GGTAAAGGAGAAAGGAGCCGTCGGCATCGATGACGAGGCAGGGCGTG
This sequence comes from uncultured Ignavibacteria bacterium, assembly GCA_964461835.1. GTDB lineage: Bacteria > Zixibacteria > MSB-5A5 > WJJR01 > JAJRUJ01 > CAYWVO01. The sequence continues at coordinate 10,158 of CAYWVO010000075.1, read as the reverse complement.
TAACAGCGCTCGAGAAACGGCCCCTGGCCCGCCTGAAAAACGGGATTGAAGGCGGCCTTGGTCCAATGGATGCGGTCCCAGGACCAGGCGTACCCGATCCCCGCGTTTCCGGCCTCCCCGCCGGAATAGAGCATCCACCAGCGGCCGTCGGCCAGGCGCTCCACGTGGCAGGAAGAGACATAGCCGTTCGCCCCCTCCCATTCCTGAGTGTCGATCAGACCGGAAAGGACCGGCGCGTTTCCATACAACCGCCAGTCCAACCCGTCGTCCGAGTATCCCAGACCGAGGCTGTCGTTTCCTCCGGTCGAGGCGATGAAGAGCATGGCGTAGCGCCAGGTGAAAGGCTTGCCGGGAATGGAGGTCGGCTCCGGGTTATACCAGAGGAATGACGGCCCGTAGTGGCCTCGGTTCCAGATCGCATCGGTTCCCTCGGTGACCAAATTGCCTGTGCAGGCCGCATCCTCGATGAACACGGAGGCGTCCGTCTGCGGATTGCAGACCGCGGTGCGCAGACCGGCCATGGCGTAGGGCTGGTTCGGAACGTTCGGGTCCCAGTAGAGAATCCGAAGACGATTTGAATTTTCCAGAGCGCAGACGACATGGTAGCCGCCCGCCGCGATGCCCGTGACCTCTTTTTCGTTGTCCCAGTTGATGCCGTCATCGGAGAACGCGCAACTCATACCGTCGCCGTTTCCATAGTAGGCGATGAAATCCCGGAGGGCTGTCCCGTCGTGAAAACCGCCTGGAGCGCGAAGGACGCGGCCGTAATAGGCTCTGTCCACCGCAAGGGGCAGCACCTGGGGATAGTGATGCTCGAAGATGACCGGGGGCAGACCCTCGGGCGCTTCCGCGCCGGATGGCACGAGCAAAAGCCCGAGATCGATGGCCCGCACCAGGTCCTCTGTCATCGCGGGAAGCGTGGTCGTTTTCCCCGGTCCGAGCGTGCCCGGCAGGCCGGGGAGTTCCAGTATGGTGTCGGTGTTGCTTTGAATGGTGATATTCATGATTCAATCCTCTCTTCGTGATTCACACCGGCAGCGATCATCTTCTCGTTGATGCGCCGGGCTTCGGCTTCTTCTCTGTGAATACGCGCCATGACCTTCGAGAAGACCTCCGCCTCCATCAGTGGCAACCCGAGTTCCTCCTCGATCCGTTTCAGCCTGGCATCCAGATTCTCGAGCATGCGCAGGGTGTGATCCCGCAGCACGCCCTCGCGTTTTTCCTGTGGAGAGGGAATGAACTCGGCCAAGGTGGATGTCGCGGGTTCGAACCCCGTTTCCCGCTCCAAAGATTTGAGCCCCGGGTTGATCACCTGGGGCTATGTCGGAAGAAATTTTCTTTCGTGACCGCTGCACCTCTCCTGAAATCCTCCCATACCTCCCTGCTCCTTCCCCGTATTTCAATAAACTATAACAGTTGATCTCATCCATACCCAGGGAGGGTCACAGTATGGAAGCGAGTGGTATTAACTATCTGGCGGTGATTGTCGCGGCGGTGGTCTATATGATCATTGGGGCGATCTGGTATTCGCCATTCCTGTTTGGCAAGGCCTGGATGGCTGGCATCGGCAAGACCAAAGAACAGGTGGCGGCGGATTTTTCCCCCATCAATTATCTCTGGGCCATTCTCAGCGCATTTTTTGTCTCGTACGGCGTCGCGCGGATCATGGACTGGACCAATTCCTATTCTATCGGAGACGCAATCCAGATCAGTCTGCTCTGCGGTGTGGTGTTTATCGCAGCGGCGATGTGGGTCACCGACCGGTTTGAAGGGCGGATAGTCGGGCTCACCATTATCAATATTTTTTATCACCTCGTGTCGATTGTGGTCGCCGGCATCATCATCGGCCTCTGGCGCTAAATCGAACTATGTGGGTGGCCCGCCCATTTGTCCGGGTTTCAAGGACCCACCATTCTTTGAAATCCTGACGAACGTCAGGGCCCCCCGCTGCTCCAGCGGGGGGCAGCTAAAGGTTTCGTAGGTGGTGTACGTCCCGATCCGCCGAGCGCGGATCATCGGGCACCAGCGGACAATTTTCCTAGGCGTATCCGATCAAATTGGCTATACTGCTTCCAGGTACTTGGCTATTAGGTATTAGCTGTTGGTCTTGCCCGATTGGGGTACTGAAATGTCATATCGCCAGCGGCAATGGTTTTGGCGAACAGTAACCGGCTTGCCGGCTCTGTGCTTGCTGTTCTGTTTTGCCGCTTGTAGCGATGTCTCTGTCACTGAACCACAATTCTGTGACTGTCCACAACAGGGAGACATGGACGACAACGGGATACTAGATTCACTTGATTTTCGGCTGTTAGCTGACAATGTATTTCAAGGCCAGCCGTTGCCACCGCCGGATCCCACCTGCCCGACCTCGCGAGGCGATTGGAATTGTGATGATAGTATGGATCCAATCGACGTCCAGTATGCCAGCCATTATTTGATGCACAATACAGGGTATCCACCCTGCAATCCGTGCAACTGCATTTCATACCCTGACAATTGCCCGCCGTATACAGATAAATGAATCTCATGGTGACTCCCAAATCTCCCTCACCGGTCTTGATTCGGGTCGCCCACCGTTCCTGGTGGGATTTCTTCCCCCGGCCGTCTCTTTTTACTTTTGCTTACGGAGAGACCAAGTTATAATTAATTGTCAACTGAGGACTGACAACCGAGAAGCCGCCGAAGGTTGGCCGCCCAGAAGTAATCGCGAACCCGGATGAAATGCGATCCGTCGAACCGTCACAAAACGCCACATTACTCTGAAGTGATCCTTCATAAATTGCTACTGACCCTTGCCCTGGTGTGTGGCCCTGATCTAAGGGCGTGCGAAGCGCACCCGGAGATCAGGGTTTCTAGGCGCGAAGGAATTTGGATCAATAGCGGTAGTTCTTACGGAGATCAGGTCTTCCAGACGCGGCGGAATTTGGTGCCAAGGGACAACGCTCCTAGAAACCCTGGGCAAAGCCCAGGGCCGCGCCAGCCGCAAAAGATATTCATGCGATCCTCAAAAAGCAGAATTCTCGATACCTGCCCCAAGTAACGGTCCTCAGAAACCGAGCTCCCCGGTGCGTGGTCTGGCAGCGGCGTAGTTATGATCATAATTGCCGCTGTGAAGACTCGCTCTGGGAAAAGTCGCGTACTGTCACAACAATCCCGTCAAACGAGGATTCGTTGCGGCTCCCGAAGAATGGAAGTGGAGTAGTTATCGCTGGTATGCGGGGCTGGATGATATTCCACTACAGATGGATTATTCTGCTTAATTGTTTTTCACCCACCCGTTGGGTGGGGTACCTTTTTGGTATAAACCGGGCAGATCGGTAACAGTTTAAACCGGGCACATGGGTAACAGGTATCTTACGACGGGTGGCAACCTCAAACTTAGTCCCGCTTGAGCGGGACGTGTTTGGGGTTGACGTCCAATAGGTACTGGATAGTGTTGGGTTTCTCGGAATGCTCCGCACCCCTCGGAACCCGACCTACAAAAAGCTGGGCCAATTTAGGATCGAGTCAGCAGCATCAGTGTGGCCCGGACATTTGTCCGGGTTTCAAGGACCCACCATTCTGCGAAACCCTGACGAACGTCAGGGCCACCGCGGCGAAATGAAGCCACCCCTTGCCGGCCATATCACCAGCTCACCAGCCAGGCCGCTGAATCGGGAACCGTAATATGCTGCCGGGCGATTGCTCCACTGGACTGGCGAATTGTCAACTCGTATTTGGTAGTATCCGGCACCAGATTCTTTGACGGGATCACATCCAGGTACCAGAATCCCACCGTATCGGAAACCGCTGTTTGCTCGTAGGGAGAAATCGTACTCATGTCATACCGAATGGACGAACCCAACAGACGGATGGTCACCTCGGCGCCGGCCACCACATCACCGCTGAAATCATGCACCCAGCCATAGAGTCGACACAGTGATGGACCACCCGGATCACCCGGATGAAACCATTCGCCCCAGATCGTATCGCGCAGACTGTCGGCATCTACGGTCAGCGTGCCCGCCGGTAGATCAAATAGGAAATTGTTGGCGGTGGCGAAGATATCGTAGTCAGTATTATCCAGGGTCATGCCGGCGATTCCGTCCGCGTCGCTGATCGCGCGATGTTTGGTCGTACCGTCCGCCAGACGGACTGTCAATCTGACTCCCTGGATCGAGGTCGAATCGGCCTCGTTCAAACAATGTACCCATACCGGGACCGCGCCCGGTCCCGTGGTACTTTGATAGTCAACTTTTGTTTCGTCCCGCGCGACATCAACAGTATCGACCAGCAAATCCTTGATTCCTGCCAATTCGGTGGACAATCCGGCGGGGCCGCCATCGACTACCGTATAGGCAAACGTGGCGTGGGGGTTGCGCCCGTCTACTCCATAGGCATTCACATGCACCCAATAGGCGCCAAGCGAATCGCCGGCAGCGGCGCGAAACGGCACGGCATAGAGACCGTCCCGCGCTTCATACTCTTCGGTGAGTCGCAGCGAGTCAAACGCCCGGCCATTGTAATACCGAACAATCCAGCAGGAATCGGCATCGTCGGCGTTGCCCAGCGTATCGTTAATCGTGAAAGCGACCCAGATAGAATCGGCATCACCGTTGCCGACAATTTCCGGGGTCACACTACACCAGACGGTGACGGCAATGACAGCCACAACGGCGACTGCGAAGAAAACTATTCGTAGGCATCGTGTAATCATTGAATCGACACTCCTCGTATGCGTAAACGGTCAATGGACGCGGGAAACGCGCCCGGTTTGCCTGGGGTCGAATAGTAACACGCCGCAACGACGTCGAAATGCCACAACAGTTGTGGTGTCGTCGGCGACGGCCACACCCCATACCCGATATTTTTGTAAAAAATCGAATCCGCCGGATTTCCCTGATTTTGGAAAGACCGGATGCGGCAGTTCCACTGCGGTGACTGATCCGCCCAGGCCAGGACCGCATACTGCGTGTCCGGCATCACGGGTGCATGTTCCAACAGCGGGAAGGAAACCCAGCCGGTATCAATCGGGCACAGCTGTTCGGCAGAGGAATCAATTAAGGTCCAGGTACCACCCGTCCGTTGATACAGCGCACAGCGGACTGGCACAGATGCGTACTGCACTTCCATAAATATGTTAATGCTGTCTGCATTGCCGGATCCGTTACCAAAATACACTCCTCCCTTAATATAGTCTTCGATATCCTCGGCAACGGAACCCTGATGATCCGCCCGCCCAAACCACCCATCCCCCACGGCCGGCACAACCAGGAGGATCACCAGAACAAGAGCACAAATAAAAATGTTTGCTTTCATAGAATTCTCGATTTTCGTTCTTTGTTGTTCTCTTTTACGGCTGCCTCGCGCCGGAACCGTTCAATCCATTCCCAGAACATCGCCTGAGCGTCGGATTCCGGTTTGATGCGATATTTGAATTCCAGCAGTTTCAGGATATCGGCCAGTTTGACGTCCGGGGTTTTCTGCTCAATGGCGGCCAATGCCAGATCGAGCAACTGCTCGACCACCAGCAGATCCTCCTGCACTTCGCGGTGCGGCGGAGATTCCCGGTTGGCAACCGGGGAGGTACGGGGAGTGTTGCTTGCCCTGGCAGTAGTAATTAATCGATTTCTGTCGCGCGCCACGAGTACCTCCCGGAAAAAACCCGCCACAACAGGCAATCTCCCTCCGGTGAAAAATTGATCCGATCAACTCGTTGTTCATTGTCACCGTTCTTTGTTCAGGACCCCATCTCCACGATCCACAGATCGATCAGGCCGTTATGATCAGCAGTCTCGGGTCGGGCGATTTTGCATGACGTCGCTGTCGGTTTGCCGATAACCGCGCCGGCAGTGGCGTTCTTGGGAATCACCACGACCAGCGGTTGATCGATAGCATCGGGCAGGGCATTGCCCCGATGATCCAGCAAATCGCGATAAAACAGATCCTGTTCGCTGCCGCCGATGGCGAAACGGAAGTACATGATTCGTTGCGAACCATTTTCCGGTTCATTGGCGACCAGGTCAATGGTCGCAGCGCCCAATGTTCCCCAGACCGCAATATCCCGGACCCACCACGAGCGATGGGCGGTCAGGTGTACAAGTGTTTCACTCATCATTCTATCCTCTTCCGGGGTACGGGCTGTGCGGGTTATTACCGCTGATCTTGTGCGGTGGGCGGAGCGCTTCGCTTAATGCTCGAAACGGCAACAACAGCCGCGTCGCCGAATCCTGGTAGCGATCCGCCAAATCCAGCCAGGCTTTCGCTGCGGCCGACACCGCAGTCGAGCGAGTACCGGCATTGGCCAGGGCAGAACCGGCCCGGACACGGCACAAAATCGCCACCGCCCAATAGGTCTCCGCGGTGATTAAAGCAGGGTCAGCGGAATTCTGAAACCGGTGGTCCATCTGTTGCAGGATGCTGTGATCGGCCTCGGAAATTGCCTGGTTGATGACATCTTCGGAAAGTGTTCCCAGGCCAGCGTCGTAGTCAACCAGCACCGCCTGGCCGTCCTCAATGGTGCCAGTGAGCAAACGGCTTATGGTCCCAGCGTTGACATCGAGGTAGTAATCAATGTCGGGGGTGTACCGGTGATAGTAAAAATACCACACGTAGATTGTCTGGCTGTCTTCAATCGACCCGGTGGTAACACGGCGGATGTTCCCGGTGACGTAATCGAGGGTGTAATCAACATTTTCGGTGTAGATCGTACTCAGAGACGAATTGTTTGCCACCACGGCGGAGCCCGGCACCACATCGGCATGGGAAAACGATTCCCACTCAGATCCGAGTGTGAGAATATCCAGGACCGGAGCGGCCAACTCGTTGGCTTTGACCACGACGCTGGCGGCGTCCAGTCCGGTATGCGGCAATTGTACCGGTTCAACACCGGAGAGGACCAGATGCAAATCACGGACCTGTACTTGCCCGACCTGGAAATCGGCCAGGTGTTTTTTCACCAGAGTTTCATTTGTAAACGGCACACTGTTTCTCCGGGTTTTATCAGTTCGTCATGCGCGTGACCGCGTCATCCATGGGCGAAATCGCCGTTATCTGCGAGCCAACCGGTGGAGTGCTGTACTGATCGGTCACGACCGCCCGCAGCCAGTACTTAAACTGTGTGCTGCGGGTATGCTTCTGCCAGGATTGCGGCACGGAGGCCAAATCATCCCATAAGCGCACGGTCAGCGGTGAGGCATCGAAATGGTAGGTGCCCGAGGACGGGGTAAATGGCTCCCAGCTAGTTCCGTTCCAGAATGTCCACGATACTGCACCTCCTACACCAATGGTCGAGAGAATGACCGATACCCGGCAGAACCGCTCGTCCATACCCAGATACAAAGCGTCATCAACCGCGTGCACTACGGCTCCTGAATCGGGATGAAAGATATCGGCTACTTCGGGAGACCGGGCGGCGTCGGTAACATCTTGGGTCGGCGCACCGGAGGAGGCATCATAGCACTGCACAACAGCAAACGGAGCAAATCCGGGCAGCGCGCCGACGGCGGCAGTAAATGCTCCCCCGGTGAGATGAGAAACGTACCAGCGGTTTTGCTTCGTGCCCAACTCCGCGCCGAATAACACATAAGGGATCGATCCAACGAACCGCACCGCCGGCGCGATTGCAGACTCTTCTGCAACAGTATATAACCCGCTCCACAGACTCCCATCGAATTCCTTATAGAGCAGGCTATCCTGTGTAGTGAACGCGACGCCGAGCCGGTGGTCCGGCGATAATGCGGCGTGAAAATTATCCGCCAGGCCCGAGCCGGTATATAATGTAACCGCGGATTCCCAGGTGGCCGAGGCGATGTCTTTGCGACGGTACGCCAGGGTGGTCCCGGCGGTCGTATAGATGCAATACAGGAACGGCGCGCGATTAATCAACAGGGAGTACGCGGAGGACCCGGTCCCCGACAGCGCGGTGCCCGAATCGGACGGGCCGGTGCCCCAGACTTGCCCGTCATCCACGGATAATTTTGCCCGAACGGTATACTCCCCGCCCGAATACTGTGACCAGGTAACGTGCAATGTCTGATCGGCATCCTTGTAAACAGCGGGATAGTAATTGTCGGCAACATCACAGATTGTGTGGGTATTGCCGATAGACCAGACGCCGGATGCGTACGTGAGTTTGACGGTTGTCAGATCATTGGTCGAATCCTGGGTGTACACAATGTAAATATTACCGTCGTCGTCCATGAACGCGCTGCCCGGAAAATCAGCGGCATCGGTAATACAATCGATTGGCGCTGACCAGCCGGTAAACGGTGGATCAGCGTACACATAGGAAATCACCGAGGCAGAGCGTGCAAACAGCACCAGCAGGCGTCCGCTGTATTCGCCGCTTTTCACCGCGAAGACTTTTTGCTGCGGCGGGATCCCGATTCCGTGTGTTGATGATGCAAGATAAAGCGATGTATTCAACATCAGTGCCTCGCAAACGAAACGTCGGGTGGACACAGCGACCTGCGCCCACCCGGTATATTCACTATGACCATACCGAATCAAGTACCTTGGCGGCGTCGGTAATCACTTTGGCGTACGCCACCGATTCGGAGATCACTGCCTCTTCGATACGCTGCTCGATGACTTTATCGTACTCGATAGTCAACGGCTGGGTGATGACTTCCTCGACGGCGAAGCGATGGTCCATCCCGATGACCAGGTCGTCCGGTACCTCATCACAGCGGATAAGCCGCGCGCCCAAGGGGCTGACCAGGTCACCGGAAGTCTGGAATTTGTAGCCGATCATCGGGTCTTTGAATTCCGAGAGATTCAATATCGTGCGGATGGTGGACTTGGAACAGACCAGCGTGTTCAGCTCGAAGGGGTGCAACTCAGCCCAGAATTTGACGAGGTCATCGTAGTCCAGCGAACCGGAGGTGTCAGTCGTAATCACGTCGGCGGGATTGTCGTTACCGTCACCGTTGCGAATCACATCGATGAGCAGGGCAATCTTGTCAGCTTGCAAGCGATAGCCGACGTACCACAACAAGACTTTGAACTGATCAGTTGTGCGATGCCGCAACGACTTGTAGGACGCTTTCAGGACCAGGCCATAATCGGGCACATTAAGTGTGTGCAACTGTTCGTTCACGACCACGGCCGGGACATTGGCCCCATCGGCGATTGGCCGCAATGACAAGTCGGTGTCGATAGCAGACGTATCCACGGCGAACGGTGCGTAGCGATTCCCGACAACTTTGGCCGTCGAGGCGACCAAACGTTTGAGTTCCGGCCGCATATTCATCCCGCGGACGATTTCCCGGCGCATGAACTCCGGCAGTAACGCCGGTGCGCCCTGGTAGAATAATTCCACCGTGGTTGGGTACGCGTTTCCCCGGCGAATACCGCGGAGTACCAGTTGGCGTTCGAACGCATCCAATGGCGAGTCCAGCGGCGACGGATCGTACTCGGCGCTTTCCAACAACTCGGACAGCGTCTGGTTATGAGCTTGGGCTTCCAAGTATGTGTCCCGGGAAATTTCCAGGTCCGCGGCGCGCGAGAAATCGACCGTGGCCTCAATTTTTTCGCCGGCGTTCCCACCGATCATCGCGGGCGACATCGCGTGCCCGGTTTCCTGCAAGAAGGTATCAATATCCATAAAATCCTCATTGGTTGACATTGCAAAGTGTGACACCAGTCCAAAACACTACCTTAGTTGAGTAGTAATGTGCACTCGGTTGCCCCGTCGACCGCCAATACTGTCCCGCGGGCGATATTGCCACCGGCCGGATCGTTGGCCGCGAGCGCCGGCGCCTGCTTGACCGCGCCATTTGTCCCGCAGACCACGCGGTCACCGACGCTGGGATACGTGGTCGTTATTGGCACGGTGCAGACGCCGCCGATTTGGACGGTGGCAAGACGGTCCCCATCGTCACCATCGCGCAAGGTCAGGGCAATGAGTTTGCCCAATAGCCCGGCGTTATCGGTGGTGGGACCGACCTCATAGTTATCAGTCAGCGTCACCGCGTTGCCAATATCCACATCGGTCAGGTCATCGACGCCGCCGGTTTGCGAAATGGCGAAGGTGGCATAGACCGCACCAATAACGGCTAAGTTTTGGTCACGTGTTGCCATAGAATTCTCCTCATTGTTCGTTGGTGTCTCAATTTTCGTGATGTCGAAACCACGTCGCCGATGGCGACTCAGGGGTTTCGACCTACATCTCCTACC
>CAYWVO010000074.1:0-10648 GCA_964461835.1 uncultured Ignavibacteria bacterium | reverse complement strand
TCAATACTTATGTCTGCAAGAACGTTGACAAACTGATCGACCGACTGGACCAAGCAATAATGGACGTTATCAACAATACCGAGCAGACAAAAACCACTGCTGCAATCGAAACGTTATTCTGAGAACCGCTCTAACTGACCAAGGTCGGTTGCCCGCGGTCACGGGCATGCTGCGCCGACAGCTCAGATCGTTTAGTTCACGGAATCCAAACGACCGAGAACAGCCAGCACTTCAACCTGCACACGATTGTAGTCAACCACAGCGTTTGCATAGTCACTTTCAGCGCGAGTCAGCGCCTCGGCGGCAATGAAGACCTCCAGCGCCAGTCCGATTCCCAACTCACGTCGCCCCTGCGCCAATCGCAGAGTTTCACGTGCCGCATCGCGTCCCTCTTGGGCCACTTCGAGCATCGCCGCCCGTATTCGAATTTGACCGCGCGATCGTATGACCTGTTCGACAATGGCATTCTGAGCTAACTCCAACTTCAATTCCTGAGATTCCAATCGCGCGGAATTCGAGCGGATTCGTCCCAGATCGAACAACCCTCCCGGTCCGATCGTCCATTGGAAGGACACGCTGTAGTCACGGGATCGTCGCAGGTCGGACCACGTTGGACCGAATCCGCTGAAAAGTGCCTGACCCTCGACCTTCGGCAGGAGGGGTCCCCAAAGAGCTTGTGTTTTCTCAATGCGTGCGGCTTCGACGCGACTGCGTTGCATTTGCGCATAGGGATGATTCTCGAGCGCCTGATTGATCCACTCCTGGACAGGCTCGGACGTATCTGCAACAGTCAGCGGCACGACCATTGTGTCGAGAGGCGCCAGCGTAATCGGTTCCTCCAGATTGAGGAGAGCCGCAAGCCTCGCCGATGCGTTTGCTGATTCTTCTCGCGCCTGCTGGAGGCGTAACTTGTCGTGCACCAGTTGAGTCTTGGCACGCAGCACATCAACCTGGAACCCGACACCCTCGCGCACGCTGCGCTCGCTCTGCTCTACGAAGTCGGCAGAGACGTCAATCGCTCTCTGCGCAATTCGGGTCCTTACCTCGGCCATCGTGAGAACGAAATAGGCGTTGGCGACCTCGAGAAGCGTTGAGTCTTCGGCGTTGTCCCGTGCGTGTTCGGCGACCTCGAATTTTCGGCGAGTTGCGAGAAGAGAAAACAGCGCGTCGTTTAAATCCCATGTGGCAGCAAGTCTGCTGCCGGCACGATTGAATTGTTTGTCTACGTCCAAGAACTCGCCTTCTGTGGCTTGGGTCCGTCCCTCATGGCGAAGGAGGAGCCACTCCGCAGCCAGCGACGGAAAGAACCGCTCATAGGTCGACAGTTTGTCGCCGGAGACTTCGCGAACGCGGGCTTCGGCCTCGGCGATCTGCAGATTGTTTGTGCCCGCCAATCGGAGCGCAGTGGTCAAATCGATTGGGTAGACATTGGAGGATTTCGCTGGCGCCGTTTGTCCATGCGCATCCCCCGTCAAACCAACGATTGACATCAGGACGACAACTGTGGCCGGAACGATGCGGGCGGGAATTGTCTTCTTGTGGAGGCCCATGTTTACTAATTCGCCGATGATTGTATAACCGTTTGCGTTTGCACACTGGCGCCCTCTGTCAGACCCTGATGTCCTCGTCGAACGATGGATTCCGATCCCATCAGGCCTCCTGAGATTTCTGTGTAGACACCGTCGTCCTCTCTTACAGTGATTTCCACGCGATATGCCTGACCGTCACGGACTGTCCACACAAATCGCTTGTCACCGTCGATTAGGATCGTCTCGCTTGGCACGCGCAGTGCTCGGGAGGGTTGCTCCAATGAGATCTCCACCACCGCAAACATGCCCGGACGGAGAACGTGAGCGGGGTTGGGAACATCGATTTCGGCTTCCATCGTTCGCGACATGGGGTCGATCACCCACGCAAATCGCGCTATGTGGCCGATGAATTGTTGCCCGGGCAGTTCGGACACGGTGACGACGGCACCTGCATCGCGCCGCAGAGACGGGCAATCGGGCTCGGGCACGGAGACCGTCACTCGAACGGTATCGAAGTTCATGATGCGAACGATGCGCGCTGAGGATGATTGCGACGATGTCGCCACTTGAATCAGCGCACCGGGATCGACCCAGCGATCGGTGATGACGCCATTGTATGGTGCAGTGATCTGCGCGTACTCTACCAGATGCTCGGTGCGCGTGAGTGCGGCTTCGGCGGCCTCGGCTTCCCCCTCGCCACGATCAACTTCCAATCGGCTGACCATGTCGGGATTGTCCCTCTGGGCAGCACGCAGACGATCAGATATCGCACGTTTTGCTTTGGCATCGGCGCGCAGGCGTTCCAGATCCGAGCGCATTTCCGGATCATCGATCCGTGCAACCACATCGCCTTTCTTCACCCAACTGCCGATGTCCACACCGATCCATTCGAGGTACCCCGATACTTTCGCGTACAGAATCGTCTGGTTCCACGGTTCAACGTGCCCGACAAGACGAGTTGTCCGATCAGTTGTTGTGCGCTCGGGATTGATTGTTTCCACCGTGATCAAAGCAGCTTCACTGCTCTGACTCCAGGCATTGGTGTAGCTGAGAACCATTGTCGCAGCAATTATGGCGGCTGAGACAACCATCAGAGGAAGTCCTGATTCACGGTGCGATCGTGTAGGCCACGAAAATCGGTCCACGCTTCTGTCTATCATAATTGCAATATCCTTCTTTAATCGGTTATGCCGTTTGAGCTTTCGGTTTCCCCTTCAGTGTCACGTACAGGCAGGGCAAGACGACCAAGGACAGGACCGTAGCTCCAAGCACGCCGCCGACGATCGCGCGCGCCAATGGGATGTTCACCTCACCGCCGCCGAATCCGATGGCCATCGGGGTAACGGCCAGCAGCGTTGTGAGCGAAGTCATCAAGATGGGCCGCAGACGCACACGCGCGGCTTCCTTAATCGCCGCGGTGATGCCCGATCCGCCCCGCACCCGCTGGTTGGCGAAGTCGACCATGACAATACTGTACTCCACGACAATTCCGACCATCATGATGATACCCATAAGCGACTGGATGCTCAGTGCCGTGAACGTCGCACCCAGCACGGCGGCCACACCAATAAACCCGAGCGGTACGGTCAGCAGGATGATAAACGGATCTCGGAACGATCGGAACTGTGCCACCATGACGAGATACACGAGAATAGTGGCAATCACCAAGCCGCCACCAAATTCACGAAACGCCTCACGCATGATGTTGACTTCCCCCTGAGTCGTGAGTGTGTACCCTTTGCCTTCGTACTCGGGACCACCCACGTCGAAGTACTCGCCGCGTTCCGAGGAACGGCTGATCAACTGCAGTTCGGGATTCGCTTTGAGTTTCTCCTCGACCTCCCCGACCACGGTTCCCACGGCGCGACCCTCTTCGACACCGGCGTAGATGTCGATCACCCGTGTAATGTTGCGATGGTTGATTTGCGCCGGGCCGATGTTGCGTTCGAAGTTGGCAACATTGCGAAGCAGGACAGGCTGTTCCGATTCGGCGCCGGTTAGGGGGATATCCTTAATCGTTGCAAATGAGACCATATCCGCTTCCGAATACTGCGCGCCAATGAAGTAGTGATTGCCGTTCCGCTCATCGATCCAGAATGCCGGTTGGAAGTTGATGCTCGAATTGGTGGCCGTTACGAGGTTCGTTACGATATCGTCAACGTCGAGCCCGACGTAGGCCGCCTTGGTGCGGTCGATATCGACATTGAGGATCGGATAGTCCAGTCGCTGAGCAATCCTGCCATCCGTTACACCGGGAACGCCATTCATTTCGCGCACGACCTTTCGAGCAATATCCATGGACGTGTGCAGATTGCTGCCCGCAATCTGGAAGTGGACCGGAGCGGGTTCACCCATGTTCAACGCAGCGGTAAGCATTCCACCCGTATCGAACGAGAATTCGACACCGGGGAAGTGATCGCGCAGCACTCGACGGAGATTGGTAACCACCCCAAAAGTACCGGGATGCCCCCTCTTACCCTTCAGTTGCACGAGTACGAACCCATCCATAGGTCCACTGTTGGGCGTGTATGCGGCGGGCCAGTCCATCAGAACGCCAATATTGGAGATCAGCATTTGCAAATTCGACTCCGGATGCCGCTCGACTTTGGGATATTCCGGATCGGGCGCACCCACCATGCGGATGATCGTTGCCTCAATCTCCTTCATGGTGGCTTCGGTCTGCTCAATGCGCGTTCCCGACGGCAACCGTACCAGCATCTGGAACTGGCCGGCATCGACCGGCGGAAACAACTCTCGGCCCAGTTGCGACATCCCGAGGAGCCCGAGAAGGAAGAGAACCGCGGATGTGAGCAGAACCAGTCGGCGCCGCCTGAGAATCGAATTCACTAATCGACCATATCGATCTGAAAGCCGGGCTGTCCAGTCGGTCTCTGACTCCGTGTCGGCCGCCGTGCTGCCGACTTTCACGAACCGGCTACAGAACGCGGGAATCAGCACCAGGGAAAAGAAGTATGACGCCATGATTGCCAGAGTTGCCGCTATGGCGAGTGGTGTGAACAAGAACTTCGCCATTCCCGACAGAAAAACGATGGGATAGAAAACGACGATGAATGTGATGGTTGAGACAAAGATCGGCAGTCTAACTTCCTTCGCGCCGGTAAGTGCCGCCGCCCGAGGCGAGGCGCCCTTCTTCAAGTGGCGGACAACGTTCTCAAGTACGACAATCGATTGATCCACGAGAATACCGACCGCGAGCGCCAACCCGCCTAACGTTATGGCGTTGATGGTCTCGCCCAGATAGAACAATCCAATGAACGCTGCCAGAATAGAGATTGGGATGGCAAAAGCGATTATCGCTGTCGAGCGCAGATTCCGCAGAAACAGAAAAACCACCAGTCCTGCGAGCAGAGCACCCGCGATCCCCGCATACATCAGACCTCGGATCGCGCCGCGAACATAGACCGACTGATCAAGAACAACTTCGAGTGCCAGATCCTTTGCCTGCGGGTTCATTTCCCGCAGACGCTGGAGAATACGGGACAGCCGATTCTTAATAGCATCCACGATCTCGAGTGTGTTCGCGCCCGGCTGCCGGTAGATCGGAATATAGACCTGTCTGCGCCCGTTGACCCGAACGACATTTGACTGGATTTGGTGACTGTCCTCGGCACGGGCAACGTCCCGCAGGAAGATGGGTCGGCCGTCAACGATCTTGATGGGAATATCATTGAGCTGCTCGACCTCGGCAGGCATCGAATTGGCGAAGATCTGATAATCGGTATTCCCGGCCTTCATGTTGCCGGCAGGTATGAAAACGTTTTGCCGCTGCAGGGCATCGACCACGTCCATCGGTGACAGCCCGCGTGCCTCAAGTTTCACCGGGTCGATGTACGCCAGTATGCGGCGCAGTACGCCACCATAGACGGCGGGAGCGATCACTCCCTGAATTGACTGCAGCCGGTTGCGAAGTTCAAAGTAGGCAACATCGTACAATTCCTTTTCGGTCATGGTCGGGCTTGAAACACTGACCAGGCAAAGCGGCACCGAAGCCGTCGGATCGAACGGCATGACCATCGGTGGGATCGTGCCAGGCGGGAGATAGAACATATCCGACATCGCGTAGGACGTCACCTGGCTCATCGCCGTCTCCAGACTGATCCCCTCGCGGAAGAAATCCTTGACGACGCAGACGCCGAGCATCGCCTTAGCTTCCTGATGCTCAATTCCGACTGATTGCCCGGTCCACCGCTCCAGGCGGCTCATGATGTCGCGTTCCATGACCTCCGGCGGCATCCCGGGGTAGAACGTGACGATCTGCACCGCCGAGGTCTTGAACATCGGCAGGAGATCGACCGGAATCTGTGTAAGCGAGACAAGTCCGATCACGATCACCGCGAGAACGGCGACAATCAGGATATAGGGATTTTTGAGCCCGATCTCAGAAAGCGTCATGCAGGGGTTCCCAGTCTGATTTTAGGTTCCGCAGTTTTGCTGATATGCGTGGTCGGCCTTAACATGGGTCCGTGATCCTCTTTGGTCTTAATGTCCCGTGTGGTCAAATTTCATACACAGAGCCGAGAATTCTTCGAATTGCCCCGAATTTGTCCACCAAGTGGTATGAAATCGAGGTTGCAGTAACATATAATAGAGAGAGGGGGCGGTTTGACCGGTATCTGCGCAATGTGGCGGAAGCGAAATGAGCGACACGAGAGGTTTCTGGCGCACGTTGATGACGTGCGCTCCCAGTTAATGGCTTACTGCCGCCACGGCCTGTATGAGAAAGGCAATCTAGAGGATGTGATCCAGGTGGTTCTGGCAACGGCATACGAGAAGTACAATGACTTTCGCCACGGGACAAACTTCCATGCATGGATATTTCGGATTGCTACCAACGTGATCTTCAACGCCAATCGTAGTGACCGGCGCGACGCGGATCGAATCGTAGACATTGACTATGAAGAGTTGGATGTTGTCCGGGAACTGCAAAGGGAGTACGCGTATGATGAGTTGTTGCGCGATCCGGACCGGATTCTTGACCAAGTGAGCGATGACATTCATGCGGCCCTCGAAGGATTACCTGAAAAAGAGCGCAACGTGTTTCTGTTGAAATCGATCTGCGAAATGCCTTGCTGGCAAATTGCTGAAGTCCTGCAAGTACCGATCGGAAGCGTGATGGGATACCTCGCACGTGCCAGAGGCAAGCTGCGGGCTGCACTCGCAGAGTACGCGAGAGAGTCCGGATTCATCAGCAACACGATCAGAGAAGAGTCATCCGATGGACTGCCGAACAGTTAGACGATACCTCGCCATGTATCTGGACTCGGAACTCGGGCCGGAGACGACCTTTGAGATTTCGAGCCATCTGGAAGAATGCGCCGATTGCCGGCGTGTGGCCGAACAGGAAGAGCGACTCGAAAATCGTTTGCGAAGTGTATTGCGTGCGGCACGTTCGCAAGACGAAGCGATTTGGAAGCGATCCATATCACGAGTCAGGCCGTCGCATTCAAGACAACGAACGCCGGTTATCGGTATTGGGATCGCCGGTTTGGCACTTGCGGCGACAATAACGCTCCTCATGCTTGTCGGTGCTCCAGGGGTTCACGACGAACTGGACCTGGCTGAAGTGACAGCAGCAGAGCACGCGCTGGCACTCGAAAGGGGCACCCGGGGACTCGGCCAATTTCGAAACGCGGACCAACTCGACACCTTCTTCCAGCGGGAGTTGTCCCCTGCCTATTGCCTGAACATAGACACCTCGGCAGGGACAAAAGTGATCGGCGCCGATATCTGTGAACTGTCGGATGTGCGCACCGCCCATATTGTCTGTGCCGACTCTCAGGCTGTCGTTTCGATGTTCTGGTTACCATCGGAAGCGCTGGCGGCGTTCCCAGAGACGAGTGAACGGTTCCAGAAGTACGGCTCCTCGTTTCATTGCCATGTCGAGCCATACGAATTCTTTGCCGCACAATCGGGCGCGGGAATCATCGTCGGAGTCGCGAAAACAACCCCGGCCATGCTGGAAGGCTATGTCGGAAGGGCCGTTATGGGAGCATGCCAAGACGACATTTAGCGGCCTCACATAAAGCGAAGGAACATTATCCGCTATTAGGGTGTAGCACCAATCAAGCCGAAGCACGAAAATGAACGTCATTGTCGGCATTCGGCGAATTATGTGATTCAAGGTGTCCACTGACACGGTATGACATTTCAACACTCCAACCATTCGTTACGAAACAAGGAGGTCTTATGAAGACGTTTCGTGTGGGCATGGTATCGATCATTGCGCTGGCGTTCCTGGCCTCATCGTTGCCCGCCCAGGAGCATCCCGAACATCCCACAAAGTCCGGAAAATCCGAAGCCACGGACGTGATTGAAGCGACGGTCGAGGGCGAAAATGTCTGTCTGGGTTGCTCGCTCAAGAAGAAAAAGGGGGCCTCTGCCCAATGCAGCAAGTACGGACACCGGCATGTGCTAAAGGTGACGTCTGCCACAGTTGACGGAAAGGAACGTCCGGAAATGAAGGGGTGGGTCCTGCATTACCTGGAGACTGACAAGGCAGAGCCCGTCATCAAAGACCATCATGAAGAGACACTCACGATAACGGGAAAGGTTTACGCCGAAGAGCGGACATTGGAGGTGAACAAACTGGCGGAGTCGAAAGAGACGAAGAAGCCCGAACACCCTGAACATCCGGAGAAGTAGTCCAAACCGGTATGAGCATCATGGGAAACCACAGGGAGCGTCTCACCCGAAGAATAAGGTCGTGCGTAAAGCTCGCGGTCGTCGCAGGTCTGCTGGCAGCGACCATGGCGAGTTACACATACGCGCACGAGCAAAGTGCCAGCATCAAGCAGATTGCTGAGGCCATTGAAGAGCACATTGCCAGGAAGTCCGAGGCCGACGGCGGGTATTTCATCGTGTCTCACGAGGGGGCGAAGCTGAAGCTCCAGCTCGTAAGGGTCCATATGGAGTATCTCGCGGATCTCGGCGGAGGAATTCAATTCGCTTGCGTGGATCTGGTGGGTACTGATGGCCCGGTCTATGATGTGGACTTCTTTCTCAAGGGCGGGCCGGGCAACATGGTCGTGACGGAAACTACCGTGCACAAAATCAACGGCCAGCCGCTCTATGTCTGGGAGCAGCAGGAAGACCAGACATGGACTCGCGTCCCCGTGACCGAGGCCACCCCCCGGCTCCTCGGGGTGATATATGGTGAGGATGAGTTTGAGTTCACCTATCGCGTTCGGCTCCCCGATATCACCGGAGCGGCGAAACTTTGGATTCCGTTGGCTCAGTCGGATGCCCATCAGACGGTCGAGGTGAAGCATATCTCCACGCCATCGGAGTGGCAAGAACTTGACGAGAGCAAGAACGGAAACAAGGTCCTGTATATGACGGCAGGGCCGGAGGACAGCGGCGAATTGGTCGAGATTCTCTATCATGTCCGGCGAAAAGAGTTGTCACCATATCCTGTTGGCGGTTCTTCGCCTCAACAGGCACTCGCGTCCGAACGCCTCGTCCCCGAAGATTCCGTCTTCAGAGAAATCGCTGAGGAAGTTATCCAAGGGAAGTCCAACGGCCTGCTGCGCGCGCGGGCACTCTACGACCACGTCATCGACCAAATTCGCTACGCCCGCTATGGCTCCGGCTGGGGTGAGGGAGATGCCGTCTATGCATGCAATGCAAAGAGCGGAAATTGCAGCGACTTCCATTCTTATTTCATCGCGTTGGCTCGTTCCGTCGGTATCCCCGCTCGCTTTGCAATTGGCGCCGCGATTCCGTCGGAACGAAACGACGGCGGGATTGACGGTTACCATTGCTGGGCCGAGTTTTTCGCCGACGGCAGTTGGTGGCCGGTGGGCATCAGCGAAGCCGACAAAAACTCGAGTCTTGCTTCATACTATTTTGGACATCAACCGGCCAATCGTATCGAACTGAGCCGGGGGCGCGATCTGGTAATTGAGCCGGGACCGAACTCCGGCCCGATTAACTTCCTGGCCTATGCCGTGCTCGAGGTTGAAGGACGGCCGATTAATGCTCCGACCGAGTTTGTGTTCCGGCGTAAAGGCAATCTGAACGACGGATACGGTTCCGGGGATTACGGAAACATGAGTGAATGAGAAAGTATTTTACTCAGGGAAGACTGAATCGAAATTGGGCGTGCTTGGCAGAAAACCGCTGCCGCGACGGACTCGTCGGGCTCGGCGTTGGCTGCTTCAAAGGATGTCTTTCCGTATCAGTAGCAGTTGGCAGGGGAATCGAGGGACGGAGTGAAGTTTCAGAATGCGCCGGATTCGGAGGACACTCAGACCGGTTCTTTATAGAGCGGTTCTCAGAATAACGTTCCGATTGCGGTGGTGGTTTTGGTTTTGTTGGGCTGGTCCATCATGTCGAGAATCGCCTGATCGAGTCGGTCGATGAGCTGATCCACGGTTTTGCAGATGTAGGTACTGAACCACTTGGCTTTCATGACCAGCCACATGCGCTCAATGGGATTGAGGTCGGGAGAGTAGGGTGGCAGGTATTTGGGTGTCCACTCCCTCCAATCGAGGGATTGACGTCGGTGCCAGGACGCATTGTCGACGATGAGGATGTTGATGGGACGCCGGCAGCGAATGGTGCGTCCGGCTTCGTGGAGGAACGCCTGAAACGTCTCGGCATCGGAGTGGGACACTTCCAATGCGAAGAACTCGCCGGTGCGTGGACAGACCATGCCCATGACATTCAGGCGGATGTGATCGCCGGTCTTCTCGTAGAGCCGGGTGGCGAAGGTGTGACGGAGAGAGTGGAGGGAGACCCGCCGGTCGACCCCGGCTTCGGCGAACCACCGGGCGAAGCGCAGTTGGATTTGCCGCTGCCCCAGTGGTTGCCCCGATTGCCCCCGAAATAGCGGCGTGTTCGGCCCGTATTCGCCCTGTGTCGCGTTTTCCTTGAGGAATCGGCCATGAGCCGCTTCAACACCGCATCCGAGGTCAGAAACCGCACCAGATCATCCGGCTGCACCCGGCTAACGCTTTGACTCCCAAACCCTTCGGCGAATTTCCGCAAATCCCGGCGATACGCCGCCCGCGTGTGCCCGCTCCGCCCATTCGCCGCTAACTGCCTGTCAAACCGTACGATAGCTGCCTTGATCCTCATATCACCTCCCGCGTCACGTG
>CAYWVO010000073.1:0-10720 GCA_964461835.1 uncultured Ignavibacteria bacterium | reverse complement strand
AAGTCAACTGCCCAACGGATCAATCACGGTCTCCACCCCCTATAATTAGGCAGGCAAGGCGTTTACTACTCTGGCGAAACGAAAAGCAACTTATCATGTGCAGTTTACCCCGCGCTGTTATTCTTCGCAATATTTCTTTTTGAATTATTGCCTGAGGCCGTGAATGGGCCAAACATGTAGATCACGCGCTCCGGATCACACCGGAATTGGCTTTCCCCTCCGATTCACGTTGATTGACAATAACTTAGGAGAATTTTCTTGACTTATATGCCGTGTGAAAATACAATAATAGATTATTTCTGGGGTCACAAAAACCGGTCTCGGCCAAGGAGGCACCGCCATTATCGCAACCACAAGCAGTTCAAAGGACTCCCGAACCGCGCTCACCATTGTCCAAAATAAGTTCGTCATCGGCAAGGAAGAATACGCTCCGTTTGCGGCGGAGATGCACTATTTCCGGGTCGATAAGCGGTATTGGTCAATCAGCTTCGAGCGCATTCGCAAAGCAGGCTTTCGCATCATTTCGACAGCGGTACCCTGGAATTTGCATGAGGAAGACCAGGGCGAATTTGATTTTTCCGGTCGTACCGATCCGCATAAGGATCTGGTGGTCTTCCTGGAGCTTTCTCGGGAATTCGGTTTTAAAATCATTCTCCGGCCGGGTCCCTGGATCAAAGCCCAGTGGCCGACCGGTGGGATCCCTAAATTTGTCTTTAAGCATCCCGAAACAGCAGCGAAAACCCCTGAGGGTAAACCGCTTGCCGCTAAACCGGATACGCGAATCCCCGGCGGGTTGACCCCCTCCTATCTCCATACCCGGTTCCAGATTCTGCTGCGGCACTATTTCTCGGCCTTTACCGCAGTGGTCAAAAATTACATTTACCCGCGCGGCCCGGTGTTCTTGATCGAAATCGACCACGAGACCTCCTACTGCGGCAATTTTGACCCCTATTCTGGTGATTACAATGAATACGTGGTCCGGTCATTGTTTCCGCGCTGGCTGGAGAGCCGCTATGGGGAGCTTTCGACGATCAACAAGTCCTACAAGGCGAAATACAAGGATTTCGGCGATATTGAGCCACCGACGGTGTTCGACGCTAAACAACCGCAGGAGCTGGTTCGCCATCTGGACTGGATCGCCTTTCGGGAATACCTGGTCAACCGGTACGCCGATTCGCTGACCGAGCTACTGTCGGCGCCGGAGATGTCGGCGATGTTTGTCCGTGGCCATGCCTGGGATGGCCATTACGATTTTCCTGATCTTGCCGATGCCCGGAATGCGCGACGCACGATCTTCAGCACCAATATGAGTATGGATCACACCTTGCCGGAACTCATGAACCGGATACGGGCTACGGCAGTCGGCCAGGATTTGCCCCTTATCAGCAGTTTCGGGGTGGGCCGGGCCTCGGAGGATCCAGAGCTTGGTAAGACCTCGCGGCCAATAACCGAGCGGGATGTCAAACGACAGCTGATCGCCGGCCTGGCTGCCGGTGCCAAGGGCATTATCTACAACATGTTCGTGGGTCGGGATCACTGGTACGGGGCGCCGATTTCGAACACCGGGACCATCGGTGATACATACGATATCATCAAAACCCTCAATCTGCGATTAGCCGAGATCCGATCCGATCTGATGGTAGATTTCGCGGATATCGGGCTCGTGCGCTATCGTCCGTACGTCCGCCATCTTTTGTTGGCTCGCAAAGGACCGATGCCGTTTGTGTCGGAATTGATGGGCCATGAATTTGGCACCCTTTCGCAGGCGCTGGCGCAAGGAGGCCATGATTTCCGCATCCCGGAGCTGACAGTCCCCGGGACGCTGGCGGGCCGGAAAGTTCTCATCGTGCCGCTCGGCGAATACCTGTCCGCCGAGGCCCAGACCACGCTGGTGCAATTGCTGCGAGACGGTGTTAGTATGATCTTTTTTGGAGTGATGCCCAGCCTGGATGAGCACATGCAGGCATGTGATATTCTGGCAAAGGCGCTCAGTATACGTACCAATACCGATCTCCATGTTGCGACTGTGGACACGGCCGCCGGGTCATTTCCGGTCCGCGCGTACGGCAGCATCCGTCGCGTGCCGACCCGGGCCAAGAAGACGGCGAAAGTCGGAACGAAAACGCTGGCAGCTTGTGGCAAAATAGGGAAAGTCCCCTGGCATTTCATGACCTTCAATCCTGCTTCCTCGGGGAATCCGGCTCACGGTATGTTTTTTGATCGGATCTTGGCCGATCTCGGCGTCAAAGCACTGGTTGGCTCGTCCGATGCAAACGTGTCGGTGGTTATTCATGCCGCGGAGAAAGCAGCACTGCTCTATATTTTTGACATGTCCATCACACCACCGTCCGCGGACGGCGCCGAGCGGCCGCCGGAGGAAGCACTGCCGGTGATTATTCGGGCTGATGTCCGGGCGGCGGGCCTCAAGGGCAAGCGATTCAAGCTGGTAGAGCTGGTTACCGGGGACGAACGCCGGGTGTCGCCGACGGAGTTGGCCAATGGGATGTTGTTTGAGATAACCCCGGGTGATTCCCTCATCTATCAAATTACCCGCGGCTGAGTCCGCCTTCTCAGGAAAATGGGGCTTGCAGCAGGCTCTTGTCTTGTCAGGGGGAGCGATTATCGTGCAACAGGTTTTGCTCCAGCGCGTATAAGGGGTAGTTTTGGGGCAAACAGGGGGACAAGCCGGGTATACTGATGACTGCCAAGTCAGTCCAATTTACCTTGACAAGAGCCAATCGAATTTAGCATAATGCAGGTTTATCACCAAAAACTTGGTGCGAATGGGTTCTTGCGCATTATGAAGCCGAAATCATTTGTGGCCGGATGGATGGCGGCCGTCGTCGCGATTGTCGTGTCCTGTACTCTCGCCCTGCCAGTTCACGGGCAGGTTGGTCCCAACTTGCCGGTCACGGAATCCGGTCACTCGCCCTTTGTCGGCGTGGTGAAACAAGTCAAGGATGCCGTGGTGAATATTTCGGCGGAGCGAAACCAGCGCGCAGAGGAACGAAGCAATCCGTTTGAGCCGTTTTTCGATGAATTATTCCCCTGGCATGGGTCCCAGCCACGACGGTCCCTGGGGTCCGGGTTTTTGATTTCCAGTGACGGGTACATCCTGACCAATAATCATGTCATTGAAGATGCCGACGAAATCACCGTGCGGCTGTCTGACAAGAGTGAATTTGAAGCGGATATCGTGGGGGTCGATCCCGATACCGATTTAGCGCTGCTGAAAATTGACTATAATACGCCGTTGCCGTATTTGACGTTCGGCGATTCCGATTCGCTGTTGGTCGGTGATTGGGTGATCGCCATCGGTAATCCATTCCCACGACAGGGCCTCGATCGGACAGTCACCGTGGGTGTCATCTCTGCTTTGGGGCGGACCTCACTGGTCTTCGGCGACGGGACGCCGGATTACCAAAATTATATTCAGACTGACGCCTCAATCAATCCGGGCAATTCCGGGGGTCCGCTGATCAATATCGCCGGCCGAGTTGTCGGAATAAACTCTGCCATTGCCAGCCCGACCGGTTCGAGCGTCGGGATTGGTTTCGCGATTCCGGTCAATTTTGCCAAAGCGGTGGTCGCCGATCTTAAGGAATCCGGCAAAGTCAACCGGGGAGGCCTGGGTGTTGAACCGCGAGACCTCACCTGGGAAGATGTGGAGGCCGAAAACTTGCCGTCGGCCGACGGCGTCATGGTGAATCGGGTCTTCGATGGGATGCCCGCCCAGGTGGCGGGAATCCGGCCTGGCGACGTGATCGTTGAATTCAATGGGGAGAAAGTATCGGATGCGCAGCATTTCATGCGGCTGATCTGGATGGCCCGCGCCGGCTCAGAAATCAGGCTGGGAATTATCCGTCGGGGGCAGAAACTGGAAATTCCCGTAACGCTGGTAAGCCGGGAAGAAATGCTGGCTGCCGCGACCGACCAGGCCGAACCAACGACGACCCCGGAAGAACGGTGGTTAGGCATCGAAGTAGAGACCAGCACACCGCAACTGGCCGAGCGGATGAGTTCTGAGTATCAGCCGGGCGTGATCGTCCTCGATGTCGATGTGGGTGGTTCGGCCTACGATAAAGGCATTCGGCCGGGGATGATTATTGCCGAGATCAACCATCAGGAAATACGCAACCTTTCGGATTATAATGAAGTTGTTAATGCGTTAGCCGACCGGCGTAAGGCGGTCTCGTTGCTGGTGTATGACCGACGCGGCAACACCGGGTATATCGCCGTACGTCCGGAACATAAACCCTAAACGCTGGTGAGGGGGGTGGCGTCAGTCGCAGTGCGAGCGTCACGAAAGTACCGTGATGAAGACCGATCGCTGGATCTCTATCTCAAAGAGATCGGCGAGACACCTCTGTTGACTCCGAAACAGGAGGTGTCACTTGCTAAACGGATTCGCGAGGGTGATCAAACTGCCTTGGAAAGGTTAACCAAGGCAAACTTGCGGTTTGTAGTCTCCGTGGCCAAACAATATCAAAACCAGGGCTTGTCCCTGGCCGATCTGATTAATGAGGGCAATATCGGATTGATTAAGGCCGCCAAGCGGTTTGATGAGACTCGCGGATTCAAGTTTATCTCGTATGCGGTTTGGTGGATTCGTCAGGCCATTTTGCAGGCACTGGCCGAGCAGTCGCGGATTGTTCGGCTGCCACTGAACCGAGTCGGAACACTGCACAAAATCGGCAAGATTTCCAGTTCGCTCGAACAACAGTTCGGCCGTGAACCCACGTCGGACGAGATCGCTACGAAACTGGAACTCTCCGAGTCAGAGGTTTCCGACACGTTGAAAATTTCCAACTCGCATCTCTCACTGGATGCACCGTTCGCGACCTCAGAGGACAACAGCTTGATTGATGTGCTGGAAGACGAGTTGCAACCAGCGCCCGATGAGACCTTGCTGAAAGATTCATTGCGTACCGAAATTGAAAAGGCGCTGGATACCCTAACACCTCGTGAAGCGGAGGTCATCAACTTGTATTTCGGGCTCAACCATGAGAAAGCGCTGACCCTGGAAGAAATCGGGGTGCGGTTTTCGTTGACTCGTGAGCGGGTTCGACAGATTAAGGAAAAGGCGATTCGTCGGCTGCGTCATGCGTCGCGGTCAAAATCCCTGCGCGCATATCTGGATTGACGAAACCTGCCCATGTGAATTTTCCTGGCCGCCCCGAGCACTCGGGGCGGTTTTTTTGATGCATCAAGCTTGTGGAACAGATTCAGCAGTGGGCAGGACCTACCCGGTGGTAGACCGCGGGCCGATCGGTTCGGTCGGAACTGTGGATGGCGTACCGGCGGCAGCGGGTGGACGCGGTTTCTCTAGACGGGTCCCGAAACGGGTGAGCACGACAGCGCCTAGTCCCGCGGTCGTGGCAATAAAGCTGACCGCAATCCCCACGACAAAGAGAATCCATCCCAAGGCGGTGGTTGGGCCAAACTGGGCCAACAGCAATGCCGCCCCGACCACGGTTAACATCAGCATCACCGAGACACCCAGAAGGGTGCGGCCGAGTTGTGATTGCGCAGTGAAGCGCGTGTTTTCGACCAGCATCTCTCCCAGCCGTAATCCAATCGCCGAATACCCCAGCACTACCGCGATGACTACTGCCAGCGGCAGCACCAGGAACGCCACCGGGATTCCGATGACCGTAATGATGAGCAGAATCCAGAGTATGGGGATGCCCAAAAACATCGTTAGGAGACCGACAAAAAACGACTTGATGCTTGAGCGCCTGATGCGGGTGCGGATCAGGGCGATATTCTTACCGGCAAAAGCATGTCCCAGGAGTACCAGAAATACGGCGAACACCGCGATACCAAGTTGCACCATCAGTAAACTCAGATAAAATCCACGAATAATCTTCGGGCCGCTGGGGAGGCTCACGCCCGTGTATTCCCGCTTGCCGCCAATACGGCCACCCGGCTCGGTAATGATAGAACTGGCGAAAACGTTGCGCCGAATGCGCCCCGTGGATGTCACGGTGACGGCGCCCGTGGGCGCGACTGCATCACCATGCACATATCCGTCCACTTTAACATCGCCCAGGATACCGACCGCATCACCCTTCACCTCCCCCAAAACCAGCACGTCGCCGCCGATCGCAATGACACTGCCGTCGACTCGCTCGTCGTGATCGATGATGACATCGCGGCCAATCTGGACGATATCGCCGGTGCTACTGGTCGTGATTACCTGAACGCCCTCACCGGAGATCACGAACGGTTCATCGAGCGGAACCGGTTCACCGATAATGGAGTGGATCTCGCCCAGTGTATCAAAGTAGGTGATGCCGTTTGGATTAATCAGGATTTCGGTCGTATAGACTGTGTCTGGGAGGATGACCTCTTTCCCGCTCAATGGCGGTGGTGGCGGGACGGAAGATAGCCCTTCCAACTTCTTTCTCGCCTCTTCGAGGGCGGCCTTTGACTTCTCGTTATCCCACTGCTCCAGTTGCTCGAGCGATTCCAGCGCTTCCCGGTATTCCTCACTGACCGGAATCTCCTCTTCCTTCCATGAGTCCGCCGGTTCCCCCAAGGAGTCTTCGGGAAGGAAATACCGTTTTGGCCCCGGTGCCGGAGTCTCTGTTTTCCCGGTAGCGGAATCAGCAGGTGCGGTGGGGGATTGTGCGTGAGCGAGGGAACCAAGAAAAAGGAGCAACAGTATGGTTACCAGGTATGTCGAACGTCTGATCATGCCAAGCATGCGAGGAATATCCCTGCAGGTTTTCCTTACACGAGATGGTTTTTGAGTTTTTTCTTCAATAGCTCGCGTGCCCGAAAGATCCGCGCCTTCACCGTACCGACCGGGATATCCAGAATTTTGGCGATTTCGTCATACGATTTGTCGTCGTTATGCCGATAAACGATAACTTCACGATATTTCTCGGGAAGGGATTGGATTGCCTCGTCAATGGAAATGCGGCGTTGTTTGCGGGTAAAGTCGAATTCAGGATTGTGCGTCCAGTCCGGCAGTTGCAGCTCCACGCTCCCGTCTTTGGTCTCCACCGGCCGGTCCAGCGACAACGCTTCAATTTTCCGTTTCCGCAGGAAATCGATCGCATTGTTTGCCGCAATGCGGTAGAGCCAGGTCGAAAATCGATATTCGAAGCGGTAGGAGGATAATGAACTGAATGCTTTCATAAAGGTCTCCTGCACCAAATCAGCCGCCTCTTCGGAATTGTGCACAATCTTATAGACGATGTGATAAATCGCATGCTTGTGCCGTTCCAGCAGAGCCTTGTAGGCCTCCTGGTCACCCTGCAATGCGCTCTTTATCAACACTTCGTCGGTTTTCTCGGCCACCGACATCCCCTTGCTCAGCATACGTGTATGTCAATCACGGGTTTCGCCTCTTAGGCCATACGCCGCAAAATATGGTTGAGTATAGACACACCCAAGCGAAAACTCAAATCGCCATAGACTTAAGACAACTCCACTGATTTCCGGGCCATTCTCGCATTATTGAGAAGCCGGCAGCAGTGAGCCCAGGAATGGGGATATTCCCATATTGTGCCGGTTTTCCACAAGCGGACAAATCCGCCGTGTGGCAGCCCGAGGAATTGGCGATTTTTAATATGTTGTCTTGCAGTAGGTTAGTCGGAATCTTTAAACCTGTTTCGATGGGCAGTGCAGTTGCTGTTGATCCCCCTGAATGTGGTAAACATCTCAGCCTGTCTGCCGATACTTCCCGCGGAGGGAGGAATATGCCCGTGTCAGGTTTCTCGGGAGTTCGGTAGGCCCGGAGGAACCACCAATGCCAAAGGACAAGAAAGACGGGTTTAAGCTGCCACAGAAGACGTACTGGCATTTGTACAGCCTGCAAACGCTCAATCCGGAGAAATTCATTAAGGTGGTGGACAAAATCCTGAAAAAGCACTTTGTGCTCATTAAGTGAACCGGGTTACATGTGCAGATGCTCAGGCCGTTGTGGTCAGCCACCGTGAGGGCGTGGACTCAGTCAGGGATTCGCTTCAGTCAAAAAATGCGTGAGTGCGCCGGGGCACAATGGCTACTGCGGATTATATCCTTGACAATGCAGGCCTTCACTCATATTCTCCCGCAAGTTTGCAGGGTTTGTGGCAACGGATCATGCAGGGAGTTTGGGTGTGAGCGCAAAAAAACGCATCAATATTCTCATTGTTCCGCCGTCCTCCGGTGATACTGTCCAATTGACCATTCCACCCGCTGTGGTGTATTTATCATGTTTTTCTCTGATATGCCTGGTGTTTTTGGTGGGTTTTCTGGCTTTAGATTATTTTGGGGAACGGCATGCTGCGCAACAACTCCAGTCGTTGCAGGCAGAAAACGCCTTTTTGCAGAGCCGACTGGCGGGTATGCGGTCATCGATGTCGACGATTGGCAGCTATCTCGAAGAAATACAACAGACCGACGAACAGATTCGCCTCGTCTTTGGCTTCCCGAGCACCGACCCGGCCGAACGTGCCTTGGGTATCGGTGGTTTTCCGAAGGATGGCGCGGTGGAGGAGAGCGGGTACAAACAGCTTTCCTTCGAGACCGAGGCCCATCTGGACCACCTCGTTCGTCAGGCCCAGTTTGAGCGACAGAATTTCCATTTCATCTATGACTCGCTGCTGGCCCATCGTGAGCAATTGGATCATACGCCGGCCATTCGGCCCTGTGAAGGATATTTCTCCAGTGGCTATGGGATGCGGCGCGATCCCTTCACCGGCCGGCGGCGGATGCATCCGGGTTGCGATTTTGCCGGCCCGGTGGGTACCCCAATACGTGCACCGGCGCAGGGAACCGTCTCAAAGATCTACTATGATCGTGGGATGGGCAAAACCCTGGTTATCGATCACGGCTTTGGGATCGAGACCAGTTACGGACACCTGCAGAAAGTAAAAGTCGAAGTCGGTCAACAGGTTGTGCGGGGAGACACCATTGCGTTCATGGGGAATACCGGCTCCCGGTCAACCGGCCCACACTTGCACTATGAAGTTTGGGTTCAGGGTCACACTGTAAACCCCCTCGATTATATCTACAATTGACCAATCTCGGGCCACCTCATAGGATATGATTTGGCATACCGGCTGGACTATCTGCTGATAGTGCCCTTGTCAATGTGTTGTCAGGGAGGCAATTGGACGGTTTGTCATATTTGATTCCGGTTCAGGAACAAAACTATACTAATTTCGTAAACTTTTGTAACGAAGCAACGCTGCGTTCGACAAAGAGTAGAAGAGAATGGGTGAAGGATGACACCGGGATCGAGAAAGTGATGACACAGACGCCATTGTGGTGTTATATTGGGAAATTATGGTCAAGCTCGCTTTCTCTTTACCCGGGCCATGAGATAAGGGAGCTTAAAGAACGTGACACAAGCACTAGAGACACCGACAAAAGCGAAACGGGTTGAGGATCGAATGGCGGCACGGAAATCAGGCAATGGTAATTCCCGCGTGACCGATGAAGCCCGGGAACGCATGGAAGCTGATACCAAGCGGGTGATCAAGAAGATCCAGGCCGGCCAGAAGGAACTATTCAGTAAGCTGGTGGATCGCTACCGCAGCCAGGTCGCCGGCATTGCCTATAAAATGGTCGGAGACTACGACGACGCCAAGGATATCACGCAGATGGTGTTCGTCAAGACGTTCTATAACCTGGAACGCTTCGATACCAGCAAGCGGTTTTCCACCTGGTTGTATCGCATCGCGGTAAACGCCTCGATTGACTATGTCCGCAAGTTCCGGAAACACAAGTTCGAGGAATTGGACGACATCAAAGAGTCGAAAGAAGTCAATATAAAGAATCCCGAACAGCTCTTTCAGCTCAAAGAGCTGAAAAACTACGTGATGGAGTCTGCGGAGAAGCTCAACGAGAAGCAGCGCGATGCCTTTGTGTACAAGGACGTCAAGGGTCTGGAGATCGACGAGATCTCGCGCATCATGGGTATGCCGCAGGCGACAGTCCGCTGGTATCTTCATCGCGCCCGCAAGAAAATCCGCTCCGACCTCCAGCGCCGGTTCCCGGACGCCCTGAACAAGCTGGGGCTTTCGGCGAAGTCGTAAGAGAATGGTGGATTAGGCGGACATTTTCTCTGTAAATTGGTCGTAATACTTGAGGATCTTTTTGGCGCGATTTTCCCCGCCGAAGAGATCCTCATTTACATCGCTTTTGGCGCTAAATGTAGTAAAGATGTATTCGATGTCTTCCCGACGAATCTGGTAAAGCACAAAATACGCCGCGTCGAGCTGCGCCAGTAAGGTGCTGCGCTCAGTAGCATTCCATTTGTGCACACCCTTCGCGAATCCGACCTCTTCGGCCAAAGGACGCATATCATCACTGGTGCAGGTGAGTTTGATTACTCGATCAGAGATGTATTTCTCCAGCGTCATGCGCCGATTCCAGGGACAACGCTGGGCATAGAAATCGGGTGGAATCATGGGAAATTGTTCGATTAAATAGAAATTCAAATTAACATTTCCTACTTTTTGCCGTGCTATGTAATCAAGGATCAAAGAGTTTAGATTTGCCAATAGACAGCATTGCATGGTTGCCCTAATTGACTTGTCAAAGAGGATTAAGGGTGCTGAATTTATTACCCCATACCGTGGAATAAAAGCGGCGATCATCGTCCTGCGGTTTGTGGGGCTGGTCACGTTCTTGAATGCCAATAATGCTGATGAAACGTTGCCGGCTGGTCACGGATTATACTTCCTGTAAAAAGGAAACGGGTGTAAACTCCTGAAAAAGC
>CAYWVO010000072.1:0-11097 GCA_964461835.1 uncultured Ignavibacteria bacterium | reverse complement strand
CAGACCTCTTTCACCACCAACTGACCGCTACGGACTTACTCATGAAATATGCGGGATAGTGCAGAAAAACAATGGAATGTTCTGGTCAAAAGCAAGTCTATTTACACCTGGTACCGTGTGCCTGGTGACAGTGACGACCTACGTGAAAGTTGCCGATTATGCAGCCGGGTGCCCCATCCGCTTGCGGTGGGATAGGATTCATTTAATACTTCACCTACAAGACACTGAATCTCATCCCACGGCAAGCCGTGGGGCACCAAAACGTATAATCACCTTACCCATCCACCCACTTCGCCTCGCGTTTATTCAAAAACGCATCCAGGCCTTCATGCGCGTCTTTGGTGGCCATCATGTCCTTAAGATAGGTCTTCTCGGCGAAGTCGAGCGCCTCGATGAACGGTTTGTTCAACGCGGCACGGATTGACCGCTTGCAGAGCTGCATAATCGCCGCCGAGTTGGCGGCCAGCTTGCCGATAAACTCCTGCGTGCCCTTGTCGAAATCCTCTTTATCAAAGACCTTGTTTACAAGGCCCTTTTCTTGCGCTTCAGTGGCCGATATAGTATCACCCAAAAGGAGCAGTTCATAGACACATTTCAACGGCGCCTGCGCGGGAAACGCCGCGGCCGCCACCGGCGGGAACACCCCGACCTTAATCTCCGGCTGGGCGAACTTGGCTTTCTTCGACGCCAGCACCATATCGCAAAAACAGGCCAGTTCGCAGCCGCCACCCAGCGCGGCGCCGTGCACCAGCGCCACGGTCGGGCAGACAAATTCGTCCAGCAGCCGGAACATGCGATGAAACGTACTGATCATCGTGTCCACCATCTCAGCGGTGTGTTCGCCGACATCCACCCCCGCCGAAAACGCCTTGCCGGTAGCATTAAACGCCAGCGCCTTGAGTGCTTTGCCCTGGTCGAATGATTCCAGCGCCGCGTTGATCTCCTCCATCATGGCAATATTGAGAATATTCAAATCCCCGCGCTGCAGGGTGATATATCCGACCTTTTGATACTCCGCCACTGCAATATGTTCGTAATCCGCCATCTTACGACTCCCGTTTAATCAACATGGCCATCGACACGCCGCCGCCGCCGCAAATCCCGGCCAACCCGAGTTCTTTATCCAGCCCCTTGAGGGCGTAATACAAGGTTACCAGGATGCGCGCGCCCGAGATACCGGTAGGATGCCCCAGCGCAATTGCCCCGCCGTGCACGTTAAGTTTCTCGCGGTCCCAACCGAGCACCTGCTCGTTGGCCAATACCTGTACGGCGAACGCTTCGTTAACTTCGATTAAGTCCGGGTCGTTGATCGTCATCCCGGTCCTTTTGAGTACCATCGGAATGGAAATCCCCGGCCCCTCACCCATGGTGGCAGGAGAGACTGCTACTGAGGAATAGTCGATGATGGAAAACAGCGGCGTCGCGCCCAGTTCCTTCGCTTTTTCGCGACTGGTTAAAACGAGCGCGCAGGCGCCGTCCGACATCCCGCAGGCGTTGCCCGCAGTCACCGTGCCGCCCTCTTTGCGAAACACTGCGGGCAGCTTGCCCAGTTTTTCTATGGTGGTATCGGGGCGGACGGTCTCGTCCTTATCGAAAGTAATAGTCTCCTTGCGGGATTTCACCTCGACCGGGACAATTTCGTTATCAAACCAGCCGTTGTCTTGCGCGCGGGCGGCTTTTTGATGGGACGACAGCGCGAACTCGTCCTGCGCCTGGCGCGAAATTTTATATTTGTCCACCAGATTTTCCGCCGTGCCGCCCATGCCCTGTCCAATGAGTGGATCGATGGAATCCGACCAACCGTCCTCAAGCCGCTTATCCCCCATCTTGAATCCGTTCCAGCGAGTATTTTTCAACAAGTAGGGAATGGTGGACATGGAATCGAAGCCGCCGATTAGCACGATCTCCGAATCACCGAGACGGATCGACTGGCTGGCCAGTTGGGCGGCTTTCATGCCGGAGGGGCAGGCCATGTTGATCGTCTGAGTCGGGACGGTCTCCGGAATCCCGCCGCGCACCGCAGCGGTCCGTGACGGATTCGGGCCGTTGCCCGCCTGACGGCAACTGCCAAGGATAACCTCGTCGATTTGATCGCCCGTGAGTCCCGCGCGTTTCACCGCTTCGCGGACCGCCGCTGCACCGAGATCGTATGCCGCGGTGTTACGCAGCGTGCCGCCGAATTTTCCCATCGGCGTCCGACACGCCGAAATGCAAACGATGTCTTTGAGTTCCATGATGCTATCCTTTATGTGACTATCTCATTATCAAATATACTGCCCGCCATCCACTTTGATCACCTCGCCGGTGACATGCCGCGCCTGCTCGGTGCAAAGAAAAGCGATTACCGCAGCGACATCCTCGGGAGTGCCGAGACGGTCGACTACGGTTTCGTCCTGCGCCTTTTGGATAACGTCTTCCGGGAGTTTGGCCATCATGTCGGTGAGAATCATCCCCGGTGCAACTGCGTTGACCGTGATACCGTATTTGCCCAGTTCACGCGCGACGGTTTTGGTCAGACCGATGATTCCCGCCTTGGCGGCGGAATAGTTGGACTGGCCGAATTTGCCGCGCAGCCCGTTAATGGATGTCACGTTCACGATGCGGCCGGATTTTTGTTCGCGGAGATGCGGGGCGATGGAGCGGGTGAAATTGAAATACCCTTTGAGGTCAGTGTTGAGCACCTGGTCCCATTGCTCCTCGGTCATTTTCCAGATGACACCGTCCCAGTTAATTCCGGCATTGTTGACCAGAATATCAACGCGGCCGAACTCGGACCGCACCTGCTCGACCATCGCGTTGGCTTGCTCAAAGGAGGAAACGTCGCATTGGATCACCAGTGATTTCCGCCCGAGTTTGGTGATTTCCTCGCCCAGTTTGTTCGCTTCCTCGGCGTGCTTGCGGTAGTTGACCGCCACATCGCAACCGCATTGCGCCAGCATGAGCGCGGTAGCCGAGCCAATGCCGAGTGATGAGCCGGTGACGACTGCTTTTTTATCTTTCAAATCAAACATGGTGTTATCCTTTTGGTTTGGTGCCGAAAACCCACATCATCATGTGCTCGCGCGAAATCGGTTCATCCTTGATGGTACCGAATCCTTCACTATCCACAAACCCGATTTTGTCGAACATCGCGACCAGTTCGTGAAAACAGTACATGCGGAGAGGAACTTTGTGAACCGATTCTTGTCCGTCTTTGTGAAAATACCAGGTGCCGTGGTTAATTGACGTACGGTAATCGAAGTGTCGCTCTTCCAAAACCTTCCCAATTTCGCGTCCCTGGTTGTCTTTAAGCCTGAACCAACCTTTGGGTTCGTAATTTGCCATAATCCAATCACGGTTGATCACATGCAGAACGAATTTCCCACCGGGTTTTAACGCATGGAACATGCGCCGGATGGTCAGCAGGTTATCCGAATCTCTTTCGAAGAACCCAAACGAGGTCCACAAGTTTCCGCCGGCGTGGAATTCGCGGTCGTGTTTAATTCGCCGCATATCGCTGTGATGAACTGTGATGGGCAGGCCGGTGCGCTTTGCTTTCTGCGCGAGTTCGTCGAGGTAACTGCGCGTGATATCAACGCCGGTGACTTTGATTCCTTTGCGGGCCAGCGGGAGCGAGATCCGTCCGACACCACACGGGCAATCGAGAAATCTCATGCCGGGTTTAAGGTCCAGTTTTTCAATCAGGTACCGGGCCTGGGCATTGGTCGTTTTGCGGTCGATAATGCCGAACACCGGCCGAAAGATCGGAAAAAAAGCATCCCACCAGCCGCGATCACGCGCGCTCATTATCCCTCCAGTTTCGCGCCGCACATACCGCAGAATTTATGCAAGCCGGGCAATTGTGTCGCGCCGCACTGTTCGCAGGTGAGTTTGTACGGTCCGTATTTGAACTCGGATGATCCACCCTCCGCGGCACGTTGGCGTAAGCCCATGTAGTCGGCTTTGCGTTTTTCGACGAACGCCTGCATGCCTTCGTTCGGTTCCCAGGAGGCGAAATGCAGCGCCAGCCAGTCGGAGGCGTGACCGACAGTTTCGAACCACACTTTTTCTTTCCAGTAGTTAATCTGGGTCTTCGTGTAGCGCATGCACTCGGGGAACTTATTAAGCATTTTCTGCGCCATGTCGTTGCAAGCGTCATCCAGTTGGTCGCGCGGCACC
Organism: uncultured Ignavibacteria bacterium; assembly: GCA_964461835.1. Classification (GTDB taxonomy): domain Bacteria; phylum Zixibacteria; class MSB-5A5; order WJJR01; family JAJRUJ01; genus CAYWVO01. Next base: position 6,939 of record CAYWVO010000072.1, on the reverse strand, counting down.
ACCTGATTGACCAGACCCCACTCCAGGGCTTTGGGCGCCTTGATCTTTTCATTGAGATAGAGAATCTCCCGGGCGCGCCGTTCACCGACAAAGATCGGCAGCCACTGGGTTGCCCCGCCGCAGGCGACCGATCCGACATTGGTGCCGATCTGGCCGATGTAGGTATCATCTGCCATGATCGAAAGATCACAGGCCATATGCGATTCGTTGCCGCCACCAACCGCCATACCGTTAAGACGGCAAATCACCGGCTTGCCGCATTTGAGGATCGATTCAATATACCCGGCGAACACACCCATGTATTTGAAATAGTCGCGTGGGCGCTGGGTGTAATACGCCGCGTATTCTTTCACGTCGCCGCCGGTACAGAACGCCTTGTCGCCGGCGCCGGTGAAAATGACCACACCAACGCTATCGTCCCATTTCGCATCAGTAAACGCAGTGGTAAGTTCCATCAGGCAGGGGGTTGAGTACGCGTTGTAATTCTGCGGCCGGTTAATGGTAACGCGGGCAATCCAGTCTTTCTTCTCGTAGAGAACTTCCTTAAATCCATACTCCTCTGCGGACTTTGGTTGGAAATACTGCATGGGATCCCTCCGGGAAATTAAATATCAACAGCTTCATTTGTTTCCGCGTGCGAGTGAAATGAGCCGGGGGAGAATAACCGTGTGAATGCACTTGCCGCGATCCGCCCCGTTCGGATTCCGTATGGGTCATGTGGGGGAAATTATACGCGCTGAGCGGCTACGGCAAGCGGATTTTCAGGGCGGCGCGCGGCGGAAGCGTGCAGTTTCTATTGCCCGGAGAACGCCCGCGCCAATGGCCCGTGCCTTGGTAGATATCCGAAAACAGCGGCTCGGGTCTCCGCGTGGATCAATATCACCGATCTTCTGGCCAGTCACAACTCGGCTGCCGTCGCGAATCAACCCTCTTAAGACCCCAGATAGTTCTGCGTGGATTGTTACGTCATCGACCATACAGACGGTATCTCCGGCTTCAATCAACTCCCCGATTCGAAATCGAACTGTCAGGGTCCCGGCGGTCGGAGATCGCAGAACTCGCGAGCGGGTCTCTCCCGCCACCGGCGCGGGCGTACCGGTATACGGTTGGGTTGTTCCCTCCGTGATCACCTCGCCCAGGTTTGGCCCGCGATGGGATTCGATCACCCGATGGCAGTTTTCTCCTGCAGCGAACCCTGGCCCGATCCCGATAACCAGCGGCGCCAGGTCCTTCGAGCAGTCCACCGGCTTCTTCTCCATACGTGCATCCACCAAAACAGCCGGTGCAAAATGCGGGATTAGCTCACCGTCGGGATCGATGGCAACGGGAACATCTCCTTCAGCGAGGATTGCTTCCACGGCAGCCAAGGATGAACCGAGGCGTGCGGTGATTCCTTCAACGGTTTGGCGACCTTCATAGACTGCCTCAGCAAAGCATATCGGCCGGCGTACGAAATCTGGCGCTGACTTCTCCAGAGCGATCACCGGATGGCCCTTGGTTGCCAGCCGATGAATAACGCCCGAGCCCATCTCACCGGCGCCGCGGACTACGACAAGTGCACCGTGGGAAGAATCCGTCATCGGAATTGGGCAATTTTCCCGCGCTTGACTGCGATTATTTCGGCAAGAATCGAGACCGCGATCTCATGTGGACCTTCTCCACCTATATCGAGACCGATGGGTGCATGAACCTGTTTGAATAACGACGGGTCAATACCGCTGGCTTCCAAGTCAGCGTAGACTCGCTTGATCTTCGCCTGAGAGCCAATCATTCCAACATAGGCACACTGATGCTGAAGTACCTGGCGCAGGACTACCTCGTCGCCTTTATGGCCCTTGGTCACGATCACCACATAGGTATTTTGGTCGAGGGGCGGAAAGTCCTTCCGCCATTGGTCATCGGTACGGATCGTGGTGATCGTACCAGGGAAGTAATCCAGGATTTCTTGCCGATCATCGACTACGGTAATAGAGAAGTCCATGGATTGCATCTGCTGGACCAGTGCGCGGCACACGTGCCCGCCGCCGAATATCACCAGCCGCCGCGGTGCATGAAATGCCTCGAGAAAAACCTGCGCCTCACCACCGCAACTCATGCCGGTCGCATCCGCACCCTGCTCTTCAAAGCGGTACGATTTAAACATGGTCGATTCGGCGTTGGTAAACATCGCCAGACTGTCATCGATGACTAATTTTTCAAAATGACCACCGCCAATCGTGCCGACAATTGATCGGTCCGGACAGACAATCATCCGCGCTCCCGGTTGACGCGGTGACGAACCAATCGTGCGGATAATCGTGGCCAGGACGAATGCTTCGCTCGCCGCCCTTTTCGCGGCGGCTTCCTGCAATATATCAGTCATGACTTACCGCCTCAGGCATGGAGGTCAACAGCCGTTCGTAATCATCGTCAGTGTCGATATCCCACTGGATTTCACCATCAGTAATTTCGAGGATGCCGTCCCCATGTCGAGCGATAAGATCATCGCCCACGATATCGCCTCTCAAAGCCAATAGTTCCGGGAAGACCCTCTTAGAGAACATAATTGGGTGTCCCCGTCCGCTGGGCGTCTTGACATAGCAAATATCCGGTTTCTCTGCTTTAAACGCATTCAAGGTCTTCTCAACTAGTGCGGCACCAATCGTTGGCTTGTCCCCAACCAAAAACAATAAGGCGTCAGCATTTTGTGCACGCTGTACGGCAGTTTTAATTGATTCTGCGCGTCCCTGGGCAAACTGGGGATTGAAAATCGGACGAACCCTGGTATTGGATATCCCGCCGACAATTTCTTCCATCCGCTTTCGCTCATGCCCGGTAATCACCATGATTCCATCGAGCGATGTGTCAATTGCTGCGTGCAGGACATGTTCAATCACCGTCATGCCCCGAAAGGGGAGAAGCAGCTTGTTCCGTACCATCCGACTTGACATTCCCGCCGCGAGTATGGCGCCCGAGATACGCATAATGTATAAAGCTACACCTATTGGAGAATCGGGTCAAGCGCCGTGGCGTGCGAGAATCTGCTTGCCGGGTGTGCTGAGACGGGGCATATTGCAAGCAATCTGGATTGGGTGCGATGATATTGCCGCAGTTTGAGGTTCTCACTCCGAAAACCATCGACGAAGCTTGTGCCGAGCTTGCCCGATATCGGGATGAAGGTGCGGTCGTGTTGGCCGGAGGCACCGATTTATTGGTCGATCTGCGCCAGCCGATTATCCCCCAGCATGTTCCACGGTGTGACGGCTGCTCTTCCCATCCCCAGGGACAAGTCGCAACCACAATCGACTGCGGCGCCTGGGAAGCCGATCCCCTATTGCATCCGGGCGGCTCAATCCGCCCGACTGCCGATCGTGCCCCAAAGTATGTGGTTTCGTTGCACCGCATTAAGCAATTGCGCGGCATTGAGATCTTGCCGGATGGCGCACTCCGAATCGGGGCATGCACCACAATCACTGAGATTGAACGTCATCCCGAAATCCGCACACGCTGGACAGCCCTGGCGGAGGGCGCCGATCATCTGGGAAGCCCCCTGGTCCGCAATCGTGGTACGCTGGGCGGCAATATCGCCAACGCCCGGCCCGCCGCCGATACGGCCGTCCCCACAATTGGTCTTGGTGCAACGCTGATTTTGCGTGGCCCGAACGCTGAACGAAGAGTCCCTGCCGCCGATTTCCCCTTGGCTCCTGGAAAGACTGTACGCCAACCGGATGAAATTATTACCGCGGTTGAATACCCTGCAGCCGGTGAACATTCGGGCAGTGCCTATTACAAGTTGGCGAATCGCAAAGTCCTGGAGATTTCAACCGTCTGCGTGTCGGTGTATCTGGCGCTCGATCAACCGGGCGGCAAAATCAAGGCGGTCCGCGTCGCGCTCGGTGCGGTCGGACCAACTCCGCTGGTTGCTGCATCGGTTGATGGCATACTAATCGGACAACATCCTTCCACAGACCTCATCACCGAGGCGGCGCAGGCCGCCCGCAATAACGCGCGGCCCATCGATGACCACCGGGGATCAGCCTGGTATCGTCTGGAGATGGTCGAAGTACTCACCCGCCGTCTCCTCACCCTGGCGCTCAACCGCGCGGAGAGCCGACCATGAAACGGGTCATTTTATTTACGGTGAACGGCGTGCCCCGCGAAATTGCGGTCGAACCGCGCCGGACTCTGCTGGAGGTCCTGCGGGAGGATTTACGGCTCACCGGCACTAAACAGGGCTGTGGCATCGGCGATTGCGGCGGGTGTACAGTCCTCGTGGACGGAGTTGCCACTTTCAGTTGCCTGACCCTGGCCATTCAGGTCGAAGGATGTGAAATCGAAACGGTCGAAAGTCTGGCCGAGAATGGTCAGCTCAATAAATTGCAGCAGGCATTCGTTAAGCAGGGCGCAATCCAGTGTGGCTTTTGTACGCCGGGAATGTTGATGAGTGCGACTGAGTTGCTGCGTCGCAATCCACATCCGGGTGAAGCGGAAATCCGCCGGGCAATCTCCGGCAATCTGTGCCGCTGCACCGGGTACCAAAAAATCGTTGAAGCGATCCAAACCGCGGCGGACAAAGACGAGGTAGGTCGAAACCCCTGAGTCCCGTGAAACGGGACGTGGTTTCGACACCATGGAAACGAAATGAATGAGTAAAAAATACCGCATACTCAATACCCGAGCCAAAAGGGTCGACGCGGTCGAAAAAGTGGTCGGCCGCGCACAGTACACCGATGACCTGACGCGGCCCAATATGCTTTATGGCGCGATCCTGCACAGCCCGCTGGCCCACGCGAAGATTCTCAATATTGATACCAGCCGCGCCGAACATCTGCCCGGCGTCAAAGCCGTGGTAACGTACCGTGAGGCGGGCACAGTGCCCTATGGCGTGAGCCCCGCGCGGTACGATGAGACGATTTTCTGTCATGACCGCGTGCGGTATGTCGGTGATGAAATCGCCGCAGTGGCCGCGGTCGATCTCGATACCGCGCTGGAAGCAGTCAGCCTGATTAAAGTTGATTTTGAAGAATTGCCACTGGTTTTGGATGGCCAACATGCGATGGTCGATGGGCAGCCGCAACTCCATGAACAATATGATCACAATATCTGTGCCCAAGTGCACTGGCATTTTGGAGATATCGAGAAAGGCCGGGCGGAATCGCATTTGATTCGCACGGACTCCATGACCAGCAAGATGCAGGACGCGGCCTTCATGGAGCCGCAAAGCGTGCTGGCCGAAACCGATGCGCAGGGCAACCTGACCATGTACAGCTCCACCCAGGCGCCGCATTATGTACAACGCACACTGGCGATGGCGCTGCAAATTCCCTTGCATAAAGTCCGCGTGGTCAAACCAGCTGTTGGCGGTGGGTTCGGCCCGAAGGCGTCTTGTTCGACCGTGGAATTGGCGACCTGCCTGCTGGCAATGAAAACCGGATGTCCGGTGAAAATTACTTTCGACCGGGAGCAAGTCTTCCTGCACTCGCGGGCGCGGCACCAATTCTTCCACACCATGACCACGGGGATCAAAGAGGACGGTACGCTGTCGTTCCTCGAACACAAGTGCATCCTCGATGGTGGCGTGTACGCCAGTTTCGGGATCGCCACGATTTACTACGCCGGGTCACTCCTTGGCGGGCCGTATCGTCTGCGCAATATGAAATACGACGGCTACCGCGTAGTGACCAACAAACCCGCCTGCGGTGCGCAACGCGGTCACGGTGCGGTCATTGCGCGTGCGCTGTTCGAGGTGCAGCTCGATCGCCTAGCCGAAGAACTCGGCATGGATCCAATCGAACTCCGTCTGGCCAACGTGATGGAAGTCGGCGAAACGACCTGTAACGAATTATTTGTCTCCAGCTTTGGGATGAAAGAGGCTTTAGAGGCGGTGCGAGATTCCGCAGCCTGGCAGAAAAAGCGCGCGGCCGCAGGAAAGACGCAGCGCCAGGGTAAAGGCATCGGCGCGGCGTGTGGCTTTTTCGTCTCCGGCGCGGGGTATTCAATCTACCGGTCACGCACCTACCATTGCACCGTGGTGACCAAAGTTGATGAAGTCGGCGGCGGCGTGACCGTTATGTCCGGCGCGGCGGATATCGGCCAGGGTTCGGATACGGTGCTGGCGATGATTACCGCCGAGGAGTTGGGTCTCGATCTCGATGATGTCAATGTCGTCAGCGGTGATTCCAGACTTTCGGTGGACCTCGGCGCCTACTCCAGCCGCACCACGCTCATGACCGGTCATGCGTGCAAGGATGCCGCCCGGGACGCCAAGCGGCAGATTCTCTCGGCCATCGGGGCGTTGATGGAGGTCCCGCCGGAGACGCTGGACCTGAAGGACGGTCACGTGGTCAGTCTCGAAGGCGCGATTGATTTTTCGGCATTGCGTAAAGAATACCTGCAGGAACATAAGGGCTTCACTGATCTTCCTGACTCACCCAAACTCACCTTCCGTGAGGCCAGCCGCATCGCCTTTCTGGAATTGGGTGCGATTGTCGGCACCGGCAAATACAAGCCGCCACCGCTGGGAGGATCATTCAAGGGCGCGGCGGTGGGTACTTCCCCCGCGTTTGGCTGTTCGGCGCAGGTGGCCGAGGTGACTGTTGATCTGGAAACCGGCGAAATCACCGTGGACAAAATCACCGGCGCGCACGATTGCGGCTTTGCGATCAACCGCACGCAGGTTGAGGGGCAGATGCAGGGTTCGATGATGATGGGGATGGGTGAGGCGCTGATGGAGCAGATTCAGTACGACACCCGCGGCCGCATTGTCAACGCCAACCTCGCCGAGTATAAGATTCCCACGTCGGTGGACATGCCGCAACTCGACGCGATCATTGTCGAATCCAACGAACCGCGCGGCCCCTACGGGGCAAAGGAAGTCGGCGAGGGTGCGATCATGCCGGTGATCCCGTCGATTCTCAATGCCATCTACGACGCCACCGGCGTCCGCATCGACGAGCTCCC
>CAYWVO010000071.1:795-11395 GCA_964461835.1 uncultured Ignavibacteria bacterium | reverse complement strand
CGTCAGCTCAAGGGCTGACCGCCACAAAGATTGGGTGGCCCACCATTGAGGGTGATATTGTCAAAACCACGTCCGCCCGCGGCGGACTCAGGGGTTTCGACCTACAATTCGACTACGGCAGCGGGGAGCCATCAGCGGTCAGCAGGGAGTCAGGGAAGAGATAATCAACCGGATCCACCGGCTGCTCCTGGTAGCGGATTTCATAGTGCAGATGCGGTGCGGAGGAAATCCCCGAATTACCGGAAAGTGCAACGACCTCACCGAATTTGACCCGGTCATTCTCCTCGACCATCATCGCGTTGTTATGACCATAGATCGTGGAAAAACCGTTCTCATGATCAATGATGATCATATAACCGAGCGCGTCATCCCAATCAGCCATCTTTACCAGCCCTGCGGCTGTGGCAAACACCGGCGATCCCTCTTTGCCGGCAATATCCAGCCCGAAATGACGCAGGGCGATATTCTCCTCGTCGGGGGCAAAACCCCGGGACGGCCGTCCGCGCAACGGGATGCCCAGAGGATGATTTCTCGGATGTGGATTGAGTTCACTGGGCAACGGTGCGGCGGCATATTCCATCAATGACCGTTCCAGCGGAGGTACAGCCGAATCGGATACCGTCGCCAGAGCGGACGCCTCCTTTGCCCCCAGTGTATCGACCGGCGTCATGAACATGGAATCGGGGTACTCGATCCCCACCAGGTTGCAGATACGCCGGGTGAACGCGCGATGGTAATTGAGTTCGTCTCGCAGTTGATCCAACTCCATTGCGTACACGGTCAACCGCAGGTTTTCACTGGAAATCGCCTCCAGGCGGTTCTGATACCCAAAGACGATGAAGGCCAGAACGATTGCCGCCAGCGCCAGCACCACCACCAGCGACGCGGCAAACAGCACAATCTTAATCGCTCTGCGAGTCAGCAGCCATTGATAGGTCTTCCCGGTGTAGTCATCCACAATGAGGAAATTGACCTTACCACCCTGCGTCATGACATACCTATCAATGCTACTGAATGCTTAACCAATTGCTGTAGGTCGGGTTCCGACATGCGCGATAGCGCGCGGAGAAACCCGACATCATCATTGCATACCTAGTAAGTCCAAAATTCGATTCAGGTCATCATGCGAATAGTACTCGATCTTAATTGTACCCTTTTTCCGTCGCTCGGAAATGCGAACACCGGTGCCGAGGCGCTGCCGGAGACGGGTTTCCACTGCCTCGATCTCCGGTGAGTGTGTTTTGCTGCGGGGTGCGCGACGGCGTTTGCCGTACACCAGTTCCTCGGTTCGCCGCACCGAGAGCCCTTCACCGGTGATCCGTCGCGCGAGTTTAATCTGCTCATGCGCCGACTCCAGAGTCAATAGACACCGCGCGTGACCAGCAGAGATTGATCCTTCGGATATCTTGGTCTTAATCTCATCCGGCAGACTCAACAGCCGCAGCGTATTGGTTACCGATGTTCGATCCTTGCCGACCCGCTGGGCGATCACCTGCTGTGTCAACCCGAATCGTTCAGCCAGCTTGCGGTAGGCTAGCGCCTCGTCGATCGGATTGAGGTCCTCCCGTTGCAGATTTTCAATCAGTGCAATCTGTAACTGTTCATCGTCGGAAAGCTTATCCAACAGCAGCGCCGGCACTTTGCCCAGTCCGGCCAGTTTGGCTGCTTTCCAACGCCGTTCACCGGCAACGATCTGGTAGCCGTTATCTACCAACTTGACCAGAATCGGGTGAATAACACCCCGTTCGCGAATCGAGTCGGCGAGGTTTTTTAACTTCTCGGTATCGAAGCGCATGCGCGGCTGAAACGGATTCGGCGCAATCCGTTCGATATCCAGATTCAGGACCGTCAACCCCTTGTGGGCGGCCTTATCGGTTCCTTCCGGAATTAAGGCTTCCAGCCCGCGTCCTAAGGCGAGTTTGTTAGTCACGATGCCATTACTTCCTTTGCTAAACGCATGTAATTTTCCGCCCCCGTCGAAAGCATATCGTACAGGACAATCGGCTTGCCGAAGCTGGGCGCTTCCGAGAGACGGACATTGCGGTTAATAACCGTTTCGTACACCTTATCTGAGAAAAACTTACGGACTTCATCCTCCACTTGTCGTGATAATTTCAATCGGGAATCATACATCGTGAGCAGCACACCCTCAATTTCCAATTCGGGATTGAGCCGCTCCCGCACGATGTTAATTGTATTCATTAAGAGTCCCAATCCCTCCATCGCGAAATATTCACACTGTAGTGGGATCAAGACCCGCTTGCTTGCAGTTAATGCGTTGATTGTCAACACGTTAAGTGATGGCGGGCAGTCAATATAGATATAATCGTATCCGCCATTAAGGTCACCCAACCGCTCCTTAAGCAAAAACTCCCGCCGAGGTTGATCCATTAATTCGACTTCCGCCCCCACCAACCGCAAATGGGATGGCACCAGGTCGAGTCCGTCCACCTGCGTTTTCATCACCGCGTCACCGAGATTGACTTGGCCGGTGATTACCTCATAGATAGTGGTGGTAAGTTGGTCTTTCTCTACGCCAACAAAGCTGGTGGTGTTCGCCTGAGGATCGATATCGACCAACAGAATCCGCTTGCCAGCCAACGCCAAACACGTTGCCAGATTTACCGCAGTGGTGGTTTTGCCGACGCCGCCTTTTTGGTTGGCAATTGAAATCACACGAGATGTCGGACGAATTTCCATATTCTCAGGTAAATCGCGCAGTCCGTTGTCTAAAAGACCAAAAAATAGACTCCGCAATCTATTTGCAAGCAATTAATTGGTGTTTGGAATATTTTTATTATGCTGTTTTTTGAGCGAAAGCAAGACCAGCGAGTCAATTCCCAAGGATGTACCGACGGATTTTTTATCAACCAGATACTGTTCATTCAGCAGTGATACCAGAGTTTCAATATCTGTTTTCAACGAGGATTCATACAAGACAATCTGCCCAACCTCAGCCGTGTTGCCGGCCCAACTGGCGACAGCAATTGGGGACGGTCCGGCACGAGAGGTCACCACAATTCGCTCGGCCAGCTGATTCACATTCAAATCCTCATACGATTGGCATAAGACTTCGAATCCGGTCAAACCCAGCCGAGCGGCAATCGTTTCAAGTACCGTGCATTTCCGCTGTTTCAACTCGACGCAGTACACCGACCCCTCTGGCCGGGCAATCTTTAGTGGAATTGCCGGAAAGCCACCACCGGATCCGATATCCAGAATCGCATAGGAATCATTGACCGGCAGCACCGCCAAGGCCTCCAGGGAGGTGGCCAGGAGTTCATACGCCTGCTGCCATTCGTCCCCCGCCCGGGAGATTAATGACACCGCCTTATTGTAATGCAGCAGAGCATTCAAATACTCTAGGCATTGCGCCATTGCCAGGTTCGTCGCTTTGCTGGCATATGAGTCCAGCAATGGGCGCAGGTAATTTTCCTGCCGAGGGGAAAATTCGTGTTTCACGTGAAACGCCCTACGAGTGGGTGACCGCCGATTGCCGTGAATGGGCCCGGAGGCGCATCATGATCAATGCAACATCAGTCGAGGTTATTCCAGGGATCCGTCCTGCTTGGCCCAAGGTCATTGGACGAACACGACTGAATTTTTCTCGCGCCTCGTTGCGCAACCCGGGGACGGCATCATAGTCGAAGTCGTCTGGAATGGAAATCTCCTCCTGCCGCTTAAAGCGCTCGATTTCCGCCAACTGCCGCTTGAGATAGCCGGCATACTTGATTTCAATTTCCACCGACTCAGCAACCGAACCATTCCACGGGGAAAACGTTGAATCAATAGTAACCAGATCACGATAGGAAATCCCCGGAATTTTGAGCAAATGCGCCAGCGTGGATGAACCCCGTTTCCGCAGATTCTCGTACTGCCCCGGGATTTTGTTTGCAGGAACAATCCATTGTCGTAAACGATGCTTTTCCCCCTCCACGTGCCGGTATTTTTCCGCTATCTTGTCCATTTGCTCATCAGTGAGCAGCCCGAATCGATGTCCATACCTGCTGAGACGGCGATCGGCGTTATCCTCTCGCAGGTGCAACCGATGCTCCGCGCGAGAGGTAAACATGCGATACGGCTCATCGACACCTTTAGTCACCAAGTCATCAATCATCACCCCGATATAGGCCTCCGAGCGATCCAGCACAAACGATGGCTCACCACGCAGCTTGAGCACTGCATTAATCGCCGCGATCAACCCCAGCGCCGCAGCTTCCTCATACCCCGAGGTGCCGTTGATCTGCCCCACAAAATACAAGCCGTCCACCAGCTTGGTCTCTAAAGTCGGTTTCAGCTGGGTTGGCGGGAAGAAATCATACTCGACGGCATAACCGAGACGGGTGAACTCCGCCTGCTCGAATCCGGGAACCGCTTGCAACGCCGCAAGTTGGACTTCCGCCGGCAGGCTGGAGGAGAAACCATTGACGTACAGCTCGTCGGTATCCAGGCCCTCCGGCTCGATGAATAATTGATGGCGAGGTTTTTGGGAAAACTTGACGACTTTATCTTCAATGGACGGACAATAGCGGGGACCAATTCCCTTAATTTGGCCATTAAACAATGGAGATCGGTCGATATTTCCGGTGATAATCCGATGACATTCGTCGTTGGTGTAACTCAAATAACAATAGGCGCGATTCTTCAAATTCCCATTGGAACGAAAGGAGAAGGGCCGCGGCGGTTCGTCCCCGTATTGAATATCCAGCAGCGAAAAATCAACAGTCTTCCCGTCAAGTCGTGGTGGTGTGCCGGTTTTCAAGCGACCAACTTCAAAGCCCAACATGCTCAAATGGTCAGATAGTCCGCAGACCGGTTTCTCTCCCACCCGACCGGCCGGTTGAGAATCCGATCCGGTATGAATCATGGCATTGAGAAAGGTGCCGCCTGCCAATATCGCAGTTTTGCATGGCACTCTGGCTCCACTCTCCAGAATAACAGCAGCTATCTTCCCATCTTCGACGGCAACGTCGACTGCGTTCTCTTCAATTATGGCGATGTCCGAATGTGCTCTCACTGCCTGCTGGGCGGCGAGCTCGTAGAGCTTCCGATCTGTCTGTGCGCGGGAGGACCACACTGCCGGACCTTTCCGGCGATTCAATACCTTGAATTGGATGCCGGCCTGATCCGCAAGGTAGCCCATTTCGCCACCGAGAGCGTCGATCTCCTTGACCAAATGCCCTTTAGCCAAGCCGCCAATTGCCGGATTGCAGGACATCCGTCCCACGGCAGAGAACGAAGAGGTAACCAGAGCAGTCGAAGCGTCCATCCTAGCCGCCGCTAACGCTGCTTCCACCCCGGCGTGGCCGCCCCCGATGACTACGATGTCGTATGTCTTACTCATCGCGTTCTGATGGTACTGTGTAAATTCTCTCAAATCAAGGGCCACTCTTGCTGGCTCTATTTACCGATGCAGAAATCGGCGAATATTTTATGTAATACGTCGTCTGGCGTGGTCTCGCCGGTTATTTCAGCCAAAAAATCGGCGGCTCTGCGCAAATCGAACGCGGCGAATTCGTGAGATTCACCATCGGTGATTGCCTTTTTGGCCAGTGCAAGATGATCGCGCGCGCCTTGCAGAGCATCGCGATGCCGTTGGTTGATCAGAAATGGGTATGACTCACTGCCGCCTATGCTTGCGCGGAAATCTTCGCCGAGAACCCGAGTCAGACGGTTAATCCCTTGCCCGGTGACCGCGGAACACCGCACAACTCTCTGGTCGCCGAAATGACTCGTGATTTCTTCCGCGTCCCCGCTCTCGGCCAAGTCGATTTTATTGACTGCCACCACGCAGGGTTTCTCCACCATCAGCTCGGCAACTCTTTGATCCTCGTCAGTGAATCCGCAGGAGGCATCGACAACCCAGAGTAGAAGATCGCTGTCCTCCAGATGGCCAACAGTCCGGTCAATACCGATTGTCTCCACTGCATCCCGCGATTGTCGAATGCCGGCGGTATCGACAAAGCGCACCGGATACCCATCTATTAAAGCCGCATCATCCACGGCATCCCGGGTGGTACCGGCAATTTCGGTCACAATAGAGCGATCCCGTGCCACCAGGCGGTTGAATACACTGGATTTCCCGACATTCGGTGCCCCGATAATTGTGACCCGGAACCCCTCCCGCATCACCCGGCTGCGCTGGTAATACGACTGCAAATCGAAAATTTGGTTTTCGATAGCGGTCAGCCGTTTAGTAATCTCCTCAACTTTCTTGAATTCGATATCCTCTTCGATAAAATCAGTGGACATTTCCAACCAGGCCATCGCTTCAGTCAGATCCGCACGCAGTTGAGCGATCGTATCCCGCAAAGTGCCATTAACCTGGCGATACGCGGCCTGAGCGGCTTTCTCCGATTGGGCGCTAACCAGGGCCGCCACACCCTCCGCCTGGGTGAGATCAATTCGGCCATTATAAAACGCCCGAAAAGTAAATTCTCCCGGTTCAGCAAGGCGGGCGCCATTATCGATCAAAATTTGCAGGGCTGTGGAAAGCACCGCCGGTGAACCATGAAAGCTGAATTCGACAACATCATCACCGGTATAAGAATTCGGCGCCCGGAAGACCGACAACAAAATTTCGTCCACCTGCTCGCCGGTATCCGGATTGCGGAAATGACCGTGCAGGATGCGATGGGACTCGGTCTTCGAGGGGCGATGTTTCCCGTGAAACATTGTATCGGCCAACTGAAACGTCTCCGGCCCGCTCAGACGGATGACACCAATTCCACCCTGCCCCAAGGGGGTAGCGATACCGCAAATGGTATCCGGAGATTGCGGATCGCGATAAGAATCAGGTAGACGCTGCGGCGGCATCTTTCTTCTTGGCAGCCTTCAGCATAAACTGCTCGACAAGGGAAAACACGTTATAGCAGGTCCAATACAACGTAAGCCCGGCGGGGTATTGCGCGAACAAAAACCCGAACACCAGCGGCATGATATAGACCAGCATTTTTTGCTTGGGATCGGTGATCGTCATCTTCTGCTGAAAGAAGAACGACACGGTCATGATCACCGGCAGAATATAATAGGGATCTTTCTGCGATAAGTCAGTAATATGAAAAATAAACTCGGCGCCCCGTAACTGAATTGTACTCCGGAGAACCTGGAACAACGCGAAAAAAACCGGCATCTGAAACAGAATCGGCAAACACCCGGAAAGCGGATTAAATCCCGCCTCCTTATAGAGTTTCATGGTTTCCCGGTTCATCCGCTGCGGATCGTCTTTATATTTATCCCGGATTTTCTTCATCTTGGGCTGCATCTCCCGCATCCGGCTCATCGACTCCATGCTTTTGCGGGTGAGGGGATGGAAAACAATCTTGAACAGCAGACTGAAGAGGATGATAACCAGCCCGTAATTGGGGAACGTCTGGTGCATTTTCTCGAACATCCAAACCACGGCAATCGCCGGCGGACGGATGATATATCTCCAACCTAAGTGAATGAGTCCCTCAAGATTGGTCCCATAGTCATCCAGAATGAAATAATCCAGCGGACCCAGGTAAACCGTGTAGGTATGTGAAATCGCTTTCCCCGCGCTGATTGGTACGGCCATGCGGGAGGAGAAATAGGGAATCCGGCGCTTCTCTTGGACATCACTGATCGTGCCGAAGTCACGGTCGGCAGTGAAGGCCTCCGGCTCGACCTCCTTTGGGATGATAATATTAGCGAAATACTTCGTGCGCACGCCCGCCCAGTGGACGTGACCGCCGAAGTTCAACGGCGTCTCGTCATCATCAATCTCTTTGATCTGTTCAATATCGCTGCCGAGACGGGCAACCGCGGCCATCTCGTTTATATCCCCCTTCATATCGCGTTCGGTCGGTTCCAGGCCGGCGTCCCAGCCAAACGTATATTCCCGTTCGGGACGCAGGGGAGGGTTCGGTGGAACATCTAAGGTGACATCGAAGGAATAGCTGTCCCCGGAGAACACATAGGTCTTGGTGATGACGTTGTTTTCGTCGAGTTGCCAGGTAAACGTAAGTGTCTCGGATTCATTTTCCTGGTTGATGGTGATGTTGTCGCGGGAGGCGACGAACGGCCGCCGCCATAATTGGAACGGCTTACCCCAGAACTCAAAACGCAGCGCCGATTTTTTTCGATCGGGACGGAGCTGAATGTGTTTATCGGTTTCGCGGTCAGTAATATAGTAATAGTCCTTTAACTCAAAGCTGACCAGATCGGCGCCAACGGTGCTGAATTTGGCGATATACAGTGGTGTTTCGACAAGGATAGTATCCCCCTCGATAGCGGTATCGGGAACGGCATATGCAGTGGTATCAGTGGCCAACAATCGTTCGGGAGCGGTGGAACCCGGCAGGGGGATTTCCTGCTCGGCAGTGTCGGCCGGGCCGGCGGTTTCGGTTTCGCCGGCTGGTGGAGTTGGGGATGGCTTGGGGGCAAAATAACTTTGATACACGATTACAATGGCAAACATGACCACGAAAGCAATCAGTAAGCGAAAATCAAACGGCTTATTTTGGTTGGGATCCTGTAACTGTAGCAGCATGATATCCTATTTCTTTTTACAACAGAAGGTTATACTGTTTTATGCCGGGTCATAGCCGCCGGGATTAAACGGATGACATCTCCCAATCCGGCGTACCGCTTTCCACGATCCCCGCAGGAGCCCATATTTGCGTATCGCCTCAATCGCATACTCCGAGCACGTCGGATAAAAGCGACAACTGCCGGAAAAGAAGAACCCGCGCGATGCCTGATAGATGCGAATCGAAACGATGGCCAGTGCGGTTGCCGCTCGTTTACTTTGTAGTACCAGGGAACTCACGATATATTCAACTGCCTGGTTTTCTTCAGGATCTTTTCCAACTCCGGCCGCAACTGGGATTGTTCATGATCCACCGGAGGACGGTCAACGACGAAAACTCCGTAACCTCTTGCGGGCCAGTTAGTTCTGTTGATTCTCACTGCTTCTTTCAGTTGCCGGCGAATGCGATTCCGGCGGACTGCCGATCCCACTTTTTTGCGCACTGAAAAGGCAAATTTAACTGACTGCGTTTCTTGTGGCAAAAAAAAGAACCGGTACCACCCAGTGGAATACCGGCGGCCCCGACGAATGGTAAGTCGGATATCTTGGGCGCGGGTCAGTCGGTTGGTGCGGGGCCAGCGAAATCGCAGTGTGCCTCCCGGTACCGCCACAGGTTATTTCTTGGCGATTCTCACCGACAACTGCTTGCGCCCTTTGGCGCGACGGTGTTTGATAATGCGCCGGCCACTCTTGGTCGACATCCGTTTCCGGAAGCCGTGGTCATTGGCCCGTTTGCGATTTGATGGTTGGAACGTGCGCTTCATAGTCTCTCATCCTATCCGCGTGCGAAAAATCAATAAATATACCAACAAATTGGCGTTAGTCAAGGGATTCGTACCGTAGGAAGTCTACGTGCATGATCGGCTCGGTGCAAGTCAATCTTTGCGGATTTTGCCGGAAACATAGGTGACTAACAACGAAGTAAGCACCCAACCCATACCAATATGGAACCATAAATACCAGCGCACTAACCACCCGCGCGGCCACTTTGGAGAGGATATATGCAATCGAGGCACGTGCAATTGGATGATCCACGTTCCATTTGTCTTGTGATCCGGCAGCCAGAATTCCTCCTGGTGGAGTTTGACCAAGGGGATAAGGGCATCGATAGAGAAAATCAACGAATTAAAGCGCGGGTATTCAGCTGGTATAATGCCGCGATTGACATAATTCGAGTCCAGATAAATGCTGGTTTGACTGGGCTTCATTACCTCGGAAGCGTTCGCATGATGGAATACGAACCAGCCGATGATGGGCATGACAATGAACAGTAGTAAGATCGGCCAAATGCGATATCCATGGCCGAGTGTGGCCGCCCAGAATCAATTGGCCGCTTTGGCCCAAAACCCGAGCGTCCCGTACCGATACAGGTCGTTCTGTTTTTCCATCAGGATTTTGCGGGCGTCGGCCTCTTGCCCCATGTTGCGAAATACTCTGGCGAGTTGTTCGTACGGCTGGGTGTAAAAGGGGGCGCGTTGGCGCTGGTCGCTGCGGAGCGGGAGTTGGCGGCGGAGCCAATTCAATCTCTCTTTGGCGGTCTGTGCAGGGGTCCCGGGAGTAAGGCTGTCGTAAACGAAACCGTCAAGCTCCAGTTTTCCCGGCCGGGGCCAACTGGATAGACCGTCGGCAAGAACCCCCACGTGCGCCTTCAAAAGGCAAAGCCTACCAGCTAAGAGCTTGATGCCTCGCAGTATGAGGGCATCGGCGACTTTCAAAGACTGCAAATTGAGCGCATACCCTTTTTCTTTGACGAATTCTCCACGTGTGGCTATCAGCTGACCCTCAACACTTGCCCCCAGCAGCCGCACCTCGCCTTTGGCCTTGGCGCCTTCGAAAGAGAGGTTGCCTTTGACTGTCAGCCCGTCGGCGTTGAAGGCTTTGCCACCCTCATTCTCGAATTCAGTCTTTTCGCCTTTAGCGTTTTCGTCGGCGTAAAGATCACCCCCCACATTGGCCCCCAGCAGCCGCACCTCGCCTTTGGCCTTGGCGCCTTTGAAAGAGAGGTTGCCTTTGACTGTCAGCCCGTCGGCGTTGAAGGCTTTGCCACCC
>CAYWVO010000071.1:0-695 GCA_964461835.1 uncultured Ignavibacteria bacterium | reverse complement strand
GATCACCCCCCACATTGGCCCCCAGCAGCCGCACCTCGCCTTTGGCCTTGGCGCCGGAGATAATCAGATCACCGTTGACCGAAAGTCCATCAGCCGTCACACTGCCCAGATGACTCACTACAAAACTAAGCGTGCGGCAACTTGCACCGATCATAATGATGTCCGACCGGATAGCTGAATACGCGAGCATAAGCGGGTGAGGGATAACGGAAAATTCAAAATCAAGCTCACCCGCAATCTTGGCCCCGGCGATGCGGATGCCTTTATCATGAACCAGCGCGGCGGCTTTTTCATCGGTACACAGCCAATGGAGAAATTCCGCACGGATCACGCGGTCCGGGCCCCATTCATCGGCATTAGCTGGATCGATGTATTCCTCGTCCTTGTCGTGTTCGATCAAATCAGCGAAATCGCCGGTGGGTGCCTTTTCCAGGACAAGTCTTTCGGCGGCGGTGAGATTAGCCTTTAAGGTAGCGGGGACTAGATTGAATAAATCAGGCATCAGTTACTTCTCGCCATGCGGATTCTATTTATAAAGCGAGTTACTGCATTTCACGTCAATGCCCCTGGCATCATGGATCAAGATATATCGATGAGCGGTTTGGGGCAATTCCTTTTCCGCGTTGGGGTAAAGCGGGATGGGCAGGTTAAAGACCTGCCGCGCACGGGAAAATGGATCCCGGATCAAGTCCGGG
>CAYWVO010000070.1:0-11719 GCA_964461835.1 uncultured Ignavibacteria bacterium | reverse complement strand
AATTAATGACTCAGAACACTAGTTTCTCTTTCAGTGTAGCCTTGACATCGATTTCCGTCAGGATACCAAAGCCCTCGTCGGCCAACACCTTTGTTGCCCGCTCCAACGCCTCATCGAAACCCATCTTAAGTACTTTACTGAAATGATAACTCATCGCGCGACTCCTCATCGTTAAACGATCGTAAGAACTTGTGTACTATACGTCTCCCGACACCGGGATGCGTAAGTCCCACAGCAATTTTGCCAGATATCACTCCATCAGCCGCTCAACGCACAATTTATCAGGGAATGCTCGGCTTTTCGGGCCGTAACAATATAAAGACCCAGAGGGCGTGTTGAAAAAGACACGGAGACGGAACTCGACACCGTTTCATTGCAATCGAATTCTTTCAGCACTCCCATTCTGGCGGCATTTTGGTTATATTAAGTGCAGGTTGTAGACAATGTTTCGGGGATTGTCGATACAGCCTATGGAATTAAATAACAAGGAGCTTTCGATGCGCAGCAAGTCCCGACGTCTTACTCACTCATTGTTACTGTTTGGTATCTTGTCTTTAGTTTTGTTCCTCAACGCACCAACAGAGAGTGGGACCGCGCCTACACCGCCACTGATTAAACCCAAAGCTTCGCCGGTCATCGATGCCACCTCTCAAAGGCTATTCGACCGGATTGAAACCGACGGGCGCGTCAAAGCATGGATTTTCTTCATCGATAAGGGAGTCTACACGCAGTCACAATTGCAGACGGCGCTGGCCAGACGCGGGCCGGCAATCTCCGCCAAAGCAGCCGCCCGCCGCGCCAAAATGGGCATCTATAGCCCACAATTCGTCGATTTGCCGGTAGTTGACAAATATGTACGAACGCTCCAGGAGCGAGGGGCTGAGCTGCGACGAACCTCCCGCTGGTTGAACGCCGCCAGCGTCGAAATTGAGGGTGCGCGGTTAAGCGAGCTTGCCGCATTACCATTTGTGCGCGAGATACGCCCGATGCTCCGGTATCCGTCACCCCGCGTAAAACAGGAGCAGAAGCTGCCGGTAATGCCAAAAGCACTCGAACCGGGACCATTTGATTACGGCTCGGCCGCGGGGCAACTCAGTATGATCGGTGTTCCCCTGGCCCACGATGCCGGATATGACGGGGCGGGTGTACTCGTTTGTATGCTGGATACCGGATACCGAATAAATCACGAAGCATTTGCCACCGCCTTCAGCGAAATGCGGGTCAAAGGCCAACGGGATTTTGTCTTCGGCGATAATATTGTCCAAAACGAACCGGAAGACTCGCCCAGTGCACACAATCACGGCACCTACACCTGGTCGACGCTGGGCGGCGAAGTGGACGGTACCCTGTACGGCCCGGCGTTCAAGGCCGATTTCCTGCTGGGCAAGACCGAGGACGTGCGCTCAGAGGAACCCATTGAAGAAGACAACTGGGTCGCGGGAATGGAATGGGCCGATTCCGCCGGGGCGGATGTGATCTCCTCTTCCCTGGGGTATATCGATTGGTACACCGCCGACGATCTTAACGGGGATTACGCAGTCACCACGGTTGCTGCTGATATCGCCGCCAGCCTGGGTATTGTCGTCTGTAATTCAGCCGGGAACGGAGGTTCCCAGCCCTCCACATTGATCGCGCCTGCTGACGCCGATACGATCCTCTCCGTGGGGGCGGTCAGCAGCTCTAAAGTAATCGTCAGTTTTTCTTCCCGCGGACCGACCGCGGATAATCGGACAAAACCGGAAGTCTGCGCGCAGGGGCTGAGCACGTATTGCGCCACGGCAAGTACTAATAACTCCTACGGTGGAGTCAGTGGTACCTCGCTCTCCTGTCCACTCGTCGGCGGTGCTGCCGCTCTGCTCATTCAGGCGCATCCCGACTGGACTCCGGTACAGGTACGCGAAGCGTTAATGATGACCGCTGATCGCGCCAGCCAACCGAATAATGACTATGGCTGGGGTATTATCAATGTCATGGACGCCATCAATTATACCGGATTTGAAGTGTGCGACTGCGGGACTCCCGGCGATTTCAACGACGACGGGACCATCGATCCGCTGGACATGACGATCCTGATCAATTATCTTTTCCGCGGCCATGAACCTCCGGCAGAACCGCCTAATTGTCCGCTGTCCCGAACCGATTGGAACTGTGACGGGGTCTCCAATCCGCTCGACGCCGTGTACATGGTGAATTTCGTTTATCGCGGATACCCTGAGGCGGCACCGTGCGATCCGTGTAATCTGTAAGTGCGGAATCGGTGTGCGCCCGACCGGACTGCAAAAAGAAAGCAATTCAACAAATTCCCGCCTGATGGCAGCCGTACTCCTAAGGAGCTAGGGGGACATATTCGATTGTGGCATGATGCTGGAATCGAACACGAACTTCACGGAGAGAATGCGATAAGAAGAGGACTCGGCAATGACCTACGTAATCGCCGAACCGTGTATCGACACGAAAGATACAGCCTGCGTGGATGTCTGCCCGGTGGATTGTATCCACCCGACTAAGGACGAAGAAGGCTTCGAGGAAGCCGAGATGTTGTATATTGATCCGGAGGAATGCATTGACTGTAACGCCTGCGTTCCCGCCTGTCCGGTCGACGCCATCTTCACCGAGGAGGATCTCCCCGACAAGTGGAAACATTTCACCGAGATCAACGCCGAGTGGTACCAGAAATAACCGGTCTGCGTCTTCGAGTTCAACCGAACACATAAATACCGGCGTCGTCCTTTGCAACGACACCGGTATTTCTTTGGTGACTGTGTGCGCGGCAGGTCTTCAACCTTTCGTGCGCGGCAGGTCTTCAACCTGCCCGCCCCATGGCAATTTGCAGAATCATCCCGCACCGTCATCCCGGCCTTGAGCCGGGATCCAATTCCCTGGGCAAAGCCCAGGGCCCGAGTGTTGGGTTCCTTGTACCCCACCCAGAGTGATGAGTCCTCTAAGGACTCAGAACGCCGGGTGGGTCGGTAATCATCCTATACGATCAGTCCTTGAAACCATGACAAATGTCATGGCCACGCCCAGATCAGCCGGGTAGGTGACCGTGTGCGCGGCAGGTCTTCAACCTGCCCGCCCCAGGGCAATTTGCAGAATCATCCCGTACCGTCATCCCGGCCTTGAGCCGGGATCCAATTTGGGGTGGTGGAGGGGCGTAGGTCGAAACCCCTGAGTCGCCGAAGGCCACGTGGTTTCGACACCATCCTCTCAAAACGCGTGCCCTACTTATCGGAAAAGTATAGTTTCTCAAAGTCGTTGACTAAGGTCTTCAGCGTCTCCACATTAGCCAAGTCGGTCGTCTGCTTGGTCTTCATCGCATACACGACCATTTGGTGCAACATAGCGACCGACCGCATGTATCTGTTATAGGCCTCGGTGTCCTTCGGATCGGCCGGCTTGATTCGTTGTGCCATGAAGTAGTAGGTCACAATCTCGGAGAACTTATCCGCGTGGAGATCTTTGTTCGTCACCCAGCGGACAATCTGATTGTAGTTCTTTTCCGGCTCCTGCGACAACCGGGTAATTTCATTGATCGCCTTTTCAATGGTCGTAATATGTTCCTTCAGCATCCCGAAGCGCGCTTCGTCATCATAAATACCACATGGAATCTGACAATGCGCCTGCGTGATCGACACGGCGCCCAACAGGATCAGCCAACTCAGGACTCCCAGACGAGCCAGTTTCATAATCCAACCTCCTTGGTTTCCCTTGTTACGCATCCTGCACCGGTCATCTTGGTCTTCACATTAGGGTTCGCCAGGGCGCCACACGAAAGCCCGGAGCAATCGTGAATTGTTGGCCAGGGCGGACCGCCCACAACGCCAGCGCCAGCGCGAAGACTGCGTCGCAATGCTGATTGTTCTCCCAGGTAAATTCCCGCAGTTCACCCACAAAACTCCAGAATTCACCGGAGGATGTCTGCTGTTCCACCGGAGCAATTCCCACTCTCCCACCGGCAAAGGCCTGCTGCAGATTGGCGATCAGTTCCGCCTTAGCCTTCCCGGCGCGTTCGCCAAAATTGAAGCCCTCCGCACCAATATCCGCTAACTCCGAAAGCACGACGTCCCCGAGGCCGGTGGCATCAATAATAGTTCGGCCGCCATACTCACGCTGCCGTTTCCGGATAGTGGCATACACCTGCGACCAGTCTCGCTGGTGGAACCGCTCTAACGCGACCAGTTGCCAGGGAGTTCGAGTGACATCGAGCGTAACGCCGACCGTGAACGTGCGTTTCCGCGCAAGATCCCAGCCATGGACGTACTGATGATATGGTTGTGGGGATTGTAGCCCACTTCCCTGCACCAGCGCGTGCTGAATATGTTCCTCAGCAAGGACCTCATCACCGATGTCAACAAATTCTCCGGCAATATTCTGCGCGACCCGGTCCGCGGACAAATCATCCACCCGTCCCTGCACGTACGATTGCGCAATAAACGGGTTCTCCCGGCTATCCCCCTGCTGCACGTATCCGTGCTCCGGTGTCTTCTGTAATTCCAGCGCCTTGTGATAAAACCAGTTCTTCCCGCGAGGCGTGGACGAATAATCCAACTGACCGTCCCGGTCGGCCAGCCGCATCCGGATTACTTCATTAATCACGTATTCTGCATGTGTTTCAAACGCGGCCTCATCGAAATTCACATAATCATAATCATGGCCGAGCAGGTATTCCCCCCGACGTTGCGTTGAGCGTGCCCAGAGTCGCGCGCCATTAGTGAACGTAATATGCGGAAACGGCGAGTATTTGATCTCATCGACAAACAACGAAAAGTGCGGTCCGCTCTTAATCAGCGTGACCACATGGTTGAATATAATCTGCGCCTGGTCCTGCGTGATCGAGACATTAATCGCTTCGTATCGGTCAATCTTAGAAAATCGCAGCGGCCGAATTTTGAAAAAACACCGGTACAATAGTTTGACCGCCTGCACCAGTGATTTTCCCCACCGGTTACCGGTATGTAGTAAGTTTTCCGGCTTAACCGATTGGTGCAGCCAGCGCCGTTGCCCCCCGTGCAAGTCCAACCCGCAAAATGAGCGGGCAAACTCCACCGGATCGGTAAGCGCGGCACGGAATGGCAGGTCTTTCATCACTGATCCGCGGTCGCCAATAATTTCTCACGCGCTTCGTCTTTGGTGAGTAAACCATGTTCGATCTGACGGATCAAGATATCAGTCTGCAACTGCTCGGCCTTCAATTTGTCGACCAACCCATAGGTCACGCGGTTATCGAACACATGACGGCAGTCACATTGAATTCCGTGCAGGGCCAATTCGATATTGGCAATCCATTCCAGAAAATGCGAGGCGATCCGCTGCAGCGAAAAAATTTGCCGCTGCACCATATCATACTTGAATTGTGCCCAATTCTGGGTGGCGCCGTACGAGTAGCCCAACATAAACGGCGCGAGATGACAGCCGGCGACAATATCCTCCACCATCGCCTTATGGTTTAAATACCAGTTGGTCGCTGACGATACCTGCGACGATGGCCCGATATGTTCGATCGTAACATCATTCCAGGTCACCGGGTTATCGTCGACATCGAAGTCGCGCATCATCGCCAGGGTGCGGTCGAAGTAGTTGTTGGCGCGGGTGACATAATCATCCTCATGCTCGGATGGTGATTTTTCCGGTGGGGCAATTTTCACATGCAGCCGATGATACCCCGCGTTATGCATCGCCTTCCGCATATCGGCAATCAGTTCCTGTTCAATCCGGGAAATAAACGATACTGCACCAAGGAGTGATTTACCGTGTGGCGAGTTGGCCTCGGCATCCAGCGGATAGTAGTACACCGACTCCGTGGTAAGCGGAATCCTTTTCTCATCGATCTGTTGATAGAGCCGCCACGAACCGTCAGCCGTCGGCGAGAAATCGAGTGTAGCGACATCGATAAATCCAAGACGATCCAACCGACTCCCCGACGGGTGCAAAATAACCTCGCCCGCTGTGGCGCCATCGGTAAACAGCGAATTGAAAAACTGGATTAACAGTGCATCAAAGCCGCCATACCGCACCATGGGATGCGGGTAAATTCGCCGGTCGAGATCGTCCAATATTTTCCGTGCCCGCCGACGCACCTGTGCCGAATCGGTTAAAAATTCAAAGCGATGCGGTGCCACCACCAACCGCGTCCAGGTCCAGATTACGGTCCGCAAGAGGGGCACGTAATCCCGCAAAAATCGATACAATCGAATGCGAAATTCCCGGCCACCCATTTCGCCTTCGGAGAACACCCATTCTCCTCTGCCGGATGATACCCGTCGTGCGCCCGACTTTCGCGGCCAGGCCGAGCTCTCGGCGAGTTTGCCGAATTTGCCCAACCGTGCGGGATGACTGGGGTTTGTTGGTGCTACTTCTTCTTTTTCCCTGCCGAACATTCGCGTAATTCGTCGCAACATAATCCTCACCATCGACTAGGTCCGGACCAGCAGACCGGTTGACGATTCTCTCTCTACCCCACCGGTTGCGTCGAGAGTTACACCATTTGTAGTCAGTGAGGATTTGCAGAACCAGGGTGGCCTTGACATTGGTCAAGGTTTCAGAGAGAGAATGTCGAGTTTGTTTTGTGCGCGGCAGGTCTTCAACCTGCCCGAGCAATAGCATTTGGCTGAATCTCCCAACTGTGTCATTCCCGAGACATCGGGAATCCAGTTTGCGGTCGGGATGGACTACGAAATCTAATCCCAGGGCAAGCCCTGGGGCACCGGGCGTGGCCCGGACATTTGTCCGGGTTTCAAGGACCCAGCATTGTTTGAAACCCTGACGAACGTCAGGGCCACCCATCCGCGCAAAATCTGCTGGGTGT
The DNA here is from genome assembly GCA_964461835.1 of uncultured Ignavibacteria bacterium. Lineage (GTDB taxonomy): Bacteria > Zixibacteria > MSB-5A5 > WJJR01 > JAJRUJ01 > CAYWVO01. The sequence continues at coordinate 4,914 of CAYWVO010000070.1, read as the reverse complement.
AAGGGCAGGTTTGAAACCTGCCCTCTTGGGCGGGTCTCAGACCCGCCCCTACAGATCCGTACCCCACCGGAACGGTAGGCTTGCTTAATCGATGGTTCTCGAGATCGAATTTGAGTATACTCACGCCTTGCTCCGCAAGGGTAACTGCATCCCGGCTCAAGGCCGGGATGACAAATGCGGGACTTAGTGCTCAGTTCGATGAACGGGCAGACCGGCCCGCTCCGGCGGGTGCCGCGCACAAGGTGATCAATTTTTTAAACCCCGACGATTTTCAGGGCCACCAGAGACTATTGTCGAAACCACGTCCCACTGCGCGGGACTCAGGGGTTTCGACCTACAAAAGCCTCCTTCGTTTAGTGCCCGTGAGTCAAAGTCCGAATTCTCGCTGCGGGAAATCTCCCGATGCCGTATGTTATCCAAAAATGGGGGTATTGAATGTTGGGTGCGTGCTGCGCACGCACTTTGGATTCCCGCCGCCACGGGAATGACGGGGAATACAGACCCACCCGACGCACGGAGTCCCCAAAGACTCCTCACTCTGGATGGGATACAGATTAGGGAGCGAAGCTCATGGCATACGATGAACGCGCGTCACGCGGGCTGATCATCTGCTACACCGGTAACGGCAAAGGCAAGACCACCGCCGCACTCGGCATGTGTGTCCGGGCGGCCGGTTACAAAATGAAAGTCGCCGTGATCCAGTTTATCAAAGGCTCATGGCACTACGGCGAAATGGACGGGATCAAACTCCTGGAGCCGTATGTCGAGTTTCAAACCGCCGGCAAGGGATTTGTCGGTATCCTCGACGACAACCTCCCCCGGGAAGAGCATGTCCAGGCCGCCCAGGAGGCGCTGGATATCGCCCAGGAGGGGTTGGCTTCCGGCGAGTACGATATCGTTATCTTAGATGAGATTTTCGTCGGCGTCTCGCTGAAACTTATCACCGCCGATGACGTCCTGCAGCTCATTGCCCATAAATCCCCCAAGACTCATATCGTGCTCACTGGACGGGGGGCGCCGCAGGAAGTAATCGACGCCGCCGATTTGGTCACCGAGATGACCGAAATCAAGCATCCCTTCCAGCAAGGCATCAAGGCCCGCAAAGGTATCGACTTTTGATCAGCATACCAATATTTGCACACCGCGCTTGCTGACAAAACTGCGAAAAATTAACCGCACCCGCAAATTTCCATAGAAGGACCGGGCGTCCCGAAGAGTCATCCTGCCGATAATACTAATACGATGACCCTGGTCTCACCGAAAACCGAACCGGGCATTGATGCCACTGTATTAATCGTCGATGACGATCCGGCAATTGTTGAATTAGTGTCGGAGTTTTTGTCTACGGAACCCGACCTGAATGTGGCAACTGCCCCGACGGCCGAAGAGGCGATTATCGAATTGCAAAACCGCTCGGTCGATGTGCTGCTGGCCGATTTATACCTTGGCGGCAACACGTCTGGGGTGGATGTTATCCGCATGGCGCGTGAACTCCACCCGGAAGTTGTGGCAATCCTGATCACCGGCCATCCCACCGTGGAGACCGCCATCTCAGTTTTGAAACTGGGCGCCTCCGATTATTTCATTAAGCCGTTCTCCCTGGAGTCGCTGCGCGCCGCGGTGAACCGGGGTTTGGAACGCGTTCGTCTTAGCCGCGAAAATATGCAACTGCGTGAACAGTTGGCGATTTCGCGGATCATGCAGGCGGTCGGGTCGACGCTGGAGCTGGATGAAATCCTGGAGATGGTGATCAGCACTGCCTTGCGGGAATTATCGGTGGATGCAGTCTCGATCCTGTTGTTGAATGAGTATACCCATGAACTCGAATTGCGCGGACTGGACGGGCAAATCATCGATGAAGCCGACACCCAATTCTTGCACGGTCGGGATGAAATATCCAAAGTCGTGGTTGAGTCCGGCCAGGCCAAAAGTGTTGAGCGCCGGCAAATCGATATGTTTTTGAATCGACAGCACGAGGCGCGCACTCGGGTGTTTATTTCTCATCCTTTACTGGCGCGCGGGCAAGTGATCGGCATTTTCAATCTCATTCGCAGCGGGCGGCTCAATGAGATTACCCGGGGTGCCAGTCGCTCGGCCGAATTAATTGCCGGGCAGGCAGCGGTTGCGCTGGAAAATGCCCGGCTGTATAAAAATCTTCACGCGGCGTACCTGGATACCGTTTCGGCCCTGGCCAACGCCATCGAAATCCGCGACACCTACACCCGCGGCCACACCGACCGCGTAAAATTGACCGCCGAAACGATTGCCCGCAAGCTGGGCTGGAACAACGAACGACTTTTCCATTTGTGGATGGGGTGCACGTTGCATGATATCGGCAAGATCGGTGTACCCGACCGCATCCTCAACAAACCGGGCCGGTTGAGCAGTGAGGAATTTCAAATTATGCGTACTCATCCGGTGATTGGCGCCAAGATCGTCGAGGGTATTCCGTTTCTCGAACCGGCGCTGCCGTATATTCTCTACCATCACGAGCGCTGGGACGGCAGAGGCTACCCCGAAGGACTCAGTGGCAAGGCGATCCCAATTGAGGGCCGAATTCTGGCGGTAGCCGACACCTTTGATGCGATAACCTCCGATCGCCCCTACCGCAAAAGTGGTCCAATCGATCGGGCAATCAATGAAATAAAAGAGAATGCCGGGACCCAATTCGATCCCGATCTCGTCGATTTATTTCTTGAATTACTGCTTGATCATAATCTCAGTTGGTTGCTCAAACATTAGTCCCAGCCATCATCACCGCGATTTTCATCTTCAGTCATTGACTCCCACGGTTCTGCGCATTTGATTGTCCCGGCAGCGGCAAGGACCGATCAATGAAGCGCAAAAAGAAGGGGAAACGCACACCACCGGTTCAGCGCAGACGAATCAATTCGTTTGCCCTTTTGCTGATCCTCGGGATCATTCTCGCTGTCGCCTTCACTATCCTGGCAACCACCCAACGTGAGTTTTTGCAGGATGACGCCTATATCTCGTTTCGTTATGCGTTGAATTTCCTCAATGGGGACGGACTGGTCTTTAACAGTGGCGAGCGGGTTGAGGGATATACCAATTTCCTCTGGGTGATAATCCTCATCGGTGCAGCCAAGTCGGGATTCACCATGGTGGACACCGCCCGCTGGTTGGGGATTATCTTCACCGCCGGAACAGTCACCCTCACCGTGTTGCTCACCGGCCGTCTGCTGGCGAAACGATCACTCGCCTGGTGGTCTCTCGGGGCCGCAGGCACCGGCATCTGGGTGGCGGTAAATCCCGCGTTGCATTACTGGGGGGTTGCGGGATTGGAGACCGCATTGTTTTTGTTCCTGGTGACCTTTGGCGTGGAACGATTGCTGGCCCGCTCGTCTCTCAGTTGGCCGCTTATGGCACTGGCGACATTGACCCGTCCCGAAGGTGGCTTGGTGTTTATCATCTGTGCGGCGTGGTATTTGTACCAGGACTTGTCGAAACTCTGGCCCCGTGTGCTAATTCCGGCTGTTTTGTATATCGTGCCGCTGTTGCCGTTTGCTGCGTTTAAGCTGTTTTACTATGGCTCCATCTTCCCGAACCCCTTCTATGCCAAGACCGGCTTTTCCCCCGAATACTGGCGCAGTGGCATTGAATATCTCTGGCTGCACCTGGAGCATTTCGCCCTTTGGGGAGTGCTGGTGCTTCCGGTTATCTTCGTATTATTGACTAAAGGACCTCGCAGCCGCGCGGGATTGCTGGCGCTGCTCTGGCTGTTGTATACTTTGTATATCGTCTCGATCGGGGGTGATGTCCTCCGGGCGCATCGGTTCTTCGTGCCGATCTGGCCGGTGTTCGCCGTCGTCAATACGGTCGCCCTGGTCAGCCTGTTCGCCAAACTCCGAACGAGCCTGATCGGGCTCATCCTCGTGGGCGTCCTGCTCCTCGGTGCGGCAGTGTACCAGTGGCGTTACTCTGCGGAGTATTTCAGGACCTCCCGGCGGCTGGAACTGGGAATTGTCTACAAAATGAACGAGGTGGCCTACAAGTTAAAATTGAGCGACCAGTCCAACTTTTCGATCGCCGCTTCCACGATCGGCAAGCTGGGGTATGACCTCATGGGACACACTCTGATTGATATGCTGGGCTTGACCGATTCCACCATCGCTCGCCACCCCGAGAAAATCGAAGGTATGGAGACAACCTGGAAAGAGCGACATTTCAACGCGGGGTATGTGTTATCCCGCGATCCGGATTACATCCTCTTTTCCACCGGCTATAAACCCTCGGCCCCCGCGGAACGCGCGCTGGTGCTCCATTCCAAATTCCGGCAGAATTATTTTGTCTCGCTGTATCCATCCCGGCGGTTAAATCGCAACCTGGCGGTCTACAAACGGATTGGTGAGTTCAATAAACCCGATTCCGTCTGGCCGGACTTGCAATTAGCCAATGATCTTAACGACGGTCTCAATCTCGAATTGCAGGGGAAGCACGACGAGGCGCGGGCGAAATTCCGCCGCGTGATTGAAGAAGGTCCCGGCGATTTCGCCGCGCCGTATAACCATCTGGCCTTGTCCTATGTCCGCGCCGGCGATTTCGACCGCGGCATTGCCTGGGCCGACTCGGCGCTAGAGCACAATCCGTATGCGGTCAGTGCCTTGACCGCCAAATATGACGCTTATCGGGCACTGGGAGATTCGGCGATGATGACCGCAGTGATGCAGGACATTATCGGGGTCTGCCCCTGGATTTTCCGCCCGTGACGGATCTCGGGGCCCAGCACATACTGACAACGCCTACAACAACTTGGCCAAATCCTGTTGACTTTTCGATGATCTACACGTATGTATATTTGAGGTGAGCGGGAATAGCTCAGCTGGCTAGAGCACCACCTTGCCAAGGTGGATGTCGCGGGTTCGAACCCCGTTTCCCGCTCCAAAGATTTGAGCC
>CAYWVO010000069.1:0-11955 GCA_964461835.1 uncultured Ignavibacteria bacterium | reverse complement strand
GAGCAGACAAAAACAACTGCTGCAATCGGAAAGTTATTCTGAGAACCGCTCTAATATGGATTTTGAGAAAGTGTGGACTTTTGAGCAGGTGGCACGGGCGTCCCGCCCGTGAACATGGGCAAGATGCCCATGCCACCCGAGGCCTAAATCAATCGTCTACGACGAAAGGGTGGCAACCCCAAACTTGGTCCGCCGCAGGCGGGCTTCATTTGGGGTTGACGGTGGATGTCATAGATGTCGAGGCTGTTTAATGAAATGAGCACGGCCAAGCAGGTATCAGATTCAACCCCAAACCAAGCTTCGCCAAGGCGAAGAAGTTTGAGGTTGCCACGCATTGCGGGATGATTCTTTGCCCCCACCATTGCGGGCTCCGCTGGCGTCGCCCTTCATGGTGGGCCACCGGAAATAAGAAACTCCAGTTTACGATTGCCCGCCCAGCCAGTTTTTGGTCATGAATTCACCCTGGTGGCCGTCCATATCGAAGAAATACAAACTGCGGTGGCCGTCCGGCCAATTGTGTTCAGTCACGTCTCGGCCCAACGATTCCAGGCGAGATTTGTACTCGTCGTATTCGTCGGGACGGATTTGCAATGCAAAATGCAAGTGGTCCGCCGCGAGACCGTCATACAGCCCGTGATGACCCTTGCGCCAGATACCGAAGGCGCTGCCGTCGGGCAGGATGATAAACGTCTGGTCATCGTCGCGGGTCACTTTTTCGTGCGGAAGTAATTGGGTGTAAAAATCAATCGCGCCGTTGTAGTTTTCGGTTTCGATGTGCAGCTCGATAAATCTCATGGATTATAACGCCCGTTTCAAGTCAGCGATTAAATCATCCGGGTCCTCGATACCGACAGATAAACGAATCAAATCATCGGTCAGACCTTTATCCTCGCGGACTTCCTGCGGGATTGAGGCATGGGTCATGATTCCCGGGTGTTCGATTAACGATTCCACTCCCCCCAGTGATTCGGCACAGCGGAAAAAGGACGTCTTCTTGCAAACCGCGGCGGCTTCGCCCTTGGTGCCATCCAGATAGAACGAGACAATCCCCCCAAAACCTGTCATTTGTTTTTTCGCCAATTCGTGATGCGGATGGGATGGCAATCCCGGATAGATGACCGCCCGAACTTTCGGATGGCCTTCCAAAAACTGCGCGACTTTCATCGCATTGCTTTCATGTTGCCGCATCCGCAGACCGAGAGTTTTTAATCCGCGATTAAACAACCAGCAATCGAACGGCCCCAGACACGCACCGACCGCATTTTGCGAAAAGCGAACCCGCTCCCGAATCTTTTCATTGGAGGCGACCACACATCCACCGACTGCGTCCGCGTGCCCGCCGATATATTTGGTCATCGAATGTAACGAGATATCCGCGCCGAGTTCGAGCGGTTGCTGGAAGTATGGTGTGGCGAAGGTATTATCAACAACGAACACCCACTTGTTTTGCAGGCACATATCCGACGCGCGATTGATATCAGTAATTTTTAACAAGGGATTGGTCGGCGTCTCCACCCAGAGCATTTTGGTGTTTGGTTTTGCCGCTTTTTCGATTTCGTCGAGATTGGAGGTATTTACATACGAGAATTCCAGCCCATAGTCGCGAAAGACTTGTTCGAACACGCGGTACGTCCCGCCGTAGACATCATCCGAGCTGATTACATGGTCGCCGGATTTGAGCAGGGTCATCACGGTCGAGATTGCCGCCATCCCGGAGGAAAAGGCGATTCCCTCCTCACCGTTTTCCAGCGACGCTAGACACGCTTCCATGGCCTCGCGGGTTGGGTTCTGCGTACGGGAATATTCGTATCCGGTGTGCTCACCCGGGCCGGCCTGCACATAGGTGGAAGTCTGAAAGATCGGCACGGTGATCGCGCCGGTGCGTGGTTCGGGTTCCTGCCCGGCGTGGACGGCGCGGGTATCGAATTTCATGACAGGTACCCTTTCTCTTTCATCCACTCATCATTATAGAACTTGGAAAGATACCGTGAACCGGAATCCGGCAGGATCGTTACCACTCGCTTGAGTCCCGGATGTTCTTTGAGGTATTTCAAGACCCCGGCCACCGCGGAGCCGGACGATCCGCCGGCAAAGAGGCCCTCTTCGGTGCACAGCCGCCGCGCCATCAGGAATGACTCCTTGTCCGCCACCTGCACCATATCATCCACGGTCGAAAAATCGAGCGCACCGGTAAGCTGGTCATCACCGATACCCTCGACTTGATACACATATGGTTCGGGCACTTTGCCGGTCTTGAAATAATCGTAAAACACTGAGCCTTCGATATCGACTGCGATATTGGCAATGCTGGGGATTTTTTCTTTGAGGAATCTCGCCGCGCCGGACATCGTTCCCCCGGTGCCGACATCGGCGATAAACGCGTCCAGTTCACCATCGGTCTGTTCATAAATTTCCGGGCCGGTGGTGTGATAGTGGGCGGCGATATTGTCTTTGCTGTGATACTGATTGAGATAAAAGGACCCCGGTGTCTCGCGGGCAATGCGTTTGGCGGTCTCGTAATACGATTCCGGGGAATCGGCGGGAACATCAGTCTTGGTGATCACAACTTCGGCACCGAAGGCTTTCAGCAGATTGACTTTCTCCTGGGACATCTTGTCCGGCATGGTGAACACCGCTTTGTAACCCTTGATCGCGGCCGCCATGGCCACGCCCACGCCGGTGTTGCCGGAGGTGTTCTCCACGATAGTCGCACCTGGTTTGAGCACGCCGTCTTTCTCGGCCTGTTCAATGATATACAGCGCCATCCGGTCTTTGACCGAGCCGCCCGGATTAAGAAATTCCGGCTTGACCAGGATCTCGGTATCGAACTCTGATCCAATGGTGTTGAGCCGCACCAAGGGAGTGCCGCCAATAGACTTTAAGATATTCGGGAGTATCTTGTGCATGAACCCATCCTCAAGCGAAAGCTGTCCACATTATTATATACTATCGGAAACCAACACGGATGGCTGCCTTCCGGCGGAACAAGTATCAACGCGGGATAACCCTACGGCGTTTGCCTGTCTCCGCTCGGTGGTTTTTCGCGTCTCTTCTATTGGGTGTTTCTTCTAATATATTGCTATTCAACGTCTTCTGTGGAAAAGCGTCAAAATTGGACATTTTTCGCCCTTTTTTACCATTTAAAAGATTACCAATTCGTATACAATTGTGGGAAATGGAATGAAGGAAGAGAAAAGCTATGAAAATCACGGCGTTAGAAGAATATGGATTGCGCTGTATGATGCAGCTTGGCCGGTGTGAACCTGGTGAATCGATTACGATTGCCAATATCGCCGAGCGGGAAGGGTTATCGGTCGCCAACGTGCGGAAAATAATGATGATTCTGCGCGAGGCGAAATTAGTGCAGAGTGTACGTGGCCGGTCAGGCGGATACGCGCTGGCGAAGGATCCCGGCGATATTACCATCGGGACAATCCTGGAAGCTCTGGGGGGGCGATTATTCGATAAGGATTTTTGCTCCCGGTTCACCGGAGGGAACGGTCTCTGTGCCAATACCTCAAGCTGCACCTTGCGCTCTTTATGGGGCATACTCGATGGGGTAATCAGCGGGGTGTTGTATCGCATGACGCTCGTGGAACTAGTTGCCGAGGGACCCGAAGTCCGCGCTGTGCTGCGAGACCATCTTTCCGGGGCCAGCGAGGAGGTCCTGAATAATTCTCCGCAGGCGGTGGAGTCCTCGGTGATCAATATCGGAAATTAATCAACTATCAGGAGATACAGGAGATCATGAATACCAACGTACCGTTTCGCTGTGAAGACATCCATGTCTCCATTGAAGACAAGGAAGTCGTCAAGGGTGTTGACCTGACAATTAAAGCCGGTGAGATCCATGCACTGATGGGACCGAATGGTTCCGGGAAGAGCACATTGGCCAACGCATTCATGGGACACCCGTCCTACGAACTCACCAAGGGCCGGACCTGGGTCAACGAGGAAGAAATGACCGAGTCGGATCCGGATGATCGCTCCCGGCAGGGAATGTTTTTGGCATTCCAGTACCCGGTGGCCATTCCCGGGGTGACGGTGGCCAACTTTTTGCGGGCGGCGATGAAAACTCGGCTCCCGGAAGACGAGATGAAAAATTTCCGCAAAATGTTGAAGGCGGAAATGAAACGACTCAATGTCGATCCGTCGTTTGCGACCCGGTATGTCAACGACGGGTTCTCCGGTGGGGAGAAGAAGCGCCTGGAAGTCTTGCAGATGGCCCTGCTGAAACCGTCGATTGCGCTGTTGGATGAAACCGATTCCGGGCTCGACATCGACGCGCTGAAGATTGTGGCGACCGGGATTAATCATGTCGCCAGCCAGGACACCGGCGTGCTGCTGGTCACGCACTACCAGCGAATTCTTAATTTCGTTAAGCCGGACTACGTGCATGTCTTTATGAACGGCAGGATCGTTCGCTCCGGCGGGCCGGAATTGGCGGGCGAACTGGAACGCGAAGGCTACGAAAAGCTGGCCAAAGGACAGCAGGTTGCAACGGAGGTTGCGTAACTATGGAAGCAAAAGCACCGACTACTGTTGATACCTCCCAGAAGGTATTGCGCGGCATTCGGGAAGATTATAAAACGCGATACGGATTTGCCGATCCGGAGGAGTATTTCCACAAAGCACCCAAGGGGTTGAACCACGAAATCGTGGAAATGATCTCCCAGATGAAGAAAGAACCCGACTGGATGGCCGCGTTCCGGCACAAGGCGCTGGATACGTTTTTGGCCAAGCCAATGCCGCAGTGGGGTAATACGGCGTTGCTCAACTCGATCAAATTCGAGGATATCTACTATTTCCTCAAGTCGACCGACAAGCAAGGCCGATCGTGGGACGACGTGCCGGAGAATATTAAGAAGACGTTTGACCGGTTGGGGATCCCGGAGGCCGAACAGAAGTTTCTCGGTGGTGTTTCGGCCCAGTACGAATCGGAAGTGGTTTACCACTCCATGCGGGACGAGCTGGAGAAGCAGGGTGTGGTATTTCTGGATATGGACAGCGGCCTGCGCGAACACGAGGACATCGTCAGGGAATATTTCGCGACGGTCATTCCGCCGACGGACAACAAGTTCGCGGCCTTGAACAGCGCCGTGTGGTCCGGTGGGTCGTTCATTTATATTCCGCCCAACACGGAGGTGTCGATCCCGCTTCAGGCGTATTTCCGGATCAACGCGCAGAATATGGGGCAGTTCGAGCGCACGCTGATTATCGCGGACAAAGGCTCGCGCGTGCATTATATCGAAGGGTGCACCGCGCCGGCCTATACCACTGACTCGTTGCACTCAGCAGTTGTCGAGCTTATCGCGCTCGACAGCGCGTATATCCGCTACACGACAATTCAGAACTGGTCCAACAACGTCTTTAACCTGGTAACCAAGCGTGGCGTCGCGCATAAGGACGCAACCGTGGAATGGGTCGATGCCAATCTCGGTTCGAAGCTGACCATGAAGTTTCCCTGCGTCTACCTGATGGGCGAACGGTCGAAGGCGGAAATACTGTCGGTGGCTTTCGCCGGGGACGGTCAGCACCAGGATGCCGGCGCCAAGGTGATTCACGCGGCGCCGAATACGACCTCCCGGATAACCTCAAAGTCGATATCCAAAGACGCCGGACGATCGTCGTATCGCGGGATGGCGAAAGTCTATCCCAACGCACACAACTGCAAAATATCAGTGGAATGTGACGCCCTGTTACTGGATGACGATTCGCGCTCGGATACGTACCCGACGATGGAAATCGCCAACGACGACGTCAATATCGAGCATGAAGCACGGGTATCCAAGATCGGTGAGGAACAAATCTTTTACCTCCAGAGTCGCGGACTTAGTGAAGATGAAGCGCGGATGCTGATTGTGAACGCGTTCTTTGAACCGTTCGTGAAGCAGTTGCCGATGGAGTACGCGGTAGAGATGAACCGGTTGATTGAACTGGAAATGGAAGGATCGGTGGGCTAATGGCTGAACAGACGACGACAGAAGCGGCTCCGGCTCGCCAGTCACCGGCGCGTGAAGATTCGCTGCTGCAATATTTTTCCGAACATCGACGCAACACTGACTGGCTGATCGAACGCCGTCGCCAGGCCTGGCAGGCTTACAACGACGCGCCACTGCCCTCGCGGGTGGTCCATCTCTGGCGCTATACCGATCCGGCGCTGTTTGGCAGCGATCCATCGCGGTTGGTCATCGGCGGACCGCATCGGGCAGACGTTGACTGGCCGGCGTTCATGGAAGAGCGCTTCACCGCAGATACATTAGCCGGCGGCGTTTTTACCGACCATCATTCGTCAGTGCATGTCCGGGTGTTGCCGGAGACTGCAGAGCGTGGGGTGTGGATTGCGAGTCTGCCGGAGGCAGCGAGAAATCATCCAGAGCTCATCGAACAATATTTCTGTTCACTGGTCGACGCCCGGTTCGGCAAATTCGAAGCCGCAGCAGAGGCGCTCTGGACCAGCGGCACGGTCGTCTTCGTTCCCCGCGGCGTACAACTGGAGAAGCCGATCTATTTGTTCTCGGCCTCACCGGAAAATCAAGACCACCGTATCCAGCGGCTGTTAGTGATCGTGGAGGACGAGGCATCAGTTGAAATTGTTGATGAATACGGCGATGGAACCGGCGCGGGGAAAGCCTCGGTGGTGAGTGAAATAATCGGCGGGCAGGCCAGTCGCGTGAAGTATGTACCGGTTCAACGTTGGAGCAAGGATACGATCTCGTATATGACTCAGCGGATGCGCATCGGCAAGGACGGTGTTGCTGAGACCGCCTTAGTATCGTTGGGTGCGGGTACCGGTAAAGTAGATTGCGGTGCGATCCTCTCCGGCCCTGGCGCGAACAGCCATATGTTTGGCCTGGCGATCGGAGATGGAAAGCAACACTACGATCATCATACGGTGCATTACCACGAGGCCGGACATACTTACTCGGACTTGAAATTCAAAGCCGCCCTGCATGACCGCGCCAATTCGGTGTATACCGGATTAATTCGAATTGACGAAGCGGCGACGGAATGTGAGGCGTACCAGGAGAACCGCAACTTGCTTTTGTCACCAAAGGCCAAGGCTGAGTCGATTCCCGAGTTGGAAATTCTTAATAAAGACGTGCGGTGTTCGCACGGCGCCACCGTCGGCAAGTTGGATCCGGAGGAGATTTTCTACCTCGAGTCGCGCGGCATTCCGCGGGAGGACGCGATCCGGCTGATCGTCCGCGGCTTTGTCGCGCCGATGCTGCAGAAAATCCCGACGGCGATTCAGGACCGTCTGGAAGACATTGTTACCAGACGCATCTCGGGGGAACAGTATGGATAACGGATTTGTGACAATCGCGAAGACGGCGGATGTCCCGGTGGGGACCGCCAAGACGGTCGAACTTGAAGGACATGAACTGGCGGTCTGCAATGTCGAGGGGACATTTTACACGGTGGATAACCTGTGTACGCATGATGACGGCCCATTGGGCGAGAGCGTTCTCGACGGCTTTGCAATTGAATGCCCGCGTCACGGGGCGAAGTTTGACGTGCGCGACGGCCGGGTGCTGCGGATGCCCGCCGCAGTCGGCATCCATAGCTACGAGACCCGTGTCGAGGGTGACGACATTCAGGTAAAAATCGGGGATTAAGTATGGATAACGTGGCAACGAAAGAACTGACAACAACAGCGACCGCTCGCGGCTTAGACGTAGAGCGTATTCGCCGGGATTTCCCGATCCTGCAGCGGGAGGTACGCGGTAAACGGCTGGTGTATCTCGATAACGCTGCAACGACGCAGAAGCCGAATTCGGTGATCGATGCGATCAGTCGTTACTATCGCGAGACCAACGCCAATGTCCATCGCGGGCTGCACCTGCTCTCCGAGGAAGCGACCATGCAATATGAGAGTGTGCGCCAGACGTTGGCCCGATTCATCGGTGCAGCGGATCCGACCCAGATTATCTACACCCGCAACGCCACCGAGTCGTTGAATTTGGTCGCCTACGCCTGGGGGCAGCGGCACCTGCGTGAAGGGGACGAAATCCTGCTGTCGGTGATGGAGCACCATTCGAACCTGGTTCCGTGGTATATTATCGCCAAACAAACCGGCGCGACGGTTCGGCATATTCCCATCACCGATGACGGCCGGCTCGATTTGCGCACCATCGACGAACTGCTCACCACGAAAACCAAAGTGGTCTCGCTGATGCACATCTCCAACGTGCTGGGGACAATTAACCCTATCCCGGAAATCGCGGAGATGGCGCACAAAGTCGGTGCACTGATGGTGGTCGATGCTGCTCAGAGCGCGCCACATGCCGCCGTTGATGTAGACGAACTGGGTGCCGATTTTCTCGCGCTTTCCGCCCACAAGATGCTGGGACCGACCGGTGTTGGCGTGTTATGGGGCAAAAAGGATTTGCTGGAAGGAATGGATCCGTTCCTCGGTGGCGGCGATATGATCGAAAGTGTAAGTTTGGCGGGTGCCACCTGGAATGAGCTGCCGTGGAAATTTGAAGCCGGTACCCCAAATATTGCGGACGTGATTGGGTTCGGTCCGGCGGTGGAATACCTGGTACACCTGGGGATGGATCGGGTGCGCGAGCATGAAATCGAACTCACCGGGTACGCGTTGGATAAATTGCGGGCGTTGGACGGCATTGACATTTACGGCCCAGCCGATCCGCAGGAACGCGCCGGTGTTATCTCGTTCAACTTGCACGGAATTCACCCGCACGACATAGGTACCTTTATGGATACGCACGGTATTGCTATTCGCGCCGGCCATCACTGTGCTCAGCCGCTGATGGAACGCCTGGGACAGCCGGCGACCGCGCGGGCGAGTTTGTATGTGTACAACGACCGCGATGACGTGAATTCATTGGTCGAGGCGTTACAGGAAGTACGGAGGTTTTTCGGGGATGGATAATAAACAGGAAGTGGATCTGGGATCATTGTACCGTGATATTGTGATGGAGCATTATCGCGCACCGCGGGGCAAAAAGATACTGGATCGTATCGATATTTCCCGCGAGGGTCATAACCCGGTCTGCGGGGATACAATTAAATTGTCGGTCAAGATGTCCGAGGACGGCGTTGAGGACGTTTCGGTCGACTGTAAAGGTTGCGCGATCAGCGTGGCGTCGGCGTCGATGCTGGCGGAAATTTTGCCCGGCAAGTCCAAAAAAGAGATCGAACTGCTGGCCGAGGCCTTTCGCAAGATGATGCATGGCGAGCCGGCGCCGGAGGATCTGGACTTAGGCGACCTGGACGCGCTGGAAGGCGTGAAGAAATTTCCGGTACGGGTGAAGTGCGCGCTGCTGGCCTGGATGACCCTGGTTGATATGCTGCGCGAAGCCGGCTTGGAGAGCCCGGCGGAGACCGGACCGAAGGTGACGAGTACCGAACACTAGCAGGAGAGAAAATCATGCCGGTTACTGAAGATATGGTGATGGAGGCACTCTCAGTCGTGCAAGACCCGGAGTTGCATATGGGGATTGTCGAACTGGGTCTTATTTACGGCGTCGATGTGCAAGACAGCGGGCAGAATGTCGAAGTGAAGATGACGTTAACCTCACCGGGCTGCCCTTATGGTGCTGCGCTGATGGATGCAGCCAAGCTAGTGGTGGAACAACTGCCCGGTGTGACCAGCGCCGATGTCCGGCTGGTCTGGGACCCGCCCTGGGACCCGGAGAAGATGTCTTCCGATGAAGTGAAGGACAAGTTGGGGATTTGGTAGGAATTCCTCGTTTCATAAATTGTCCCCCCCTCGCGTATAATGTTGTTTGATTGAAATTAATAACGAAGGAAATCGGGGGACGGTATTACTACTTCAGCCGAAAACGCAACAATACAGCATCGACCCAATCCCTGGGTGTCGCGGCTGGCAATTCTGCTGGCCGGGATGACCCTGCTGATGATCCTGTTCGGGGGCATGGTCACTACCTACGAAGCGGGCGATTCCGACCCGGAGTGGTCGCTGAAATTCTGGGAGTGGTTTCGGTCGTGGGAGGAAATGCCGGGCGGGCAGTTGTATGAAATCACTCACCGGCAAATCGGCACGATTATTGGGTTCATTACCATTGCCTTTATCGTGGTGCTCTTCCGCTCCGAGAAGCGCTGGTGGGTTAAATATCTCGGAATCCTGATCCTCACCGCGGTAGTTCTCCAGGGACTGTTGGGCGGATTGCGCGTGTTAGTGATTTCCGACCCGGCGATGCAGGCGAAATTTCTTTCGGTGACCGGTCTTCCCGACCCTAATGCCGCGCGGATCGCCTCGGCGATGATTCACGCCGGTCTCGCCCAGTTGATTTTCGGCGCCATTGCCGCCATTGTCCTGGTCAACTCCCGCAGCTGGTTTACCAAGACACCTGATCTGACCTACGACGGCGTGCTGAAGCTGCGGCGGGTGGGTGCGATTACGATCATCGTGGTGTTTATCGAAATTATGCTGGGAACGTACGTGCGTCATGCCTCGCGCGGGGTTTCTGATCATATCTTTTTTGCGGTGATTGCCGCGGTTTTGGCCATACACCTGTCTATCCGGGCAATTTCACTGGGTCCGCGCATCCGGCCGTTGCGGGGGCCGGCGGTTATTCTGGCGGTGGTCATTCCGGTCCAGGTGATCCTGGGGGTGACCTCGATTATTCACACGGCAATAATTGATTTTGCGCCGACACTGCATGTGATCGGTGGCTCGGTTATCCTGGCGGCCAGCGTGGTGTTGACCGTACGCGCATTTGATTACACTCGCGATTTAGCGCCGGCGAAGAGTTGAGATGACGTCCAACGCACACCTCATTGACCGTAAACCGTCACTGACCGTGGCGGATATCCTGGAGTTTACCCGTCTGCGGCTGACCACGATGATCGTGATCACAGTTGCCGTGGGCTATATTCTGGGTGCTGCCGGCAGTTTTGCCTGGCTGCCGTTTATTAGTGTGCTGATTGGACTGGGTTTAGTTTCCGCCGGATCGACCGCGCTAAATCAGGTGTGGGAGCGGGTCAGTGACGGGCTCATGTCCCGCACTGCCGAACGGCCGATTGCCTTGGGGAAAATTCCGCCATTGACGGGGTCACTCGTCGGGCTGGCAATGATTGCGGTAGGCCTGATAATTCTCGTGGTCGGCAATGATCCACTCACGGCGATTGTCGCCGGGCTGAGTGGGGCGGTGTATGTAGTGATTTACACGCCGCTGAAAAAGATCAGTTCGTTCAATACGCTGGTCGGGGCGATTTCCGGCGCGTTACCGCCGGTGGTCGGCTGGGTTGCCGCCACGGGGGAGATTTCGCTCGGGGCCATTTCACTATTTGCCATTTTATTTGTCTGGCAGCTCATTCACCTGTTTGCCATTGCCTGGGTGTACCGGGACGAATACAAGCGCGCGGGACTGGTTATGCTCAGTGTGGTCGACCGCACGGACGGTGAGTTGACTATGCGGCTGATCGTGCTGTTTTGTCTGAGCATGATCCCGGTGAGCCTGCTGCCGGTATTTACGGGGATGAGTGGGTTTTTCTACCTTGCTGCCGCCGTGGTACTTGGTATCTGGTTTCTGCTGGCGGGAATTAAACTGGTCCGGACCCGGACCACTAATCAGGCCCGCAAATTATTCTTCACCTCCATCGGGTATCTGCCGTTGCTGCTGATTGCGCTGGTGGTAGATAGGCTTATTTAATTTTGGGGGGCGAAAGCCCCGAGTCCTCCGCACGGCGAGGACGTAGTTTCGTCACGTAAATCAATACTGCCACATCAACCCCAAAATCGTCCGCCAATGGCGGACTAAGTTTGAGGTTGCCACCCACGAAACATATACACCCGTAGCGCACCAGAATGGTGGGATTTTTAATCGGGGCGGCTATGCTTGGTTTCTTGCCGACGTCCCCGCAGGAATGCACCCATTGCTATTGGGTGGGGAAAAGCACCGATTTATGAACCCACCGTTCCGGTGGGGTACGGAATCTAATCCCAGGGCCCCGATTCCGGGA
>CAYWVO010000068.1:0-12259 GCA_964461835.1 uncultured Ignavibacteria bacterium | reverse complement strand
TCCATACTAATAACTCAGCCGAATAGGTCCCGGATGATAACGGAAAATCTTGCTCTTCAACCATATAAATAAAATTGGCGGTTTTACTTGTCCTTTGCCATGGTTCAAGGAACAGGGGAAGCGTCTCCTCTGATGCTTTGTAAATCAATCCATCTTCATCAAGCACCCGGAAGCCTGACAATATCAGAAGGTACTTGTCTTCAGGACTTGTAGCTTTGTTCACAACTGCAGCTAGTTTTGTTATTAGACCGCTTTGCGGGGATTGGTTCCAAAAGTCAACTTGAATGTAAATTCCGAAGTTATTCTTGTGTTGTATAGCCAGATCTGGATTTATTCGTACGTTCATCTCAAATGGCTTTAGTTGGGTAATGTATGCGGTTACAAAACTAATCGTTAGAGCCAAAATAGAGATTAAGACTGTCATGATTGACAGCCAGGGTATATCTTTCTCAGATTGAGTCTTATTCATATCTACGTCGAACCATAAAAACGCAAGAAATCTCTGTCAAGTTATAAGTTGTTTTAAGGTGCGTGGCCCTGATCGCCGCGTGGTCGGTCAATTCTTAACAATCACGCTCCCCGATGCGGTATGTAAGATGATTTCCGGCTCGCCGGTGCCGCGTTCGACAATTTTTTCCTCATAGATATGATAATCTGCATAGGTGTCTTCATAGGTGAACTCAAATGGGCAGCGGATGCGTCCCCGACCTTGGCGTTTGGTCATCACCAGGGTAAAGTTGTCGCCAAAGTTGTTGCAATCGAAGGTCACTCGACCGGAGGCCGTGGAGGCTTTCAAGCCCCGGCTGGGCAGCGATTTCAGATATACCTCAACGTCCCCCGACGCGGTGGAAAATGAACCCCAATCGGTAAGTTGACAGTCCCGCACCTCAACATCGCCGCTGGCACTGCTGAGTGCCAATGGTCCGGTGCACTGCCGGCAACGTACATTCCCGGAGGCGGTGGAAAATTCACAATCTTCGCCAATGATAAGACCGGTTAACTCCACATCCCCGCTGGCGGTGGAAAATTCACTGAATTCACTAACTTCCATATTCTCCAGCAAAATGTCTCCACTGGCAGTGCTGAAGGATGAGCCATCAACCAACTGGACGCGGGTTAACTCAATATCGCCGGACGCGGTTGAAAAGCGGAACCGTGCGGAGACCTCTCGACAGTCAAGGTCTCCCGACGCAGTGGAAGCCTTGATGCGAATAGGGGGATCGGTCTTTGGTAGATGGATGGTCCATTCGATATCACCGCTGGAGTTGTGCCCCCGCCAGCGCTCCTCGATGTAGAGAATATCCTCATCCTGCTCGATTATCGACTTAAACCCCTGCGTGGATGTATGTCCGCGCGCAATTCCACCAGCCCCTCTTCGCCCTCGGCGGGAACAATGGTAAGACCCCCGGAAACACCCTCAAATTTGATCGTTCTAATATTGGAAAATTCGAATTCCGTGTCTGCCTGACTGGTCGGAGCTAATGTCAGGAACAACGCCAGGCAACCGACCAGTGTGAGAAACCCCGATTTGCGCATGCGAACCTCCTTAATTTTCTAATTCTTTAGATGTTGAGTACGAGTCGAGCGCGCCGAAGTTTCGAACAACGACAATTTGTGCACTCCCATCTATCCATAACGCCTTGCCCCCGTGCAATTTTGTCAGGCAATTCCGCGCACGGCTGGACATCTGGGCGTCCCGCGCATAGATTGCCTTTCTGCCCGGAAGCGCAGCGCTGATTTGACAGCGGGGTGTCTTGATGGGTACTATGAGGGAAATAGCGATGATTTCCATGATGGATCACACATACCTTGTGAGGATACAGGCATGAAAAATGTACAAACCGCGACCGGTGTCATGCCGACCGAAATAAGCTATCTCAAACGGCGTGGACGGTTTTACCAGGTTGACAGCAGCACAAAACCATTCCCGGTACACCTTCCGGACAACGAACAGAATCTATGGGACCGCATGGACCTGGTATACCGCACGCTTTGCGCAATTTTGTTCAATTTTGTTCCCACCTCCGGTCATCCCGGCGGGTCGATCTCGTCCGGTCATATTGTCGAGGGATTGATTTACGATTACATGGATTATGATCTTTCCGATCCACGACGGCGGGATGTCGACCTCCTTTCCTACGCCGCCGGACATAAGGCCATGGGACTCTATGCCATGTGGGCGTTGCGCAACGAATTTGCCCGAATCAGCCGATCAGATCTGCTGGCGGAAGAAAAATTCCAGTTGCGGTTTGAAGATTTGCTGGGCTTTCGCCGTAATCCGACGCACGATACTCCGTTGTTTAAGAAGTTCAACGCGAAGGCTCTTGATGGCCACCCGACACGTTTGGTGCCCTTTATCAAAATTGCGACCGGACCCAGTGGGATTGGTGTTCCCTCCTCGTTCGGTTTGGCCATGGCCGCCTTGGATTATCACGGCGACCATACGCCGAAAGTCCATGTGCTCGAAGGTGAAGGCGGCATGACACCCGGCCGGGTGCACGAGGCGATCGCCGCTGCCGCAAGCGCAGGACTATATAACCTGATAATGCACATTGACTTCAATCAAGCCTCGATTGACTCCGATCAGGTCTGTCGGGATGAAAATGGCCCGGGCGATTATGTCCAGTGGAATCCGGCGGAGTTAATGTATTTCCACGATTGGAATGTAGTTTCTGTGGCTGATGGGTTTGATTTCAATCAGGTACTGAGTGCGCAAAGAATCGCCATGGAACAGGACAACGATCAGCCGACCGCCGTTGTGTATAAGACGGTAAAAGGATGGCGTTATGGCATTACCGGTGCTAAGTCGCACGGCGGCGGGCACAAATATGGTTCGGAGGGATACTACGAGTCGCTGAAAGAATTCGAGACCGAATTCGATTTCGAACTGCCCCGCATCACCGGCGACAATTCTCCGGTCAGCGTGGAAGAGAATTTTTATAAAACACTGATGGCGGTGCGAGAGGTTCTCGAGAAAAATCCGGAGCTGCCGGAATTTTTCGGCGCCAAGGTCGCCGCGGCGAAGGAGCGCATCGACCAGCGCAATCGGCAAACCCGGCCCGGTGGCCCACAGAAGTCTTTCTTGTACGATGATGATAAAATCAGTACGGACAAAACACCGGAACACCTGAGGTATGCGCCCGGAGAATCGGAAACCCTTCGCGGCGCACTGGGCAAGGCGATTAACCAGTTGGCCAAGGACACCTCCGGCGCCTTTGTTGCCACCGCCGCTGATCTGGCCGGATCGACCAGCATCGCCAAAATTAACACCGATATTGCCTCGGGATGGTATCATGCCCGGAAAAATCCCGAATCCCGTCTGATTGCGGTCGGCGGGATCTGTGAAGACGCGATGGGTGCGTTTATGTCGGGGGTCTCCGGCTTTGGCGAACATATCGGCGTCACCGCCTCGTACGGGGCGTTTATTACCGCGATGGAACACGTGGCCGCCCGGGTGCATGGGATCAGCCAGCAGTCCTGGGAATGGCTGACCGGCGAACCCTACAACACTTGGATTATGATCAACGGTCATGCCGGACCGAAAACCGGCGAGGACGGCCCGACCCACGCCGATCCACAACCGTTGCAACTGTTGCAGGAATGTTTCCCGCGCAAAGTCCTGATTACGCTTACCCCGTGGGATGCCAACGAGATGTGGCCGTTGATGGTTACGGCGCTCAAGCAACGTCCAGCCATTCTCGCCCCGTTTGTCAGCCGCCCGGCGGATACAATCCTCGATCGAGAGAAACTGGGAATCCCGCCGGCAATTGAGGCGATCAAAGGTGTGTACGCAATCCGTCGGGCCGATCCCAACGCCGCAGCGTATCACGGAACCCTGGTGTTGCAGGGGAATGCAGTGGCGACGATCTTCCTCAATGACGTCCTCCCCGAGATCGAGAAGCAGGGCTACAACATGAATGTGTACTACGTGACCAGCATGGAGCTGTTTAAGGCCCTCCCGGAGGATGAGCAGGAGAAAATTTTTCCGCAAAAGTTGGCCTCCGAATCGATGGGCATCACCGATTTCACGCTACCCACCATGTACTACTGGGTGCGTAACAATGATGGGCTTAAGCGGACGTTGTACCCATTCCGGGATGGCCGTTACCTGGGCAGCGGCAAGGCGGAGAAAGTGCTGCAGGAAGCGGGGATCCATGCCGGGGGGCAGATCGAAGCAATTACAGCCTTTGCGGAGGCAATGGCGAAAAAATAGTATACGGGCCTTACACAATTCACCAGCCGGTGCGGGCATCCGCACCGGTTTTTTGTTTTCCGGAATTGCCGGATTGGCGATGGGTATGTACTTTGTTACAAGACAGGTTATGAATAGTCGGGAGGACCCATGCGGCGGATACTGTTCACGATTGTGCTGGTAGTTATTCATACCCCGATACTCGCCAATGCACAGACGCTGGTCTCGCGTGGTGTAATCGGTGGTTACACCGTTTCGGAGCACGCGTACGACGGGGATGCCCCCATGGAGAACAGTCAGCAGTTACGAGCCGGCTTTCATATCGGAGGGTATGTCGAGTGGTTCGATCTACCCTATCTGAGCCTGCTCATCCCGATTATGTATACTGAGAAGGGTGCTGAATACAAGATACAAGTCGTGGATGAAGCGAATCCGCTGGGCACCGGGGAGTTCCTCATAGATGATGCGCGACTCGTCTATCTTTCGGTCGGCGCATACGGCAAGCTGTCGTTGCCGATTCTGACACACGCTCTCTACACCGTGGCCGGGCCCCGTATTGACTTTTTACTGGAACGCGACGAACGGTCGGGATTCAGGGATTTATACGATAAGTTTCGACGTGTGACCTATGGTGGCACGATTGGCGGCGGGGTAGAACTGAACTTGCTGACCGGCATCAAGACTTTCATCGAAGTCCGCTACAACGTTGATTTTAATGATTCAGTTGAAATTCGTAGTGATGAATTGAACTATACCGTGCGGAATGAAAGCATCGACATTTCTCTGGGGCTCGGTTATTAATAGTATTGGCAGTTTGTGAATCGGGGAGTCTGACCTTCCATCGCACAATCCCCCTCGTTATGAGGCCTCAGGTCGCAAATGGCACGAAACGTCTATTATTTTGTGAACAAACTCACAAGCTTATTATGATTTGTTCCTGATAAAACGCCGAAATATGCGTTGGAGCTACTGTCTTGTCGGGAGTAGCCATCATCAGTTCCTTTGTAATAAAATAGGGTTAATCAGGAAATGACTGTCTCAGCCTGACATTACTGGGTGGTTCCTATCCTCTTGTGAACCATAAAAATACACCACCGCTAAGATGCCAGTGTCCATTCCTTCGTCTTAACCGGTTCGCACGAACCATCTGATCCTCTTCTCATGCGAACAGATCTCCGCCGGAATTACCGGAAATTGTGACAAAAATCACTTGACGGTTGCCCTTGCGCTTACGTATTCTTTTTTTTAATATCGGATACACGGCGGCGAGTTATTCTCGCCGCCTTTACTCATTCTGAAGGAGTGTATCACGTGAGTCCCCTGCTTATAATAATCATTGTCGCCGCCGTTCTGATTGCTGCGGTCGTTATCTTTGTCCTGAAGAATTATCGCAAAGTCGGCCCCAACGAAGCGCTGATCATCTCCGGCGGGAAGAAACGCACGATTACCCTCCCGGATGGCACTACGCGGCAGATCGGCTACCGCTACCGCATTGGTGGCAGCACCTTCGTGAATCCATTTACCGAGCAGGCGCAGGTCCTGGCCCTGGAGATTATCCCCATTGAATTTCAGGTCGAAGACGCGATCGCCAATAATGGTATCCGCTGCACGGTGCGGGGCACCGCGGAGGTGAAAATCGCCAGCGATGAAGTCTCAATCCACCTCGGAGCCGAACAATTCCTCGGTAAACCACTGACCGATATTCGGGATGTTGCCCTGCGCACCCTGGAAGGCTCCGCCCGGTCGCTGATTGGCTCGATGGACCTGGAATCGATGAACAAAAGCCGCCGGCAATTCGGCGAAAAAGTGTTTGATGATTGCGGTGAATACTTCAAGAATATGGGACTAACGCTCCTCTCTTTTAATCTTCGCGAAATCAAGGACCCCTCCGGCTACCTGGAAGCCCTTGGGAAGCCGCGGATTGTTCAGGCACGCCGGGACGCTGAAGTCGCCGAGGCGGAAGCCGCGCGGGACGCCATTATCCGCTCTGCCGAAGCTAAGAAGGAGGGAGATATTGCCCAGATCCAGGCCGACACCTCGGTGGCTGAGGCCAATCAGGCGTTGGATTTGCGCAAAGCTGAACTCCAGATATCGCTTAACCGAAAGAAGGCAGACGCGGATTTCTCTTACGAACTCGAACGCCACAAACTTGACCAGACGTTGAAAGCGGAAGAGGCCAAGGTCCGGCTGGTCGAGAAAGACTCGGCGATCGAACTGGAGAAGAAGGAAATTGATCGGGTCGAGCAGGAACTTGAAGCCAAAGTCCGCAAACCAGCAGAAGCCGAACAGTATCGTCTGGAGGCCGAGGCTCGGGGCATGGCCGAAGCCAAGCGTGTGCAGGGCCTGATCGAGGCGGAGTTGATTGAGAAGATGGGTGATGCGGAAGCCGACGCCTTACGCAAGAAAGCTGACGCGTACTCGCAGCCGGTCTTACTGGAGATGATGATCTCCCGGATGCCGGAACTCGCCCGGGAGTTGGCGGCCCCGATCTCCAAAGTCGACAAAATCGTCATGGTCAATTCAGACGGCAAAATGGGAACGTCGAAAATAACCGGCGAACTGGCCTCGATGCTCAGCCAACTGCCCACCGTAGTCAAATCTCTCTCCGGGGTTGATCTTGAACAATGGCTGAAAAGCCTCGCCGGTAAATCAGAGACCACATCATCGGGAACTGAGGACTAATCGATGATTTCCACCCGGATTGGCCGCCTGGAAATGTCGCCGACCTTGCGCATTGACGCCAAGGCCAAGGCGATGCGGGCCGCTGGTATCGATGTGATCAATTTTTCCGCCGGGCAACCGGATTTCCCGACGCCGGAGCCGGTCAAAGATGCCGGCCGTAAGGCAATCGACGATAACTTCACCGGCTATACCGCCAATAACGGCATTCCGGAACTGCGGGAAGCTATTTGTGTCCGCCTGCGCGAAGATTACGGGATTGACTACGACGCCAACGACGTGATTGTTTCTTCCGGCGCCAAGCAAAGCCTGTATAACGCGATCCTGGCAGTTACCAATCCGGACGATGAAATCATTATTCCGGCGCCGTACTGGGTGTCCTACCCCCAGATGGTATTGATGGCCGATGGCAAACCCCGAATTGTTCCCACCCGTGAGGAGAATGGCTTTCGTCTCACCGCTGACGAATTGAAAAAGAATATTTCATTTAACACGAAGGCAATCATCCTCAACAACCCCAGCAATCCGACCGGCTCCGCCTATCCGCGTGACCAACTGGCCGCGGTCTGCGAACTGGCCGCCGCCGAGGGATTAATTATTATCGCCGATGAAATTTACTCCCGCGTCACCTACGACGATTATCAGTTTTTTGCCGTGGCCTCCCTCTCGGACGCGGTGTATGAAAAGACGATTACGATTAACGGCGTCTCCAAAGCCTACTCGATGACCGGCTGGCGGATCGGGTATGCCGCGGCATCGCATGAGTTAATTTCGGCAATGAGCATCGTACAGTCGCACACCACCTCCAACGCTAACTCCATTGCCCAAAAAGCGGCGGTGGAGGCGCTCGGCGGTGATCAAGCCGCAATCAGCCGCATGGTCAGCGAATTCCAGGCGCGGCGTAATTACATGCTCAACAAATTGCAGCGGATCCCCGGGATCAATTGCATCATCCCGGCAGGCGCTTTTTACCTGTTTCCCAACACCGCCACTTACTACAACACCGAATTTGGCGGAATGAAAATTCGCAACTCCTACGCGTTGGCCTACTACTTGTTGCGAGAAGCGGCCGTGGCGGTGGTGCCGGGGAGTGCCTTTGGCTCGGATGACAACGTCCGGCTCTCCTACGCCACGTCGATGGATAACATCGAGGAAGGCACCGACCGGATCATTGATGCCATGGCAAAACTCAAAGAATCTCCACGGTTCAAGCGAGTGGCTTTGCAAAACGTCAAGACCCATCCTCAGCATGCAGTCGAAACCGAAATCGTCGGAACCGAACAGCGTGATCTTTTGGTACAGGAGGCAGATACTGCCTTACCCTTCGACCGCTATTTCGAATGGAATGCCAACATTAATGGGATCATCATTCAACTGCGCACAAACGTGCCGCACCTGTATGATTTCTGGGTGGAAAACTGGTATCCAGCCCAGTTAGAATCCGATCTCGAACCACACGGGATTATCTACGCAGTAGATGGAGTCCCCGGCCGCACCGAACACGGGTACTTCAATCCCGAGATGCGCACCGGAGTCTTGTTCAATAGCAGTTATTACGGACAAGTCCGCGGTTGGGCGCTGGCCATCGCCGCCTTGGCCAGTGAACGGATGCTGGATGTGCACGGAATCCGCGCCGCCTGTGTCGACTACGGCGGCAAGGGCTTGCTGCTCATCGGTCCCAAAGGCATGAAACGCGGGTCGACCTTTACCAAAACGCTGGAAGACGAGGATTGCCGCTTTGTCACCAACGACTGGCTGTTTGTCCGCTATCGCGGTAAAGAGGCAATCGGCGATGCTCCCGAACGAAAATTCTATTTAAAAACCGTCGTCGCGCAGCACAACGACCGCTACGCCCGCATCTTCGACCGCAGCAAATGCGAAAACGTAGTGACGACACGTTCGGAGTGGACCAACACCGCCGCGCTGGCAGATGAGTGTCCGCTCGATATGGGCGAGCCGTATTGCTATTGGGGTTCGACTGATTCCCGCGCGATCGTCGATCCGGCCTGGATTCACGGCCCGCAGCGGTATATCAAGCGCACCAATGTCAAAGTTGTCGTGTTGTTGCACTACGAACCGCACGCGCTGGCGATAACGAAGCTGGAGCCGGAGGAGGCGCTAAACTGGGTGACTGCGGGCAAGTATCGTCTTAAAGAGGGCGCCGGACTCAGCCCGTTCAAAGAACAGCCGTTTTTCAACCCGTACACGTTGGTCTCGGATGCCGATTACGAGGATTTGCAGCGCCGCAATTTCCATCAGTTGTTCCGGGTAGCCAAGGCATACAAAGTCAACGTGGCGGAGATACCCTCCGCAGCCATTAAATCACGCGTGCGGGAGTTGATCGCGTAGGAGCACACCATGGCCAACACGCTGGGGATTGTTAAACCGGACGGGGTCAAGCGCAAGTTGATCGGCAAAGTGATCGAGCGGATCGAACGCGGTGGTTTAATCATTCGCGGCTTAAAGGTGTTAAAACTTACGCGCGAACGGGCCGAGCAGTTTTACTCAGTACACGCCGAGAAGCCGTTTTTCAAATCGCTGGTGGAGTTCATGACCTCCGGGCCGATTGTCGTCATGGTGATCGGCGGGCATAATTCGATTCAACGCTGGCGCGACCTGATGGGTGCCACGGATCCGGCAAAGGCAAAATACAATACGATCCGCCGCGAGTACGGAACGTCGATTGAACGGAACGTGGTGCATGGCTCGGACTCGGAGGCCACCGCACGCACGGAAGTCGCGTTCTTTTTCAACGAGGATGAAATTCTCCCCAAGGAATAACCACCAATGTCTGATTCAATCTACGACGTCTCGTTTTACAATCGCTTCTACCGTGACCTGCAACGGCGTGTAGACGGCCCCAATATCGAGAAAAAAGGTCTGGAGGAGTTGCGCGAACTGGCAATTCAGACCGGCACACAAACACGCAACGGCGCCTGGGGGTGGCGGTCCGCGGTCTCCAGCCGCATCGCCGGCAAGACCTGTTACCTCGGCACGGAAAAAGTCCGCGAACACAAACTCTCCGCCGAAAAGAAAAAAATCATTTCTAATGCCCCGGAAGAGTTGGAGAAAGTCCTTCATCTGATGGAAACGCTGCCCTTTGTGAAAATCAGACGGCAGGTGGGGGACAACCCGGAGTATAATCCCAAATGCAACCTGTATATGTCGATTGCCGATCTGAAAAACTACCGGCTGGCGCATATGTGGGGCAAGACGATGGGGCGGGTCACCAAGAAGCCAGGGCCGGAGTTTACGCTGATTCATATCCCCGAGGAGCACCATATCCGCCAGCAGGTGCTCACCCTGCCCGAACATAACCTGAATATCGTCCTCGGCTCGGATTACATGGGCGAGGACAAAAAGGGCTTTCTCCGTCAGGCCATGTATTCCGCCGCCGAGTTGGATATGCTCGGCCTGCACGCCGGCACCAAAATCGTGGAGATTCGTGATAAACAGAGTGATACAATCAAACGTTACGGCGTGTTTCTGTTCGGGCTGTCGGCAACCGGCAAAAGTACCTGGTCGTGCCACCAGTTGGGGCTCGACTGGAACAAGGGCGAACGCACCTATGTCTGTCAGGATGATATTTGCTTTTTGCGCAAAGACGGTTCGGCGTACGGATCGGAGCAAAACTATTTCGTAAAGACCGATGTCGACGAGAAATTGCAGGAGTCGATGTACAACGCGCTGATGCACAAATCGGCGTTGTATGAAAATGTGTTTATCAACGCGAACGGCCGTCCCGATTTTCTCGACGAAACGCTCTGTGGCAACGGTCGTGCGGTGATTGCCCGCAAGCAGTTGAAGATCAAGCGGGGTCACTGGCCGTTTCATATGAAAAATATCTGGTACCCCTCGCTGGATTTGCCGCCGTTGGATGAATTAGACGGGATCGTGTTTGCCTTCATCACCCGGCGTAACACCATCATGACTTTCGCCCAACGACTCACGCCGATGCAGGCGACCCTGGCCTATCTCTGGGGGGAATCCTCGCACAGTTATGCCTCAAATCCTGCCCAGGCCGGCGAATCGGTGCGCACCGTGGGAACCGACCCGTTCATTGTCGGCTCACGCGCGCACAAGGTAAATCACTTTCACGAGATCATCATGACCCTGGCGCAGAATTATCCCGGCAAGGTGCATTTCTATCAGTATAATACCGGCGGGATGGGCGAGATTATCGAGAAGACGCCCGACGGTCAGAAGAAAATGGTCCGCAAGACCGAGCGCGTGCCGATTCACACGATGGCGGCAATTCAGCGCGGCGATTTGCGCGGCACCAATCGCTATCGCGAGAGTATGTTCGGCACCGAGGAGATTGTCTCAGCCGAGGGCGCCGATTTGAGCAACTACCGTGCGGATAAGTACTATTCGCAAGACCAGATTGACGCCTACCTGCGTGACTTGGTCACCGGTCGCCGCAAGTTTACTGAGGAGGTTGCGGCGGAGGGATTGGATCCGGAGATTTTGCGTGCTGCCGAGGAATCGTATCAGATTGCCCCAAAGACCGGCGTCTCGGTCAGCATGTCCGGCATCCGCAAAAAAGAAGAGCCACCACCCCCACGTGAAACCCCCGAAACCGCCACCCCGCTCACCGAGTGGAAACCCAACAAACGCCTCGTCCGCGACCGTGGCTGGCGGTATGGGTAATGCATCGTGGTGCCGCACCCAATGGGTGCGCGATGCTGAGTGAACTTCCGTGAGTTAGAAAGCGGTCGTATACGACCGTGCGCGGCAGACCTTTAGTTTGCCCGTTCCATCCAAATTGTGTGCGCGGCAGACAGCCTGCCCGCCGTGGCGGGTCCCGTCTGCCCGTTCCTACGGAATTGGCAGAATTTTCCTCGTTGCGTAAGGAATCGGCCGTATACGGCCGTCATTCCGGCCTTGAGCCGGAATCCATTTTGGGGTGAAGGGGGGCGTCGGTCGAAACCCCTGAGTCGTTTGCCGCGGCGGAGCGAACGCGGTTTCGACAAAGGAAATCCATCCAAACGTCGGGGCATCTGGCGCAATACTAAATGCTAAAGCAAATTTGGTTCATTATCATTATTTCACAAATAACTGACATTTTCTCGTACATTGAGGTTATCGCCTTTAGCAGTTCGGTATAGATATATCCCAGTTGTGAGTCTTGATCGAGATTGAGCCTTTTGCACGCACTACTGAGAATATCACCGTATGAGGAATTTCCAATAAGATGGGTCTCCAGTTTTCTCAGATCATTCAAAATATATAATGATCTCATCAGGGTATTTGAGTCTTCACAATAACCAGAATGGTCAAACCAAAGTTGGAGTAATTTTATACTCTTACCGGGACTGGTAACGGTTACACCGCCCTCTGTGCCAATAAGAATGAGACACGATTTGGGTGAATCTGAGAGGGCGAGTA
>CAYWVO010000067.1:0-12422 GCA_964461835.1 uncultured Ignavibacteria bacterium | reverse complement strand
CCTGACGGAGCAGGGGAGCAAAACCGTCGAACGTGTGCGCGGGAGTGAAGGGGTGACAAACGTCTCTATGAATATTTCTTCCGTGCGCGGCAGGCCTTTAGCCTGCCCGAACGATCGGACTTAGCAGAACTATCCCGCGGGTCACCCCAGCGCAGGCTGGGGTCCATTTTCCCCTGACGGAGCAGGGGAGCAAAACCGTCGAACGTGTGCGCGGGAGTGAAGGGGTGACAAACGTCTCTATGAATATTTCTGCAATGGTGGGTGAAAATCAACAACCCTACTTGATGATCACAAACTTGCCGACCTGCGTGCCCCACTCGCTCTCGACCGTGTACAGATAGATGCCCGATTGCACCGCCTGCGTATTGCGGGTGATTAAATCCCACGCCGTGTGCGACGGTGTATCCGAAAAGCGGCTCGTGGGATGATGTAACTGCCGGATTAAATCACCATCCAGCGAGAATATCTTAATTGTGCACTCTGGGGGCAGGTTAACAAAGTGTATCCGCCGCTCTCGCTCTTTGAATCCTTCCTTGAGGGGATCTTCAAAACCGCGACCGCGATAATTCGCGTCGATTTTGTAGGGATTGGGGTAGACCGACACTTTCAGCCGATTCTCTTGTACATACTCCGGTGAGTAGGTGGGATACGCGAGTTGAACATTGGCTTCCACCGGTGACTCCAAGGACTCAATACCCCAGACGTCGATACCGGCGTCAAATGCAGTCACCGAAAAATAATAGGCCTGGCTGGGCAACAGGTTATTAATGGTGCATTCATATTGACCGAAATATTTCCACATTCGGCTGGATCGATCCCACAAGGAATCGGTGCGAATATACTGAATAGGATTGGTGACGATGGTCCCGCCTTCACGGTATACGTTGCCCCGGTTCCCCCCGTGCGGCCGGAAATAATACAGATTGCCGTCTTTATCCTCATACGGATTGAATTTATTAGGATAGTCAAGTGGATTAACCGAGGGATCGTGCTGCGCGGCGACTTGTTCGGGAGTCAAGGGCGGGCCATCCAGTGTCCACGGGCGCGGGCGAGCACCGGCGACAAACTTGTAACGGTCATAGTTCACGATGTCCCAGGAGGCGATGAGTTCCATTTCATTCCTGCTATAGCCGAGGCCGCTGTAAACATTATATCCTTCGAAATCCTTTCCTTCGCTGAACGGATCATAGATGTGTTCAATCTCTTTTCCACTCCAGCGGATACGTACGGTATGCGGCTCGGTAGCCAGCGAAATCGCCGGGGACGGCGGCGGTGCAGGCCCCTTCAAATCAGGCACACCGTCGCCAGAGTAGTAGATAGTATCGCAGACCGGATAATCCTCAAAACACCGTTTCTCATAGCAATAAAATGTATCCGGGAGATAGTAACAGAAATCTGTGAAGCACGTATCGACTTCCCGACAGTTCACGGTATACGATCTCCCGCGGTGCCCGTCACCGTCGGTGTCCACTCCCGGATTATCGTAGATTGCCTCGGCCCGTTGTGCGTTGTACGCCAGTGCCGAAAAATCCAGATTATCATACCATTTTTGACCATCCGCCTTCAGGTTGCTCCCATTTATAGGATCAGGATGTAAAAAGTCGCCGGCCACAATAGCCATCGGGATGCAAACTGAATCTCCCGGTGCAATATAATATGGACCGGTGCTTAGTAGGAACGAAACCCTATCACCGTCGGAGAGGATGTATGGCGGCCATGTATTCCACGACTTGTCCGGAGGAGTGATCCAGCCAGCTATCGTATCGTGCGCCAGATACTGATCGTAATCAATCTCCCGGTTTGCCATATACCGATATTTCTGATGATCTCCCCAGGGAGGGCCGTTTTTCCCATCAATCGACTTATCACCCGGTTTGCGCTGTGGACCCCAATTGGCCCACCAATTGAATGAATGCTCACCTCCTTCACTCTTTCCTGATTCGTTGTCTAAACCCAGAAATCGCACGCCCATTCCGGATCGGACACTCTGCTCATCCCATGAATGACGACCCGGATCACCATCGTTGTCGGCCCACCAGGCCGTGGATATGGGGACATCGACTCCATAACCAGTGATGGCCGAATACGTTCTCAGATAACCGACCATATTTTCCTGGCCGGCAGATTCATCGGTACTAGCCCGATGATGAACGGAGGGTACGATGTGGATTCCTGCCCGAACCGCAGGTAAGGGCACCCGACGCATGTTAATTATCCAATATTCAATAATGACGAAGTCCTCGGCAAAATGCCCCGCCCACACATAGGAATGTTGCCGAATGCGGATACCGAGTGGACGATGCGGTTGCATCGTGCTTGGATCGAACGGCACGTATGCCGGATCTGAGAGGGTGTCAGTATAACTGCAATGAAACTCCTGGATAGTAATTGACCGCTCATCATAATGTGGGCTCTGGTGAAACGAAGACCATTCGATGATGTCACCGTCCTGTTCAAGACTACCGGGATAGAATTCCGTTGGATTGAATTCGGTTGACACCAGTGTATCATCGCCGTGGATCGTCGACACCACGCCTCCGACCCAGAGACCCCCATACCCAAGGTATTCAAGGTTATCATCGGCAGGAAACGTCGCTCCCGGCAACGACAGTCCGGTCAACGGATCGGTGATTCTACCGAGCATGCTGCCAAATAACCCCCAATTGGTGACTGTGAGATGGAGCCGCCCTACATCATGTACTCGTTGGGTCAGGTAAGGACCGTCCGAAAGTCCAGTACTATAATGGTAATGGGGCGCCAGATGTTCAGGCATAGTGTCTTCTGCAAAGCCAAAGGCCGTTGCAAGCGCTTGTATAACTACTAGGTAGAACAGAATCAAACGGCGGATTACTATCGTATAGTATCGAAATCGGCCCAACATTGTATTTTCAGGGTTTATTGGTCATCGTTCGAACCAATTAATTGATATTCTTATAGCACAGCATTGGATTAGCCATTGGCATATCACCTTGCCTCCTCAGACAATGTCAGGTGCTATTTCACCCCACATTATACGCAAATCCCAAATACGAAGCAAACGGGACCTCTGTTCCGAATTTTAGCTACCAGCAATCACAGAATTGTTCGCAAGCCAGTGCCGGGTCATAGTGAACACAGGTTAGGCCATCAATCGTGTCTGGTCGGCCCCATTCCTCCCCAGGGGTACATCCGGGGGGACATACCCGTAAAAAGCAACAAACATCCGGTTCTGCATTGGCCGTCGCGGAGTCATTAACAGCGGTAAAGGCATAACTGAAAGCGGCAGTGAATAGAAAAGCCAATACGATGATTATCCTAAATTGTGCTTTCATATCCCCTCCTTTCAAATTGTTTGAGGTCCCGCTTGCTGGTTTGATTGGATTCAATAATTGACTGTATTTCCCGCTCATACAATGTACCATTAATTATTTCTTTGATACGGCCGGCGCGGTCGACAATCACATTGAACGGGTAGTTGACGACATGCAAATGATTGGCATACTCTCGATCCTTATCATGGAGGAATTGCACAGGAAAGCCTAAGCTATCACGGTGCTTTCGCAAAGTAGCCGGATCAGTTGACGAAATGAAAAGAAAATGTCTGTACGCGAATAAATCTGAACAAGTATTGCTCAATAGTTCAATTTCCGAGGTACAATCATAACAGGCGGGGTGATAGAAAGAGACCAGAGTTTTATCGGTGAGGAGATCGCTAATCCAGACAAAATCACCGTCAAGAGTCTCCAGTCGATAATCCGGCAGTGTATCCCCGACTTCAATGGTGTTCATCTGATCCAGTATTGCGGAAGTTCTCTTACTCCTTGCTTTTAGTTTTTGTTGATCTTTCATGAAATAGGCTGCCTGGTTTCCGACCAGCAATCCCAAAGAAATCACGAGGACCAAAATAGCGACAGCCATCAGAACTCTCTGGCCCATTTGGCCGATAAGCCCGAACGGCCGAAGGACTCTGTTAGTCGGTCTCTTGCTATCGCTAAGCATAAGTCGCTTACGATCCGTCGCGTCCATAGTGGTTGACCTTGAATCCACTAAATGTCGTCTCTGATGCATTTCTATGCTGCAATAAGAAGATAATGGCGGGGGGGGGGTAAATGTCAAGTCATATTTTTCAAAAAATGGGGCACCGGCAGCGGGTGTGTGGCCCTGATCTGAGGGAGCGCGAAGCGTACCCGGAGATCAGGGTTTCCAGGCGCCATCGAATTTGGCGCCAAGGGGCAACGCTCCTGGAAAGCCGGGGCGCAGCACAGGGCCACGTTGGCCTTATTAATTTTTTCAACACGCCTCAAGGGCGGACTGGCACAAAATCACCTTCAAAAAACGGGTAAGTTTCTGGTTGCCGCCCGCCGGGCACATTTTGTGTGCTCAGCGCGGCAAGAAAACTCTGAATCTGAGTCACATTTTGGTTGAGGATGACGCGCGTTTCTGCGATGTTGGGGCGGAGGAGAGGCTATGCATAGTACACGTCCGGACCGGGTCGAATATTATTTGGGAATTGCCCGAGAAGTTGCCCGGCGGGGCACCTGCCTGCGACGGAATTTCGGGGCGATCATCGTGCAGCATGACCAGATCATCAGCACCGGCTACAGCGGGGCACCGCGCGGCACCGCCAACTGCATTGATGTGGGATATTGCTACCGGCAGGAGATGAACATCCCCTCCGGGCAACGGTACGAATTGTGCCGCTCGGTGCATGCCGAAATGAATGCGATTATTCACGCGTCCCGCTCGGAGATGATCGGCGCCACGATGTACTTGGTTGGGCTGGATGCCGAGACCGACATGTACGTCCCATTCACCGAACCGTGCAAACTCTGCAAGCGGGCGATTATCAATGCCGGTCTCAAGGAAGTCTACGCCCGCCAGAGCGTGGATCATATCGCTCATTTTCCGGTGCAGGTCTGGGTCAACAACGAAGAGCGGGAATTTTACGGCAAAGAAAAGCAGTATTGATTCCCCTCTTTTGAACCAACAACTCGTATCATGCACTAATGGAGGGCTCATGCGCGTTCGGTTCATCGGCAGTATCCTGATTGTAAGCATTGTTGTCTTCACAATAGCAACTCCAGCGCAGGCTCAACGACGCGATATGGACACTACCACCATTCGCGGGCACCTTATGTACACGCTCGGTGAACCGGGGATGATCCCGGCGATATTTGAGCCGAAATTTGTTGATATCGAGGCTGCGGACTCGCTCTATCATCCCAATGAGCCACTGCTGGTAGCCCTCGGTGAGACCGAAGTCAAAGCCTACAGTACCTGGCATCTCGATGACCATGAAGTGGTCAATGATTCGCTGGATGGAGAGCCGATCGCCGCGACGTGGTGACCGCTTTGTTTTACCGGCATGGTCTATGCCGCCACGGTTGACACGCTGCATCTGACATTCCAGGCCTCCGGCTCGCTGTGGCAGGACGCGCTGGTCATGCATGACCGCGAAACCGGTTCACTCTGGTCCCAAATCACGGGGGTCTGTATCTCCGGTCCGTTGGAGGGGAAGAGGCTACTGCTCCTGCCGTCCCGACACACCACGTACGGTGAATTTAAGGAGACGTATCCGGATGGCCGGCTGCTGGCGAAACCGGCGAAGGGAGAGGCCGGTTCACATTATGCCGATTATTTCACTCATCCGGATCGGCTTCGGCTGGGGATCTTCGGCCGCGCCAACACGTTTACCAAACTGCCGGGCAAAGCCGTGGTGTACGGGCTTCGTCTGGGCGGTGAGGCTCTCGCGGTGGCCGAAAGGTATCTTGCCGAACAGGGGTTTGCGGTGACGTCACTCAGTGAAACGCCGGTGATTATCACCTACGATCCAGTCGGGAACGCCGTCGCTGCTTTTCAATTGCCGGCGAGGGAGATCGATACGGTAACGGTTGAGGATGGCTGGATCATATACCACAACGAACGGACTTGGCAGGCGACAACGGGTGCTGCGGCGCAACCGCATGAGGCCGATTTAGAAACACTGCCACTGATTTCTGGATTTTGGTTTGCCTGGGTGAGTTTCTTCCCGAATACTCAATTGGTGAAGTAAACACACGTTCACGAGACTCTTGAGTAAGACAGCCAATACTGACAAGAGAATCCCCGGTGAATAAAACCATCCAGCGACAACTTGAACGTAAGACGCGTAATCGGAATTTCAATCCGGATAAGGGATTTCGTTCGGCGAATAAGATATCAATTGATATTACCAATATCCTGGCCGATTACGGGGACGGGCCGTTTATTTCCCGCGACGAATTATCAGGGGTGGCACCATCTGTTGTCGAGCAACATCAGAGACTGAAGCGTGGTGAGGGAGACTGCCGGGACGGTGACACGGTGATGCTGGGCTGGCAGTCGCTGCCGGATGAGATTACAGAAAGCCATCTCGACGATGTCTGTGCTGTCGCAGACCAATTAGCCGGGAAAATCGATGTATTCATCTCCGCTGGAATCGGCGGTTCGTATTTGGGAATTGCAGCTACTGTTAATGCGCTAACGCATACCTACTACAACCAATTGACTAGGGAGCAACGAGGCGACCGGCCCGAGATGTATGTTTTGGGTCAAAATACCGATCCGGACTACCTGCGCGATACGCTGGATCTGCTGGAGGACAAACGGATTGGCGTTCATGTCATCTCCAAGTCCGGCACGACTGCCGAGACCGCGATCGCTTTTCGCATCCTCCGTTCACTGTTGGAGGAGCGGCTTGGCGATCGCGCCGCCGAGTATATTATCGCCACCACCGACAAAGCAAAAGGTGCGCTGCGCACGTTGACCGAGCAGAAGGGATACCATTCATTCGTGGTTCCCGATGATGTCGGCGGGCGGTTCTCCGTGTTGACCGATGTTGGCTTGTTCGGCCTGGCGGTGGCGGGTATCGATATTCACGAATTTGTCGCCGGATTCCGGCACATGAAAGCCCGCACCGAGACCGACGAATTTTGGGAAAACCCGGCACTGGTGCACGCGGCAATTCGCTATCTGTCCTGGCGTAAGGGGAAAAAGATTGAAGTAGTGGCAACCAACGCAACTGCGCTCTATGACGTTGCGCGGTGGATGGAGCAACTTTTCCCCGAAAGCGAAGGACATCAGGGCAAAGGACTGTGGGTGTCGCCGTCTTTGTATTCCGAAAAACTGCATGCCAACGGCCAGATGGTGCAGGAGGGCGAGCGGAATATTCTGGAGACATTCCTTCGCCTGGAGGAAAGTGATAACACGGTGACGATCCCCCGTGATCAGGAAAACCTGGATGGCTTGAATTACCTGCCGGATGCCGGACATGATTTGAATTTCGTTAATCAACTGGTGATAGACGGTCCGGCATACGCCCATGCCCGCGGCGGGGTACCCAACATGACCGTGACGGTGCCCCGGCGGAATGCGTTCAATCTGGGCCAGATATATTTCCTGCTGGAGCGGTCGGTAGCGGTCTCCGGGTATCTCTTCGGGATTAATCCGTTCATTCAGCCGGGGGTCGAGGCGTATAAAAAGGCGATGTTTGCGTTGGCCGAAAAGCCGGGTGCCGAAGAACAGGGGAAGAAGATGCGGGCGGCGATGGAGCAGATAAAACGGACCGTGATCTGATTTCTCTCTGCCTGCCGCGGAGCCATTGAGTGCGGCACCAGCTCCAACCCCAAGCCGTCCCCGCTATCACCGGGAACGCCCCGCCCAAGGCGGACAAGCTTGAGGTTGCCCCCATTGCGGGATGATTCTGTGCTCACCACCATTCCGGGTACCGCTTGGCGTTACCCTTCGTGGTGGGCCACCCGATTTGTAGAAGTATTCCTTGACTCAGAGTCCTCACCTGCCCATTTTTAATGAACGGGGAACAGTTGAAATGATCAACTGCGTCTACGGATCATTCGACTACGGTTACTGCTACTCGTTCAACTGTGATCCAAACCGGTCCGCGTGTATCATGCATCCATGATACACCCGGTTAGTACTTAAAAGAAATGCAGTCAATCCGGCTGTTTACATTGCCGGGGCGGCATTGATCATTGTAAGGTGGCGGATTAATTCAGCCATACCTGATGCAAATTGAATGTTTGGAAAGGAAAACCCATGGCAAAGCGACGTTTATCTCAGGCGGCCATCATTATCGCAGTCATTATCCTGGTCGGTCATTGGGGCAAACACACATTTTCTGCCCCCTTCGTCTCGCAACAGTCGGCCACGGAAGACAGAATTGTCGCCTCCTCCAACCAGTTGGGGTTTGATCTGTTAAAAGCGATAAATGGTGTTGAAGGAGACGATGACCTTTTTATTTCGCCTTTGAGTATCTGGGTGGCGTTGGCACTGGCCACCAACGGAGCGAGAGGAACAACCCAGAACGAAATCCTTGAAACACTCCATCTGGCGGACCTCACTATGGAAGATTTGCAGACGACCTATCTACCCTTGGCAACCAATCTGGTGGCTCGGGATACCGCGGTACAGGTCGGGATTGCCAACTCTGCGTGGTATCGTCTGGGATTTGACGTAAAACAGGATTTTTTGGATGAATGTGCCGGGTATTATGACGCGGATATTTTCGGTTTGGATTTCAATCGACCGGATGCACCCGACAGCATCAATGAATGGATATCGCAAAAAACAGCCGGTAAGATTGACGAGATCATTCAGTATATCGACCCCTTGACCATGATGTTCCTGATCAATGCACTCTATTTCAATGCCACCTGGACCGACAAATTCGATACCCTGGAGACAATTGAAAGTCATTTCCATTCGCTTTCAAAGGATATCGAATGCCAATTCATGGTCAAAGACGCAAGATTCCCGTATTATGAAAATGAATTTTTTCAAGCTGTTGATTTGCCGTACGGTGATGGTGATTATTGTATGACCATACTCCTTCCGCAGGAAGACGTGAGTGTTGGGGAGGTGCTTCAACTGCTTTCTACCGAGACGTGGGGCCAATGGATGAGTGAGATGGTCGACTCAATGGGTCACGTGATGATTCCGAGGTTCAACATGAATTACGAAGTGGGATTAAAGCAGCTGCTCACTGACCTCGGCATGGAACTGGCATTTGATCGTGACCATGCCGATTTTACCGGCATAACAACCAGCATGCCTCTGTGGATTGATGAAATCAAGCACTGCACCGCAATTGGCGTCAATGAACAAGGCACCGAGGCGGCTGCCGTGACAATTGTCATTTTGGCAGGTGACTCAGGCGATCCGTTTCCCGGTTTCACTATGTATGTTGACCGCCCGTTTTTCTTCGC
This sequence comes from uncultured Ignavibacteria bacterium, assembly GCA_964461835.1. Taxonomy (GTDB): domain Bacteria; phylum Zixibacteria; class MSB-5A5; order WJJR01; family JAJRUJ01; genus CAYWVO01. The sequence continues at coordinate 3,201 of CAYWVO010000067.1, read as the reverse complement.
CATCAGAGACAAGGTAACCGGAACGCTGCTCTTTTTAGGCACGGTGGTTGAGCCGACCAGCAACGTAAGCCTTGGTCCCAGTGGTATTTTCGATACGGGCGATAATCAAGACGGCGAACGTGCACTCGATTTCGCGCTGGAACAGAATTACCCGAATCCATTTAATTCCAGGACCAAGATCCGTTTTGCCTTGCCGGTGGAAACTGACTGGCAAGTGCACATTTACAATATCGTCGGCCAATTGATTCAAGAGTATGTGGGACACTCCGGCGCGGGATATGTCACGCTGCATTGGGATGCCGCAGACGCAGCGTCGGGTATTTACTTTTATCGAGTGACCGCCGGCAATCATACGGCCACCAAGAAGATGACCCTGGTGAAGTAGGTTACCGGCCGTGGATTTCGACGTCTGGATAAAATGCTACCCAAGCGAACCAGAAGGCAATATATGATTTCGCCGGAGCCAATTGTTCACCGCTGCGCGGGCCGGAGACAGCGTGACCGAAGAGATCCCACGTTGTGCCCTCGTCATCGATCATTGCACGTGGCAGGGTCTCCTCAGTTGAGGAGAAACTCAAGATAGTACCATCGGGGAGCGTGCGCTCGAACGCGACGGCGAACTTACCGGTCTGGTTGCCGACTGCTACTATCGGTATGCCGCCAACATCGTCGTTAATGACACTGGTGCCGAAGCCAAAGGACGTCAATTGATAGACCGTCACCGCCGATTCAGTGATTACCCCCAGCACCCGTTGCTTGCGTGGCAGGCGATCATCATCATTGGCAATCGGGAACAAGAGCCGGTCGTGGTTAGTGCGGTAATCCTCGTAGGGATATTCACCGTACGGCCGGTCATAACCGGTAGTGGTTGAGACAACGCGCGTTTCGGGGTACATGGTCTTCCAGGTTTGCCAGCTGGTTTCGACCACCGGCAAGAGTTCCGGTTCGGTGCCGCTGAGCGTACCGTTGACACACCGCAACAACATCTGCGACCAATTACTGCCAGTGGAGCGGTCAAAAGGAATAAGATTAGAATTATACAACATGCCGGAGACACCGAACGATGTCAGCGACCCATTGACAAACCGGTTCCAGGCCATGCCTGACCCGGTCAGCGGACAATAGGTGATTGCGTACGGGATTTTTGAGGTGCCGTGGTTGATAATTTCGTGCCAGTCCAGAATTGAATGCGGATACGCGCGGATATCATCTCCCAGTTTGATCCCGATCACCAGATCGCCGGGATTGACCTGCGTCGCTTCCGACGCCTTGATCAACAGCGGGTTGCTGAGCGCGGGAATCCCGTCGCGACCCGGGCCACCATCCAACACCTGTTCTGCCGGGATCAACCACTCGCCACCACCACCGCCGTTGACGCTGACTTCGTTGCTGCATCCCAGGGCCAGACCCGTGATAAGTAGGGAAAATACTGGCATCAAAAATACGCGTTTCATTGAGTCCTCCTTACCTATCCAACCCGATAATACTTGGCGTCGCGGCAAACGTGCGGAACACGGCAAAGGTCAGCGCGTAGTTGGTGGTTAGTTGGATGCCGTCCAGCGCGCGGGAGACCGGAATCCGCGCACCGCCGCGGACACCCCAGGAATTATTGATATTCACATTGATACCCGGCACCAGGTCGAACCACGAACCGCCGCTGTTGGGCAGTTCAAGGCCGGCGAACCGGTCGGCAGCTACCGAGCGATAGCGCATTCCGAGAGAGTAATTAAACAATGGTATCGGACTGTAGTGCACGTTTAGATTGGCGATAAATTCATTGCCGAATTTGTAGCCCTGATTGCTGCCGCCAAAGCGGTCGTTTTCGGTATTCATCCGATACGTTGCATTGGCCTGGATTCCGATCGGAGCAATCGGTTGAAATCCCTGGTAGGCGTACCCCCAAAGCACACCGTCCCAGGAACCAGTACCCGGCTGCATGTCCGCGGCGAGCAACGAGCCGTTGGCGGTCAGCGAGGTCTTGCCGAACGGGATTTTAATTCCTGCGCCGATCGCCAGTTGACGGAACGACTTAAGCGAAAAGGGGACGAGATCGGACTTCATCATCACCACACCGTCACCTACCCCCCTCGTACGTAAAAACTCTCCCGTCCCCTCTGCCGAGTTCGTTTCTCGTTCCTGCTGGAGGACCGTGAAAATTGCCGACGCGGAGATGCGATCGGTGATCCCGTAACTGATATCCAGCAGGCCGGAGTGGACATTCCGTTGGCGGGTGTTATCATTTAGTTCCGTGCTGCCGGAGACCACATCCGCAATTTCATGAAACTCATAGGTCAGCCCAATCCGCCAGGCACCGTTGTTGGTGGTCGGGAACTCCAGCGAGCCCATCAACGGAGCACCCCCGCAGCTACAGGCCTGGCCCAAGGCGGACTGGGCACTGATCAAGATGATGAGCGCAGATGTTCCAAGGAGCAGAAAAGTCGCCGTCTTTGTTTTCCCTTGTTGTTGAGGATACCTCATCATCTCCCACCGTTGTTTTCCGACGTTTGGTCGTTTCCCGGCAGGAGATGTTACAACATAACACTAATTCTATCGCGATTTTCCGGTATTTGCAGCTTTATCCAGAGCGGGTGGCAAGACTCCCCGCGCGGGGCAGATCTCCCGGTCTGCCCGACTTTGGAACCGGCAGCATCCTCCCCTGCTGTCATCCCCCGCTGCGACGGGGGATCCGGTTCCCCTTGCGCAGCAAGGGAGTAAGAATTTGAGGATCTGAGGTAGATCGAAACTCCTGAGTCCGGTTTTGTCACCCCAGCGGAGGCTGGGGTCCAGGGGTGGTGGAAGTGCGGGCGACGTGGTTTCGACATCATGCAACGTCAACCCCAAGCATCCCCGCCAGCGGCGGACACGCTTGGGGTTGCCACCCATGGCGGCATGATTCTGCGCTTCCCACCATTCCGGGTGCCGCCGGCGTGGCGCCCTCCATGGTGGGCCACCCTGGATTTTGTCGCAGCCCGACGTATGCGGGGGGTGAACCATGGCCGAGACGGCCATGCCACCAGTACCAGTTTTGACAACATTCATTCTCAATCCCCACCATTCCGGATTCCGCTGTCGCGCAATCCTCAATGGTGGGCCACTACGACTATAGTAAGTTGTAGGGTGTTTGATTATTTCGCGCCGGGGTAGTCATTAGAGCGGTTCTCAGAATAACTTTCCGATTGCAGCAGTTGTTTTTGTCTGCTC
>CAYWVO010000066.1:0-12510 GCA_964461835.1 uncultured Ignavibacteria bacterium | reverse complement strand
CGGCGCCTCAGGGGTTTCGACCTACGAAAACTACCACCGGTGTCATTCCCGAGACATCGGGAATCCAGTGTGGGGTGTGTGGCCCTGATCTGAGGGTGAGCGGAGCGCACCCGGAGATCAGGGTTTCCAGGTGCGAGGGGATTTGGTGCCCGAGTGAAAGCGTATGACGTCGAAACCACGCCGCCTGCGGCGCCTCAGGGGTTTCGACCTACGAAAACTACCACCGGTGTCATTCCCGAGACGTCGGGAATCCAGTGTGGGGTCGGGGGAGGGGTACGGAATCTAATCCCAGGGCAAGGGGCCTGTTGAAAAAGTCCTTGTGTTTGGGGTGTTGATTTGCTAGCAGAGGGTATGCAGACGAAACGGGATCATCGCCAACAGGAGATGACGCTCCTCCCGCCGCTGGAGACCTTGATTCCGGAAGATCACTATCTGCGTCGATTAGACCGGGTGCTGAACCTATGGTTCGTGCATGAGGCGGTGCGCGATCGCTACTGCCAGGACAACGGTCGTCCCTCGATCGATCCGGAAGTGATCATTCGCTTGTTTTTGCTGCAGGCGATGGATGGGATTCCCCATGTGCGGGAGTTGATGCGTCAGGTGCAAGTGAACTTGGCCTACCGCTGGTTCATCGGCTATCAGTTAGATGAACCGTTACCCGATCATTCGACGTTGTCGCGGGCGTTGGACCGCTTCGGTGATCAGGTATTCAACGAGTTGTTTGAACGCAGTATTGCCCAATGCAAAGCGAGTGGGTTAATCGAGGGCCGGGTGTTACATGTGGATGCGACGACGATCCGGGCGGACTTGCACGCCAATCGTGTCCAGACGGACGATAGTCCTGATCCGGATGCGCTGTGGCCGGTTTCCGGGCGGGAGGAAACAGCCGGGGTATAAGCAGCAGACTGTCGTCGATGATCGGTCGCGGGTGGTGCTGGGATTGGATGTTATGCCTGGTGATCGGCGTGATGATCACCATATGGTGGAGGTGGTAGGCAGAACGATCGAGCGTTTGGGGCTTGTGCCTGATGCGATATGTGCGGACGCGGCGTATGGCAATGGACCGAACAGTTCCGCGATGTATGATGTTGGTATTCGTTTTGTGAGTCCGCCGCAGGCGGGGCGTGGTTTCGACAACGTCGTGTTCCGCGTGTGCGCGGCAGACGTCGCAGAGCGTGGCCCGGACATTTGTCCGGGTTTCTAAGACGGATCGTACATTGTTTAGAACCCTGACGAACGTCAGGGCCACCCGACCGGGAAACATCACGCAGCGTTGGAGCGATTGTGAGCAGACAGTCAGACGGAGAGTTTTAAACGGTTGTATCGCACTCGTGCGCCGGTGATCGAGGGAGTATTTAGCGAGGCGAAACAGTGGCATGGGTTGCGACGGGCGTGGCGACGCGGCCTGGGTAAACTGCGGGTGCAGAGTCTGTTAGTCGCGGCCCTGCTCAACTTTAAGCGCTTGATCGCGCTCTTATGGTGTGAAATGCGACTCGCAATGGCCTGTTCTGCCGTCCGGGAGTCGATCTCAACCCATCTGGCGGCAATTATCCGCTACCTCGCAAATCAAGAAGAAATACCGCCCCCGGTACCCAGCTAGTCACGGAAAACCGGGTTTTTCAACAGGCCCCAAGCCCTGGGGCACCCGGGCTAAGACACCAGTGAAATCTGCCGATTTCGGTTTCCCTCGTGCCGTCAACTCAAGAAGAATACCTTCCTGTCCATCGGTTTTCCTGACCCACGGCTTCATATGAACATGCAGGCGGCCAATGGATCTCCCAGCACCGTCCGCTATGATAAAGCTAGAATTGAGTTCAACTTGTTCAATCTCAGGAAGAAAGTCACCTTTTTCATTCGGCGAGATTAAGGAAATCAACTCGCCGATATCAGAAAAATCACTCCAACCGATTCCAGAGGGTATGTGGTTTATGTAAGTGACCTCGCATTGGTTCGGTTCTATTGTGCCAATTTCCCAATCCCGCAAAGACGTCTCAAAAGTACTAAAATTGTCTTTGAATGGATTGATTACATTCTCGAAATTCGGGTAGTCCTGCTCCCCTTCTCGTTTCCGCCAGTTTTGTATAAAACGGTCTTTTTGTATTTGAATCAGGCTGGTTTTGTCGTTGTTCAAATACCAGTGGCGCACCGGAGCCGACGTGAGTGAATTAAGATGTTTAGTGAACTCATCGCCTTCTCCTTCGCCGAAATTTTCCATCGCAGGACCTATTGGCGGGTGCTCCTCCGAGTGTGGAAAATCCTGTTTTATCAAAGACCAAAAGGCTCCCATCTCTGGTGTGGGTAGATTCCTGATTGGGTTGAACTGCATTGAAAGTACAACCTCAACGACCGGCGGGTTTTCGATATCCTGTTGTCCGCTTTTAACTTATCATCCCCAGCCAGTCGCCGAAGAGGAAGCGCATGCGGCCAACCAAAAGCGAGATGCGCGCCATCACCGTGTAGCCGAATCCGGCGCCGAAGGTAATCATCAGTACGTAGATACCGACTCGCGAGGCCACGCCGAAGGCGCCCTTGTGCTCTTTGGAGAAGTAGAAATACACAATCCCGCAGAAAACGCCGAGGAACGTCACCACGGCCGAGATTGATTCAATGGAGTTGAATGCCCCGTCCGGGGCACGCACCGCCAGCGGGAGAATGGTATTGTAAATCTGGCCGAGGAAATCCGACCGCAAATAGCGCACGAAATTCAACCCGGCAGTCGTTCCCACGATAAATGCGAGTGCCCAGCGGGATATCCAGCCGACCTTTGAGGACAATCGCAGGAGTAGAATAATCCCCAGGATCGCGGGAATTACATACCAGTACACCGGGTCGGCATCAGCCACCTGCGGGAGAAACGGTTTTACCAGCGGTGGATGCAGCCGTCCAATCAGGTTGGGAATCAGGGTAGTCCAAAAACCAATCGACATCCAGTACGCCGCCGACACCCCGACAAACAGGTGCTCGGCGAATTTGTAAAATGGATTATCTTTATACAGGAAGCTGAGAATGCTCAAGGTCAGGAATGCGCCGAAGGTGACATAGAACCCCTCCAGCAAGCCGGAATCCTGCGCGACCATCGAGATCACAAAGGCCACCACAATGACCGCCAAGCCGATGATTGTCAGCACGCGCCGGTTCATTCACGTTCCGCCCTTGCTTTGCGCCGCCGGTCGATGAAGAAGGTGACATTACCAATAATGATGAAAAGCATGATCACGATATGCGCGACCGCCTGCGGGCCCATCATCTCCAGCCCGCCATGCTCCAGCTCGGCGAAATCCGGATAGTGCCGCAACAGCTCGGCCTCGTATTCCGCGGCACCTTTGATCCCACCCATCATACCCAGCATCTGATTCGGGTAGTACGGGTACAGCAGCGGGGCCGACACCGCCGTCACTCCACCGATCACCGGGATATTGCCCGGATCACCGGCAAAAAGGATCCACTCTTTCAAACCGGGAGTCCCGCCGCCAAACGCGGCAATTAAATCCATGTTTTTCAGGTTGCGGACATCCTCCATCAGCGAGATATCATCGATCCGCGTACCGTGCACATCGGTGGTGTACATCTTCTTCATGTCGGTGATAATCACGTTGATTAAGCCCTGGTTGCCCGCCTTGTAGCCTAAGTGGACGTAATCCACCCCGTATTTTTTGTCCGGAAAATGCGTGGTGATGATCCGCTCGATCGCCTCGTCCGCCAGATTTTGCCCGGTGGGCCAGAGCGCCATGATATACAATTTCAAATTCCGCTCACAGCAGTGATACATGATCGCATCCACCATCGGTTGTTGTTCGGGGATGGTGGACGGATCATAGTCGAGGGACATCAACACGCGCGAGCCCTCGGGCAGGGATTCGATTTTGTTAAAAATCGCCGCCACAATCGGTGAAATGCGTTCCGGAAAAATTACATTAAACAACAGTGGAATAATCACCGCCAGCGCGATAAACAGGAAAATAATTCGCCGATCGATATTCTTTATGGTATCAAAAAACGCCATGGGTTATTCGTTGTCCTGTCCGAGATAGGTCCGTTCGATTCCCAAAATCACGCGCAAACACATGGAAACCACACCAAGTGAAATGCCAATCATAATCGCCCGCTGTCCGGCCAGATTCGGCACGGCCATAATCCAGTTCGTGAGGTTGGGAATATGAAAAAACGACAACGCATCCGGTAACCAGGCCGTGATGTAATACCCTGCCGGGGTACGGCCGAGCAGAATCACAAACGCCGTAATCAGCAGCACCGTTGCTTCTCTGGTCTTGGCGCGAAACGCCCGATAGGACGCGGAGGCGACGAAGAAGGCCAGTAAGGCGTACATCGTCGCTTTCAACGGTGTGAAGACATGGGTAAAGAGATCCTGCAATAATGATCCTGGCGCCGTAACGTTGCCCTCCCAACCATTGGGATTGCCAATTTTGAACAACCCGGCCCAGAGCATGACAAAAAACCCAACCAGCGTCACCAGTGAGAAGAGCCAGTCTTTGGCACGCCGGTCCTCCCTCAGTTCCTCGTATTTTCCCGCGAAGAACAATTTTAATCCTCGGCTGAATCGGATGCCATGTATCCGCACCAGGTTACCACCGCCGAGGAAAAAGGCGAAGACCGCGATAATATCGAAATACAGGCTGAAGTCCTCTCCCAGCCGCCCGAACGGGTCGTGGGGGATAAACGCCGCAATAATCAGGACAACCCCGACAACAAACGTAATGATAAGTGGTACCTGACGTTTCATCTTAGCGACTCAACAAAAATAAATCCCGCACCCATTCGCCGGCGCTGGTCGCGAGGTCAAAGTTGAACAACGATCCAATTGTTAACAGCCCTACGCCGATCAGTATCGCCAGCATGGCAATTGTTTTTCCCACGTCCTGGCCTTTCAGCGATCCCAACTGCCGGGGTTCATGGGAGAGGTACGCTGACGCAGCGAACAATTCCTCCCCGATCAGGGTGTAGTCACACGCCGCCACGAAAAACGGCAACTGTGCCGGCATGGCCGTACCGGCGATTTGAATTGCCTCAATGGAGTGGCCGGTTTCCGCCATGATCAGTGATTCCGCGAAAAACGCACCGAGATAAAAACAGGTTGCCGGTTTTTCCCGCACCATGATCCCGTCCACCGCGGCCACGTAGCCGAACTGCTCGTCGGTAACGTAGTGCACGTAATCATCGGAGTAGGCGTCCGGCCGCCCGGCGGCGAGATACGCCTCATGCACCGTTTCCCGTGCAGTGGTCATCACGATTGAGCGTGAGGTCGGCACGTGGAGGCGGCAATCGTATTCGGCGATGGTCTTGGAGATGCGGCCGAGAATCGTGATCCCGGCCACCGTCTGCACATCGTCCATATCCATAATGCCCGGAATAAACAGAATCGGCCGCCCCATCTCGGTCGCCCGACCGATAGCCTCATCGATGGCTTCCAAGCCGGCAATCTTGCGGATAAAGAGTTTTTTGCCGCCGCGGGCGGAGGCAATAAAATAGCCGATCGCTGACGAAATAATGGTCGCGACGATAAACAGGTTAAGCAAATTGAAATTAAACCACTGGGCCGTTGAACGCACGGGACCGGTAATCAACGATTCGCCGGCAGCATCGATCGACTGTGTTTCGACTTTGTACCAGTAGTCGGTTTTCGGCGTGGTGCCGGCATCGGTGTAATATTCCTGTCCGGCAGAGGCAAAGCCGACTTCCCGGAACGGTCCCTCGGGAGATTCCGCGCGGGAAATTCGATAGCCGGTCACGAAGTTGTCGTCCGGCTGATCGTCCGGCGAGAGGACCCAGTGCACGGTAATCGAATGACCCTCATCGGAGGAGGTATCTTTGGCGATAACTTCCTCCGGGGGCGCGGGCTGGCGGAGCGCTGTATCCGTTTGGGCGGTTACGGTATCAGCGTCGGTGGTCTCGGCCGTCTGACCGAAAGCCGGTACCGTACACCAGAGGAATATTACGGCCCAAAAGGCACACAACCGTATTTGTCGAGATGATGCAGTCACGAAATCATCAGGAGTGTACAGTTAAAATAACCCGAGCCAGTTTCCCATCAGGTAATCCATCCGGCCGATCAACAGCGACATACGGCTCATCACCGTGTAGCCAAACGACGCACCGAAGGTGATCATCAAAATCCACACGCCGAACTGGGCCACACCGCCGAATGCTCCTTTGTGTTCTTTAGAGAAATAAAAGTAGATCAACCCGGCGAGTGTGCCGACCACCAAAATTCCCTGCGAGATGGTTGCCCACCAGTCCAGGGCGCCGGTGTCGGTGTAGCGCTGCAACGGCCCGGCGGTCGCCGCTAATTGAATAATGCCGTTGGAAACAAAGTAGTTGATAAAATACAGCCCCGCGGTCGCGCCGACCACCACCGCCATCGGCCAGCGGGAGATCCAGCCGATTTTCGGAAACAGGCGGAGGAGCATCAAAACGCCGAAGAGACCGCCGACCGACATCATCCAGCCATCGTGCCACCCGGCGTTATTCACAAACGTATGCTGGTAGGCTTCGCCGAGACGGGCAAAGAGGTTGGCGTCAATCTTCTGCCAGTATAAGGAGACAAACCAGTAGCCGGCCGAAATTCCCACGAACACCGCTTCGGAAAACTTGTAGTATGCGTTGTCTTTGTAGAGGAAGGAAAACACCCCGATGGTGAAGAACGCACCCATGGTTACCGCGAACCCGCGCGTAGCCGCCAGGATGGCGAAGACAGCAATCCCGATGGCGATGACGATATAGCCGATTACTCTGGTATTCATGGCGTTAGTTTCGGTCCTTTACGGCGGAAAAAATAGGCGATATTGCCAATGATAATAAAGGCGATCACAATCATATGCGCAAATGACTGCGAGAGCATGAACTTGGTCGCCTTGCCCGGAGTGCCGGCCAGCGCTTCAAATTCGGAGGCGCCTTTCAATCCACCCATCACCCCGCGGAGTTGCTCGCTCTCAAAGTACGGATACACCAGCGGTGCCTGGACTGCGGTGGTGCCACCCAGAAGCTTCAACCTGAAGCGGTCCACGCCGAATTGGACCCATTCATAAATGCCGGGATACCCGGCCGAAATGTTAATGGCAAAATCGATATTGTTGAAATTCTGGACGCCCCGCATTAATGGCAACTCATCAAGGGGAGTCCCACGATAATCGCGCGGAAACGCCGCCGGAATGGAAGAACCCATCCGCTGGATGATCAATTCGTTGCCAGCCTGGAATCCCAGGTTCACCCATTCACGCCCATACACCAAGGTTTTACCTTTCCAGGAGATCGTATCCTGCATCGGGCCGCCGATGACTGTTTCAAATGCGGTATTGGCCTGCTGTGGTCCCTGCGGCCAAAGCCCCATAATGATCATTCTGAGGTCATGATCGAGACAAAATCGAATAGCCGATATCGCCATTGGCTGCAGTTCCGGCGCGGATGGCGGGTCGTAGTCACAGGGAATGAGGACCTTGGATCCTGCGGGTAATGCCGCCAGATCGTCGAAGCCCCGCCGCACTTCTTTCGAAATCGTGGTCTTTTGGGTGATATTGAAAAACGGCAGCAACGGCAACGAGACCGCCAGCAGGACCAGCACAAAAATGACCCGGCGGTCGATCGCCATCAGGCGATCCCAGAAGTTCCCCGTCTGATCTCGATTCGCCACGCTCGTTAATCTCCGCTCACGAAAGTCCGTTCAATCCCTAAAATGATGCGCAGGGAGGTGGACATAATTCCCAAGGCGATGCCGATCATGATCGCCCGCTGGCCGGCGGTGTTGGGAATATTCATCACCCAGTCCGCCCACGAGGACATCCACAGAAATCTCGGCAAGCCCATGATCTCTTTGGTGATCAAATCACCGACCGGCACGCGGCCCAGCATCACAAAGAACGCCGCCAGCAAGAGCATTGTCGCCTCTTTGTTCCGTGCCCGGAATGCCCGGTAGCTGGCGGAGGCCACAAAGAACGCCAGAATGGCAAACATTGTGGAGGACAACGGATCGTACACGTTGTCGTACAGGTACATAAACGCCGTGCCCGGCTCCTGGAACGCACCACCGCCGGAGAAAAACAAGCCGACGATGGCAATAGTGAAAAACGAAATTGCGGTGAACAGCGCGTACTGCCAATCCTCTTTGCGCTTGCTGACTTTGAGAATCGACAACTTTATCAGGTTGAGCGCACCCAGCCAGATCGCGCAGGCCTGGATGATCCCAAACCAGTCGGAGAACCAGTCAGAAAACTGCGAGACCGGCTGATGGGGCACAAAATACTGGAAGATAAAGACAATCCCCACCACGGCGGTGATGACTAATGGTACTTCCCGTCTCATCTTCCGTTACTCCCTTAGCCGACCTGGAACCACCACGAGATGTCGGCTATCTGAAATGTCGCCAGCAACATCCCCGCCAGCGCGGCTATTAAAATCAAAACCTTCGCCACGTCCTGTCCCTTGAGACTCCCGAGCAACTTGGGTTCTTTGGAGAGGTAGGCCGAAGCGGCGAATAACTCTTCCCCGATTAAGGTATAGTCACAGGCAGCGACGAAAAACGGCAACTGTGCAGGCATCGCCGTCCCGGCGATTTGAATGGCGCCGATCGTGTTGCCGGTTTCGGCCAGAATCAGCGATTCGGCGTAGAAGGCGCCCATATAAAAGATAGTCGCCGGCTTCTCCCGGACAAACAACCCGTCCAGTGCCGCGGCGTACCCGAACTGGTCATCGGTAACATAGCGAACAATATCTTCGTTGAAGGCGTCCGGTCGCCCGACATTGAGATACGCCTCTTTGACCACTTCGCGCGACGTTACCATGACCAGCGAACGAGATACCGGCACGTCAAGATTCGCATCGTACTCGGCGGCGAGTTTGGCAATCCGTCCCAGGATAGTCACGCCCGCCAGTGTCTGGACATTATCCATATCCTGCGTCCCGGGAACATACACCAATTTGCGCCCCATCTCGGTGGCCCGGCCCACCGCCTGTTCGACCTCGATCAGACCGGCGATCGGACGGACATACAACTCTTGCCCCTTTTTCGCGCGGTTAATGAAAAAGAGAACCGACACCCCAATGATCAGTACCCAGGGAAAGATGCGTGCCGTGCGGATACGATGGAACCATTGCCCCGAGGATATGGCCGCGTCCGACGCCAGCGAAGGTGACCCGGCGAATAATTCATCCCCGGCTGGGGTCAATTCGCTGGCCAGAGCAACCACTTTATAATAGTATTGGACCCCATCCCGAACCTGGGCATCCATGATCTGGTTCGAGCCGGCAGTGGTCGTCCCGGCAGTATCAAACGGGCCGTCCGCGGACTGGCTCCGCAACACCGCATATTTGGTGACATTCTCCAGCCCACTGGTGTCATCAGGGGAGAGCTCCCAGGAAACCGTGATCGATTGTCCGGCGTCGTTGGGGGTATCTTTCGCACTGACGGCCGGAACCGGAGCCGGTGGCTGCGGGCCGGCCCGCAGTGCGGCGGTATCAATTTGGGAGAGTTGGAATTGGGCAGTGTCAATCGTATTCTGCCCGAATGCAGTCACCCCGTAAAGCAGCACCCATGCCAACAGGCAAAAGGCGATGATAGCCGATTGGTTTCGCATACCCGGACCCAACAAAAAACCCCACCATACACGGTGAGGAGTTTAACACGAAACGACTAAAAGACGCAGTCGTCGTAAATCTCTTGAGTCAGCCGTGTGCTCATAGTCGCCGCGTGTTCTTCCCGCTCCCAGCCCCACACATCAGAGGCGACAAGCTACCGCGTCAGTTACATAACTGTCAAGCGATTTATTCCCGCCACGGTCTTCTGTTCACTCAGCGGCAAAAAGCTGTTGACTTTCCGGCCAAACTGCGCTGCTCTAGCCATGGGGAACTGTTAAAAATGGGGAATTTGCGTAGGTCGAATCCCCGGGGGATCATCGGTGACCGAAAAAAAATCCGATCCGTTCGTGGTGGCCATGAAACTGGCCGAGGACCTGTACGCGGTCAACGACAACCAGCTTACTGAGACTGAGCGCGATTGGCTGAAAAGCGAATCGGCGATGGATACCAGTTCTCCGGCGTCGCCGGCGGCGGATATCATCCGTTCCCTCTATGAGGGTATTTTCAAGGCAGTGGAGGAGGGCGCCGATCCCGGGCCGGAGAGCCTGTGGGCACAGGCGCAGCAGCAAATTCTCAAACCACCGAAGGAGAGTGGCCTGCCGGGCAATGCTCCCGGCAATCTGCGTCGGATTCTGCGGTTTTACTGGATGGTGCGTTTCGCCGCCAATGATCTGACGGAAAAATACCCCAACCGCCGGCTCGGCAAAGTCTTATTGAACATGGAACATGACCTGCGGGAGGCGTTTGTGGAGTTTCCCGACGACATCAAAGTGCCGCTGGCCACCCGCCGCAAGACCCAGTGGGATTTATTAGCGGAATATGGTCTGGGGCTTACGGTCGATCAGATTTACAATTTGGAGCCCCGCCGGAGACCGGTGGTGCTTAATATCGGCAATCGGTTTTGGGTGGGGGTGGTATGTGGAGTGATTTTGGGGTTGATTATTGCGGTGATTTTGGGTGGTGGGTAGTGTTGAATTTACAATTCGCCGTTGGTTTTGAGAATGAAGCCGCGTACCCCAGCTTCGGCGTTGTCTCTCGTCCATCCACCAGCGAGGTATCCGCCATCCGGCGCCGGCGCACTTCCCCAACGCGTCCTCGCCTTCCAGTCTGAAAGCAGCTACAAGCGAAATGCTACCGGAATAATACTAGTATAGAGCTGCGTATCAAGCGGAGAATTACCAAACCACGAGTTAAATAAAATACTTACACTTTTCAAAACGTACACTCGCAAATGCACTTAGAAAACGACGACCTTCAGGCGGCCGCGCACCACAGGTATCGCAACTTTAACCAGCGGGTGGATATATGGTGCTGATGATTGGACAACAACAAACAAGTGATATTCCCCTGGTTTAAGCTCGGGGGGAACCACAAACCGTAAATCGTGATACCCATGCTCAGATTCGGCGGTGATTTCCTGGATGATCTCCGGTACCTGGGGACGATAGGCGGGATCGGCTGGCAGAGGTTTCTTTTCATCATAGAGCCCAAAGTCAGTTAAATGGACATCTCCCTCTCCCAGCTCACGCGCCGGAATAAAATAACAATAGGCATAGCCATGGTGCGATTCCTTCGGCCCATACCATGGTAAACCGATTATTGGGATGATCACGCTGGCCGAATCACCTCTACGCAGTGCATTAATCACACTTGGTCGTCCCCGCTCCATCACCATACCCTTCAGACCGGGAGTTATTGGACGTTGCGACTCCAGCGAAACAATCGTGGATGACTGCCATGCTTCTTTTCGTTTGTTGATAATCATTATTCCACAAACGTAATTCCGGGAATCGGTGTCCGTCGCATATACCGTGTCAATCATGCAGTGGATACGGGGTGTCAGGACTTGTCCCAAAAATTTCTCGTCCCCAATCGGCATCGGCACAAGCTGCGAGTCGGCGGCCAACAACGTCTGAGGATGAGCCAAATCATAGATGACGTATTTATACACACAAGAGTATGTTGAGTCCTCCGGATTGAAGAACGGCTTGGTTTGTGCCCGGATATTGAGACTAAAAACGAACGAAATGCCGTCATCGCATCCGGATTCTCCGCGCGGCCAGGGAAGGGGAACCACATCCCAACAGACATCATCATAACGCAATGAATCGTACTCGAATCCTGTATCGACAGTTCGGCTATCGCGCGCCGCCTGCATAACCATCTCTGCCCGGCCCGCCCCTTGCAGACGGGCACCGTGGCGGCCGGAGGAACTCCCGGAAAGTGCCTTTCGCCCCTTCTCAATCTGTTCTTCAGAGGGAACTCGCTGCCAATGGTCAATTGAAAATGCATATTCGTAAGTACTACCGTTAGCGTAATCTGCCACCAGGCCAGTAGGTCCTTTGACAGTATAAAAGGGAATACCCAGCCGAATCACATCGCGACCCAGGTCATCCAGCCACAATTCCGCCGCATTTTCACGTGGATGGATGGCATCCAATCGCTCCAGAAACAATAAACGCTCCGGCAAGGTAATGGTAAGGTACTCATTTTCCGGCGTTGTTTTATTCGGGTCAAACGGCAGGAGGGCTTCCGCGATGATCTGCGTGACGAGGGCACTATCATCAATCACATGAAGGGTGTTCAATTCAGGGATATACTCCGGGGCAAGGCGTCGAACCAGACAATATTCTAAGATTCGGATCAGACGGAGTGAATCGACGGTGATGGCCCCAACACTTCGTACGAAACCGACCGATTCAGATTCTGTGATTTTGCTAGCTGTTGTGCACCGTGTTGGAGCAAGAAACGATAGCCAAATGGCAAAAACCCATAGAAAACTCATCACGAGGAACCGACGCATACTCGCCTCCCGGTCTCAGAGCAGCAGATAAGCAGGCTGCTAACGATATGATACTGCCGCAAATGCTGGTGTCAAGCGGGGAATTAAGTTTTTACAACTAAAAGCAGGCAGTTTCACCTAAC
>CAYWVO010000065.1:0-13015 GCA_964461835.1 uncultured Ignavibacteria bacterium | reverse complement strand
GGTCAAACCGCTGGGACGGGCAGGTTAAAGACCTGCCGCGCACATGCACATGTTACGCTAGGTTACTGACCCACCAGTCGCTCTCAGCCCGGTCGGGCTGTTCGCTCTTGGTGGGTTACACATTTTGCCCGCACCTGGACCCCAGTCTTCGCACTGGTGACAAAAGAAGAAGATTCCGATTTTGCGTGGCCCTGATCTGAGGGTGAGCGGACAGCGAGCCCGGAGATCAGGGTTTCCAGGAGCCGTGGGATTTGGCACCATAGGGCAACGCTCCTAGAAACCCTGGGCAAAGCCCAGGGCCACGCTGGCCGACGTTGCCAGCGTATAACTCTATTGTGCTTGAACGCATTGCCGATTCCCGGCATATTGCCCCGATGGAACATCGGACCGACCACACTTCCCGCCCGGACCCGGCGCCAACCTCCACCCGCCGGGTGCTGAAATCAATAATCTACACCGTGGTGCTGCTGGTGATCGGGTTTTTTATCACCCGGTCAATCTATTTGCACTGGGAACAGATCCGGGGTCACGAATGGCAATTCAACTGGCCGTGGCTGCTGCTGTCTGCGGTCATTATCTGGGCGATCACCATGCTGCTGATGGCAGTCTGGAAAGCGATTCTCTGGTCGGTGGCGCAACGCTCACTGCCGTTTTTCACGGTTTTCCGGATCCTCGTGCTCTCGAATTTGGGGAAATACATTCCCGGCCGCATGTGGACCGTGGCCTGGATGGTCTATATGATGACCCGGGAGGGTATCCGCGCGGAGGCCGCGGTGGCCACCAGTTTAATTCATCAGGCCTTCATGGTTTTCACCGGTATCCCATTCATTCTGATTATCCTGGGACGGCAGGTGCTGGACTGGGTGCCGCTGTACACGGTCATCATCGGAATTATTCTCCCGGTGTTTGTACTCTACCCGCCGATCTTCACCCGCGTGCTGAATTTCGGTTTGCGGCTATTAAAAAGAGAAAAGATTGATGTCCGAATTTCGCTCGGTCGCGCAATTGCCCTTTATTTCGCGTTTACGTTGACCTGGTTTCTGTTCGGCACCTCATTTTATTGTTTTCTCTATGGTATCGGTATCGAGCCATCCGCTTACTGGACCACTGTCGCATCCTTTGGTGCTGCGTACTTGATCGGTCTGCTAGCGCTATTTGCCCCCGGGGGTTTGGGTATCCGCGAGGGGGTGATGGCGGTACTGCTGCCGCAGGTTATTCCGCTCCGTTTTGCCGCGCTGGTTGCAGTGGCATCGCGGCTCTGGATGACGCTCGTGGAACTATCGCAAGTGGTTTACATCGGTGGGCTGAAGTTATTCGGGAAAACAGACATCCCCCGGCTGCCCAAAGAAGAAGAGACGATGCTCAACAAAAAGTAGTTCTCTGGAGACGGCACGGTGCCCCTCGAGGAAATCGGGCGGATTCCATGGCTGGGGCAGACGAGACGTCTGCCGCCCACGGTTTGATGATAGTGCCGGAATCCTTAATTGATGCCGGCAATGGCGGGACCGCGTTTGCGTGCGGGCTTCGCTTTGCGTTTCTTCCGGGCGACCGCCGCGACTGTTTCGACATGCTGTTTCGCGTCACCCAATGTTGCCCGCCCGGTAGCGAAATAGACAAACCCCAGCTTTCCCAATTGGTCCCGATTGAGCGCGTTGCGGGTATCGTATATAATCGGCTGGGCCATCGACTGGTGAATGCGGGAAAAATCCAGGTTGCGGAATTCATCCCATGCTGTCAGCAAAACCGCAATATCCGCCCCGTCGCACGCTGCGTAGGCGTCGTTGACATACTGAATTCGCGGGACCTCACGCCTGGCGGGGGCGGACGCCGCCGGATCGTACGCCCGGACTTTTGCGCCGCTGTGGTGTAGCCGCTTTATCACGTACATCGCCGGTGATTCGCGAACATCGTCGGTGTTGGCCTTAAACGCCAATCCCAGAATTGCGATCCTTTTGCCCCTGAGGGAACCGAGCAAAGATTTAACTTTGGCGACCACCGCCCGGCGCTGATATGCATTCGCCGAGATAATGGCCTTCCCGAGACGGAACGTGTAGCCTCTTTTCTTAGAGCTGTTGACAAACGATTTGACGTCCTTCGGCAGACACGATCCACCGAATCCCGGTCCTGCCTCCAAGAAACTCGGACCGATTCGGCTGTCCATCCCCAGTGCTTCGGCAACTTTGGTGACATCTGCCCCAAAATGATCGCACATATTAGCGATTTCATTAATGTAGGATATCTTAAGCGCCAAAAATGTATTGGCGGCGTACTTGATCATCTCGGCAGTTTCATTCGAGGTCAGGACAACCGGAATGTTGCGCTTTTCCAGCGGCCCGTATACCTCACGCATGAGGCGCAGGGCATGCCGGGAATCTCCGCCGATAATTATCCGGTCCGGATTTAAGAAATCGTTCACTGCCGAACCCTGCCGCAAGAACTCCGGATTGGAAACGATATCGATACGCTGGTCCGGATTGGTAATTTGCTTGACCCATTCCCGGGTGCGCGCCGCCGTTCCCATCGGCACGGTGCTCTTAATCACCAGAATGAGCCGGGAATCGATATTCGCGAGCACGTCACTAATCGCCCGATGGAAATGCTCGAGATCGGTCTCTCCGCCGGACTTACCGGGTGTGCCGACCGCGATAACCGCAACATCGCTCCCCGGCACGGCAACCGGGAGATCATGAGAAAAGGAAAGCCGCCCGGCCGCAACGTTGCGCGTGAGTAAATCCTCCAGGCCATCCTCGAAAATCGGGACTTCACCAGCATTTAGCTGGGAAATCTTCTGTCGGTCATAATCGACACAGACGACCTTCTGGCCGAACTCGGCAAAACACGCCCCGGCAACTAGTCCAACATATCCTGTGCCTACAACCGTGATTTTCATAGCGGCGTTTGTCCTTTGTCTAGTCCAGCGTCCAGATTCCAGCAGCCTCATTACCAGGATTGTTCGCCAGCACGTGCCCCCCACTGACGATTTGCCATTCTTTTCCCTCGCCAACAATTACTTATAGTACGCCTGCAATCGACAAAACATTGTCTCCCGTGACCACGATTCGGCCTTCGCCAGTGCCGCCGCCGACAGCCGCTGCAACAACTCACGACCTCACTCAATCCGGCCTACCGCCTCCGCGCGGCCTGATCGTTGTTGGGAATAAAACCAGTGATTCCGTCCCACACCAGTTGTTTTGGCGCCAGGGCATCGGGGACGATTGCCAGCAGATCTGTCCCTGCCGGAATTTGGCAAAAGCTCCATGGAACACACCGACTCCACTACACAAATCACTGCAATGGACCCTCCACCATCTTGATCCGTATCTGACCGCCCGAACCCATCTCTTATGTCACATGTTTAATCTGTCCGAACTTGTCTTTGCAGCCGCAATCGGTTTTGATATTCATCCTCCACCAGTGACCTCCGTCCTGGGAAATTCTACCAGAAAATGTCAGTACGATCCGCACATAGGTCACGTTTTGGTCTTGGCCGAAAAGCTTGACCCGGACTGCGCGACGATGTACTGAGGTGAGGCTCTTTCCCTGGGACCACACATTTGGGCTTATCGAAAAAGCCAATTAGGGAGGATTTGCGGTAGGTCAGGTTCCGAATCCGATCCGCCTTGGC
Source organism: uncultured Ignavibacteria bacterium (assembly GCA_964461835.1). Taxonomy (GTDB): domain Bacteria; phylum Zixibacteria; class MSB-5A5; order WJJR01; family JAJRUJ01; genus CAYWVO01. The sequence goes on along the minus strand of CAYWVO010000065.1, from coordinate 9,390 downwards.
GGACCGGATGAGAAAATCGACACTATCCCAAGGACTTGCGGCTGTCTAATCAGGGCTGCTGCTCGAGATTTTCCAAGACCGTCACAATCTCCGCCGGCTCGGCACGTTTCGTATAGTCGGCATCGACAAACGCATACCGGATCACGCGCTCTGGATCGACCACATACGTGACGGCCAGCGGCAGTTCGTTACGGTCATGGCCGTAGTACGCCGAGAAATCGAGCCGCTCGTTAAACACCTGTGCCATGGGTTCCGGCAGGGTGTAGACGATGCCGAACTTCCGGGCAACCCGGTTGCCGACATCCGAGAGAACCTCAAATCCCAAATCGTGTTTCTCGCGCATCGACAGCGAGCTATCCGGAATCTCCGGGCTGACCGCCACCAGTTGACCGGCGTGGTCCGCGAATACTCCTTTTGCCTGGTTATACACCTGCAACTGCAGGTTACAGTATGGTCACCAGCCGCCCCGATACCAGGTGAGAATCACGGGACCGTCTTCCAATAACTCGGAGAGCCGCACGGTATCGCCCACGGCATTCGACAAAGAAAAATCCGGCGCGGTATCGCCGACGTTGAGCGCCGTTTCCATGACCTGTGAAGCCGCAATTTCCTCCAATCCTTCCGCAAAGATTCGCTGGAGTTTTTCCGGGGCAGATTTGGCGAATTGGGCTTTTTGGGCATCAAGTGTATCCTGCAAAGCCGGGATATTTTTCGCGGTGGACTGTGCATCAGCAGTAGATTTATCCTGCGGCGTTGATTCCGTATCCACTCCCGTGCAACCGTTCACTAACAACAATCCCAGCAACGAAGTGGCAACCAATACGATTCTCAAGTGCATTACCGACCTCCCGCGATCCCCGAATGGCTCGATTGGTAATACGCGCAATGTACTCAATTCATAGAGTTCCGACGAGATCCAAGGAAAAAAATCATTGGGCCGCAAAACCGAGTCTTCAGACCCATGGTAAGGACTTTTGCACCAAGGCATATGGCCGATTTGTCTCCTCCCGCAATCGTTTAAATTATTCTTGTTTCAACTGCGCGCGTGGTAATACTTTCTTGGTGGGTGCACTCCTCGCTGTGGAGACATCACCCCCAGATTGCTTGGCTTTTTCAGGAGCTTATGTCTGTTCTCTCGTCAAGGAAACAGAATACTTGACTGGAAAACAAAATAGCGACTATCGTCGGAGACGGCTGAAAAATTGCATCCGAGTCCATATTCCCTGAGAGGAAACGGTTCAGGCTAGTGTATTAGAAGGGTGAATTGAATGGTGGATATCAATCAACGACTATCCCAAAACTTCATCTTCAAAGAGCTTTTATACTCTGCGACCGCAGAACGAGATCCAAATCTCAAAGCACTTCAGTACCATCCTCCCCTGGAAGTCGTTGACAATCTTACCTATTTGGTCGAACGAGTCCTGCAACCTATCCGAAGACGATTCGGGGTCCCGATTCATATCACGTCCGGTTATCGCTGTCCAATCCTCAATAAGCTCGTGGGGGGCAGCGCCACCTCTCAGCATTGCCTGGGAGAAGCAGCAGATTGCCATCTCTCTCCGTCGTTTTCAGCAGACCCTCAATTCGCGGAGATTCGCGCCGAAATTGAACAGGCGGTGATTGAATCCACCGGCGAGCGGCTGAGGCCGGATACCAATGCAAATTTCTATTTGTTTTCCTGGATTTGCCTGAATCTGGAACAGTTTGATATCGATCAAGTGATCCACGAGTACGGAGAAGACTTCGGGCAACCAGCCTGGATTCATATCGCTGCCTCCGAACGCCACGACCGACGGCAGATTCTGGCGGTCGGAGAATATACTGACAGGAAATACATTGCTCAAAATTCGACGGAAGCGCTCGCACTTGGCACCAGGGCTTATTCGTAAAACAGTTTCAATAACTGCGGAGGAAAAACCATGGGAGTCATAGGCATTTGGGGAAGTTGATTTAACGGCCTCATTAAAAAGAGTTTGAACTAAAGCTCCAGGAACTCGCACAAAAACTACAAACAGAGACAACCGAACTGCTGAAAGCTGAGCTCGCTGCGAAAGAGAGGATTCTCGTCGCTGAGTTAAGTCAGGGCGACAAGTGCACCAAGCGCGCCAGGCAAACCGTGGTGTATACTGGCCTGGCAATCATTATCTTCAACTGTTGTTTTGTGCCGGCAGTTCAATCAATTTCAGGCGCAGACGTTTCCACATTCACGATGCCGGCTGAGTTCTGGTAGGCCTGGGCAGCCGTAGTCGGAACGTACGCGGCGGGACGCTCATTTGAACAACGTGGAGTCAGCAACATTGCCACCCGGGCCATCACCGGGGAGAAGAAAAGGCCGTCGCTGATAGATTGATCGTAATTACGGTCACTGATTATTCTTCTTGCAAAGCGGAAGGGTGGGTGAAGTTAAAGTGAGGAAAGGCAGGCTTTTGACGATGTACTTTTTTGTAGGTAATCTGACCTAGTAGAGTACCGTACACTACGCAGCTCTACAATACTCTTGGAGATAACGGGGACAATTGCGTGATTGGTGGATGACAGTGAACAGCGGTTTGTGAGGTTCAATCCTTTTCACTGACATGCTGGGTCAGCTTCACCACGTTTTCATCCGGCACCGGGCCTTTCTCAAATCCGGTGATATTTTGGATGACTGTTTCGGCAATGGCGGTCATGGCCTCCTGCGTGAAGAATGCCTGATGCCCGGTGATCAGTACATTGGGAAACGTTAAGAGACGTGCGAATACATCATCCTGAATGACCTGCTCGGAAAGATCTTCGAAGAAAATATCTCCTTCCTCCTCATAGACATCGAGTCCGAGATGACCGATCTTCCCCGACTTTAACGCGTCGATGATGGCCACGGTATCGACCACAGCTCCGCGACTGGTGTTAATCAGCATGACGCCAGTGCGCATCTTGGCAATCGCCCCCTGGTCGATCAAGTGATGAGTGTCCGGGTTTAACGGGCAATGGATGGTAATGATATCGCTTTCAGCGTAGAGCGTATTGAGGTCGACGTAGGTGATGCCCAGCTTCTCTCCTGCGGGATTTTTCCGGACGTCATAGGCCAGCAACCGGCATTCAAACCCACGTAGAATTCGGGCCACCGCAACCCCGATATTCCCCGTGCCGATGACACCGACGGTGCGTCCGTTGATATCAAAACCCAGCAAACCGTCCAGCGACAGATTACCTTCCCGCACCCGGTTGAACGCCCGATGCATTTTGCGGTTAAGAGACAGCATGAGGGCTACCGTGTGCTCCGCGACGGCATTGGGGGAGTAAGCGGGTACGCGGGTGACCGTCATTCCTGCGTCAGACGTCGCTCGGAGATCGACGTTATTAAACCCCGAACACCGGAGGGCGATCAAATGAACACCTTTGCCGGCAAGCTCGTTGATCACCTCCGCGGTGAGCAAATCATTAACGAACACACAGACAGCGTCGTGACCGGTAATCAACCGGGTCGTCTGCGGTTCAAGCCTGGCGCCAAAAAAATCAAATTCGTGACCACGGCTCTCATTGGCTGCGGTCAAAAACCTCTGGTCGTATGGTTTCGTGCTGAATACTGCAACTCGCATGGGTTAAATCCCTTTCTGCAAAATTCCTCAATACGCTTTTGATATACAAAGCAGGCAGCCGAATCAATCAACAAACCGCACCGTCCCCACAAAAAAGAAAGCGGAGAGGCAGGGATTCGAACCCTGGAACGAGTTGCCCCGTTAACTGCTTAGCAGGCAGCTGCCTTCAGCCACTCGGCCACCTCTCCGACCTTATTTGTGCGGCTCCTATGGTATACGATTATCGGGCAAATGGCAAGGGGACTGGAGTGGATTATAGTGTGGGCTCTTCAGACCCGTCCGCACCCCACCCCTGGATTCCCCGCCGAGGCGCGGAATGACACGATTGGAGGTTCTGCTAATATCACGGAAGCGGCAAGCTGAAGGCCTGCAGTGTGAGAAATCCATCGCCACCCCCAAGATAGATTCCGGCTCAAGGCCGGAATCACAAGGCGAGAGATTGTTGCCAAATACTTCACGCATAGGAAGGCTAACGACCCGCCGCGCACATCTTCTACTAAGATCAACCCCAAATGGAGCCCGCCTGCGGCGGACCGAGTTTGGGGTTGTCACCACATCTTCATTTCTGTGCCATTACAAATGGCTGACGACGGTTTCGCCGATCATGCGGGGGACGATGGGGAATGTATCGTATTGACCGCAGATTTCGAGGTCCTGCCCAAAGCCCAAACTCACCAGGTACTTGCCGTGCGGGCAGTCGTGCAGCAACGCCACCGGATCATCGGCGTTTTTCTGGTAGAGATATTCGGCGGTGGCGGCGTCATCGTTGCCCAACGCCACCTCGGGGAAATATTCAGTTAGAAGTGAGATGATTCGTCCGGCGCCGAACGCGTCCTCCAGCGCAAATATGCCCTCTTTGCCCGCGCAGACCAGCACCAGATCAAGACCACTTTTGGCGATTTCCTCGGTAACCGCTCGCGCATTGACCAGCCCGGCCATAAAGCGATGGGCGCCACCCTCGGTGGCGAGCATCGCACCGGTACCGTTGGTTGAACAGTGAATCAAGGTACGGTCGTGGACTACTTCCGGGATATATTCCAGCGGCGAGTTACCCAAATCATATCCCGGTATCTTGTGACCCTCGCGCTCGCCGCAGAGGAGGGGATTGACTCCCGAGAGGCGATCCGCCAGTTTTTCGGCGTTTTCCAGCGTGTCGATGGGATAGAGGCAGGATGCTCCATGGAACAGCGCCACGGCACTGACCGTGGAGGCACGCAGGATGTCGACGACTGCGACCGTTCTACCGGCCACTGTATCCGGGGTAAGAGTAAACGGCGTGAAGTAGACCTCGACAGTCATGACTACTAACCTACCGAGATCGTGCTATTTGTGCGAGCCGTTTTTGTAAAAGGGTGGTTTGATAATTTCGCCGGCGAACTGTCGTCCACGAACATCGAGCAAAAGTTGTGTGCCTGACTTGGTGAATCCGCGTCTCACATACGCGAGGCAAATGCCGGTTTTCAACGACGGCGAGTGCACACCGGAGGTCACCACGCCGACTTCGTTTCCATCAACCAGGAATTTATAGCCCTTGCGGGGGATCGCTTTGTCTTTCATCACCACGCAGATCAAGCGGCGGGAAGGTTTTTCCTTTTTGGTCTTTTTGATCGGCTCCCGGCCGATAAAATCGCCTTTATCGAGTTTCACCACCCAACCCAACCCGGCTTCGACCGGATTGGTGGTTTCGTCGATATCGTTGCCGTAGAGGCAGTATTTCATCTCGATCCGGAGCGAGTCACGCGCGCCCAAGCCTGCAAGTTGCATAGCCAGAGGTTTGCCGGCTTCTGTGCACTGGTCCCACAGCAGGTCAGCGTACGCGGGATTGCAATATATTTCAAAACCATCCTCACCGGTATAACCGGTGCGGGAAAAAACCATCTTTCTGCCGCAAACATCATCCTCAGTGCACCAATAGTAGGGCAGCTTTTCGAGCTCAACGTTGGTGAGTTGGCTCATGACCTCCGGCGCTCGCGGTCCCTGAATGGCCAGCATGCCGGTCTCATCCGAGATATTGCTCAGGGTGACGTTGTCCGGGCAATGCTGTTGCATCCAGGCGAAGTCTTTCTCGATATTGATCCCGTTCACCACCAGGAAATAGCGGTCCGGCAATTTGTAGATGAGTAAATCATCAACTATCCCGCCGTCCTTATAGCATAGTATGCTATACTGAATCTTGCCGTCCTCGAGCGCGGCAACGTCATTGGTGGTCATCCACTGGAGATAGTTCAATGCTCCGGGACCACTGACTTCAAATTCGCCCATGTGTGATAAGTCGAACAATCCCACATTATGGCGGACTGCCTGGTGTTCCTTAATGATACTGGTGTAAGAAACCGGCATCTCAAACCCGGCGAATTCCACCATTTTGGCGCCTGTCTCAAGATGGTGACGATGAAACGGTGTTTTTTTCAGTTGAGTTTCAGCCACAGGTGCTCCTCGCCGGGGAATTAGGACTTGTTCTTGGTGAAGTTCAGCAAACCACCCGCAAAGAGGATGTCTTTTTGTCGGTCGGTATAATTATAGGTCACCTCGAACGAATCACCCGTGGTCTCATTTTTCACGGTGATATCGTTGCCCGCTTTGAGGTTTTCTACAACGTTGTGCAGAACCAGCCGATCATTGGGATTGATTTTGTCCAAATCATCCGGGTTCTTGAATGTGAGGGGCATAATCCCGAAATTGATCAGGTTGTCCCGATGGATCCGGGCAAAGCTCTTGGCGATGACTGCTTTCACGCCAAGGTACATTGGCGCCAGCGCGGCGTGTTCGCGGGATGATCCCTGGCCGTAGTTTTCGCCGCCAACCACAACTCCACCGCCTTTGGTCTCGGCACGGTTGGCGAAATCAGGATCTTCGCGGTAGAAGACAAATTTGGAGATCGCCGGAATATTCGAGCGCAGCGGCAGAATATGGGCGCCGGCGGGCATAATATGATCGGTGGTGATATTATCACCGCATTTGATCAAAATGTCCCCGAAGACCGAATCAGCCAGCGGTTTTTGCTGCGGGAGCGGTTTGATATTGGGACCACGGAGGATTTCGACCGACGAGGGATCGGTTGCGGGCGGGATAATCCCGGAATCGTCAATTTTTATTTCTGCGGGAATGACGATTGAAGGCATATCGCCCAAGTCGCGCGGGTCGGTAATTACACCTTTGATCGCGCAGGCTGCGCACACCTCGGGGGATGCCAGGTACACGTTGGCGTCCTTAGTGCCGGAACGGCCAACAAAGTTGCGATTGAACGAGCGAATTGAAACTGCTCCGGAACTCGGCGCCTGGCCCATACCGATACAGGGTCCGCAGGCGGATTCAATAATCCGTGCGCCGGAGATGATGATATCGGTGAGTGCGCCTTCCCCGGCAATTGCCGCAAAAACCTGCCGTGAGCCCGGCGTGATGGTCATGCTGGTCGATGGGTGCACCGCATTGCCTTTGAGGATCGCGGCGGTGACAAACAAATCATGCAGCGAGGAGTTCGTACAGGAGCCCACGCAGACCTGATCGACTTTGGTGCCCTCGACCTCACGAACTTTCACGACGTTGTCCGGCGAGTGCGGCATGGCGATCAACGGCTCCAACGTGCTGAGATCGATAGTTATTTCTTCATCATACGTGGCGTCCGGGTCGGCTTTTACCTCCGACCAGTCGGATTCGCGTTGCTGTAATTTGAGGTATTGCCGGGTCCGCTCATCGGAGGGAAAAATCGAGGTGGTCGCACCTAACTCCGCGCCCATGTTGGTGATTGTCGCGCGCTCCGGAACTGATAAGGTCTCGACCCCGGGACCGGTGTATTCCATGATTTTGCCGACACCGCCTTTGACGGTGAGACGACGTAAGACTTCCAGAATTACATCTTTCGCGGTGACCCAGGGTGAAAGTTCCCCTTCGAGCTGAATCTTCACCACTTTGGGCATGGTGATATGAAACGGCCCGCCGCCCATGGCCACGGCGACATCCAGACCACCGGCACCCATCGCCAGCATGCCCAATCCACCGTTGGTCGGTGTATGAGAATCGGAGCCGAGCAGGGTCTTACCGGGTACGCCGAAGCGTTCAAGATGCACTTGATGGCAAATCCCGTTGCCTGGCCGCGAGAAATACACGCCGTATTTGGACGCGACCGATTGGAGGTAGCGGTGATCGTCCGCGTTTTCAAATCCGGCTTGCAGCATATTGTGGTCGACGTAAGAGACCGAGCGTTCGGTCTTGACCTGATCGAGACCCATGGCCTCGAACTGCAGGTAGGCCATGGTGCCGGTGGCGTCCTGAGTGAGTGTCTGGTCGATCCGGATGCCGATCTCTGATCCGGGGGTCATATCTCCGGTAACTTTATGCTCAGTAATAACTTTCTGTACTATATTCTGGCCCATGCTACCCTTCCTGGTCTGGATGTTCAGTTGGTGAGTCCCGGCACTCACCGTCTCTAAGACAATACGTCATTTAGGATTGCAGGGTCAAACGGTTTGTGGGGAGTTGGGAGGCTAGGATGACACTTTGTGGTGCAGATTAATCGAGGAGTTCTAACAATCGGTCCCGTGACAGACCGGTTTGTCTTAGAATTTCGCTGATGAGACCCTTAAACAGGCTGTCGTGTAGCGGGACAACGGTCTTGAGAGTTTTGGTCGGCGTTTTCTTTTCGAGTATGACATGACTGCCCTTTTGCCGGACTTTGTGGAAGCCGTCTTTCTCCAAAACCTTAATCAGTTTCGAACCGGAAATATCGGGCAATTTAGGGGATTTCGCCACGTGTGATCAAGCCTCTTTTGCAGGCAGTTCTAATGGCATGATGATCGGCTCTTCCCTGGGAGCCAAAAATTCCTCAGGGGTGCCATAGGTATCAAGGTACAATTCGATCGCTTCCTTGATATTATCGCGAGCCTCTTCGAACGTCTTCCCCTGAGAGCTGATATCCAAATCGAGGCAGGTTACAACATATCCGCCATTTTCAGGCTTCAGCAAACAGGTAAACTTAAGCGCCGATCGGCGCGGATTGGCTTCGTTTTTCGGCATGTATTCTCTCTCCGAGTTTTCCATAATATTGATTCCTCTTGATATATCGGTATCATTTCCAGCACATGTCAAGCAGTTGCCTGACTAACTCTCCAGCAATTGTACGAAAAACTTGAGGTTAAGCGCATAATTATCAAGGGGATGGTTCAATTTGGCCCTCACAAATCGTAAGATCTTACGCTATTTGGGATTGCGGGGTCAAACGGTTTGTGGGGAGTTGGGAGGGCAGGATGACACTTTGTGGTTAAGCTTTTCTCCGTGGCCGGCGTACATCCCGAGGCTGTCCCACAAGTAGGTCAGGTTCCGAGTTCGCCTTGACGAACGAGAAACCCGACACCTGTAAGTTGTTGGGATCGTGTCGGGTTTCTCCTCGTGCGCCGGCAATAATCCAATGGGAGGGGCAGATGGCGACATCTGCCGCCCACAAAACGAAATACGGCAGAATATCGATATCCTCTCCCGCAAGATTTCTTCAGATGAAAAAAATCGAGCTCCTGTCAAGAGTTGTGTAAATTTGATTTTCAAGCAGCGTCCTTTTCGGCCTGATCGGCTTTCTGTGTAACCTCAATTCCATCCACAAATGTAGTTCCGTCGAGCACCTTCGCCACCAGGTGCGGGGCGTTGATCCGTCGCCAGCGCTTCTGTGCTCTGACGATCAACTGGAAGATCAGGTACAGAGCCGACCTCGGCGACTTGATCCGTCGAGCCGCGTTGGTCCGCAGTTTGACGGTGGCGAAGATCGATTCGATCGGATTGGTCGTTTTCAGGCTCACCCAATGCTCTCGGGGATATCGGAAGT
>CAYWVO010000064.1:0-13088 GCA_964461835.1 uncultured Ignavibacteria bacterium | reverse complement strand
TACCACAGAACTCTCGCTCCCCCCGGAAATGGCCAAATCACACCGTTTCCGGATGAGAACTACCTAGGGTCAAAGTGGCCCTTGCTAATTCAGCCGCTCAATCTTTTCGTTAACTCCGACCATGTTTGCTGGAATCGCACGAAGTCGTCTGTGTTGTTTCTTCGGCTACGCTGAACATACTCTGTTCCGAATACGGCAAACAAACCTGCTATTCCCCCTAACATGACACCGAAAACGGCTCTTGAGATTGGCCGACGAGGATCTGGGCGCACTGGTGGCTCTGCGCTTTCCACGACGGTAAGTACTGGTGTGTTGCGAACTTCTTCGAGCCTCGCTTGTTCATATGATTGAGCAAGCGACGTGAAGAGCTGTTGCCTCATGGCGACCTGTCGTTGTAGCCTGTCATGCTCAAATGCCAACTCCGGCGAGTTGGCGAAAGCCCGATTATTCTGCAAGAAGGTTTGCAGACGCTGTTCTGCCGCCCTCAAATCCTCAGCTGCTTCGCCTAATCGTGCTTCGACAAACCTCCTTTGAGCGCCCGCCTTAGACTGCCTTGTCTCCAAATTGAATTCGTTTAGCAATGTAAGGATCCGTGAGGCAATTTGACTCGATAGATCCGCCCATGGTGTTCGAACCTTCACGCGCACTAAACCTGTTTCCCCGTCGACTGCAGCAGAGATTGCCCTATCACGAAGCCACGATATGACCTCGGCCCGAAGCAGGTCAGGTTCAGCATTGTCATCTATTTCCAGCAAATCGGCCAACGTGCCATATCGGGGATTATCTCTTGAGCGTGGGTTGTCCTGAACGGAGAATGTGTCACTGACGAACTCGGCAAGTATGGTGCGCGACGTTACGAGATCGCGGTAAAACTCTGGCCCCTGAACCCCTTGGGGAGCTCCGGTGTCAAAGCCAATTTGACTGGCCAAAGTTGATAGTTGAGACCGAGGTCCATCAGATATGGCTTGGCTGATGAATGAGGTACTTGCAGTCCACTGCACGGGTGACAACAGTGTTTCCGCCACGACAAGCCCGGCCACCAATGTCACCAGGCCTACGAATAGCGCCCAGTGCCGTAGAAGTACAGTGGCCACTTGGAATAGAGACACATCGCCCTGAGCCACCCGATTTTCATTCCCCAGGTGTTCGTCCGGCCTCGTCTCCCCATGAACTCCATTCTCCATGGCCAACTCCTTCCCAAACCCGTCCGCGACGACGTTGAACTCCGCCACGGCCTTAGTAGTTCCCGCCATTCCCGGACATCCGTTCATGCAACTCGCAAACCGCCCCTGCTATCCGTTCCTTTTGTAAAATGGTCAAGTTGGACCCCGACGGCAAACAAAGACCGCGCTCAAACAGGTCCTCTGCGACCCCTGACCACACCGCCCTATGTCCTCCAAACACTGGCTGCAGATGCATTGGTTTCCATACAGGGCGAGTCTCGATATTGTCCTTATGTAGTGCGAGACGTAGACCTTCCTTGTCGGTCCCAAAATCGCTTGGGTCAACAGTGATGGCCGTGAGCCAACGACAATGTTGGCCCCACGGGGCCTCCGGCATCATTTCGATGCCTGGTAATGTGCCAATCGTCTTTGCATAATACTGGAAATTCCTTCTGCGGGCTTCCACCCGATGATGCAGAACACGCAGTTGGGCTCGTCCGACACCAGCCAAAATGTTGCTGAGTCTGTAGTTATACCCGACTTCTCGGTGTTCATAGTGTAACGTTGGCTCTCTTGCTTGGTTAGCCAATTTCCTCGCGTGTTCCGCAAACGCCTGATCGTTGGTCACTAGCATTCCACCACCCGAGGTCGTGATCATTTTGTTCCCATTGAACGAGAACACCCCGATTGTTCCGACCGATCCCGCTTGCTGACCTCGATATGTGGCTCCGAGGGCCTCGGCAGCATCTTCGATTAAAGGCACATTGTGGTGCTCACAGATCGTCTGTATTTCCCCGAGATTTGCAGTCTGTCCATATATGTGGACCAAAACAACCGCCCGCGGCGCGCGATCAGCTTGAGCCTTCTCCGTCAGGTATTTGGCAAGGAGCGACGGGTCCATATTCCAGGATGTGGACTCACTGTCGATCAGAACCGGCTCCGCCCCCAAATAACGGATCGCGTTGACACTCGCTGCAAATGTCAACGTTGACACCGCGACCTCGTCACCTCGTTTCACTCCAAGTACTTTCAATGCGAGGTGTAACGCAGCCGTGCCGGATGAAAGGGCCACCGAAAAACTTGATCCCACGACTTCCCGAAACTCCTCTTCGAAGGCATCGACGTGCGGTCCCAGGGGTGCCACCCAGTTTGATGCAAATGCCTCTTCGACGTAGTCGATTTCACGCCCGCTCATGTGCGGAGGTGAAAGAAGTATGCGATCATAATCCTTCGCTGCAGTCATCTTACTCTGACCTGCCCATGAGGCATATCATCTCTGGTGGTCCTCATTTCAAGTTCACTCATTAGTCGGAAGAGTCGACGTCTACAGCCTTAAGAAGCACCTCCTCAAAATCGGCCATCAGCGTTTCTCCGCGGTAGTGTTCCCAAATGTAATTGCGGCCTTTTACCCCCATTTCAGCCGCGATCTCTCGGTGATCCTTAAACCACTTGATTGCTCGGGTAATCCCTCGCACGTCCTCCGCTTTCGTCACTGTCCCGGCTCCAGACCGGCGTATCAATTCGGACGCGTCTGTCTCGCCAGCATACAAAGCTGGAATCCCTGATCCAAGATAGTCGAAAATCTTACTACCCAACATATATTGCCACACGTGGTCACTTGTGAAGAACTGGATGCCTAAGTTGGCTTCCGCCAAAATCAAGGCGATTTCACCTCTGGGTTGGTATCCGAGAAATTGTACGTTGTCCAGTCCGCGTTCACGGCAAAGCTCAATGTATTCCTCCCGCCTTCTCCCTTCGCCAACCACCACGAACAACACTTCCGGATCAGACCTCATCCGCGCCGCAACCCGGAAAAGAGTCTCGAAATCAGTGATTGACGTCACTGCTCCAGCGTATATTGCCACAAAACGGTCACCCCAACCGAAATCTTGACGCACCGTTCGGTCATGTTTGTGAAGAATCTCGAACACTCTCGGTTCATATCCGTGAGGTACGGTTGCTGTCTTGCCAACACCGATTTGCCGCTGTTCCAACCGTTCCTGAATTCCCGGACTGGAAGCGATGATTCTTTTCGCCCTTGTGCCTACAAATCGCTCCATCCGAAGTCCCAGCACAGATACTGATCGGCTCTTGACATATCCCGTTGAAACAAGAGCGCTTGCCATTAAGTCTCTTACCTCGAATACCAGTGGAACTCGCATCATTTTCGCAATTGCGTAGCCAAACGGCGGCATCAGCGCAGGAGGATACGAAGCGACGACGACATCTACTCCACGCAACCACAAAGCCCTTCCGAAAGCCATTATGGCATACGCGAATTCGAATACGATCCGTCTCCAAGGGCTTCGGCGAAAATTCGACAAGCACCTCGGGCGAATGACTTTGACGCCATCTCCTGTTACTTGCTCCCAGTAGAGAGCACGCCCCATTTCGGGAAAGGGTTTCTCAGTTCGCATGTCCACACCTGGAGCAAACACGACAACCTCATGGCCTTTGTGCGCCAAATACCGCGCAATTTGCCAAGACCGCAGACTGCTCGCTTGTTCAAAAGTGTTATAGTGCGGAAACAACAGGAGAATTCTCATTGACATACCTGCAACTCCAATAGTTGCATCAATGGATCCACATCCTACCACAGGGCGTTCCACGGCATTCAATTGCCCACTCGGCCGAGGCCAGTGAGGTTCATTCTCTTGAACCGTTCATCTTTCAGCGTACCTCTCGCAGCTGCGACTCCGAAGAAGGCAAAAAGCCACCCGAACGGGAGAAGAGTACCAATGAACAACAAATGAACAAAATTTGACAAAACCCCACAGAAGAAGCCTAAATGCAGGGTCCAACGCTCAGTGCTTATGGGCAACCGTAATGGCCGCGCGAGCCACCATAAACAAACGGCAACCAACCACAACATAACTGAAAGTCCAACCGGCCCGGTTTCCGCCCCGACTCGCAAATAGAAGTTCGCAGTGCCGCCCGATCTATCTGATAGCAGCCTAGTCTCCGTTCGACCTTCTGTGAACCCCAGTTCAATGAGATCCACGTTGTTAATCCCGTAGCCAAGTGCGGGGGCCGCCATCACAGCTCTCAAACCAGCCGCGTTCTTCGTGAACCGTCTTGGACTGGAGTTGGGAGACAGTTGGGCGGCCCGTTCCTGCAGGGCAGGTGTCGTTCCGAGCAACAACCCAGCCAAGCCAACTGTCCCAATAGCAAACGCTACGGCTCTTGAAAGTTGGACCCGCCTTGACCTAACGACTATTAGCAACATTACCATTCCCGCCACAACCACGGACAACCATCCACCCCTACTACGGCTATAAAGCAATCCGCCAATCAAAATGGCCGCCAGAGCAATCTGCAACCATCCAGTACGCTTCTTTGGCAGCACTAGAGGTGCAAGCACCAAGAAGAGGCCCTCCTCTAGCAGCAAGGCGGTATGGTTCTTCTCTAACAGAGTTAAACCCCCCAATGCAAACACATTTGCCCCATATCCTCGTCCCAATATAAGCCAAGCGGCGATTGCCAGGATAGCCATCAAAGCCGACGCGCCGACGATTGCCGAAGCGAGATCCTGCTGCGTTGACGGTTTGTTCAATGTATTGTAAACAACGATATAGCTGAGCCAGATGTACATCCACCCGATTAGAACGTCGGCCGCGTTGCCAACACTACCTGCCAAAGCGGAAGATATGAAACTGACGAGTATCAAAAGGCTCATTGGAATAAACAGCGGCCCCAGGACAACCCTCCCGTGGTGGCGAGTTGAGGCCGCAACTTTGGCAACCCACGCAAGCGCTATGGCCACGGTCAAGAACGCTACCGGGACCAAGGCCGCAAAGTAGTTAATGAACTTCCCACTTCGTAGAGGAGCGATTGAATCCAAGACGGGCCAAGCAAGGGGGAGTACAAGGAGGATGATTGGATACCCTAGCCAACCTCGACCAGGTTCCTTTATCAAGCCTTGTATGGCCGGAAGACAACCCAGGAAAACGGAACAAATCACAGCGGCATATGCCGCCCAAATCAACCACTGCATGGCAGCCCGTTATCTTATCAGCTTCCGCAAGTCTGCTGGCGACGCAACCGTGAGATCCGTGTCAAAAAACGGCTGGTTCGCGAGGATCCGTTTCCTCGGCCAATTCCACCACTGCAAGTCTAACAAGAAATCAATGGCCTCTGCCGCAAACCGTTTCCGGAGAATTCGGGCTGGTACACCGGCGACGATTGCGAAGGGCGGAACTTCCCTCGTGACTACTGCCCCGGAACCGACAACGGCCCCGTGACCGATGGTGACACCTGGCAAGATCACAGCTCTGTCACCAATCCATACATTAGACCCGATGCAGATTTCCTGACTCCCCTCTTCCCGAAGAGGTCCCAAACCTAAGTCCCTTTGCAAACGCACCTGCAAATTCGGATGGCACATGTCATGGTTCGACGAGATCACCCGGACCTCCTCGCCTATCGCACAATACCTGCCGATGCGAACTGTTTCTCCGCCCGTTATGGAGATTGGTCCATTTTCTTGTATAGGCGCCGATACGCGTGCATCTCTGGATTCGGGATCGCCAGTCGATATACACATTCCGCCCCACCTTTACCCCACGCCAACGCATCTGCGCTACAAAAAGGACCGACCGCATGTTGCGGTAATAACGAATCATGATGAACTGCTCATAGAGCCCTCCAGCTGCTGGCATGTTTCCAGGTAGATCCGTCCATTTATGCTGTCCCAGTCAAAAGCTTCGACACGCTTTCGGGCGGCCGTTCCGAGTGCCTCTCGCCTCGCGGAGTCCGTGACGAGCGTCCCAATGGTGGATGCGATCGTCCCCGCACCCAGGTCAGGCACCAAGAGGCCACTTTCCCCGTGATTGATAACCTGGCGAATACTCGGAAAATCACTGGCTACAATCGGCAATCCAAGTGCCATGTACTCAAACATTTTGATTGGAAAGGATTCCTCAAACGTCATGCCCCACGGCAAAAGACAAGTTCCTACATCACAACTAGCTGCGGTCGTTAAGGCCGCGGAATGAGGTAGCTTTCCTGTTGCCTCTATCCACTTCGAAAAGCCACCCCCGCCTTCAAAGATCTGACGGAAGTGCTCCCGTTCTCCTTGATTGGCGTATGGACCGATCAGCTTTAGTTGCACCTGCTCGTGCGGAAATCTGACTCTAAGCGCATGGACAGCCCGGACCAATTCCTCGATACCTCGAGCTCGCCGGATAGTACCCAAATAGGCTATCCGAAAAGAACGATGTTCACGCGAATGATTGTCCCCTCGCTCGCGGTGATCGGCAGTGTAGTCTACCAAAGCACCGTTAGGACCGACGATCATTCGCTCCTGATGGACCCGATATTCGCCAACCAACCGGGCAGGTAGACCGACCGTTGGTTCCATTCCTTCAGCAATCACGACGTCGGCTTGCCGCAGCATCCACTTTGTTGCCGCCAACCGGACTCGATATAGCACCCGAAACACGTTGCCGGTATGCCCTTCACCACCGATGTAACGGAATTGACGTTCCGGACTGTCGCGGACGTCTGCCACCCATGAGCAACCCAGGACTTGCTTTGCATACGCCCCCAATAGCAACGAAAAATTCCCAAAGGTATGTACCCATTCCACTTGGCTATGCCGCCGAAGCAAATACCAAATGGCACCGGCGATAAAACGTAACCTTTTTGTGAAGAAACCACCCGTTCCACCCGGAACACGTACGACTCCATCTACTTCCCCCAGAATCTCTTGACTTATCTCGGCGCCGTCCAGGGTCACCAAAACGACGCTACGGCTCCGAGCAAAATAGAGAAGCCGTTGGTAGACGGCACGGTTAAGCACCGTGAGTTCGTACGGGAATACCCACACCACGGCCTTTCCTAATTTCATGGCGTCGATTCTTCTACAGATCCCGGTAGCGACATACCTTGCCTAATGATTATTCTCATTATGAGCTCATACATAGTAAGAGCGACGACGTGGGTGACTAGCAAAGCCGCTGCAGCGCCGACTGCCCCGACGCGCGGGATCAAAATATAGAATCCCCCCAACAACACGACGAGTTTCGTAGCCTGGACCGCCGTAACAATCCACGGTTGATCGTACCGGTAGAAGACTGGAGAAAGAAAGGAATAGTTCATATTTATCACATTGGCGCCCCACAGAATTAACGCAGCAACAATAGCGGAGTCGTATTCCTTTCCATATATCACCGGCAGTATTAGTGGAACCGCAACTACCCCAATCAGAACAAGCAGGCACGAACCCCAAAAAACCGTCTTCCGCATGCGGTTCATGAAGATGCGTAGTTGTGAAACGGAGTCAAGTGAAAGGACTTTTGGAAAGACGGTTGTGAAGATCGGCGTGGCAAGTAGGGCAAGGGCAGCTGACAGACTCGCGGCCGCACTATAATATCCCACTTGGGCCGAGGCGGAAAGGACTCCCAGCATGATCACAGGCAGCCGGCCCATGAAGGTTGTGAGAGTGTTGCTGACCATTACCCACTTGCCAACAGAAAAGATCTGCCGCAAGGCCAATCCATACCGTCCACGGGCCCGGACAAGCGGGCCTGCCCATAGGGGGATTACCACTAGTGCAGCGAACGGCGGAGCTCCTATCGCAACCAAGAGAGCACTTTCCATCGTAGGTTGACCGCCCACTACGAGTGCAGTCACTCCGGCCAAGAGTGCGAAGCCTTGGAATACGTTCATAATGGCGTAGGACCGGAATCGTTCCTTGGCCTGAAACATCGCCAATGGAACATCGGCCAATGACCACAACGCCCCACCGGCGCCTACTACCACAACTAGGTCAGCACGATCCGCAGCGCCTACTGCGATCTCCGCTACCAAGCTTCCACCAGCGAGGGCAAGGAGCACTATCACGGAGCCTACCGTAATCCGGACAGCAAACAGGGTACGAAAAAAAAAATCTCCAGCAAGGTTATCGCCGTCAGCCTGGTATTGTGGTGTCGCGTGGCGCACCGCACCCACTTGAAGTCCCAGACCGACCATGAACCTTGCAATGTACAATGACGCGTATGCAACCGAGAAAACACCGAACCGGTCTGGTCCCATAACGCGTGCTAAGAGAGCCAGTACGATGAAACGGCCCGCATAGTTGGCGGCGTTGCCGCCGGCCACCAGGGCGACGTTCCGCTTGAGGCTTCCTTTTCGGAACACCTGCCGCAACGCCGCCCTGGCACCTGAAAAAAAGGGCACTTAGAACGTCCCCATTCTAACGCAAACTCAAGTGCGCCAGTGTGACAAGTCCAGATCTGTGAGCTTCTCCAATAGTTCGATGTCCCGCCGATACCGTGAGCGGAGTTCTGTTTGGAAATGCTCTGGTATGGTGGGAACATCACCGAATGGTTTTGTGAACAGCCCGAGAACCATATTTGCCAACCGTCGGTACCGGGATCTATTCACGGACCGCTTCAGCCATGCCCGAGAACCCGACCACTTGAACAAGACCTTTAGGATGTTCGGGGCACGCGGAGCAGCCCCGACATTACTACGGAGTCTTTGTACTTCAGGGAGAGGTCTAACCCCGAGAAAATCCGTCACACGCTTCAACGTCGCAACAGGATCTTTTCTCAATTCCTCAGTCAACACCAAGCAGAATTGCTCTTGCTCGAACTCGTCAAACCAATCGACCAGTTGCGCCCCGTAGAGACCGTCCGAGTAGTAGCCTACCCACTCACCCGGGTTCACTCCGAGTCGTTCGCGCTCCAATCTGATGGCTTTTTCAAAAGACGCGGATTCCCGGGCAAACTTGACCCTGTGCCGATAGTGAGAAAGCGCGCGTTGAACAGGATCGCGGAGCAATACCAAGAACTTGACCTTGTCCCCGCAGCAATTACGTATTCGGGGCGCCACTTTCCTTGGCAACCTGAGATATGCAGGCGTGGCTTCCCCCCTCAAAGAATAACTCTCTGACTGTGTAAAGTATGTATCTGCGTAGTATTGATATCCCCTTCTGTATTCGGCATCGTTGTCAAAGAAATGCGGCTCTTTCACCTGAGACAGGAATACCTCAGGGTGTCCTTTAAGATGCCCATACAAAGTTGTAGTGCCAGCTTTCGCTGCGCCCAATATGAAGAAATTGGGCAAGCGTGGATCGATCATTCTCATAATATTTGGCGAATGGAATCGACCATCCGCGCTATCGCCAAAGAGCCATTGGAAGACGGCACCTTCACGTGTTCCCCTCGCAAAAGCCTGGCAAAATCACGCATTTGCCGCACATGCGGCGTTTCGCGTTGGGCGCTTTCTTTGGCTTGAATCGTCGTTCGGCCGGCGTTCAAACCATGGCGCCCCTCAAACAGATCGACGAAAGACGGCAAATGATCCAAAATACTACAAAACAAAGCCCCGTTGTCTCCCTGGATCTCTATCCATTGCATGAACCTCGGTGTAATCAGGTCACTCTGTAACAGAATAAGGACACGATTCGCACCCTGAATGCGCATCAATACGAGATCTTCAGCGTCCGCCTCCACTCGATGCGTCCCGATCAACCGGGTTGGCATCACCAACTTGTGCTCCAATACCGCTTCCAGCGAAATGTCCCCAAAAAGCCACTGCGCCATATCCAACTGATGTACCGACATTTCCAACAAAGCGCCACCACCCGATCCCCTTCTGTGCTTCCATTCAGCAGCGCCCCCGCGGCCACCTAAACGAAAGAACGCTGTATGTAAATCTCCCAGCGCCTCACTGTCGATTATCTGTTTGGCGTCCTGCATATTGGGCATATACCGGTAGATGTATCCAACCATCAACCGGGAAGGCGCTGTGCCCGTCTCTGTATTCCCAAAGACCCTTTGAGCCTCAACTTCGGCCGATGCGATTCGTTGAACTTCGAGTTCACTCAAAGCCAGCGGTTTTTCACAAAAGACAACGTTCCCAGCATTCAAAGAACCGATGACGAGATCAGCATGGGAAGGTGTGGGTGTCAAGACTAGAACGCCGTTGATGTCTTCGCTATCAAGAACGTGATCTAGTGTTTTGGCTGCCTCGGCCCTGGGCTCAAAATCTGCCGCCAATTCCTGCGCTCGTGCGAAGGACGTGTCGTAAAGGAAAAACCTGTCAGCCATATCTAGCTGGACCATGGCTTTCAAGTGTCTACGAGCCATCTTGCCACAGCCAATGACTCCAATCTGATTCACGTCAGCCATCCCATTCTAGCGTTACTTGAAGGTATTCAGCGTGATCCCCTTGCCCGTTGACAAGGTCATATGCTTTCTTAATGTCTTCGTAGGGGAACCGGTGCGTCGTAAGATCGGAACTCACCACTTGGCCGTCTGAAATCAGTCGTGCAGCTTCCGCAATCACGGCCCGCCGAGAAAACCTGTTGTTTTCGCCCTCAGCATGGTCTCCCGCCGATCGAGAACCCAAGATTGTTAGCTCCTTTGCGAACATCGCTTCCCCGGAAACTCTGAATGGCTCAAGGTGCATTCCCACGGAAACTAGCCTCCCTTTCGATCGTATTAACTGACAAGCGAGCTCAACATCTGAAGACCTCCCTGTACACTCGAAAACGACGTCAGCCCCTCTTCCCTCAGTTAATGCACTGATCAAGTCTCTTTCGCTCCCAGACCCCTTCGCTACAGTATTTTCGAAACCCAACTCACATAGCAAGTTGCGTTTCAGAGCTGAAGAAGAGACGCCAATTACCGTAGCGGCACCTGCCGCGCGCACGGTCTGCGCCAGTAAGATTCCTACGACACCCAGCCCTATCACCACGACAGTTGCTCCCAATTCCGGCCCACCCCTGTGTGTGGCGTGCACGCCCGTTCCAGTGAGGGAGATACCTACGGCATCCTCAGGGTTCAGGGTATCCGGCACTGTTAGCCAGTAGTCATCCTCCTCCAATAAGACGTGGCTAGCGTGCGAAGCCATCGCAAAAACTCTTTCTCCAACACCTGCTCGCGCCCCCTCGCCAGCCGCCACAATCTCCCCGTAAAAAGAATACCCTGGGAAATAGGGGTACGATCGTCGGCCACTTTTTAGGGCCGGCGCTTCTCCCCTGTACCACATACGTTCCGTCCCCGCACTGATAGCAGTCGTTAGAGCTCGAGCAACCACCCCGCCGTCAGGTATTTGATCCATCAGTTGACCATCTTCAATGGTCACCTCTCCTTGATCTCGTATGACCGCCCGTCGATAATGCATCAATATTCTCCCGTGTATGGTCGACAAACATATTTCGTGCACTCACACCGCGTAACACGCAGGCGCGATTCTGGGTAGGTACTAACTACGTGGCAGCGAATCGCCGTTGATGCCAACGTCGTCCAAACTCAAGGGGAGGCGAATCGCTGTTAATATAATGTATTTTAGATCCCGCCAAATCGAATATTCTTCCAGGTAACGACGGTTGATAGCCACCTTGAGAGGGAACAGTACTTCCTGATTGAACTGTTCAGGGTCATTTGCGTTGGCCAGCAGTGCTTCCTCATTCCGGAAAACCAAACTGGCTGGGCCCGTCAAACCCGGCCGCACGTGCAGCAGCACACGGTCGTGTCCCTTCAATTCATCTACGAAACCGGGAACATCGGGTCGTGGACCCACCAAACTCATATGCCCAACAAGCACGTTCCACAATTGAGGTAGTTCGTCGATCTTGAGTTTTCTCAGCAGAGCTCCGGTCCGAGTGATTCGTGGATCGCCTTTCACGGTTACCGAAGTCCGGTGATCCGGATTATCTTTCATGGTCTTGATCTTGACCAAGCGAAATCGCTTGCCGTACCGGCCAACTCTTTCCTGAAAGAAGAAACCTGAAGATCCTGTTGACACTGCAGCAAAAACCGCCGCCAATAGGATTAGCCACCCCAATAGAATCAACAACAATCCAGCAATAAGCAAGTCGAATGAGCGTTTGGCCATTCGGGCCAATGGGCCAATCGGGTCACTCCTCATAGCCAAATGAGCGGAGCGTTTCCAGAAGGTACGGCCTCATTTCATTCAACAAACCGGCAGGTGCAGTTCGCCTGCCGCGTCCAATACTCGACGTTGATACAGATTGAACGGCATCTTGCATAATCGCGTGCTTGACGGAGATCCCGAACCGAGTTGTGATTTCCGAAATGTGGTGCAATGGCTGCTGCACAAAATCTTCATAGTTTACAAAGATTCTCCGTCCAGCGGGCACCTCGCTCAATGCCCTATCCGCCAAGGTAACGGAAACACTCCATTGCATGGCACAGGTCGCCGCCAATCCATGCCATCGAAGAAATTGGTCGATCCCTCGGGGCCTAGGGCCCCACGTGGACAATACATCATCCTCGGACCGAACCTGTTTCAATCGATTTCCCAACCAAGCCACTGCATGGCCAGGGAGGTCCCCCAAAGGCACAAACCGCGCCTTTCTCACCGTATACGAAAGATTGACACCCCCTCTCCACCGTTTCATTGCCGAAACGGCCGCATCTAGGCCATCACGGACAATTAAAACATAGCGAGCTTCAGGAAATACCTCGTTAACGAAGGGAACTCTCAAGGAATTCGCACAAGTCTTTTCCACGACTGTTTCTCCATTCGAGCGCATTAACTGTTGCTTGAACTTCCGTCGGATAAAGGAGATCACATCGGGTCGGGCCAAACTAGGGTCCAGTTCATCATGATTGACATGCCGGTTGCCATGTTTCCAAATGGCATTTATCTCGTCGCAAGGCCAAGTAGTCACCCCGGGGATCTGCGAAAGGACATCTCGCAACATGTTTGTGCCTGACCGCGCTGCACCGATAATAATTATGGGACTGCTTCTTTCCATAGCTGCGAATCTCCGCCGATATCAATAGAGACCCAAGAGCCTACCAGAGAGCCGAGAGCAATGACTTTTCAACGCCATCTGATCCTCGGGCATCATCTTGTTGCGATCGATGTTGACCTTTTACCTGATGCTGTCTTCAGTGCTGTCCGGTAACTCGGAGCGGCGAATCGTATAAGTGGCGGTGGTCCATA
>CAYWVO010000063.1:0-13213 GCA_964461835.1 uncultured Ignavibacteria bacterium | reverse complement strand
GCTGAAAGGCACGCTGCGTGAAAAAACAATTTACACAACTCTTGACATGAGCTCATCAGAAGACTCGTTAGATTTATACTCACCCCTCTATCGTGAAAATCCTGATTTATTTTTTGGACACAACTGGTTTGGTGAAGGCAGCTTGGATAGTACGGAACTCGTTTCCTACGATCTTGATTCTGAGCAAGTCCTTGGCAAATGGGGGCCATTTGAAATGACGGATGGGACGAAGATGATAAGCGTGCTTCGATACGATATAAGTTCCAGTGGCACAAAGCACTATGGCACGGGTTTTGGTACTGGTGGAACTCGATTTTTTATCTACGACCTGGAGAACGCAGAATGTCTTCATAGCTCAGTTTTTCCCTGGCCTAATGGCGATGTTGCTCTATCCCCGGATGGTGAAGAGGCGTATGTGACTGATGCTGGAGATCGATCATTTACGGGTCGCCTTGGCAAGCTGGCTATATACAACAGCAACACTGGTGCTCTACTCAAAGAAATAACCGACTTGGGTCTGGACTCTATGTCAGCGCCGATGCCGAAATCGTTTTTCTTTCCCCGTGATATCTGTTTCCATCCGGATTCCAATAAAGTGTACGTGACGGCAGGCAGTATCGGAAACGTCCTTGGCCCAATTTTGGTGATCGATACCGATAAACGTGAAATAGTTAATTGGCTCTTGCCTGATTTTGCTCATTCACCGGTGTTTTTAGCAATCGGACCTAAAATGACAGGAGGGATACCATGAGATGCATTGTGATTTGTGGCCTCATGCTGACTTATTGCTATTGACAAACAATTGAGACTAGTGCATATAATGAGTGTATCATTGACAAGACCTGACTATTGAGTAATACTCCGCCGCCGGTGAGAGAAAGGGGAATTCACAATGCCTCGATGTCGCGGCTTCGTGACGGCGGGCATCATCTGCCTGCTCACCGCTTGTTTGTTAGTTAGTTGCAACGATAAACCAACGAAGCACGATGAACCCAAAGGGATACGGTTATATGCCTCGGACGCCGTTACGAAGAATTTGTACGTTCTCAATGCCGAGACAGGAGAGCTTCTCGACTCGATTCCCAACGGCCGAAGCACCAATCTACTGCTGAGTTCTGACGGGCAGTACATATATTCTAATCATGATGACAATTTCACGAATTACCGGACTAGAAAAACCTCCGCCAAGACTCTGCAACCAGTAGCGGAGACCCCTGGCGCCAGCCAGTTGGTTTTCCTGGAAAACGAGTCCTTAATTCTGCGCCCACACAGCGATAATGTCGAATTCCTTGACGCGGCAACTTTGTCCTTGGTTGGTATTGATTCAGTTGGCTTTTTGGCGGGCTCAGTTGCCTCAGCGGACACCGTCGGCTTCATCATTGGCAACGGCGAACATAACCGCTTGACGGCGTATGATTTCCGGTACAAACGAATTCTCGCGGCCGATTCGGTTATTCTACCCGATAACACATTTGCGTACGGACTGGCATTTGCCTTGACCCCCTCAGGAAAGCACGGTTTTGGCATTTTCAGAGACACTCGCAACCGCGCCTGGTTTATCGGATTTAAGACGCCGAGTCTGGAGTTGGAGGTTTTTTACCAATTAGTCTTCCCGTACGGCGATATAGCGGTTTCCCCGGATGGTCGCTATGTCCTGTTCGATGATCCTGGGTATGTGCCGCCCGGATATATCGTCGGGATGTTTTTTGTCTATGATGCTATTGAGCAACAGATGGGACGCATTATCGATATCGATACCCTTTCCCTGTTTGGTGGGATTTCGCGGCCATGCGTCACCACAATTGATTTCTCGCCGGCTGGCACTGAGGCGTATGTATCGACCGGTGGCAACGGCTGGGCGACCGGGCCGGTCCTCGTATTCGACATACATACGTTGGCATTTAATCGCAAAGTCGACATTGACAAGCCTTTTGAGTGGATGCCCGATCCAATTGTGGTTGGGCCTGAACCCTAATTAAGGAGGAAACAATGTGTAAGAGACTCGTAGTGCTCTTGTGTGCAACGTTCTTGTTCGCCACATTGGCAATTGCCGCCGACGATTTTTACTACGTGGGGCAGGAAAGTATTTCAGTTGAGATTTCCGACGATTTTATTGCAGTGCAATTCGATAGTTCAGTAGTTGTGCCAAGCATCGGTACCTTCATTTCGGGCAAGGATTGTCTAAGCGATGCTCCGGAGCCAGAATATCTTGATCGTGGTTTCTATGTTATTGCCTTATCGCCAAATTGCAGTTATTCGCAGGCGGCTGGCGGCCTAATGAGCGACCCGGTAGTGTATCGCGTGGCGCCGGTATACTTGCCATCAGATTCAATCGCGCTACCGATTTCCGATCTGGTCAGTGTTGAATTTGATCATTCACTCGACCGTGACTCAGTAGTGTCTATTCTGACTGCATATAATCTCACCATTGCTGATTCAAGTCCGTTTATTTCGAATCTCTTTTGGACGGAATTGGAGGATACGTCCGCCGGTGGGCCATTGGAAATTGGGAACGATCTTCACGAACTGGATCAGACGATTTACGCCTGTGCCACATTCTACGCCGAGCCGGTGCCGGCATATGTGCCGTCCGATACCTTTTTCTATCATCAGTACAATTTCCATAATACCGGACAAACCGGCGGTACGGCGGATGCCGATATTGATGCCGATTCGGCGTGGGAGGTCGCCATGGCCTTCGGAGATCCAAGTATGGAAGTGGTCGTCCTCGACATGGGCATCGAATCGCATGAGGATTTACCATCGTCAAGAATCACTGATGGATATGACGCAATGGGTGATTCGGCCACCGGCTATCCTGAACCGGACTGGGATCCAACTCCTGGGATTTATCAAAATCATGGTATCGCATGTGCAGGCTTGATTGCGGCCAGCCATAATGATACAGGTGTCGTGGGGTTGGTGCCGAACATAAGAATAAGACCGGTAAAGATATACGACGATGAAGGCCATTCAAACGATAGAACACGCGTCATTGTTAATGCAATTGACTACGCAGCCGACAGTGGCAATGCGGTGATAATATCGAATAGCTGGAGTTACTATCGAGTGAAGCCACTTCCGGATGTTTATCAGGCAATTGTGCGGGCGACAAGCACCAATGAGAACCGGAATTATTCCAACGTCGTGGTATTCTCTGCCGGGAATTTTGATTGGAACGCGGTGGCTTTTCCGGCAAACATGGCAGAAGTTATTGCGGTCGGCGCCACGGACAAGAACGATGAGGCCTGGGACTACAGTAACTATGGTGATTCATTAGATGTTGTGGCTCCGAGCGGGGATTTACGGTACAGCACATACGATTTTAGAGGTGATGTATGGACTATTGATCAGATGATGACGAAAGGCTGGAATCCACATTACAGCGGCTGGGATGATGGGGAAGGAAATCTCCATTACACGGGCAAGTTCGGCGGAACTTCAGCGGCATGTCCACAGGTGGCAGGAATCGCCGCGATGATTCTATCACGCCGCCCGGATTTTTATACCGATGCCAAATATTGGGATACCTGTCACCTAGTTGTTAGAAATATTATCGAAGGTTCAGCGGAAGATCTGGGCGATGCCGGTTGGGACCCCTACTACGGTCATGGCCGGCTCAACGCCTTCCGGGCGCTCTTTTCCGTGTCCGGGGGAATATGGACAACGACGGAACACTGACACCGGTCGATGTCCAATTGCTCGCCAACTATGTATATCGCTCGTGGGTTCCTCCCAACCTGATTCACCACGGCATAGGAGACTGCGATTGCGACGGACACGTCGCTCCCACCGATGTAGCCGTTCTTGTGCAAAAAGTTTACTATGGTAACGATATGATACCGATCTGCTTTATCTATGATTATTGACGCCTGATCGGCAGTGAGGAAAATGCTGTGCCGGCACCACGCACGCGGCAAGCCGCGGGGCACCCGGCGCGGCGAAAGGCAAACTGGATTCCGGCTCCAGGCCGGAATGACCCAGGGAGAGGGTCTGCCATATCCTGAGCAACGGGCAGGTTAAAGACCTGCCGCGCACAAAGTGAAATGTCTGCCCACACCACCTCCAAATGGATTCCCGCCTCCGCGGGAATGACACGGAGAAGAATTCTGCCAACTCCGAAATTGGGGCAGGTGCGGCGCCGGGAGATAAAAAACTCCCCCGATGATGATCATCGAGGGAGTCAGTCCGCATCATACCAGATGCGTACGAATCATCGGCCACAGCCCGTTACGCAGCAGCCATCGCCCGGCGGCGGCGAATGGCAATTGCCGCTGCCGTTATGATCAACAACACTAGGACAATCAGTCCCCACTCGGTGAGAGAGGGTACCGGCTCGTGGTGACGGAACGTTCGCCAATCCTCATCGTCACAGTCTTGTGTTGGTCTGCGCAATCCGGGATCGTCCCGTAAGCAGGCTTTTACCCTGACGCCACCTGCCACCGCGGTCCATTCCATGCTCCAATCGGGTGAGCCGTCGGTGACGGTGATCTGTTGCACATCAATTACAGCGTCGTTTGCGTCATAAACATGAAGTTCCACGCGGTAGTTATTGCCAACCCCATCCACAGTGCCGGCCACCTCGTAGTTAGTTTGGTTACCTCCCAGGTCGCTCTTTATCGCCTTGTCAATGTTGATGGTCTGGGCTGAGGCGGCAGCCGCACATAGCATTGCGACACATACTGTCAGCGCCACGGTGAGCCATAGGTGATACCATTTTTTCATGATCATACCTCTTTTACTATGCCGTACAGAACAGCACGTTGTTTTTGTGTTCTGCCCCCGATTGTTCGACACATAATCGTAAGAGGTGCCAGACGATCAGCAGAGCGGGGGGGCTGCGCGCCAGCGAGGGATAGTGGTAGATATGTCGGATGGCCAAGCGGATAATGGTCAATGGCAAGATTGCACAATCGGAGCGCGTTAAGACGACGGCGCAACGCGGCAGCCTAATTTGGATTTCATACAAGACGCTCGCCACCAACGCGTTCGCGGTCGCGATGATAAACGCCACCACTACATACCCGAAAACACGACTTAGGCAACAGCCGGCTGCGCCTCCAGCGTGCAGGCCGGAGAGCACCCCGCCGGAAAATCCGACCGGAATTAAGAGTACCTCGACCGGGATCCATCCCAGGGCGAGGATGATCGGACCACACCCGAAGCGATGAGAAGCCCAAGCGCCCCAATAGGCATAGGCGGCCGGGACGATTGTTAACAATACCAGAGAGATGACAGAGGGCGTAACCAGACCGCCGATGACTACCGCGGCACCTAAATACAGCGTGGCTCCCCAGACCGCACCCGCAATCCCCGCACGCAGCGGGGGCAGCAGGCGAATGGCCAAAAACAGGGGGAGTAAATTTACCCAGGCAGTCCACCCTAAGCCAGGCGCTCGCAACGCAATGGCCATCAGGCACGCACTCAAAATCAGGCAGGCCAGCAGTTCGCCGTACTCACGGACGACATACGTCGGATGTTTCTCCGCGGCAGAGTCATCTGCCCGCGTCACTCTCGCCCGAGCGAGAGCGGGTAGGGCCCCGCTACCATTTGATGACGATGCTTGAGGCGCGGCAAACGCCGATTGTCGACATCCCTGTGCAGGCATTCCTCCCCGCCCACCGGTTACGTGCGTACCACACGCCGATACGAACAAAAGACACTACGTTGTCACCCGAGGATTCCGGTTAATTCTAACAAGTCCTGGACACAACCAACAACGTTGACTTGCCCCGCAGTGAGGGAGGTATACCGAAGTGCTGCAGTACGTGTAGGGGCCCTCGCCAAAATCCCTGGATAGGCGCATAGTACACTACGGTAAGCTCTATGTCAAGTCGATTTTAAATATTGCACATAATAAAAAATGCGGTTAGCGTGTAAGGCGTACATCAAGTACGGTAGTAAAAATTATCACTGCAGCAGACAATCGTTGAGCACGGTACCGAACGGTAGAATCGGTGAGTGGCAACTGCCGGGGTAGTCCGCCTGCGGTGGGTCAAACTCGGGGTTACCGCAGGTAGTTGAAAAGGGCTGGTGCAGGGGGCCTACACCAGCCACCAAGTCTACTTTTTCTCCTCGCCCTTTTTGCTTTTGGGGACGAGGTTTTTCAGTTTATCCAGCAGGTCCGGAACCGAATCGATAATTTTTTCAAACTTGAACGATTTTGCCGGCAGCAGAGAAACCTGGTCGCCGTCGAGCACCAAAAACGCAGCGGGTTCGATAGAGACCCCGCCGCCCCCGCCGCCCCCGAAGCCGGTTTGTTTCTCACCGGCGGACCCTTCACCACCACCCGCCCCAAAGCCGGCGGTGATTTTAACGATGGGGACCACGGTCTTGTCGCCCACGGACACCGGATCACCGATGATTGTTTCGGATCGGGCGATCGTTTTGATTTCGCCGACAATTGCCGACATCATGTCTACAATAGTGGCAGCCATTTAGGCCTCCTTCTGCTTAATCTCTTTATACAGACGAAACAATCCACGTTTTGGCAGAGCGATAACAAATCGGACAGTTTCCCACAGCGGACGCCATGGTTGCAACCAGAGGCGACCATCCAGGCTGGCGGTGATATACGCCTTTTCAAATACCGGGTACCAGGTCACAAATACCCGCCGCGCCGCCCAGGCCGGTTGGATCGCGTGGTACCATCCGTAATACATCCCGGTAAGTGCCGGGTCGCCCGTGCCCGCGGTAACCTCGATTTTCAGCAAGCGCAACTGTGGAGTCGCCGGGAGACGGGCTAACAGCCGCAGGGCGCGAAGGATAATTCGCTTAATGGTTTTGCGATGACGCCAAAGGGCCTCAACAATCCGGGGTACGGGCAGTTTCTTTGCCTCTTCTTTGGGTGGTTCTTTTACCTTCGGCTTTTCCTCCTCGCCCGGTTCTTTCTTCTTTTCCGGTTTTTCCCCGAGGCGAGCGGTGAAGGAGCGAATTTTTAATCCGAGGACGTCGACCGTCTGACGTTGCTGGGCCAGGTCGACCGTAAAGCCGAACAGCAGGTAGCGGACGCTGAGCTGCTGGATTGCCGGGGTGAGCAAAGCGCGAAATTTTATCGGTGACACCAACGCAATAATCACGCCGAGTACGAGTATGCCGAGAACAATCCACAACCCCGTCATCGCTACCACTCCCCTGGTTGGCCCTTAGCATACACGATCGGCGGGCAAAAGTAAAACGCAAGAGAGCCATCGGCTGCGTGATGAATGGGCTGCGAGTGCCGGATCGGCGCTATCTGGTATCGTCATACCTCGGGCCGTCGCAGGCGGTCGGCGATCCGTTCGGCAAACTCCTGGGAGTCTTCCGGTACCCAGAGCACGACCTCCGGATGAGCGCCGATGCCGCTATTGGCGAAACCCAGGGAATCATCGGCTTTGATCCGCGAGGGAATCCCTTCGTTGGCTAACGCCTCTTTCACCACCTCGGCCTGCACCCGGTCGGAATAGTTTCGGAGCGGGGTAAAGGTAGTGTCTTCGTCCTCCGGCTCCGGGTCGGTTGACACCTCAAGTTCGTCAACCAACGGTACCCCGCAGTCGATGCATTCAGCCTCGCCGCTCGTATATTCGAATTTGCATTGTGGGCAGAATGGCATGTCCTCACCTCCGCCCCGCCGCGGCGGGTTCATCTTGATGTCAATGAAATAAATAAAGATTTGTGGGCTGCGCGCAAGGGTTTCCGGGGGCCGGCCGCTGCTGAGTAGAAAAATAAAACTTGCCTACGGCAGAGTGGAGGTGGGGATTGTGCGCGGCAGACGTCTCGTCTGCCCGTTCACCGAAATGCGCAGAATCTCCCGGTTCTGCAGAGTTTCTAGCGCTGATCGAAGTGCGCCTGCAACCCGGGCACATTAGTGGTGGGCGTACGTCTCGTGCGCCAACTTTTACAACCCCAATTGCAGCCCGCCTGCGGCGGACCAGGTTTGCCGTTGCCACCCATTGACGCTCAACTCACTCCCGTGCTGCGCACGGGGAAAATGGATCCCGGCCCAAGGCCGGGACGACATACGGGATGGCGCTGCAGGTTTCATAGACCGGGCAGGTTACAGACCTGCCGCGGACCAGTTCTCATGAGACAGGCAGCCTCGGGAGGTCTGCCGCGCACAGGTCCAACATGGGGTGGCCCTGACGTTCGTCAGGGTTTCCAGGCTTTTTTAACATTCCCGTTCGTCAGAGCTTCTGGGTGCTTCCCTCTTGCTGCGCAAGGGTAAATGGATCCCGGCTCAAGGCCGGGATGACAGAGTGGAGCGGCCTGGTGGCACGGGCATCTTGCCCGTGTCCATGGGCGGGATGCCCAGGTCACCACGTGCACGTCCCACTCACATTCCCAGATCGGGTGGCCCTGACGTTCGTCAGGGTTTCCAGGCTTTTTTAACATTCCCGTTCGTCAGGGCTTGTGGGTGCTTCCCCCGTGCTGCGCACGGGGAAAAATGGATCCCGGCTCACGGCCGGGATGACATAGGGGATGGCGCTGCAGGTCTCATAAACCCGGCAGGTTACAGACCTGCCGCGCACAGAGTACATTGGGTACCGCCCCACTCGATGTTCTGAGTCCTTGCAGGACTCAGAACTCTGGGTGGGCTACATCTGGTATCATCAGTCTTGGAGAAAACAGCCGCATCACCCTTGACTTAAATCAAGGCATCATCAGCCCCGATTCTATCTATTTTCCCTCGTAGCAAGAAGATCAGCCGGGTAACCGAACACGCTGAGGTAAGGAGCAGATTGTGAGTGAATTGATTGATAATGCCAAAGAGCGACGGAAGGTCCTTAAACATATGATCCTGCAACTCCACGAGGGCACCGCGCCGGACGCGGTCAAAGACCAGTTGACCCGGATGCTGGGACGGGTGCCGTACAGCGAAGTGGTCGAAGTGGAGCAGGAGTTGATTTCGGAGGGGTTGCCGTCCGAGGAGATTCTCAAACTCTGCGATCTGCACGCCGCGGCGATGAAAGGTGCCCTGCAAACTCTGGAGGAGCCGTCGCTGCCTGCCGGCCACCCAGTGCACACATTCAAAAAAGAGAATGAAGCCCTGCACGGTGAACTGGCGCTGGTCGATAAACTCTTTGATGAAATCCAGGGTTTGGCCGGTGACGCCGACGCATCCGAGCAGCTCGGGTTGTTGCGTTTGCGGTTCAGCCGTCTGGCGGATGTCGACAAACACTACAGCCGCAAAGAGAACCTGGTCTTCCCTTTTCTAGAGAAAAAAGGAATCACTGGACCGCCGACGGTGATGTGGGGTAAAGATGATGAAATCCGTGAGCTGGTCAAGGGCGCATTGGAAACGCTGGAGCATACCGATTCAGTCACTGCGTCCGAGGCCCAGGGCCTGATCCAACTTGTTTTTCGCCCGGTCGCCGAGGCAATCGCCGAGATGATTTTCAAGGAGGAAGAAATTCTCTTCCCGATGTGCCTGGATAAACTCACCGAGGAGGAATGGTACACGGTGTATACCCAAAGCCCCCAAATCGGCTTTTGTATTTACGACCCAACCGACGAATGGAAACCGGCAGGCACGCCGGAACCCAAGGAAGAAAAGGCGACCGCCGGCACGGTAACGTTCCCCAGCGGCAGTCTGACACCGCTGCAATTGCAAACAATCCTCAACACGATACCTTTTGATTTAACGTTTGTGGATGAAAACGACACGGTCAAATATTTCACGCAGGGACGGGAACGGATTTTTGAGCGCAACCGCGCGATTATCGGCCGCAAGGTGCAAAACTGCCATCCGCCGGGCAGCGTGCATATCGTGCAGCAGATTCTCGATGATTTCAAAAGCGGCAAGGCCGACCGGGCGCCGTTTTGGATCACGCTGAAGGACCGGTTTATCCATATTGAGTATTTCGCCGTGCGGGATGAATCGGGTGCGTATCTGGGCACCTTGGAAGTCAGTCAAGATTTGACCGAGAAACGGGCGCTCACCGGGGAGCAGCGGCTGTTATCCTACCCGGAGGAGTAGTCGCCATGTATGCCGAACGCCTGCCAATCACCCCGAGAACCAAAGTCGCCGAACTGTTGCGGGCGTATCCCGAGCTGGAAGAACCCCTGATCGATTGCGCACCCGCGTTTAAGAAACTGCGCAACCCGGTCTTGCGGAAAACCGTGGCTCAGGTAACCAGCCTCGCGCAGGCGGCACGGGTCGGGGGAATTCCCGCGAAAGATCTGATTAACCGTCTGCGCCGGGAAGTAGGCCAGGACATGCTGGATTCCGGCGAAGACGCGCGAGAGTTCGGTGACCAGCCGACCTCCCCGCCGGCGTGGTTCAATCCCGACAAAATTGTTGATACGCTGGATGCGCGGCCCTTAATCGAAGCCGGGGAACAACCGATTGGCCGAGTGATGAGCGAATTGAAAAAGCTTAAAGATGAGGAAATCTTCGAAGTAATTACCCCATTCAATCCCGCCCCCTTGATCGACCTGACACACGAGAAAGGGTTTACAGCCTGGCAAAAGCAGGACGGATCCGCAGAAATCCATACATTTTTCCGCAAACTCTGATCGCCCTTTTCTTGCCTGTGACAGAACCTCGTTCGCGGTCTACCAGGAATATCACCGAACAGCCCCAAAAAAGAAAACCTGGCGGCAACAGCGCGCCACCAGGCCGGTGATTCTGTTGGGATTTACGCAGCAAACCCCAACGATAATACTTGAGGAGGTTTACTACGTATCAGTCACCTCAGCTAAGTCTATGTTCATTGAACCACCTCCTTTCCGCTGTATCCTGAAATACGGGGCGAATGAAATATCGCGCAAGCAGAAACTGACGAAAACAATGGGTAAATTTCAAAAAGATGAGAGCGTAACCCTTGACCTGTATTGCCCTCCGGAGTTTTATGGTAAAAACCACTGTGCAAAGGAGTGCACGATGCCGTATGCCCGCATTTTGTCCGGTATTTTCATGATACTGACCTTAGTCGGCGTGGCCGCCTGTCAGCAGCAAACTCAGTCTGAGACCCCCGCCAAAACAGCGGAATCCCCCGAAATCTACACGGCGCGTTCTGCAGACAGCGTGGAAATCCGCTACGACGTCTATGGTTCAGGCGATAGGACGCTGTTGTTCGTCCACTGCTGGTGCTGCAATCGCGGGTTTTGGGACGCCCAGGTAGATGAATTTGCCGAGGAATATCAGGTGGTAACCCTCGATCTGGCCGGACACGGGCAATCGGGTGACAACCGGGACAACTGGACGATGGCGGCCTACGGGCAGGATGTCGCGGCGGTCGCCAACGACCTGGGGTTGGAGCATATCATCCTGGTCGGGCACTCGATGGGTGGCCCGGTGGCGATTGAGGCAGCACGGATTTTGGGCGATCGGGTCGTTGCGATTGTCGGCGTAGATAACTTACAGAATCTGGAACAACAGTGGAGTGACGAACAAATCACCGATCTGATGAGCATGTTTGATACCAACTTCGCCGCGGTCACCTACAATTTCGTGCGCGGGCGGATGTTCCCGCCGTCCGTCGATTCCTCACTGGCAGAAATGATTGCCCTCCAGATGGCCTCGGCGCCACCGGACATTGCCCGGCAATCATTTGAGAATATCATGCGTTACGACTACGCAACGGCGCTGGCAGACGTGCACGTACCGATCCGGTGCATCAACTCCGACGAAAATCCCACGAATGTTGAAGCAAACCGGCAGATAGCAGAATCATTTGCGGTGGAGATTATGCCGAACAGCGGTCACTTTCCGCACATGGTGAAACCGGAGATGTTTAACGAGTTGTTGCATCATACTATTGCAGACTTCTGGCCGCCAGAATCCGCACACTAAGAAAGAGGAAGAAACGAGCATGAATCGCCTGACAAAATTGTTGCCGGCTGCCATGGACTGTATGGCAATTATCTCATTTGCAGTATCAACGCAAGAGTCGATCTATTTGACACTCTTTTTCTCCTCATTTCATTGATCGGTTCGTACCAACGCTGGAAGGGAGGCTGGTTCGATGCGTACAGCCACTCTAATCTTTGTGATCCTGTTGGCGACTGGAGTTGTGGCAATGGCGCAGGAACATGTGATCGAACTAAACGAATTGACCGCTGAAGAAAAACACGTCATTATCGATAAGGGCACCGAACGGCCGTTTTCGGGAAAATACTATAAGTATAATGAAAAGGGCACGTATACGTGTAAGCAGTGCGATGCACCCCTGTTTCAGTCGAGTGACAAGTTTGACGCCCACTGTGGCTGGCCGAGCTTTGATGACGAAATCCCCGGCGCGGTGAAACGGCAAACCGACGCCGACGGTATGCGCACCGAAATTATCTGTGCCGCCTGCGGCGGCCATTTGGGTCATGTCTTTCTCGGTGAGGGATTCACCGAGAAGAATACGCGGCATTGTGTCAACTCAATATCGCTTAACTTCGTTCCCGCCGAGGAACCGGTAAAAACGAAGACGGCATATTTTGCCGGCGGCTGTTTCTGGGGCGTGGAATATTTCTTCCAGAAAGCGGACGGTGTGGTCTCTACCACAGTCGGCTACATGGGCGGTCACAAAGAAGACCCAACGTACAAAGAAGTCTGCTACACCAACACCGGCCACGCCGAGGCAATGAAATTCGAGTTTGATCCCTCCCGCACCAGTTTCGAGGCGTTGGCCAAACTCTTTTTCGAGATTCACGATCCCACACAGGTCAATCGGCAGGGACCGGATATCGGTGCACAGTATCGCTCAGCGGTTTACTATGTCGATGAAGAACAAAAGCAGACCACCGAAAAACTGATTGGCATCCTGGAAGAGAAGGGTCTCGAGGTCGCCACCGAGGTCGTGCCGGCCGGTGAGTTCTGGGAAGCCGAGGAGTATCATCAGGACTACTACCAGAAAACCGGCAAAACTCCTTACTGCCACGGTTATACCAAGAGATTTTAGGTAAGTGTATCCCACCCAGAGCCTTGAGTCCCTAGGACTCAAGACGTCGGGGGTCGTTACTCTATCCATCCAAAGTCCTGACCCGCTTGAGGCGAATAACCCCCGGACGCGTCGCATGTGTTCCGCACGCGCTGATCTGCGTAGGTTATAGATTTCCCTCACTACTCCGCAGTGCGTTCAGCCCGTGCAATCCTCTGTGGTCGTCGTACTTCGCGCAAAAATATCGCTCGATCACATTGCTTCAAAACGGGCTTTCCATTATACTGATCGCGGTCAAGACAGATATACTCTAGGTGGATGGAAATCCATATTCCGGTGTTCTCGTGCGCCGGATCTATGGCGTG
>CAYWVO010000062.1:0-13495 GCA_964461835.1 uncultured Ignavibacteria bacterium | reverse complement strand
AATCCGCCCCCCGCTACCAAAGATTCGAGAATTAAACGAATTATCCATGGTTGAATTGAATATTGGACCGGCTCATAATCCGCCGCGGCGGATCGGCGGTTCCCTTCGGCAAGCTCAGGGCAGGCAAATCCGCCCCCCGCTACCAAAGATTCGAAGAACGAAATCATTGCAATCCATAAAGGCATAACAGGCTGGTCCGGCCTATTATCCGCCATGCGGGGACCGGGGTGAACGATTCACCTCCGACCCATATTGTGCATGTGTAGAACCAGGGCTTTCACCAAATTACTCCCAAAGAGCAGGCTACCGGGTCCAGGCGGTTCTACAATTCGTGCCGCCCATCTGAGCCGGGGATTGTGTTACGGTGATCGCGGGGTTAGATTAACAAGTGAGACAGATGACAAGGACAGGCCGGCTCATTCGATCTCGACATTGAGAAATCGGTATTGTGCAGTGTACCTGACCCGGGCTATCTCTCATTTTTCGGGGTGTTTGGACGACGCACATGGCGGTTGAAAGACACAGGTCCGATCACCGAATTGATCGAGCATACATTATCGCGTTGCTGTTCTCAGGGTCGCTGGTGGTATGTGGCTTTCTCTGGTTGCACGTCGTCACCCAGTATGAACTGATCAATCTGGATTCCCGAATCCAGGTGCTTTGGGCAAGCTTCCGCTGTTTGGTTTTCAAGCGCACCGTTGGCCGTACTACTATGGGGCACCACGAGAGATCGCCGATTCCGTAGCCGCGATCTATACTGCCATTTCCAACACTGAGGATCCAATTGTCCTTGAGAGAGACCTCAAACTGGCTCATGTCGAATGGGTGGTAGTTGAGTCAGGCACTCGTGCCACGAATCTCCCTGTTTTTGAGACACTTAACGATTATTTCACGCCCTCATTTGCCGACAGTTTTCTCTCCATCTATGACTTCCGCAGTCAGCGGATTCCATCGGAGGAAGACTGGGACCACCATAACAATCTCAAAAATGATCCTGTCAAGTAATCCGCCCTCAACGACCCGCGAGAATTCCGGCAAGTCATTATTTCAATTTTCTTAACGGTGTTTTGTATTGTCCGTCGCAAGCGAACGGTTCAAATCCGCCCACACTACCAGGATTCAGAATTCTTAGCCTTCAACTGACGTCATTTCACCTCATCACGTGCGCCGGATCTTCAACGATTCTGGCGCAGTTCCCACTCATGTTGACCATTGACGGAACAGATTCGTTACTGCACACAATTGATTGCTCGATCAAAAACACTCCAGCAATTTATTTCTAAGGGTGGACAATTACCGCGCATCTTGTTATGAATAGGGGTGTGCGTGGGAGAAACGCATGGTATCGGGTTGGGAGTGCTGGACATGAATCACACTACAGACAACGCCCCTCGTCGCAGTTTTCGCACACAATCCATCACGAAACAACCAATTGTCACCGTATCACTTAGTGTTGCCGGTGAATGTTGATTGTTGATTTTCGGAGGCGGGCTGATCGCCTTAGTGTAGGAGGAGATGCAGGTATTTATCTATTGATAACGGAAATACTTCCGGGTCACGATCCCCCTTTGCGTCGATTGTTTCCCTTTTCCTTGGGGAAAACCGGGAGCAAACACCTTCTGTCCGGGAGCCACCATGCCTGAACCGGACGTTGCCCCGCTGAAAACCACGCTGTCCCTGCCACCACTCAACCGGGATTACGAAGAACCGTGGAATCAGCTGATCATTGACTTGGATGCTCTGGAAGCCAATTATCGCACATTGCGGGAGTCGATTCCCTACCAATCAGCTCTGTATGCCGTGCTGAAATCTGACGCCTACGGCCATGGATTGCGGGAAGTGGGACGGCGCTTGAGTCGGTCGGGCTGCCGGCATTTTGCGGTCGAAACGCCACAAGACGGCATATTACTTCGTAAGCTGGGCATTGACAGTGAGATACTCCTGTTGAACCCCATTCCGGATTGGATGGCGGAAATGGCGGTCTATTATGATTTCAGTGTGACCGTCATCCATGAGTCCATTTTACAACCGTTGGAAGATGCCGCCGCAGCCATGGATAAAAGACACAGGATTCACCTCAATGTTAATGTCGGCTTGCAGCGAATGGGAATTCCCCCCTCAAAACTGCTCCGAGTGGCGCGGGATGCCCAGACCAAACCCCACTTGCAGCTGGAAGGCATCTATGCGCAACCACGGGACGACAAGAACGCGATGGAAGGATTTTTGCGCCTCAAGCAACTTTGCCGGAAACTAGAGGATGAGAATATCCTGCCTCACCACTGCCATTACTCCAACAGCATCAGCCTGCTGACCCACCCCGAAACCGCGGAATTCGGCGTTCGCCTGGGTATCCTGCTCTACGGCGTCATGCCACCGGAACGCGCGCAGGAGAAAACCCGGCCTTTTGCGGTTAAACCGGTAATGACTCTGACGAGCCACATCGTTCAACTCCGGTCACTCGATAAGGGCAGTAGAATCGGCTACCGGGCCAAATCGGCCATTGCCCGTGATTCCATAATCGGCACTCTCCCCATTGGGTACGCCCACGGATTGGATCGCAAACTTGCCCAGGAAGGGCATGTGCTGATCCGGGGTCACCAGGCACCCTTTATCGGATCGGTCTCGATGAACTCATCAACCGTCGATTTAACCGATATTCCCCACGTCCGATTGTATGAACCGGTTACCATCATCGGGGAAAGTGGTTCGCGGAACATCACCATGAATGATATGGCCAAACAAGTGGGGTGTATCGCCGCCGAGCAGATGCTGCGGTTCGGTAAAGGGATTTCGCGCAGCTACAAGGCAAAAACCACGCGCAAGAAATCCGGAGAGTTGCAGACCAGGACAACTTCGCTGGACGATATTCATTTCATGTTGCTGCGTTCGGAAAACGACTTGCCGGACTGGCTGGACGCCAGTACCATTATCCAGTTTCTGGAAGAACATATGGCGCCGTACAACGACCCGCATGAACTGTTGCGCGAGGCAATCGATTATTCCTTATCGATGGATCCGGAAGGCACCGGGTTCATCATCACGGCCGCGATCCGCGACAAACTGGTCGGTTCCCTGGTGTGCGTACGAATGAATACGACCGGTTTTATCCCGGAAAATATCCTGGTATACCTGTGTGTGCATCGGCAGTACCGCCGACAAGGCATCGGGCGGTTCCTCCTCCAGCAGGCGATTGAAAACACGGACGGCAATATTAAAATTCACGTTAATCGATCCAATCCCGCCGTCACCTTCTTGACCAAACATGGCTTTGCGAATGAACTCTTGGATTTGCGCTACTACAAAGGACAGTGATATGGCTCCGTTGAAAGAAAAATATCAAGACGACAAAAAAATCTGGGATGAGTGTTCCCTGACCTATGAACAGCGAATCGTCGGCGGACATCCGGATATTTTTGCCTTCGAGTGTTTTGAGGAAGTATTTTTAGACCAGGTCTTGCATCATCTCGCCGAAAATTTCACCGAACCGATTAAACTGATGGACGTCGGTTGCGGTTCGGGGCGGCTCCATCTGCGCTACGGCGTGAAGACAGCAAATCCGCTCACCCATCCGGAAATTCATACCAAAGCCCAAGGGATCCGGCATCATTGCGAAATGATGTATGACCCCGTACTTGCCGAGCGCTTACACGAAGTATGGGGGATTGATTTTTCGTCGACCATGATCAAGCTGGCGGATGATGGCATCAAAAGTATCGGATTAGAAGAGTTGGAACTCCCGATACTATCGCTGGCCGAGGGGTCCGCCTTTGAACTCGCCGCCGAGACCGGAAACCATATTCCCATAATCGTGTGCCTGGTAAATAGCATTGGCGTCATGCAGGGTCCAGATGGGGCGGTGGCGTTGTTCAAATCAATGCGGCACGCCGTGGAGCGGGCGGGCGGTATCGCCATCATCTCGTGCTACCGCAAACGATTTCTGCGTTCCTATGGTTTGAATCAGTACGAGTCCACCATGGATGTCTCCGGGCAGCCGGTTTGGGTGGTGCCGGATACCTACGCCACCGGCGATTACGTGCTGCAGCCGAAGGCGTATAAGCGCGCGCATTGCATGGATCCGACCATTCCGGTATCCGTCATTGGTCGCGATGGTAATGTCATCGAGTCCGATGTGTTGTTAGAGAGAGATCCGGCCCGCACCAACGAAACTCTGGAATCGGGACATATCCGCACCCATGCCGGATACGAATCCAACTGGTACAGTTTCCAGCAAATTGATGAGTGGATTAACGAGTATTGGGGAGAAAACACCTACCACCTGAAAGCCGGTCAATTGGATGCCCTCAGGGGGGAACCGGCCCAACTGGCAATTTTGGACTGTAACCGCCGCCTGCCGGGATTATTAAAACGATGGAACATTGCCTAGTCGGGAGTTCCTGCCGCCAACTGCTGGCGACCCGCCTGCGGCGGAGAAGCGCCACGCACCGCCGAATCCGCCACCGTTGCGTCTAGCCTAAAAGGAAACGCCTATGTCCTCATCCGATCTCATTCTCTGGATCATTGTTGTCGGGTATATGCTTTTTGTCTTCATCAAGGGCCTGACGAAAGCGAAGAAAATCGGTGACACGGACGATTTCCTGGTTGCCGGCCGGAATGTCGGCTGGTTCTTCCTGTTTTGCACGATGGGGGCAACAGTGATTGGCGGCGGCGCCTCGGTCGGCGCGATTGGCCGCACCTACGAGTGGGGCGTTCTCATGCTGCTGGTCTCCACCGGCTGGTACCTGCACTTCATCTTCTCCGGGTTGTTTGTCGCCCCCCGGTTTCGCGAGCAAAAACTCTATACGGTGGCAGGATATTTTGGACATCGGTTCGGCGAAGGTCCCCGCTTCATTATGCTGATCCTGTCGTTGCTGTTCTCGGTGTTTATCGTCGCAGCGCAGATGGCCGCCTTTGGCAGCGTGCTGGCTGCGATTCTTCCCCAGTTTGCCGACGCGCAAAACGTCCTGCGCTGGGCCATTATTATCGGCGGGATGATGGTGGTCACTTACAGTACCGCCGGAGGTTTGCTGGCGGTCATTCATACCGACATCTACCAGTTCGTGGTGCTGATGGTTGGCTTCATCATCACCGTCATCGCCTGCTCGCCGGACATTATCGGCTCCTGGGGCGCCATCACCGAGAGAATCCCGGATGCTTTCCTGCAGCTGGAGGGGGGCAAGGGCTGGCTGTTTTTGATTACCACCTTTCTGGCGTTTCTCCTGGGGGAGACCTTTGCTCCGGGATACGCCACCCGCTACTGCGTCGGCAAGAACATCAGGGAGACCAAAAAGGGCATCGCCGGCGTCGGGTTTTTCCTCGCGTTTACCTTCCCCGTCGTTCTGTTTTTTATCGCCTTGTATGCCCGGCTACATTTCCCGAATATCGACCCACAGCAAGCCTTGCCGATGGTCGTGCAACAACTCAACAATCCGGTTATCGGCGGGCTGATTATCGGCGCACTTTTAATGGCGGTGATGTCATCGGCAGATTCTGCGCTCAACTCCTCGACTGCGATCTTCGTGAAAGACCTGTTCGAACATCAACTCGGCTGGGAAGATACCCGGGACGGTCGCATGCTGCGCCTCGCCCGCATTTGCTCCGCCGGACTCGGACTGGCTGCCATCTTTATCGCGGTTGCCTGGCCCGACATTATTGGCCTGTTGTTGTTGACCTACCATATCTGGGCGCCGGCGGTAATTTTGCCGGTCACCGTGGGGGTGCTGGTAAAAGAACGCTCGGCTACGCTGAACATCAACATTTTCGTCACCATGATTGTTGCCACCGTGGCGACACTGACCTACAAAGCGCTTATCTATCTGGCTGACAGCCACGACATCACACCCCTTGGCGGGACCATCAGCCATTTCATCAGCCGTTTCGATGCCTCTGTCTTTGGCGTGCTGACATCCTGCGTTACTTTCGTAATTATGTTGCTGATTACCCGCCGCTGGAAGCCGGCGGTGAATGAAGAAGTGTTTTCGACGAATCAGCAGAAATAATCTACCTGGGCGGCCGCCAACCTGATTGATAAAGTCGCGACCCTACCGGTCCAGCACCATCTTCACCTCAAAGCCGCCGTCGCGGAGACGGTCATTGATTTCCTGGGCGTGGGCCGCGCCTTCGGTTTCCACCGTGACATCGACCTGCGTCCAGCCGAAACTAATATCCTGATTGCAGCGCTTGTGCGTGAGTTCGACGACGTTGAGGCCGAGCTGGTGTAGCGCGTCCGTGATCCGCGCCAGCAGAACGGGGAGATTCAGCTAAGTTCGCGGAACGGGCAGACGAGACGTCTGCCGCGCACACAACAAGGCAGTCAGCCCAAGGGCTGACCGGCACGTAAGTGGTAGCACGGGCATCTTGCCCGTGGTCACCCCGGCATATGACGGGGTGCTCCGCCAAAGGGTGGCAACCCCAAACTTGGTCCGCCGCAGGCGGGCTGCATTTGGGGTTGTAGACGTTGGCACACGAGGCGTACGCCAACCACCAACATAAACCTCAAACCGCTCTCCGCATTGCAGAGGCGCCTCGAGGTTGCCACCTGGTTTTCATCATTGGGGAAGAAAGCGGCCGTATTCGGTCGCGTCGAAACCACGTCCCGCCGCGGCGGACGGGACTCAGGGGTTTCGGCCCACAATTAATCAAACGCGGAGGATTGAGAGGAACGCTTCGGCGGGGACTTCCACTTTGCCGATTTGTTTCATGCGTTTCTTGCCCGCCTTTTGCCTTTCCAGCAGCTTGCGTTTGCGGGTCACATCACCGCCGTACAGCCGGGCGATGACATCTTTGCGCAGCGGTTTCACAGTTTCGCGGGCGATTGGTTTGTTGCCAATCGCCGCCTGGATAATCACTTCGTAAAGTTGGCGGGGGATCGATTCTTTGAGCGTTTCGCAGCGCGCCCGGCCAATCCGATAGGCGTCATCCCGCGGGACAATTGCCGAGAGCGCATCCACCGGATCGCTGTCCAGCATAATCTCCAGTTTGACCAGTGGTTGCACGCGAAACTCCAGAAAATCATAATCAAGTGAGCCATAGCCACGCGTGATCGATTTAAGTTTATCGTAATAATCAAAAATAATTTCCGCGAGGGGGACATCGAACGTCAGTAGAGCGCGGGCAGTAGTCGGATATTCGGTGTTTAGATAGATACCGCGTCGGCCGGTGGTCATGGTCATGACCGGCCCGACATATTCGCTGGGCACCACGATGCGCGCGCGCACAAACGGCTCGGCGATGTGTTGCATTTGTGACGGTTCAGGGACTTTGGCGGGATTATCAATCGTGCGCTCCTCCCCATTTTTCATGGTGACGATATATTCTACATTAGGCACCGAGGCGATAATTTCCTGACCGAACTCACGTGATAACCGCTCACGAACGATTTCCAGATGCAACATCCCCAAAAACCCACAACGAAAGCCAAAACCCAAGGCGGCGGATTGCTCGGGTTCGAAGATAAGCGAGGCATCATTTAGCCGCAGCTTCTCCAGGGCGGCACGGAGCTGATTGTAGGCTTCGGCGGCAGCGGGGTAAATCCCGGAGAAGACCATCGGTTTGATATGATGAAACCCCGGCAAAGGCTTAATATCCGGCGTTGCGGCGGTGATGGTATCCCCGACGCGGGCAGTCCGGATGTCTTTCATTTGGGCGCCGAGGTACCCAACTTCGCCGGCCCGCAAGGTCTTCAGCGGCATGCGGTCAATGCGCAGATAACCGAGCGCGGCGACTTCGTATTTTCCTTTATGTGAACAAAACGTAATTTCATTTCCGAGAGAAACTTCACCATCCACTACCCGCACCAACGCGATTGCACCATGATAGTTATCGTACAGGGAATCGAAGACCAGTGCCCGCAGTGGCGCATCGGCGTCGCCGGCGGGTGGCGGAATACGCTGGACAATCGCCTCCAGTACGGATTCGATATTGGTCCCCTGCTTGGCGGAGATGGGGATGATTTCCTCCAGATCGCAGCCCAGAAACTCGACCACCTCGGCGGTTGCGGCTTCAATATCGGCCGCCGGCAGATCGATCTTATTGAGCACCGGGATAATGACCAGATCACTCTCGATTGCGATCAGGGCATTGGCGACGGTCTGTGCCTGTACACCCTGGGAAGCATCCACCACCAAAATTGCTCCCTCACACGCCGCCAACGAACGGGAGACCTCGTAGGTAAAGTCCACATGGCCCGGCGTATCAATTAAGTTGAGTACGTATTCCGATTTATCCTGCGCCTGATAGAGCAACCGGATTGCGTGGGATTTAATGGT
The DNA here is from genome assembly GCA_964461835.1 of uncultured Ignavibacteria bacterium. Taxonomy (GTDB): domain Bacteria; phylum Zixibacteria; class MSB-5A5; order WJJR01; family JAJRUJ01; genus CAYWVO01. Next base: position 5,231 of record CAYWVO010000062.1, on the reverse strand, counting down.
AATGCCGCGTTCGCGCTCGAGGTCCATGCTGTCGAGCACTTGCATCCGCATCCGGCGCGCCTCAATTGTCTTGGTCTGCTCGAGCAGGCGGTCGGCCAGGGTCGACTTCCCGTGGTCGATATGGGCGATGATCGAGAAGTTGCGAATCGTTTTCTGGCTCATGGTGTTTCCCTGACCGGACGGGTGTGTGAAGTCTAATCGGACGGCTGCGTTTCTCGCCTAAAGCTTCGGCAGGGTCAGTTCCTGCTGTGCCTGGTACTTACCTTTTTTATCGGCGTAGGAGGTTGCACACTGCTCATCGGATTGCAGGAACAACACCTGAGCGATACCCTCGTTCGCATAGATTTTGGCGGGTAACGGGGTGGTATTGGAGACTTCCAGGGTCACGTAGCCTTCCCATTCCGGCTCGAACGGCGTGACATTGACGATAATCCCGCAGCGGGCGTAGGTTGATTTGCCGAGGCAGATGGTGATAATATCGCGCGGGATTCGGAAATATTCAACCGACCGGGCCAACGCAAACGAGTTGGGGGGAATGACACACACCTTGCCCTTGAACTCCACGAACGAACTGGGATCGAATTTTTTCGGGTCGACCGTAATCGAATTGATATTGGTAAAGATGCGAAACTCATCGGCAATGCGCATATCGTACCCATAAGAGGACACGCCGTAGGAAATGACCCCGTCCCGGACCTGCTGTTCGGCAAATGGCTCGATCATGCGATGTTCCCGGGCCATACGGGTGATCCATTTATCTGACTTCACCGGCATAGTATTGTTCCTCGTGTTTCCCCGATTCTCCCGGTCACTGGTTGAGTAAGTATAGACCATTCCCGCCCATTCGCCAACGGCAAACTGTCGGTTAATGGGCGGTGGGTCGGGCCTGGTGGACAATGGCCAGGAATTCCGCCCGCGTGGCGGTACTGTCATGGAATTCACCCAGCATGGTCGAGGTCACCGCGACTGCGTTTTCTTTCTGCACGCCGCGCATTTGCATGCACAGATGTTCGGCCTCGGCGACCACGCCCACCCCGACCGGCCGAATGACCTCCTGAATGGTCTCGGCGATCTGCCAGGTCATTCGCTCCTGTACTTGCAACCGGCGGGCAAATACTTCGACTAAATCAGCGATTTTGGACAGTCCCACAATTTTCTGATCCGGGATGTAGGCGACGTGGCATTTGCCGTAAAACGGCAGGAGATGATGTTCGCACATGCTGTAGAAATCGATATCTTTAACCACCACCATACTCTTATGTTCCGCCTCCAGGACTGATTCGCCCAGAATCTTCAGCGGATCACTCCGCATCCCCTCGGTAATAAACCGCCAGGCTTCGGCTACCCGTTGCGGCGTCCTTTCCAGTCCCGGGCGATCGATGGTCTCACCGATACCCACCAGCAAATCGCGCACCGCGCTTTCCAATTCCATGATACCGTACTCCCTAATAATGGCTCGCTCTAATTAAATATGCAACGAACAGCGAGGGCAGATCAATTGACTATCGGCCGGCATTCTGGCAAATGGGCGCGATCTCGGACCAGTCAGGCAGAATGAGATTTCTGCCGACGGGCACTGCGCAGCGCCTCCTGGAAAGCTCCCAGCGCGAAGCCGGTAACGACACCCAGCAAATCGGCAAGCAGGTCCGCCCACTCCGTCACCCGTCCGGGAATCCAGCGCTGATGGTACTCATCCACCGCGGCGAACGCCGCCACCAACAGCAAGACGATCCAGAGTGGCCGGATTGATCCCACACGAATCTTCGGTGCCACCCACCCCTGGAACACAAAATACGCCAGCACGGCATACACGGCAAGGTGCTCGGCCTTATCCACATAGGAGATGTGCAACGGATTGAACGCCAGCCGCGGCCATGAGGAGACCGCGATGACTGTCAAGGCCGTTACATATGCACCGATGCGATACCAATGGGTGGCAGGAGCCATGCTCATTCCTTATCATTCTTCCGACCGCGCAGGCGGTGGGACTCTTTAGGTACGTATCAATTATCGGCCACTCAAGAACTTTTCCCTGGAGATTTACGCGACTGCGCTGCGGTCAGGTGCCTCCCATTGCTAACCGAAAGGACGAATTGGCCGATAGTAGATGATAGGGGCGGACGCAAGTCGGTGGTACCCATACATGAGTGGCACAAAAACACGACCTGTCGGGCCCAAAATAACTTTGGTCACCCGCGAGAAACTCGACCTGCATCTGAACCGGGATGAAAAGGATTTCACTTTCTTTTCCCGGGTCGTGGAACATACCCCGACCCATATCCTGATCGAATATCCCGTCGCCGTGGAGGGCGGGGGCGTGCTGATGGTCGGTGATTGGGTGCATGTCACTTTTACTCGCGATGACGCCGCCTGGGCGTTCACGACCCGTATTGTCGCCAAAGTCCGCGGCAATCAACCAATGATGAAATTGGCGCCACCGGTGAGGATTGAACGGCACCAGCGGCGGCGCTATGTCCGGGTTGATTGGCCCAGTACGGTCACCTGGTGGCCGATCCATCAACCACACGCGAACCCAAAACCCCACAGTGTGGTCGGCACAAAAGCGACCGGCGCCATCATCAACATTTCCGCCGGGGGGGTGCTGATGGCCGGTGATCACCCACCGCCGGTCGGGGAATATATTATTTTGCTGCCCCAGGCAGCGGATTGGCCGCTGGAGGGATCGTTGACCGGCAGAATTGTTTGGCGGCAACACCTGCCACCGGAACATAAATTCCAAATGTATGCCGGCGTCGATTTTCGCGATCCCGCAGAATGTACGAACGGGTGGGCCACGCATCAGATCGACACACTCCCCGACCATCTTCTCTCACTGTCACCGGCGTTGCGGCAGCGGTTGATGCAATTTGTCCACCGGCAACAAATCGAACTGCGAAAGAAGGGACTCCTGTAAGCATTGCGGGAATACCGTACACTGGTGGCGCATCAGGCTCTGATTGACTTTCCAGGAGAACACGGTTACCATGCATGCGCCCTGGCGGATAGGGTGGATGGTATGCCGAGATGAATCTGCCCAACAAACTGACTATTTCCCGGATTATCCTCGCCCCGGTATTCATGCTGTTTTTCATTCTGGAAAATCCGACGGCGAAACTGCTGGGGTTAATCACCTTTGGCATCGCCGCCCTGACAGATTTGGGGGACGGCTACCTGGCGCGCCGGATGGGCCGCACCACCGGTTTCGGGAAATTCATGGATCCGCTGGCCGATAAAATCCTCACCTCCACCGCCTTCATTGCGCTGGTCGCCTCCGGCTACGTGCGGGCCTGGATGGTTTCGTTAATCATTGTCCGGGAGTTTACCATTACCGGGTTTCGGCTGCTGGCGGCGTACCGGGGAGTAGTGATTCGTTCTACCTTCTTTGCCAAACTGAAAACCTTTTTGCAGATGACCAGTATCATCATTGTCCTGCTCTATGTCTATCTCCAGGCGGCATGGCCGTCGGTGCTGGTGGAGTGGGGTATACCGCCGGGGCCGGATGTAACCTGGGCCTTTGATGGCCTGGTGTTGTTGACCACGGTGGTGACCGTTGGCACCGGCCTGGACTATATCTTCAAATATGCCGGACTGGTGAAAAATGCCCTGCGATGAGTAAAAAACAGAAAAAGAAAAAACAGGAGCTACGGGCCGGCGACCGCGTCTGGCTGTTTATTGCCAGCGGTTTCGGCCCGGGATTTCTTCGTCCCTTCGCCGGGACCTGGGGTTCGTTGCTGCCCCTGCTGTGCGCCTGGCTGTTGATGAAATATCTCTCGCCGTGGTTTTATGCAGCGACTACCGCCGCGGTGGTCTTTATCGGCGTCCTCAGTGCCGACCGGGCGGAAAAACACTGGGGCAAAGACTCACACACGATCACCATCGACGAATTCGCCGGGATGTTGATCACGATGATCGGGCTACCCACGATCGGTTGGGTGTATCTGGTCGGATTCGTGGTGTTTCGTATTGTTGATGTGGTCAAACCCCCACCGGCACTCCAATTAGAGAATCTCCGCGGCGGCATGGGTGTGGTCATCGATGATATCATTGCCGGTATCTACTCCAACATCATCATGCGGGTCATTATCTTCTTTGCGTTGAATATCCGCCCATTCTAGCCAGAGATTCGCCGTCCGCATGTCGCCACATCCCAGAAGCATCGGAACGGAGGCGTCTCGCTAAACCACCGCCGCGGCGGACGGCAGCTGGATCGGTGACGGCCCCGATTGACTGCAATAATTCTCGCCTGCTCACCTGCGCTAATCACATCCCGGCACCCACGTATAACTTTACATGGCGATACTGAGGTTGTTGAAGGACTCGCTCTGGAAGTTTTTCGAGGATGACGCGGTCACCCTGGCGGCGTCGGTGGCCTTTTTCACGGCGCTGTCCTTGTCGCCCTTGATTGTTATTTTGGTTGGGGCGGTCGGCTTTTTCGGCGAGCAGATTCACACGCACTTAATCGATGAAATCACCAGCCTGGTCGGGCCGGCCGCCGGCGCCACCATTGACACGATTGTACAACACGTCACCGAGCGCAAATCAGCCGGTGGGATCACCGCGATTATCGGTATCGTGTCGCTGTTGTTTTTCTCCACCGGCGTGTTTGTACAATTGCAGAAATCGATGAACAAACTGTGGGGCATCGAACCGAAACCGGGACGGGAAATTCGCGAATTTTTTCGGAAACGCCTGATGTCGCTCGGGGTGGTCTTGGTGATCGGCTTCCTCTTATTAGTCTCGCTGGCCGTCAGCGCGGTCATGGACGCCGTTATCGCCGGCAAGGGCTGGTTGTGGTATGGCCTCAATCACGCAGCCTCGCTGTTGATTTATTACCTGCTGTTCGGACTTATTCTGCGTTACCTGCCGGATGCGTATATCCGCTGGCGGGACGCCGCGGTCGGGGCGGCGATCACCGCGGTGCTATTCGATCTAGGGAAATTCTTGATCGCCCGCTACCTGGGCACTCGCAGCATCGGATCGGCGTACGGCGCCGCCGGCTCGCTGGTCATTCTGCTGGTCTGGACCTATTACTCGTCGCTGATCATTTTCTACGGTACCGAACTCGCCGTGCTCTACACCGAACGCTTCGGCGGTAAAATCACACCCAACAGCATCGCCCGCTGGCGCGACCCCCTCCGCCGCCTGGAGGAGGATTAACTGTTGGATAATTCGAATTCCGTGCGCGGCAGACGTCTCGTCTGCCCGTCCCATTGTATCTGCAAGAGCGTGCG
>CAYWVO010000061.1:0-13717 GCA_964461835.1 uncultured Ignavibacteria bacterium | reverse complement strand
CTACGCAACTTTCAAACCATTACAGTTTACTTCACACTAATCAACTCTACCTCGAAGAACAGTGTTGCTTTGGGCGGAATACCGGCTGGATGGCCACGATCGCCGTAGGCGAGATCCGAGGGGATCAGCAATTCGCGCTTGCCGCCCGCTTTCATTCCCACCACGCCTTCGTCCCAGCCTTTGATCACCTGCCCCTCACCTAAGGTGAAGCTGAAGGTCGCGTTGCGCTTATGCGAGCTGTCGAAAATATCGCCTTTGGCATCGTCATTCCAGAACCAGCCGGTGTAGTGCACCTCAACCGTGTCACCGTTGCTCGCTTCTGCTCCGGTACCGGTCACGATATCGCGCATCTTCAGGCCGGTGTCGGTGGTGATCCACTCGGGCTTCTCCGGTGTATCTTCCTGTACGGCCTCTTCCGTCTTTGCGGCCTCGGTCGTGTCAACTGGTTCCTCTTCGGCAGCTTCCTCCGGCTCTATCTCCTCCGTCAGCGTAAGTGAAAACGGATAGGTCTGACCATCCTGCAAAAAATCCCCCGCCAACGTCGAATCATTGTTCATAAGTGTGCCGCTGAATGCCACGCCGTTCATCATCCCCGGAACGGCGAAGGAAATACCGGTGCTGTCCACGGTCAAATCACTAACCGGCAACCCTCTCTTCTTCTGCATGGGAAAATCAACAGTGCCGCGTAAGCCCTCATCGCTCTCGGCAAATCGTACGATGACATCAAGCGAGGTTTGCTGGATCTCAATACTGCCTTCCCACTTACCCGGCAGCGCTGAGTACGGTGCCGCCAGCACCGGCACCGCCACCAGCATGGCGATAACGGCGCAGAACACACACAAGCGCAGTGCTGTCGTGCCAAGCATTTTCATGTATCCTCCCAGGTTTGGTTTTCGCTTAGTCAAAAAACTTTTTGATTGTCTCAATAACAAAATCCTGTTCCTCCTCGGTCAAGTAGGGATAGACCGGAATGGAGACAACCTCTTTCGCCCTTCTCTCACTGACCGTAAAATCACCTTCGTGATAACCCAAATCCGCATAACACTCCTGCAAATGGAGCGGGACCGGGTAATAAATCGCGTGGCCGATCCCTTCCTCCTTGAAGACATTTACCAGCTCGTCGCGACGAGCGGTGGCGATGGTATACTGATTATAAATATGGTGGCAGTATTCAAGGCGTTTCGGCAGGTCGAGATCACCGACGCCGGCCAGTTCCCGGTCGTAGATCGCAGCGTGTTTGGCTCGCTCGTCGCTCCAACTATCCAGACGCGGAAACTTGGCGAGCAAATATGCCGCCTGGAGAGTGTCGAGACGGCTGTTATACCCGACAATTTTATGGTAGTATTTCGGCTTTGAGCCATGCACGCGGAGTATCCGGAGTATCTCGGCCAATTCCGGATCGTTGGCGGTCACCATGCCGCCGTCCCCCGCACCACCCAGGTTTTTCGATGGGAAAAAAGAAAAACATGCAGCGTCACCCAAACTACCGGCTTTCTTGTCCTGGTACTCCGCCGACAACGCCTGCGCCGCGTCCTCTACAACTTTAACGCCTTTCTCCCTCGCCACCTCACAGATCGGGTCCATATCCGCAGTCTGGCCGTAGAGATGAATCGGCATAATTACCCTGCTCTTGGTCGTGCAGGCGTCAGCCAGTTTGGTTGGATCCATATTGTAGGTATCCGGCTCGATATCCACGAACACCGGCCGGGCGCCGAGACGGGTAATCGATCCGGCGCTGGCAAAAAAGGAAAACGGCGTGGTGATCACTTCATCCCCCTGCTCCACCCCGCAGGCCCGTAAGGCCAGAACCAGCGCATCCGATCCTGAAGCAACACCCACGGCGTGCTCAACCGACAAGTAATCGGCAACCGCGGCCTCGAATTCTTTCACCTCGGGACCCAGAATGAATTTGGCGTGACTGAGCACCTGTTGCAGGGCAGCGTCAACGTCGGCCTTGGTCTCTATGTACTCGCGTTTAATATCAAGCAAGGGCACCTGCATGGGGATCTCCTGTTCGTGCTAATCTTGTCTCTTGGCGGTCATACCGATTTGCTGACGTCCCGTTCCCACAATGTTGGAGGGACTTATTCCGGCCAGTCCTGATTATCAAGCAATTGTTCCTCGGGGACATCGCGAAATTCTTTGGCAGGCGAACCGGCGACAATCTTTTTCGCCGGTGTATCCCGGGTGACCACTGCTCCTGCTGCCACCAGGGTGTCGGCGCCGATCCGCTTACCGGGCAGGATCGTGGCATTGACCCCAATACGGGCGCCACGCTCCGCGATGATCCCCTTGAAATATTTGAACCGTTCTTCCGTCCGGCCCACGAAATTGTCATTGGAGGTCGCCACGCACGGCGCGACAAACACGCGGTCACCCAGTTCCGAGTAGGCGGTGATATACACATCCGTTTCGAGTTTGCAATAACGGCCAATCGTGCAATAGTTCTCGATTGCGACGCCGCGGCCGACAATCGTGAAATCGCCAATTCGCACGTTTTCGCGAACCGTCGCCAGGTCGGCAATCAGTACTTTCTCGCCAACCGCCGCCCCCCGGTAGATCACGGCCTGGGTGCCGATGATGCAACGATCACCGATAGTCGTTGGCGGCAATTCCTGCTCCTTGGTAACCGCCGTGTTCGCTGCCCGCATTGGCTCTTTGCCGACCACCGCATGGTCATCTATGCGCACATTATTGCCGATTTGCGCCTTGGCGTGGATCACCACGTGGTGTCCTACCTGGCAGTTTTCACCCAGGGTGACGCCTTTGGCAATTACACAGAACTCCCCCTGGGTGGTACCGGCGCCAATCTGCGCAGTCTTATGAATAACCGACGTACTCATTCCCCATCCTCGGAAGTAGGTTCAACAGCGACGGGCGCGCCGCCGCGTTGCAGTGATTGCTGGCCGGCTTCCAACACCCGCAGCACGCGTAGTCCGTCAACAACATCAGAGCGCGGCTGTTTCCGTTCCCGCACACACGCCAGAAAATGCTCGATTTCTTCTTTGAGCGGCTCCCGGTTATCGACGCGGGGAATCGAAATATCGCCGGTCCGCAAGGCCAGGTATTCAGCGTAGGTGTCGTAGTCGAGCTTGGCGTCGACGCCTTTATCGTACACTTTCACTTTCTCAGCAGGATCGGTATCGGAAAAGACCGCCATCTTTTTTTGCCCGACCACCGTCAGTTGGCGAATCTTATGCGGATCGAGCCAGGAGACATGGATATGCGCCATGACTCGCCCCCCGAAATGCAGCGTCATAAATACGACGTCTTCGATGCCCGGCTGCAGGTACGCCTTGCCGGTTGTCGAGACCATGACCGGATCCTCATTGAGCAAGTACCGGATGATGGAAATATCATGCGGAGCAAATGACCACATGGCATTTTCGATATTGCGGACTTTCCCCAAATTGACGCGGGTGGCCAGCAAATAATAAATCTCCCCTAAGTCCCGGCGGGCGATACTCTCCCGCAACCAGCGGACCGCCGGATGATAAATCATAATATGCCCGACCATCAAGATCCGGTCATGCTCCCCGGCGAGCCTTCGCAGGGTTTCCCCGTCTTCCGAATGCAAGACCAGAGGCTTCTCCACGAAGACGTCTTTGCCGGCGGCCAAGGCGGCCTGACAGAGTTCGAAATGCGACGCCGGCGGAGTGGCCACGACGATCGCGTCGATATCATCCCGCAGCAACCGGGAAAAATCGTCGGTGATCTCGAGGCTGGGGTAATTCTCTTTCGCACGCTGCAATGCCGCAGGATCGCCGTCACAACAACAAATCAATTCTGCATTTTCGGAGGAGGCGAAATTGCGGAGAAGGTTTTTCCCCCAGGCGCCTGCACCCACCTGCCCGACTCTGGTCATACGGATCGCTGTCCTTTCTTTCTATTTAATTCTGTTTCTTCAATCCCAACCCGTCGCGGCGCAACAAAGCCAGGACGTTTCGGATTCGTTCATATTGGTCGGGTCGCCGCGCGCGCATCACGGCAAAATATTCCTCGAGAAATGTCAGCGCGATCATCACCGCCAGTGCGGAGCCATACGAGGCAACCACCAGAAACGAACGCCGGGGCGCCACCCGGGGGGCATCCGGACCGGCAAAATCCAGCACCGAAATGGTCGGCGTGTCCTGCATCTCTTGAATCCGCGCAGATTCGTATTGGGAACTTAATAACTCTACCAGTGTTTCCTCGATTTTCACCTGCCGCATCTTCCCCGCCAGTTCCAGGGCCAATCGCGGGGCATTTTCCAGGCCGGTGGATAAAAATGTGCCGGTCGAGTCGTTCCCGTGTTCCATCTCCTGCAAGTGGCGCCGTGTTTCGGCAATGCGTTGTTCCAGCATGGCGACGCGGGGATTTTGTGAGGACATGTTTTTCCGCAATACCGACAATTCAATCTCATCGGCGGTCAGTTGCGCATTCAGCTTCGCGGCGTTTTGTACCAGGGCCGCCAGTTCATCATCGATAGAAATTGTCTTGTGCGTGCGTTGGAACTCCTCCAGTTCGGCCGCCGCCTCGCGCAGGGCGGCCCGGGTGTCGGCGAGACGTTCTTCAATGAACTCCCGGGTATTGCGCGCGCGGATATTCATAATTTGCCGATTAATGCGATCAGCGGACGATACCAGGGCATTGGTCAGTTCAACCGCCTCCGCCGGATCATCGGCCACAACTCTGACACTGACCACTCCCGTCAAATCGACCGATACACTCGTGGCTTTTTCCAGTCGCCGGATCGCCGCCACCCGGCTTGGCATTTCCCAGATTTCAACTAAGTTCAGCGAATCGACTACCACGCCGAGCACGCGACGGCTTTTAATGATCGCCGAGAGAATATCAGAGGGCGTTGCCATAAACGGCAAGGCCATCCCGCCGCCCATTCCGAGTTCACCCAGCGCCAATGATTGGAGCGACACGGTTTGAAAATCTTGCTCGGGAGGTAAAATGGTCGCCCTGCCGGCATAGTGTTCCGGTACCATGAGTGAAAAGACCGCGACAATCAGCGCGGCAATCAACGGATACCAGATAATCGCCCGGCGATTGCGGGCGATAATTTCGAGTATCCGCCACGGGGACGCAAGGCCTCCGTGTTGTGTCTCCTGCGGTTGTGGATCATTCATGCGTACACCATTACTGCACGGCTTGATCGATCACCAGGTATAACGTGGCCAGATTGCCTACTACGACCATTGCGTCACGAAAGATCGGCCAAAACTCCCGGTCTTTTTTGCTGGGCACCACGATGGTATCCCCCGCTTCGATTTTTTTAACCTTGTCGCGTTTAACCGGGGCGCCTGTACTGGCCTTAACGATGAAGATGTCACCCTTTCCCGCGCGCCAGGAAAACCCGCCGGCGCGAGTGATATAGTATTCGGAATTCCGCTCCGGGACATAGGGGATGAGTCCCGGATTCTTGACCCGTCCAATGACTTTGACCTGCGGGAGAAATCGCGGGATATTGATCACATCACCGTCCCATAACGGCAGATCATACGCGGGATCACCTTCCACCAATAACTTAATCAAGTTAATCGATACTTTTCCGGGCGGGGTCAGAGAATGCGCTAAAATCCATTCCCGCTCGGGACCGGTTTGTAGCTCGACCGGAATCGAACGGACTAACTGGTCGGTGCTGACATCGGGCTGGTACACACCAGCACGATTTAAGGTGGCTTTGTCGAGATCAGCCCGCTCTGTCGGCCCACCACAACGCGCCAGAATCTCCGAGAGCATTGTTTGCCCATTGATAATCGGATATTCGCCGGGACTTCTGACCTCCCCGCGAACACGCACAATCGCCTTGGGGCGGTAATCTGTGCGCCAACGGACAAAAACACGGTCATCAGCATGCAGCAGCATCTGCCGACCGCCGTTGGGTTCCGGTTGTGCGAGATTGACCGGGATCGGCGTGGACAGACTGTCCTCGCCGAAAAACCGGTTTATCTCGACCGCGGTTGTATCCGCCTGGAGAGAAAGCCCCAACGCCAATTGCAGCGCGTCATGCAGGCGATCGCCGGGGACATATTCAAACCGCCCCGGAAGATGTACCGCCCCGTAAACATCAATGACTCCATGCTGGGTCCTTCGTTGCGGGACATAGATACGATCTCCCTCAATCACGTAAGGATTATGTTCGTCACGGCCGGTACGGTTGAACAACTCGGCATCTACCGTCAATGTGTCACCAGCGCGATAGAGCAGAATCCGTCGCCGGGAAGATTCATCGGTCCATCCAGCCAAGTCGATTACTTCTGATGCGCGGACATTCGCCGTCACCTGGATAATGGACGGATTTTTCACTGCGCCGGCTACTGCGACCCGTAGCAGGCGTATCCGTACCAGGGTCACAGAGGTTGGCACGTCAGGGTACACGTCAGTCAGTCGTTCCTGGATTGCATCCTTCGCTTGTGCGAGCGTCATCCGCCGGACGTCGATTTCGCCGACCGTCGGGACAATAATCGACGCTTCCGGCGTGACGGACAAATTATATCCCTGGTGCACAGCGCCCCAGACGTTCACGGATATTTGATCACCCGGACCGACGACATAGGTCTCCGGATCAATGGGACGATCCAGTGCGTAGGCCTCGGTCGTACCGGTCGGCGCGGACGGTTCGGGCTCTTCGGGCTCCTCCCTGACGTACACCGTATCAACTGCTTGTGCGTAGCTGAGTCGCGGTGCTCCCCACAAACCCACGACAAATAACGCGCTGATCACGAACCAACGAACAACAAATCCTATCCATCGGTAATGTGCCGTATATGAAGTCATCACTGTTATACACCAACTCCCGTCCTGATTCCACAAAATCATGTAAGTAGATTTACCGCTGATTCAAAGTCAAGGGCAATGGAGGGGTTAAAAACCCATTACCGCTTACGTAGCCGTCGTTGAGGTCACCCCATCCGGCATATCCCGCCACTGTAGAACCTGCGTACGGTAGGACTCAACCAACGCAGCAGCCTCTGCTTTGGTCGGAGCCTCGGCCAAAAGGTAAAAACTGGCGTGGACACGGTTCGGCGCAATCATAATCCACCGATCCCCCAAATCGATCCGCACCCCGTCCACCGTGTCACGGGTCATACCCGCCGTATGTTCGATCAACCGCCGCATGACCCGCCCTTTGCGATTCCAGGCACAGGGGATATCCAATGATGACATCTCCCCCGGCCGATACGTGTGCCGGCGCTCGGAGAGTCGGGTGTTGCTGCTCGCCAACATTTCCAGTAATCGTGCCGCTGCATACGCTGCGTCCGCTCCCCGTTGAAAATCGGGGTAAATGAACCCGCCACGCGTTCCACCGACAAAATCGATTTCCGGCGATTCGGCGGCAATCATCATCGCCAGGTGGTCGTCACGCACCCGCTGCACGGTGAAATCGTGATCTTCGGCCATGCGGTCCAAACCAATCGTCGCGTTCACCGGCACAGCGATATGAGACGGCTTGTAAACCATGGCAAATAGTTCGGTCGTGGCCAACAGGAGTTCCGGGGTACTAAAGATATGGCCGGTCTCATCAATCACGGTCATTTTCTCGGCACCGGGATCAATAAAAATTCCCAGATCATAATGCAGCGCAGTCACGATGCGGGATAGGTTTTCCAGAACTTCAGGGATATGCTGTTGGGTCTCCGCCGAGCGATCAGGATCGGTTGAGGAATTAATGGAGACGACTTCACATTCCAGCGAACCTAACAGCGCCGGAAAGACATTGGCCCCGGAACCGTGGGCAAAATCGATCACCACCCGTAGCCGAGCTTGATGTAAGGCATCCCGGTTCAACGAGTTGAGAAATTCCTGGTGATACCGGTCCCACGGCCGTTGCGGGTAATTCATGGTACCAACATCGGCGGGACGGGCCCGGCGAAAATTCTCCTGGAAGAAGGCGCGCTCCACCGAGCGAGCTTTGCCGGTCGCGAGATCGATGCCGTTGGCGGCAAAGAAAATAATATCCTGATGTTCGACATTGACCGGTGACCGCCGGACATACACACCGCCCGATTCATTCCCCATCCGCAGCGAGTACCGCACTACCGGTATCGGGAGTGTCCGCAAATCCATTACTTGAATCCCCGAGGACGATAGCCCGGTCATCAAACCGCGTGCCGTGATATGCGCGGTTTCAGTGGCGTCCCGGGAGACAAACACCGACGAACCCTGCGGAAAGATCGAGCCAAAGGCAGCTCCTAAGCGGGCAGCAAATTCCGGCGTAATCTCCAGGTTCGCCAAACCGGATACTTTGGCATCGGTGAACAACTCGCGATTCCATTTATCGCCCCAGACCACGCTGGCGGAAACGATGGCGCCGGATTCCACTTCTTTTTTGGGCCAGACCTTGATATTGGCCTTGATAACGACTGAACGGCCGACTTGGACATCCTCTGAAAGAATTGCCTGGGGCAGGATAGTCACGCGTTCACCGATCCGACACCGGTCACAAATAATCGCTTCGGAGATATCGGAACTGGGGCCGATTTCCACCTCCGACCACACCACCGAATCACGAACGATTGCATTGGCTTGAATATCGCTGTACGAGCCAATAATCGTATCCGTAACCTGCGCCTCCGGGCCGATACGGACACCGTCCCCCAGGATCACTTTGCCCGAAAGCTGTGCACTGGTATCGACCCGGCAATCCGATCCGGCGTAAAACTCTAGCCCATCCTCCTGGCGTGTTTCAGTGTCCGGGAGAGCAATCATTACTCGCCGATTGAGAATATCCCGGTGGGCCTGGGTATATTCATTTACGTTGCCGATATCACGCCAGTACCCATCGGCAACAAACCCGTGTAATTTGCGCCCCTCGGCCAACCACTTGGGATACAACTCCCGACCAAAATCGACAAAGCGGTTCTCTTCCAACTCTGCCATCAGGGATTTGCTCAGCACATAGACCCCGGAATTGACGGTGTCGGAGAACACTTCGCCCCAAGACGGTTTCTCCAGGAAACGATTGATCCGACCATCTTTTTCGATGATGACAACACCGTAGGGCAGCGGATTCTCCTGACGGGTGAGAACGATCGTCGCATCACTTTTCTTCTGTTGATGAAATTCGAATGCTTCACGCAAATTGAAATCCGTAAGCACGTCAGCGGAAATAATCAGAAATCGATCCGCCAGGTTATCCAGTGCCAGACGCACACTGCCGGCGGTACCGAAATCGCCCTCCGGCAGGAGATAGGTAATGTTCACGCCAAAGTCGCTGCCGTCGCCGAAATAATCCGAGATGCTCTCGGGTTGAAAATACAATAACACGATAATATTGAGAAAGCCATGTTTCCGGAGCAGGTTAATCACATGTTCCATCATGGGCCGGTTGGCCACCGGCACCATTGGTTTCGGCAAGGTTGCGGTCAATGGGCGAAGTCGTGTGCCGAATCCGCCGGCCATGACCACGGCATCCGCTTTGGGCGCGCTCACAGTTTTCTCCTTTATTGTCGTTTTTGCCGGGTAACCGAGAACCGACTGCCCCGTGCAGTCGCGGAACAACGATTACCGTCCATCAAAAACAGCATTCCCGGCGGAAAATCAAGTATGTCTGCGAGAAAAATATTGTTCACCTGTCAGGTCATCCCTCGGTCTACACCGTCAGAAAACCGGGGCCGGCGGACGGGCGCGCAAGGAATCATAGACGTGCCGATTATGCAGGATCGTTTGGGCTTCCAGGATAAACGGATCAGCCTGCGCATAGTCCGAGAAGAAGCGGATTCCCGGTTCCCCGCCAAACATCACCAGGGTCTCGGCCAATCGTCCGTGCACCCAGGCGGAATCGGGCGCTGTTGTTTTCTGATATCGCGATTCAGCCTGACGGAATTGCGCCAGGGTCTCCTGAAACTTCGGTGATAACGGCGAGTCCGCAGCGACCTCATCGGCAGCGATGAGCGCCTGATCCAGCAGTGACTGGCAGTCAGCCACCTGTTTCAAGTGACGCTGACATTCATTCCATAGAACTGAAAAGGACGATGAACGCAATTCGGACGAATGGTTTACCACGAAATCGATGAAGACACCCTGCTGAAGCAGTTGCGACTCGCAGTAGGTGGGCTCGGATTCGACGATTTTCACGTGGGGCACTACCCCCGGAACGATCAGGCTGTCACCATCGCCCACGGTCGAATCGGCCGCGAGTGGATCGATGTGTGCAAATGTGTACCCGCCGGGGGTCAGGTACTGGCCGATTGTCAACTGCACGGCGTGATCCGCACTCACATGATATAATGACTGGATATATCCTTTACCAAAACTGCGTTGCCCAACCAGGACGCCGCGTTGATGATCGGCAATTGCGGCGGATACGACCTCGGACGCCGAGGCGGAACCGGCGTCGATTAATACCACCAGCGGAATTTCCGCCGAAACCGGCTCCATTTCGGTGGTCAAGACCGAGGACATCGCCGGTTCCCGCCCGCGAGTCTCACATACCACCGTACCCTCCGGCAAAAAACAACTGGCCACGACGACGGCCTCGTCGAGCATCCCCCCGGGATTCCCGCGCAGATCGAGGATACAGGACTGCGCACCCCCGGCAATCAACTCATGCATGACCGAATCAAGCATATCGGCAGCGCCGTACGAAAAGCGCGTCAAACGGACGTAGCCAATACTGTCGGCCGTTACAGTTGCCAGGCTGACCGGACGTAGCTCGATGGATTCCCGGGTCACGCTCACCCGGAACGTACTTTCCCTGCCGGGGCGTTCGATAGTTAACTCAACGATTGAACCCTCCGGCCCCCGGATACGCTGGGCCGCCGCAAACGCGGTAATATCCCGTGCCGACTCCCCGTCGATTTCAACGATCCGATCACCCGTGCGAATACCGGCACGATACGCCGGCGAACCGGGAACCGGTGAGACCACGGTGATTAACCCGTCCAGGATTACCATTTCGATGCCAATCCCGGAATACAACCCCTCGGTGTCGTCCATGACAATATCCAGATTTTCCGGCGGTAGATAAAAACTGTACGGATCGAGGCGATCCATGATGCCTTCGGCGGCTGCCACAAATAATGAATCAGGTCCCGGCGCCTCAGAGGCAACCAAGTTGATAATGCGAAAGGCAGCGTTGAGTGACTGCGAGGCGCGGTACGCCGGATCGTTACGCAAGATAAGAAACGCCATACTGATGACGAGCAGAATGCCCAGCGTCAGCGTGCTGACGAGCATCCGATCACGGAGCTTTTTACCGGTGGAGACGTCGTTGGTCATGAGAGTAATGGCGCGATTAATTCATCAATGTGGTCGGCGATTGCCTCGGGTGGTCGTCGTCCGGGAATCAACGCCACGTTCGCCATCTCCTCGGCAGCAGTTTGGTAGTATTTCCGGATGCGCCGGACAAAGGCTGCCTTTTCATCTTCCATCCGATCAGGTGTTTTCCCGGCAGTCAGCATTCGGCGTTTAGCTTCGGCGGGCGTGATATCAAGCACAATGGTTAGATCTGGTTCTATCGTATGCCGGGCGAATTCATCCGCCGATTTCACTACTGTTTCATCAATTCCCCGGCCACCGATCTGATACGCATACGTGGAGAGATGATACCGGTCAGCCACCACGATTTTGCCGTCTTCTAGAGCCGGACGGATTTTCTGGGCGGTAACTTCTGCACGCGCGGAAAGATAGAGAAACAGCTCGGTCCGGGCGCACATCTGGTTACGACGGGACAACAGGATGCGCCGGATTTTTTCCGATACATCGGTCCCGCCCGGTTCACGGATATGTTCCACCGCGTAGTTTCGCCGTTTCAACCGCGATACCAAACGTCGCGCCTGGGTAGTCTTTCCGCAGTAATCAACGCCTTCGATAACAATGAATCGGCCTGGATACGGATGCATCAGCTACCCCTCTCCTGTCGGCGTAATCTATACGGTATGCCCACCTGAAGTACAACAACCAAATTCTGTAGGCAGGTACAGGGATTGATTTCCCCGCAGTTTTTAATCAAAGAATCTTCAAAAAATCATGGATGATTGACCTGTCACCGAGGTATACTAGTATAGTAAGTCAAAGGAGGCAGATATGATCGGGGTGATCCGATATTTGGCAATAGTAGTTATCGCACTGGCCCTGGCCGGCTGCGGCGTAGAAAAGGTAACCGATTCCGGTGATCCGCCGGGTGATTTGGGGAAGACTAACCCGGTTACGTTGGATTTTGGTGAGAGTATCGTCATCGAGCGGTGGGGCCTGGAACTGACTTTTGATTCCATCCTCGTCGATAGCCGCTGTCCGTTAGGAGTTCAATGTTTCTGGGAAGGTGAGGCGGTGATTGGGTTGCGGGTGACCGTCCCGTCAATTGGCACAAATTTCCTAGCCCTGCCCATCCGGGGCGGCGCAGCCACTACTCCGTACGAGCGACTAATTCCAGTAGATACGTTGGGGTATCGGTTCACCCTGCATGCACTGGATCCCCATCCGGTGCTGGATGATCCGGCATTGCGTGAGGAGTACACCGCGACGTTTTCTGTCTTTCCGTTCGAAACGCTGGACTCCCTTACCGGCGAGATTCAACCGGTCACCGCTGATCCGTTGACTTTGCAGAACGATCCGTTCCAGCTCGACACCGCCTGGATTGAAGAGCACGTGCTGCACGTGGATGTTCATTACGGCGGGGGTTGTCAGGAGCATGAGTGGACCATGTATATGGCGCCGCCGGCGTTCTTGGAATCTTACCCGGTGCAGGCGAATTTGTTTTTATCCCACGAGGGTAACAATGATGCCTGCGAAGCCTGGATCGCCGAACACCTGACTTTTGACCTAAGGCCGGTAGAACATCTGTTCATGCTCAGCTATGGCGACGGCGGGCCATTATATCTCAACCTGTATCATTACTTCACCGACGAACCCGGCGAACGAGAACGGCTGTACCATTGCGTGAACGGGGTATGTCCATTAACAGTGGACGAAGAAGATTAAATCCGTACACCGTGCCGCTGATTGGCCGCTCGGAATCCACCGGTCAAACTGCGCCCGTGCGCTATTTTTTGGAAAATATTGCTTGACATTTACCACCCCCCGCCCGCTGTCATTATGTAATACAACAGTGATTTACTGACATTGAGGTCTTGGTTGCAGGGCATGGCATTTTAGAGTCTCCGCGCGTTGGTTGAGAGTGGATTGCAGGCGAGCACATGCGGATACGTCGCCTGCGTAGGAATCTCACATGGTTAGGACATAAGAGTGGACTGTATCCTTGAACGTAACCGCGACAAAGATACGATTTACAGGTGACCGGCATGAAACGCGCCAAAATTATTCGGGCCCCTGCACAAGGCGTGATCGCAATACTAGTTATCGGCACTGGCTTGCTCGTTGGTGATCAAATTGGAAAGTACCGCGCGGCAGAGAAACGATCCGAACGCAGACGCTTGGCGACCATTGCGGCGCTGGATCGCATGCGGTCAATTGAAGTTGGCGGAATATTTCCCGATCAAATCTTGGAAACCCTTGATGGTGACCATGTCTGGCTCTCTAAATTGATTACCGACACAAGTCTAATTTCTTTCTTTACTTCTGCCTGTGATGAGCTCATGTCAAGAGTTGTGTAAATTGTTTTTTCACGCAGCGTCCTTTTCGGCCTGATCGGCTTTCTGTGTAACCTCAATTCCATCCACAAATGTAGTTCCGTCGAGCACCTTCGCCACCAGGTGCGGGGCGTTGATCCGGCGCCAGCGCTTCTGTGCTCTGACGATCAACTGGAAGATCAGGTACAGAGCCGACC
>CAYWVO010000060.1:0-13844 GCA_964461835.1 uncultured Ignavibacteria bacterium | reverse complement strand
GGGTAGCGATGGGTATCATTTCGTGCGAAAAATGATACGGGCAAAAAACCCACCGGTGAACTAATCGTCGCGGCCGCGCACATGCGGGGAATGACCATGTCGAAACCACGTTCGCCTGCGGCGAACTCAGGGGTTTCGACCTACGCCCCCTCCCGCACCCCAAAATGGATTCCGGCTCAAGGCCGGAATGACGGCCGTATACGGCCGATTCCTTACGCAACGAGGAGAATTCTGCCAATTCCGTAGGAACGGGCAGACCGGGAGGTCTGCCGCGCACGCAGGTTTTTTGGTGGAGCGCCCGCCGCGGGGGTACCGCGCACAAACCAAGTTATTTCACTAGTTCTGCTACTTTTTCCAGGAACTTCTCGGGATCGATGGGCTTTTCGAAATAGGCGTCCGGTGGATCGACTTGTTTGCGGCTGCGGATGAACCGCTCGAAATCCGCACTGATGCCGGTAACAATAATCACCGGAATATCTTTGGTGTCCGCGCCGTCCTGCAATTCCCGGTACGCTTTTACCCCGGATTCTTCCGGCATGGAGATATCCAGCGAAATCAACGCCGGCTTTTGTGTCCTGGCCAGCTCAACCGCTTCTTTGCCGTCCTTGGCCGCGAGTGTCTGATACCCGTTATCTTCCAACAGCGTGGTCAAATACGCGACCACGTCCGGTTCATCATCGACAATCAGGATTGTTCGGCCGGCCGCCCCGACCGGTCCTGCCGCTGAACTAATCATTCGCTATATCCTCACGTCAAAGATTCTCGCTTCGGTTTCTGATCCACCGTCAGTTTAATGGAACTCCCACTCAATGAACGGTTCTTTGATATCCCCCATCGCATTCACGATAAGTTCCACCAACCCGCCATACAAGATACCGGATTTTTCCCAGACATTGTAATAGGAAAACAGGTCGCGGATCTGTCCCTTACAATTCGAACACGGCGCGCAGAGATATTTCTTTGTTTCCGGTTCCGGGTGATCGGCAAACGCCTCCAGCACTTGTTTGAGTTTCATCCGGCCGGATACCGACAACCGCCAGTCCTGGAAATTAAACGGCGACATAATCGCAAACCCGCTGCCGCCGCCACAACAATAGTTGTCTACGCCGTGCGGGGTCATTTCCCGGAACTGCGGGCACAGGTGCCGCAGAATACGACGTTGCGGTTCCACGATTCCCATCAACCGTACCATATTGCACGGGTCATGTAAAGTCACCGGAAAATCATTCTTCGACGGATCGAATTTAATTTTTCCGGAGAAGACGATGTCTTCCAGTAGGGTCATCGCGCTTTCCCGCGGGATATTGTACTCACCCTGGTAGACCCGGTCGGCGATCACCTGAATTGCCTTGTGTGCGTGACCGCACTCGCCCATGACGATTTTCTTCACGCCGAGTTTTTTGGCGATCTCAGCGTGTTTCAACGCCACGCGAGCCAGTTGGAAATCGTCGTACCATAGACCGTAGTTGATCCCGTCATAGCCGACCTGCTCTGAGGACATCGTCCAGGAAATGCCGGCAGCCTCCAGGATAATCGCAAACGCCCCCGGGTTTTCCGGCCAGGCCAGAATTTCGCCGGCGTTGTGGATCAACAGAACATCGGCGCCTTCTTTATCCCACGGTGTTTCGATCTTGATGCCGGTCTTGTCCTGCATATCCTCGTCGATGAATTCCAGGTTATCTTTGACCACCAGTGGATTCATGCCGGTGGACGAACCAACTTTCAACTGCTGTACGGAACCTTTCTCGTGCAATTCTTTCGGCGCGATTCCCATTTCCTGGCTAAATACCTTGCGCAGTTCGTGGGTGATCAAACCGTTGTCCACGCCGATCGGGCAGGTCTGGGCGCAGCGACGACACAGCGTGCAGCGGTACGACAATTCCATCAGCCGCGCCACCGTGGTCCAGTTCAAGTCAATATCGCCCTGCGTGAAACGACCGAAGAACTTGCCGCCCGGTTTGATATATTTCTTGATAATTCGTCGCCAGACTTCCGAACGGTAGGTGGGACGATAGACATCATTCTTGCCGCTGGCCTGATAGATTGGACAGGCGTCATTGCAGGTCTGACATTTCGCGCAGTGTTCCAGCGACAACAGCAACGGTTGGAGGAAGGTCCAGTTGTCCTCCTTGGTCAGCAGTTTTTCCAGACCGGAGAGGAACTGGGCAACCAGTTCTTCCTCCTCTTTTTTCGTTTTCGGTCTGGGAAAGCCGACCGCAATAGTATCGTCGAGAGAGCTTTCGTATTCCGCTTTCTGCTCGGGCTTGATTTCGCCCCATTTCGGCTCCTCGTCGATTTTATCGTAGGGTGGCGGTAACGGCATCATCTCCTGTGGATCAATATGGGTGAGTTGTTGATCCGGATTTTTGCCGATATCCTTGACTTTGACCTTATTGGCCATGGTTAATCCTCCATATCCGTGTCAGTCGCGATGTCGGCCCAGGTTTTCTTACCGTCCGCTTTGAGGTGCTTGGCGGACCAGCTTACCGGATATGCCAACTGTTCCTGAATCGCTTTCTCGAGTTTTGATCCCCGGACATTCGGCTGATCGTTCCACCGAACCGCATGATAGGTGAAATACTTGGTGAAAAAATGGGTCATGTGCGTAAACGGCAGATACAACATGAACAAAAACGCAACCGTCACATGCAATCCGACAATCCCGGGAACAGGCCCGGCGGAGGAGGCGGTCAGCAGCGAGCGGCCCCAGTCTACCAGGGCAGCGGTCGGTGTGCTGACAACACTGAACACCCACAAGCCGGTACCGAACAACACCAGCAAAAACACGAGATTGAAATATGCTCCCAGCGGGGAAAAACTCCGCAACTTATGACTGGAGAGACGATAGATGAGCAATCCGATTGCGCCAAGGACCCCCAATGTGTAGCCGATCCACCCCAGCACGGTCGCGACACTGGTCAGGACTCCCCCGAAGACGGTCTGGGCGCCAATGAGTGCGGCGACCAAGGTCAGCGCCGCCATTCCAATCACCAGATACAAGCCGAAATGCAGCGGAAACGACCACCACCAGAGCGAGCGGTTATATTCCCAGACCCCCTTCAGCAGCAGGATTTCGGGGATCATCACCGCCAGTTCACCAAACATCGATTTTTCCTGCGGTTTGGTCCACCAGTCGAGTTCCTCGAAATATGAGCCCCCATAGCGCACACGATCTTTTTCATGCGCAACAGGATACAACTCCCATCGCAGATGCACGGGGGTGGTTGCCAGGCGTATCGCCCGAACAGCGACGGCAACAATAAAAACCAGCACCGACGCATACGCCAGGATGTGAATCGCAGTCATTCAGAGTCCTCCACCACGTTGATATAGTGTACCATCTCTTTTTCCCTCTCATCCCTACTCACCGGTGTGCAGCAGGGTCTTGATATCGTCGGTGAAATATGCGCCGTACCGATAGACGCTACATTCCCGACAGACTGATCCCGTCTCCCTGCAAACCGAATCATTCAACATCCAGCACGGTTGCAGACTATCAAGGTAGGCGGCGCACTGCTCTCGCTGTTCTGCCGTGCATGGTTTCATCTTCCAGCAGGGCAAAATTGCCAGCAACCGCCGGATTCCCTCAAGATTCAGCCCGCGCCGGTTGATCAGATGCTGAATCACCTCAATTCGCTTGATATCGGCCTGGGAAAGCATTCGACGGCCCGATTGCGTACGATGGAAAAGCAGCAGCCCTTCCGACTCGTACTTCCGCAATGCTGAGATCGACAATCCCACCTTGCGCGCCGCGGTCCCAATTGACATGACCGGGTCATGAAGTGTGGGGTCGGCTTCTGAACGGGCTTTGTGATTTTTTCCCCAAGCTATCATTCTACACTACCTAGTATAGATTATCGTCACCATAAGGTATACGATGTATCAGAAAATACCGCAAGGCATTCGCCGGAAATCCAGCAAAGAAAAGGAGTGTTTTGACAGGATTTAGCCGCGTTTTTAGGCCATTCGTTCCCCGATGGCCAGAATCTTCCGGCCGCGGATCAGCCGATCGATCGTTTCCAGTCGGGTCTCTGCCCAGGCGACCAACATCTCAACCTCTTTCTCGGTACAGCCACACTCGTGAGCGAGTTGCACGAACCGGCGGGCCACATCGGTTCGCTTCGCCAAGATGTTGCTGGCGTGAGGATCATGGTGTTCGTGCGGCTGATGTCCTGTCCGGAAACTGATCAATTCATTGAACAGATCGCGCAGTTGCAGGACGATGTCGTTGAGTCCAATGATGTCTACCCAGCCGGGAGAGCCATAGGAGAGGCCAACGACTCGCAGGTCCCAGCGCGGATACAACGTGTGGGCAACCATCGTCAGGTTGTCGGTGTTTAACAGAATATCCTTAAATGAGAGAATGGCGACATCTTCGCCACGGCGCTCACGCAGGCGCTCATATTCCTCTAAGGCGCCGTGGAACGGGACCTTGCGGATCATGTCACCGTAAAACCGCTTGAAATCACCCCAGGTTTCACGGACTTCGGTCAAGACCAACTTTACATTATGCAGATCGTTCAGGTGATTCAAAAAGAAACCCATTTCTGCTGCGGTCCACTCGCCGTCAATTTCCAGCCGCAGTGTTTGTCCGGTTTCCATCATAGTGCATCCCTTTCCTCGGTGCGGTCGTTCATTGGGCAACATTCTGGTCTACAATTCAGCGTACAACAGTAACGAGATCGGTAACTAACCTGTAACACGACCACGTCGTCCGGATAGATTCAGTGACCGCGGTCTGCTCAATATATGATCCCGGCGCCGGCCTGTCTATACTATGTTTCCTCCGATAAACCGACAAACGCAGCAAAACTCTTTAGCGATATTACGAACCAACGGTTGGCCTCATCCCGGACGGGAGGTGGCCCCGGACCTTCTGAGAGTTGTGGTGACGGAGGCCGGTTGATTGAGAAGTTCTATTTATTGGCTGCGGCGCCCGTGCGCTGGTGGGCAATCAAGTCGCCGGCAAACCGAGCGATCGCCGAGGCACCCTGGCCGTAATTGCTCATCGCTGCTATCGTAAATCCCAACTCCGGGAAGATCTTGAGGTCGGCGTTGATCCCGGGTGCCCCACCACCATGACCAATTACGCGGTGTCCGTTCCAGTCGGCGTCAGCGAACAGGTAGGCGTACTGTTCATCCGGACCAGTCCTGATTTTGCCGGTGGTCAGCACCGCGGTCATTGAATCAGAAAGCAACGCGCCATTAAGCAGTGCTTCCGAAAACCGCAAGAAATCTTCAACGGTTGAGTATCCGCCTCCGGCCGGGCCACCGCGGGCCGAGTGTTCAAAGATATTGCTGGTGCGGATCGTGTCGTCTTCCTCCGCCCAGAAATACCCCAAGGCGAGATTGGGGATGATATGGTCGTTGTGGTAGCAATCAGTATTTGCCATGCCCGCCGGTCCGGTGACGTTTTCGCGAATGTAGTCATGATAGTCCATGCCGGTAATTTCCTGGATGATCATGCCCAGGACCACCGGGCCGGAATTACTGTATTGGAAATGCGCACCCGGTTCGAACGCCAGGGAGTCGTCAATCGTCAGGTGCCAGAAATCCTCCACGGATCGGAGCTTGGTCCAGTCCATCTGGAACATGGTTTTCCAATAGCTGCCCATCCCGGAGGTATGAGTGAGCAGGTGATGAATGGTCACACTGCGAGCGAATTCCTCATTGGGGTAGTCCGGCATATGATCGATTACGTAATCATCGAAGGTGAGCTTTCCCTGTTCGGCCAACTGACAGATCGCCACGCCGGTAAACATCTTGTTCATGGAGCCAATGTTAAACTTGGTGTCGAGTTTGTTGAGGACTTGCCAACGCAGATTAGCGTACCCCCACGCGCTGGAGTAAAACGGCTCACCGTCCCTGGCGAGTAACACAGTCCCAGAGAAAACATCTCGCTCAACCATGTTCCGGACGTACTCATCCACATACCGGGCGATTTCAGCGGTGGTTAACGGCCGATCCGGCAGTTGCAGGGCGGGATCACGAGCGGGCTG
Source organism: uncultured Ignavibacteria bacterium (assembly GCA_964461835.1). Lineage (GTDB taxonomy): Bacteria > Zixibacteria > MSB-5A5 > WJJR01 > JAJRUJ01 > CAYWVO01. The sequence goes on along the minus strand of CAYWVO010000060.1, from coordinate 7,845 downwards.
GACATCCAGCGACCAGAATTTGCCAGGGGTATCTTCGCTAAGATGAAGTGAGAGATCAATCCACTCGTGCAGTGCGCGCCGACCATCAACCTGCACCAACCCGGTGACCGCCTGGGGATAATCGACTTTGATTGCATGGACGTCCACGTTTCCGAACCTGCTGTGGAACCGTCGGAAGTGACCCTGCCAGCGGTTCACATGCTTAACCGTGTCAGCCATCAGATAATATGCCTTAAGACATGCCTCGCGGGCCTCGGTATCTTCAGAATTCATGGCCTGGATGAATTCGGTGAACATCGTCTCGTAGTACTCATGGCTTGGCCGTTCCTGTGCGGCCGCAGATGAAAAGGTGAGCACATAGATCAACAAAACAATCGCGGTTCTCTTCATCAGGTCGTCCTCCCCTGTTTGCCTGCGGGGCAATAAACGTAACTACTTACCTATTCCGATATGCGTATACTTGGAAATTCGCAAAAAAGTTTCTGTGGAAAGTTTCGCTCACCAACTTTTTTAGCGCCTTCAGCCTGAATCCGGTTGTATGTTCAGCCGTTCTCGCACGAGCACTTCTGCCGCTGCACTTGGTGTAATTCCTTTACTAGTGGCGAGTTGCAGGACAGATTGTACGGTCTCGCCAACCCGCGTTCGCACCCGTTCCTCCGCTTCGGCCGTAGTCCAGCCCTGCCGTTCGATGCCCGGAATTGCCATCACTGCCCCCACACCTACAACATAATCGGGGACGAAGATGATCTCGCGTTTGTGGAGTCGGTTTGCGTCCTCTGGGGTGGCGAGCTGGTTATTCGCGCCGCCTACTATGAGGCGGCATTTCAATTGGGGAATTGTCTGTGCACTGAGAATACTGCCGACCGCGTTGGGCGAAAAGATATCGCATTCGGTTGTATATACCTGATCGGGCGGGGCGAATGACAATCCTTCCAGATCGCGGAACCGCTGGATTACATCATCATTAACATCGCTAAACAACACCTGCGCGCCCTGCTCGCGCAGCAAGTCGATTAATATCTGGCCTACGCTGCCCACGCCCTGGACGAGAACCCGCAGTCCGGCCAATGATTCGGTTGGGAAGACATGGCGTGCTGCCGCCTGCAAGCCGGCAAACACTCCCACTGCGGTCATCGGTCCCGATGAACCGGCGCCGCCGGCGTCGCGAGTACGGCAGAAGACATGGGGTGAGCCGGTTTCGGCGATGATATTCATCTCCTCCGGGCCGGTGCCGATATCCGGGCCGCAAGAGAACAGGCCGCCTAGTTGCTTCAGGGTACGGCCGTAAAGATGAAGCACGCGCTTTCGTTGGTTCTTACTTACTGTCGGGGGAATCGCAATCACAGCCTTCCCCCCGCCGTGCGGGAGATTATGCACAGCGTACTTGCTGGTCATGGCGGTGGCGAGGCGATGAGCATCCTCAAGCGCCTCTGCGGGAGAATCATAATTCCGCATACGTGTTCCGCCCATCGCGGGACCGAGGACAGTGGAGTGGATGGCAATGATGACCCAGGCATCCGTTTCTTTGTCGTGGCAAATCGTGGTCGTTTCGCCATCCCAGGATTGGATAAGCTCTTCCAGCACGGCGTCTTTTCCTTCATGTGCCGAGTTAAACATACCAGACCAACGGCGCGTGAGAAACCCCTATTTGTACCCAATGAATACGGTTGCTGTCGACAGCGATTCGGGTCTGGATTTTTTACTCGGCTTTCACCCTATCCGGTGAGTCCCAGGTTGTATCAATTGTCATACAGAAATGCGGCCGGCGTGGCCCTGATCTGAGGGTGAGCGAACAGTGAACCCAGAGATCAGGGTTTCTGGGAGCGACGGGATGTGGTGCCAAGAATCAACGCGCCTAGAAACCCTGGGCAAAGCCCAGGGCCACCCCAGCCGAATTTCCTCCCACCGCCCCTATCGGGGATCTTCCACAAGCGGCGGGTCACCAAGGCTCGCAAGAAATGGATACTGGAACCCAAAAATCACTTGATCGTTACAACAGTCGCTACCACTATTATCGTAAGAAGAATCACAATTATGGATTGAGAATTATGAAAAAGCGATCGTCTCAAATTCTTTGCTGCGTCATCATGTTGATGCTAGGCGGTTCCGCTCTCTGGCAATGCGGAAAGGGCTATATAACCGATAAGGGATCGGCCATAATCAGGGGGTTTGTTCTTGACAAATCCACATCACTCCCAATTGACTGGGCCTGGATCATTACCCGAGATACCACGAGTTTTGAGCCGAGAACCTATACAGATACAAATGGGTATTTTCAATACGTGGAGTGGGCCGGTCCTTCGTATGACCTGTTCGTCGGGAAATCTGGCTATCGGACCGAACACACTTGGATAGACACAAAATCTGATCTAGACACATTACATTTTCTGTTACACAGTGAACAACCGGTTACATGGGTAACACATTAAACCAGGGACAACTGGATTCCCCGCCGGGGCGGGGAATGACACGGCAGGAAGACTCAAGGGTTTCGACCTACACAAATCTCGTCATACAGACTTTCTCGACAGTCCCCGGCGGGTGGGTGAAAAGCGATTGAGCAGAATGATTCATTTATTGACGCGCCACAAACGGGAATATCTTAACACGTGCCGCACCCAGTGGTGCGCGTTACAACTGGTGTAACTTCCGCGTCGCCGGGTATGGTAGAGGCGATGATGCGACGCGCGTCAGAAAAACATCGGTCGCCCGACATACCGCGGATACCCGCGGACAACACCACGGACAACCGCCCCTGGCGGGACCTCCGATTCCCCGGCCACAATAGCCGGAGTGCTTATGCGGTGCAGTGATCCCCGCCACCGGCGAGGGCTGCACAGAATACATGGCCCGGGCCAATATTTTGCAAAGAGCGAGCAGATATAAAGCGATGTGTTAGTTCAACGATGTACGCCGGGGCGCCCCAGGGCTTGGGAAGTGTTGAAAAACCAAGATCCACAGGATTTGGAGTAGGTCGGCGTTCCGACGGGAGCGCAAGCTCGCGGAGAAACCCGACACCACTACTGGATTCCGGCTCAAGGCCGGTTTGCGTGGCTCTGATCTGCGGGTGAGCGAACAGTGAACCCAGAGATCAGGGTTTCTAGGAGCGACGCGATGCGGTGCCAAAAATCGACGCGCCTAGACACGCCAGCTGGATCAAGTCCGGGATGACAATGTAGTGGTCCGGGATGACAAAGTAGTGGTCAATGACGCACAAATCGAACAACGGGTGGCAACCCCAAACTTGGTCCGCCGCAGGCGGGCTTGATTTGGGGTTGTAGAAGTTGATGTACGAGACGTAACCGGCCACAATTGAAATTCAACCCCAAACCGAGTCGCCGCTGACGCGGCGAAAGTTTGGGTTGCCACCCTCTACTGGCGAAGCACGGGCAGACCAAAGGTCTGCCGCGCACACGCAGAAATGCTCCCCCTCCACCACACCCAAAATGGATTCCGGGTCAAGCCCGGAATGACGGCCGTATACGGCCGATTCCTTACGCAAAGAGGAAAATTCTGCCAATTCCATAGGACGGGCAGGTTAAAGACCTGACGCGCACAATTGTTCTGGTCGGGTACCGGTTGCCGCCCATTCTCAAACAAACAGCCCCTGCACTCACGCGAGTGCAGGGGCCGGAATATATCCCAAGGTTTCTTGTGTATGCTGCGCTAGCGGAGCAACACCATCTTCTTAGTCATCTGCAAGTTTCCAACAGTGACGCGATAGAAATAGGTGCCGCTGGAAACGGCATTGCCGTTCTGGTCCTTCGCGTGCCAGGTCAGTGTATGCGAACCGGAGGATACCACCCCGAGATCGTATTCGACTACGCGCCGTCCGAAGACATTGAACACTTCGAAGAAGGCGCTTCCCGGACAGCAGACGTCGAACTCAATCACCGTTGAGGCGTTGAACGGATTCGGGTAATTTTGCTGGAGCACGAACTTCTCCGGAATCGCACCAGATTCCTCGTCTTCAATAACACCCGTAACGCGACAGCCTGGACCACCATCACAGGTGACCGTACCGGGACACGTTTCGGTACCCGGACAGGTTTCCGCGCCGGGGCACGTCAGCCGGCCCTCACATGTCAGCTCACAGGTTTCCGTTCCTTCACAGGTGGCCTCACAAATCGTCACCCCACCTTCACAGGTAAAGGAACCTGGACAGGTTTCGAGTCCCTGACAGGTTACCACGCATGTGGGATTGCCGGGACAGGTTGCACTGCCGATGCAGGTCGGACCCTGGCAGGTCTCATCGCAGGTAATCGTTCCCGGACAGGTTTCCGCGCCCGGGCACGTTTCCGCACCGGTACAGGTCGGCGCCGTGCCGCACGTCGGCAGACCCTCGCACGTCAAGTTACACGTCGGTGCCCCCGCACACGTCGCCGTTCCGAAACAGGTCTCGGTCCCCGGACAGGTGGCGGTGCCGGGGCACGTTTCTGAACCGGAGCAGGTTTCTTGACCAGCGCAGGTGACATCGCAAGTCGTGGTTCCGGCACAGGTTTCGGTTCCCGGACACGTCGGTCCGCCCGGACATGTCAAACCACCAAAGCAAGTGACATTACACGTCAACACACCCGGACAGGTGGCGGTACCGCCGCAGGAGGCCGAGCCGGGACAGGTTGGCTGCCCGGAACAAGTAACCTGACACGTTGCCATCTCGCCGCAGGTCTCCGTGCCTTCGCAGGTGATGGTTCCCGGACAGGTCTCGGAACCGGGGCAGGTGGGGAGGTTATTACAGGTCACATCGCAGGTGAATGTGCCCGGACAGGTCGGTTGACCGGGGCACGTTGCGGTCCCGGGACAGGTTTCCGTTCCCGGACACGTTTCCGCTCCCGGACAGGTCGGTTGTCCGGAACAGGTCTCACTACAGGTCGGCGTTTGTTCGCAGGAGGCGCTACCCGGACATGTCGGTGAACCCGGACAGGTGAGCAGTCCAACACAGGTTACGTTACAGGTCACCGTTCCGGGACAGGTTTCGCCGCCGGGACACGTTTCGGTCCCAATGCAGGTTTCTGTACCCGGGCAGCTTTCGGTGCCTGCACAAGTTGGAAATCCCGGACAGGTTTCGGTCCCAGGGCAGGTCTCGGTGCCGGGACACGTTTCGGTGCCGGCACATGTCGCGAAGCCTGGACACGTTTCGGTGCCGGGACACGTTTCCGTTCCCGGACAGGTCTCAGTGCCGGCACATGTCGGATAACCCGGACAGGTAGATGTACCCGGACAGGTTTCCGTGCCAGCACACGTGGCAAAGCCGGGGCACGTGGTTGTTCCGGGGCAGGTTTCGGTTCCCGGGCAGGTCGCTGCACCGGGGCATGTCGCCAGCCCTGAACAGGTTATATCGCACGTTGTGGTTCCTTGGCAGGTAGCGAATCCCGGACAGGTTTCCGTACCAGGGCAGGTTTCGCCGCCGGGACACGTTTCGGTCCCAATGCAGGTTTCTGTACCCGGGCAGCTTTCGGTGCCTGCACAAGTTGGAAATCCCGGGCACGTTTCGGTTCCCGGACACGTTTCGGTGCCCGGACACGTTTCGATCCCCTGGCATGTGGCGGCACCGATACATGTCGGCAAACCAGCGCACGTAATATCACACGTCGTGGTACCGAGACAGGTTGCGAATCCCGGACAGGTTTCCGTACCCGGGCAGGTTTCGGTTCCCGCGCAGGTGGTGTAGCCTGGACATGTTGAAGTCCCTGGGCAGGTTTCAGTACCGGGGCATGTTGGTGTACCGGCGCAGGTGGGATACCCCGGACAGGTTGCAGTACCGGGGCAGGTTTCAGTGCCCGGACAGGTTTCCGTTCCCGCACAAGTGGCGTATCCCGGACAGGTTTCGGTTCCCGGGCAGGTTTCCGTGCCGGGGCAGGTGGTGTATCCGATACAGGTGGGAGTTCCTTCACAGGTTACATCACAGGTAATTGTCCCCAGACATGTTTCAGTACCCGGACACGTTTCGGTGCCCGGACACGTCTCATAGCCAAGACAGGTCGGAAAATCACGGCAGGTCTCGGTTCCCGGGCAGGTTTCAGTTCCCTGGCAAGTTTCATAACCGGGACACGTTGCGGTCCCGGGACAGGTTTCGGTGCCTTCACAGGTCGCCGTCCCCGGACAGGTTTCGGTGCCTTCACAGGTCGGATAACCGGGACAGGTTACCCATTCCAGACAGGTGGTCGTTCCCGGACACGTTTCCTGTCCGACGCACGTTAATCCACCGCATGTGGGTACCCCATCACAGGTTTCACTGCTGCATGTTTCGGTACCAGGACAGGTGGCCTCGCCGGAGCAGGTCTCGGTGCCCTCACACGTGGCGGTTCCCGCACAAGTTGCGTACCCAGGGCAGGTGACCCATTCCTGACACGTTGTCGTGCCGGGACACGTTTCCTGACCGACACAAGTAGGTGCGGATTCGCAGGTCGGCACGCCGGGACACGTAGTCTCACTACAGGTCTCCATGCCGGGGCAGGTTTCCTGCCCTTCACAAGTCGGCTCGCCCTCCATTGTACACAGAGGGGCTTTTGCCGGATCAGTTTCTCCCTCACCGGTTTGTTCCTGCGGACCAGCCGCGTCAACCGGATCCAGCGCGGTTTCGTCGGTTCTAGCGGGCTCATCGAGGCGGACCGATCCCGCGTGGAAATTATCTAATGCGCTCTTCAATGATTGCTTATACAATGGCGAATCTTGAGGTGTATCCCCAGCAAGAGCAAGCGAGGATATCGTGAAGCAAATCACGAAACTAAAAACAACAATCACGACTTGAGTGAACCGCTCCCGTAACGGTGTTGTCATAATATTCACCTTTCTTTATGACTTGACTCTTCAACGGCATATTAACCACAATTTGTTAAAAGTCAAGCACTTTCAAGGATAGCGAATGTCCTGCCGGGTTGGTCTTTTTAGGCTGTTTTCCTAACCGATGATCGCAAAAGAGGATATAAAAGGCGCGAATCACTACCCTATATTAAAGGCGGGAACAGGATTGTTGTTCTCTGCATTGCGGTGTCACTAGTCTGCATCGTGTTGCATGGCGATTGGACTGAACTCAGTGGGGGGATTTGGGGTTATCCAGAGACGATTTTTCACTGCCAACCGATCAGGTAGCTGGCGATATAGTACGCACCCACAAGCACGAAAATGACGCCGGTGATCTTGCGGGCCCATCGTTCGATCACGGTCAGGCGATCAAACATTGCTCCGAGATAAGACACACCTAGCGAGATCAGGACAGCAAAAGCCGCGACCGGCAGTGCGGTACCGACACCATAAGCGGTCGGCATAAGGGTTACTGAGTGCTGTTCAATGGCCAGCGGCACCAGGCTGCCGAAAAAGAGGGCTGCGGATACCGGGCAAAACGACAAGGCAAAGATAATCCCCAACAGGCCGGCACCCCACACACCCCAGGTGCCGAGCCGTGCCGTTACTTTTTCACTGACGGCCATTCCCGGGAGATTTATTTTGAAAATGCCAAGTAATAACAACCCGACCGCCAGGAGAAGCGGGCCCAAATATTTATTGGTGTGTTCCTGCAGGAACATAGCAACCTCGGGGAGCGAGAGAGCACTCTTGACCGCCAGCATACCAATTGTCACATAGGTCACTGTGCGACCCATGGTATACAGCATACCGGAGAATAACACCAACGCGGGGCGATCAACACGGTTGCCGATATAGGAAATCGCGGCGACATTGGTGGCCAGTGGACACGGGGAGATTGACGTAAGGATTCCCAGCCACAAGGCCGAGCCGATGGCGATGAGATATGGATCCATGAATCACTCAGCGACCGGCTGATCAGCATCTTTAGCCCGGATATTTCATGAATAGATTTGGCGAAGCCTTTTAATTCTTTATCAT
>CAYWVO010000059.1:0-14737 GCA_964461835.1 uncultured Ignavibacteria bacterium | reverse complement strand
CTAGGTGGATGGAAATCCATATTCCGGTGTTCTCGTGCGCCGGATCTATGGCGTGCGAGCCGCCCAAGAAAGGAGGATCGTATCGCCGAAGTGTTCTAGTCTGCCGTTTCACCACATTTTTCCACACGTAGTCAGCGGAGGATTACGGAATGAAAAAGATTCTTGTGCTTACTCTGTTGGTGTTTTTTGTGCTTTCTGCCATGGCACTTGCCCAAGATGACAAGTTTGTCACGGCTGCAAACGACACCAAGATTAAACGAATTGAATTCAAAGAGCCCCCGCCCAGTCTCTGGTATGTGCCAAATGAAATGATTGTCCAGCTCAAGACCGATGCTGAGGAAACCACTGACCTGGCAATCAGAAGCACTGAAGACAATGTGCTCACCGGCAATAGCGAACTGGACGACCTCAACAAAAAATATGGGGTGACCAGATTTGTTCGCGAATTCCCGGACGCGGGAGAGCGGGCGGCCCGCTCGGCGCAGGACCTTGCCGGCTATTATTGCGTAAAGTTTTCTGAAAAATTCCGGCTGAAGGAAGTCCTCGAAGCCTATAAAGAAGCGACCGTCGTATCTAACACCGAACCGATTGGTATTCATCCGATTTATGAACGGATTCCCAACGATACCTACTTCGCCGGATATCAATGGAACCTCAAAGACCCGGAAGATAACGATATCGACGCCACCGACGCCTGGGAGTTGGATACCGGGGATGCATCTGTAGTTGTGGCGATCCTCGATTCCGGTATCCAATATAATTCTAAGGACTTAGGCGATGCCGCCCCCTGGACCACTGGTAACATGTGGATCAACGACGCCGAATATGGCGGGACGCCGGGGGTCGATGACGACGGCAACGGCTTTGTTGATGACTGGGTCGGCTGGGATTTTGTCGATAACGTGTCGGGTGTCTGGCCGGGCGAAGACGGAGACACCCCCGATAACGAGCCGACCGACTTCAACGGTCATGGTACCCACTGCGCGGGTATCGCTGCGGCAATCACCAATAACAACTATGGTGTGGCTGGGGTGACTGGTGGCTGGGGACTGCCGGGCAATGGGATTAAGGTCATGGCCTGCCGGATCGGCTATTCCGCTCCCCACCCGATTTATGGGTACGAGGTCGGCTATGTCCGCATGGACTTCGCCGCCCAGGCGATGTACTACGCAACCAACAACGGTGCGTGTGCGATTAACTGCAGTTGGGGCTCTTCCAACTCCGGCGGCTTAGGCGCAGCAGTGACCTACGCCATCAATAATGGTGTCATTGTTTGCCATGCGGCCGGCAACGATGGGTCGCAGACCGCTGATTATCTGGGTAGCCGCACCGATGTGATCAATGTCTGCGCGACCAACGATAATGACCAGAAGCCGTACTGGTCGACCTACGGTAGCTGGGTCGATATCTCCGCCCCCGGAGAGGATATCGCCAGTACCTATTCCGACCATTACACCCCGGATGTGTTTGTACAGATGTCCGGAACGTCGATGTCCACTCCGCATGTGACCTCGGCGGTGGGGATGCTGGAATCGTACGTGCCGGGACTCTCCTGGAGTGAGAAGACTGACCTGATTTTGAACCACACCGATGATATCGATGACCTCAATCCGTCCTACGCCGGGCTCATGGGTTCAGGGCGCTTGAATGTCTTCCGGATGCTGGACGCGGCAATCGCCCCGGCGGTCACGGTGATTCAGCCGAACGGTGGCGAGGTGCTCTACATCGGCCAGGAATATGACATCATGTGGGATGCCACTGATAACGTTGGTATCGATTCCACGCTGGTCGATTATTCAGTTGATTCGGGTGTGGAATGGACCCGTATCGCCACGCTCACCGGCAATCCGGGGGTGTTTACCTGGACCGTCACCGGTCCGCCGTCCGATCAGTGTCGCGTGCGCGTGACCTGCTATGATGGTGAGGGCATGGCCGGCGATGATATGTCGGACGAAGATTTCTGCCCGCCGTACAAGATGGCTCCGCGTCATGTGTCGATCATCGAGGCCGGCACGGTGCCGACCGAGTACGCGTTATTGCAGAACTATCCCAACCCGTTCAACGCGCGCACCAACATCCGCTTTGCGTTGCGCGACGACTGCCATGTGACGGTGGATATCTTCAACATGCTCGGGCAAAAAGTCGCCACGATCGTGGATGAAGACATGGCTGCCGGGTATCACACGGCGAAGTGGAACGCCGTCGATGCCGCCAGCGGGATGTATCTCTATCGTCTCACCGCCGGCAACTTTGTCGACACCCGCAAACTGGTGCTGATGAAATAAGCTTTGTCCTGCCATTGGGATTAATGTAAGGACCACGCGGCTGGGGTACCTCTTGGTGCCCCAGCCATAGCCGGTCATTCCGGCCTTGACCCGGAATCCATTTTGGGGTCGTGGGAAGGAAACGTAGGTCGAAACCCCTGAGTCCCGCCACAGGCGGGCGTGGTTTCGACATTATCGCTCCTCAACCCCAAGCCGCATTCGCCTTCGGCGAAACGCCTTGAGGTTGCCACCCGCCGCAGGCATGGTTTCGGCAATAACGTTCTATTGGGAGGAACGATGGCGTGGAGTGGTTCACACAATTTGAAAGATCTAAATAGGGAGAAAATACCGGATCTGGCTGGTGTTTATAAGATTTTAGCGGATCGTCCAATTTGTCGGCTGCTAGGGACAGATAAAGAGGGCATTCTGGACATTGGAGAATCGATTGATTTGCGCAAGAGGATTACAATTTTCCGTTCTTGCATCAAAGGCAGTCGCAAGCAAGGTCATGCCGCAGGGGTAAGATTCCGGGATCGCGAGTTATTAAATTCGTTTGCAGAAGAAACGCTCTTGGTTCGCTGGAAAAAGACTGGAGGAAAAGATAAACGCAAGGCTCAAGCCGAGGAAGCGAGGTTACTACAGAAATACCGGAATGATTTCGGAGAAAACCCGCCGCTAAATGAGCGGATCTAATCTCGCAACGTAGGTTTTCCGCACGCAAGCATTCAGTTTGCGGGGAAGGACGGTGAGCCTGATAACATTTGATGAAGAAAACGTACTGAGTGGCCGGGTGCCCCGCGGCTTGTCGTGGGATGAGATTCATTGCACAATAATAAATACAAATCGAAACCTCCCGCTAAGAGAACAAACCACTCCCCACCGCGAGCGGCGGGGAATGACACGGCGGGATGGTTTCTGGTAAGATTGGTCGATCGGGCAGGTTAAAGACCTGCCGCGCACAAAATGGAATATGCCACCCGCACCACCCCCCAAATGGATTCCGGATCAAGGCCGGAATGACCGCCGTATACGGCCGATTCCTTACGCAAAGAGGAAAATTCTGCCAATTCCATAGAGCGGGCAGACGAGACGTCTGCCGCGCACAAGTGTGGCAAGTTCCATCGTTGGGGCAGGCCACTGAGTGACCTTGACGTTCGTCAAGGTTTCAAAGAGTCATCATTCCTTGAAACCGTGACAAATGTCACGGCCACGCTACCGCGGGATTTGATCCGCTGGACTATTACGTAAAGCTGGGGCACGCTGACCTGCCACGGCAGGCACGCTGTACCCCCGCCACATAAAAATCTTCGGGCGTAGAGGGGGACGAATTGTCCAACCTACCGCTGATCGGACTCCTGGTATTTTTTCTTTTTCGCCTTCAGTGCCGCCTGGGCCGCTGCCAGACGGGCAATCGGCACCCGGAAGGGCGAGCAGCTCACGTAATCCAGTCCGACCTGGTGGCAGAACTCAATGGTCTCCGGATCACCGCCGTGTTCACCGCAAATGCCGGTCTTCAATTTCTTGCGGGTTGCGCGGCCCTTTTCCACCGCCCATTTCACCAGTTGCCCAATTCCTTCGATGTCCAGGGTAACGAATGGATCGGCCGAAAGAATATCGTTGTCCCGATAGTATTTCAAAAACTTGCCGGCATCGTCGCGTGAAAAGCCCATGGTCATCTGGGTTAAGTCGTTCGTGCCAAAGCTGAAGAAATCGGCGAATTCGGCGACCTGGTCGGCAGTCAGCGCCGCGCGCGGTACCTCAATCATCGTCCCGATCAAGTAATCAATCTTTTGCCCGGTGCGTTTGATTGTTGCCTCGGCTACTCGTTCCACAATTTCACGCTGGTTCTGGAGTTCCTTGGCGGTCCCGATCAGCGGGATCATGATCTCCGGCTTCACCTTCACACCCTTCTTGTGCAAATCACAGGCGGCGGAAATGATCGCCTTAGCCTGCATCTCGGTGATTTCCGGAAAGGTGATCCCCAGCCGACAGCCGCGGTGCCCCAGCATCGGGTTGGCCTCGTGTAGATCGTCGATACGCTGCAAAATATGTTTGTTTTTGCGAATCTTCTCTTTCAGCTCCAGCGATTCCTCGTAGCCGGCGTCGGCCTCTTTTTCGGTTAGTTTGCCAATCTCTTTCTCCACGTCTTCCCGTTTCGGCAAAAACTCATGCAGCGGAGGATCGAGGGTGCGAATGGTCACCGGATGACCATTCATCGCCTTGAAGATTCCCTTAAAATCGGCCTTCTGATACGGCAGCAGTTTTTGCAGCGCCAGTTGCCGTTCCTCCACCGAGTCGGCCAGGATCATTCGCTGCACCTGCGGCAGGCGGTTCTTCTCAAAAAACATGTGCTCGGTGCGGCACAGGCCGATGCCCTCGGCGCCGAACTCGATGGCCTTTTCGCTGTCTTCCGGGGTGTCAGCATTCGTGCGGACACCCAGCGTGCGTACCTTATCCGCCCATTTCATGAATTCAGCGAATTCACCGGAAAGTTCCGGGTCAATCGTTAGCACATCACCCAACAACACCTCACCGGTAGAGCCGTTGAGGCTGATGACATCCCTTTCTTTAATCACCATCGGGCCCACCGAGAAACTGCGTTTGGCCTCGTTAACCCGGATTCCCTCGGCACCAGCGACACAGCATTTACCCATGCCCCGGGCGACCACCGCGGCATGGGAGGTCATTCCGCCGCGCGAGGTCAGAATACCGACCGCGGCGTTCATGCCGTGAATATCATCCGGATTGGTCTCCTGCCGCACCAGGATGACCTTTTGACCTTTGGCCGCCCTTTTCACCGCATCATCGGCGGTAAAGACCACCTGCGCCGAGACCGCGCCGGGGGAGGCCGCCAGGCCGCGTGCAATCACCTGTGCGTCCGCTGCGGGATCGATGCGCGGGTGCAACAATTGGTCAAGATCGCTCGGCTTGATGCGCATCAAGGCATCTTCTTTCGAAATCAATTTCTCTTTGACCATATCCACGGCGATCTTGACCGCCGCCTGCACGGTCCGCTTGCCCGTACGGGTCTGTAGCATGAACAGTTCACCGTCCTGGACCGTGAACTCAAAATCCTGCATGTCCTTATAGTGTTTTTCCAGCCGGGTGGTGATTTTGCGCAGTTGGTCATACACCTTGGGCATCTCATCGGCCAGTTGCTTAATTGGCTTGGGCGTGCGCGATCCGGCGACCACGTCCTCACCCTGGGCGTTATCGAGATATTCGCCGTAGAAATCATTTTCACCCGTGGAGGGATTCCGGGTGAAGCCGACCCCGGTACCGGACGTCGCGCCCATATTGCCGAAGACCATGGTCTGGATATTGACGGCGGTCCCGAGACCGGCGGGGATGTCGTTTAGGCGACGATAAGTAATTGCGCGCGGATTGTTCCAGGATTTAAATACGGCGTCGCGCGCCATCTCCATCTGTTCCCAGGGATCATCCGGGAACGGCTCCCCGGTGCGCCGTTTGACCAGCCGCTTGAAATCACTGATAATCGCTTTCAGGTCCTCGATGGCCAGGGAGGTGTCCTTCTGGATTTTAAGCTTGTCTTTTTTCTTCGCAATGATGCGCTCGAAGTCCTCCTTGTCGATTCCCAGCACGACGTTACCAAATATCTGGATAAACCGACGATATGAATCGTAGCCAAAGCGTTCATTGCCGGTCTGATCGATTAGTCCTTTGAGCGTCTTTTCATTCAATCCGAGGTTGAGGACAGTATCCATCATCCCCGGCATCGAGAATTTCGCTCCCGAACGCACGGACAACAGCAGGGGATTGTCCGGATCACCGAACCCCCGGCCGGTCAATTTTTCCAGCCGGACCATATAGTCTTTAATTTGGGACTTAATCTCGCGCGGGATGCGCAGGTTATTATCGTAAAACAAGGTGCAGACAGCGGTGGAGATCGTGAAGCCCGGCGGGACATTCAATCCGGTGTTGGTCATCTGAGCCAGTCCGGCGCCTTTGCCGCCGAGGATATCCTTCATCTCGCCGGTACCTTCGGCCTTGCCGCCACCGAAAAAGTACAAATATTGCTCCCCGGCAGCGCGCCGGGCTTTTTTCTTGGCAGTTTTGCGTGATTTTCGAGGAGATTTTGTCGCCCGTTTGGCGGTTTTCTTGGCCGTTGATTTTTTCTTGGTGGCCGGTTTTTTCTTCGCGGATGTCTTTTTCTTCACTGCTGTCTTCCTCGTTGCTTTGGCAGTCTTTTTCTTGGCGCGGGCGGACTTCTTTTTTGCCGTCTTTTTCGTCCGCTTTGACTTTGCCTTAGCCTTGGCTTTCGGCATGAGCCCTCCTGTCGACTGTATTTTGCTACAGAATAAACGGAATATTTTGTCTGTTCACAACACTATACGTCCAGTGGGCGTGAGTGTCCCACCACCGCAGATGTTTAACACAACCTTTGGGTGTGGTACGGACAAAGGCAGCAAAAGACTAGCGTGCGTTTTGGTTTCCTCGGATAATCTGCTGACGGCGTCTTGGGGGGGGACCTCGATTGGGGCACCGAGGTAACGGCACCGGCACGATCACATCGTGAATAGGCGCTCTCCTGAGATAATTTTCTCCAGCATCCGGATTGTCTTTTCTACCGGGGCATGCATGATATCGTGAGTGTTAAACGTTCCTTTGTAGCGGTTCCGAGTATAGACCGAGGAGGCCTTTTCGGCGGCTGTCTTCGTTGGTTGCAGCGTGGGGACTGCTTTCGCCGCGGTGGTCTTCGCTTTTGGTTTGGCTTGGGCGCGGCGCGTTGTACCGGAAGTGGCAGATCGCTTCGCAGTATTTTTCTTCGCCGCTGGCTTTGAAGTTCTGGCCGAAGATTTCCTGGTTTTCACGGCTACCTCCCTGCTTGGATAGTCGGAATCGATGGACACATGAGCCAATTATGCGAATTCATAAAGACAAATGATCCAATTGGTCACATTCTGTCAACTATTAGAGTTTTGTTAGAAAACCGTTCGCTTCTATTTTATTGCTGGTCAGCAAGTTACAGATTTCAAAATATTCATTCCGTGGCGGGTTTATATAGGCATATACCGTCATTTCTTATTTCATTTACCAACAATAGGTTAGAAGATAAGAATAATCTTGTGCCATAGGCTCGTAAAAGTCCTTTCCATAAAAGAACTTAAAATGAACCGGATTTCAAAGAGCTCGCGGGCACAAGTAGAGTAAAAACGCAAAGCTGCGTTACTTTGCCCCCCTCTCTCACTCGTTGCCAATTCCCTGCGCTAACAATATACAAATAAACTGTCACAAAAGGCAAAGAAAATCATTGCCTACAGGAAATTTCTTTGCTACGGCGGGCATTTGGAGGGGAAAGGGGCAAAAGAAAGAAGAAGAAAACAGCACTCCGCCCGGATCACCCGATCCGGACGGAGCAAAAACGTGCGTTACCAGATCACGCTATTCGCCGTCATCACCAATGGATTCGTTCGGACAGCCTTCCATGGCCTCCTGGCAGACTTCTTCTTCGTCTGGAGATTCCGGCTGCTTGTAGACGTACGCGTGCTCTTCGTCGTCGTCCATTTTGAAATTATCTTCCGCGACACTAATGCAAACCTGACAGCCGTCACAGGTACCATCGACATAATACTTCCCGGGTACGTTTTCGGGCTGTTTGTCGTTCGGGTCCGCCATGCTGGTTCACCTCCGCCTCTTGTGTGATCCCGCGGGGAATTCTCTTCCCGGGTCCGGTTATCCCGACACGCCCCCGACAAGATCCCCGTTGCGTTGCCCCGATCAATCGAGGGGTTATCACGGATACGGTCAGGTTTTTCTGAACAGTTTCATGGCACGAAGGCCACACTCATTAACGTGTGGAACCTCCGGACAATTGGATTGTTTGAGAGGTTTCTGTCAGAGAGCAGCTGCGGGTTGGTCGAGCCGCTTGATCGTCGCTTCGCGTCCGGCGCCGGTGGAGATCAACCCGACTTGGGCACCGGTAAACTCCTCGATCCGACAAAGATACGCTTGCGCCGACTGGGGTAGTTGTTCAAGTGCGGTGGCGCCACGGGTCGGCTGCCCTTGCCAGCCCGGCAGGGTCTCATACACCGGCCGGCACGAGCCAAAGGAGGACATATCCAGCGGGATTGTCTCGTTCGTCGTGCCATCGCACTGATACGCCGTGCAGACCTGAATTTCCTCCAATTCATCGAGGACATCCAGTTTGGTGATCGCCAGAAAATCGATCCCATTAATTCGCACTGCATACCGCAGTGCGACCAGATCCAGCCAGCCACAGCGGCGGGGACGGCCGGTAGTGGTGCCGTATTCGCCGCCGGCCTCGCGGAGATGGTCACCGCGACCGTCGTTTAATTCCGTCGGAAATGGTCCATTTCCCACGCGCGTGGCATAGGCCTTGGAAACGCCGATCACCGTATCCAGCATCTTCGGCGAGACACCCAGGCCGGTGAAGACACCACCGACGGTATTGTTGGACGAGGTGGTGAACGGATAAGTGCCAAAATCAACGTCCAGCAGAATGCCCTGCGCCCCCTCGTACAAAATCCGCTTGCCCTCTCGCCAGGCATCGTGCAGCAGCACCGACACATCCGCCAACAGCGGCCGCAACCGCTCAGCGAGGGCGGCGCATTCCTCCAAAATAAGTTCGACCGTCAGCCCGGCAGCCGAGATGCCGCCGTCAGTACGTTGTTCCAGATCAGCCAGGTTGATCGCAACCCGTGAGCGCAGTTCGTCCGGCGTCAACAGGCAGGCGGCGCGGATGCCCTGACGGGAAATCTTATCGGCGTAGGCGGGTCCAATGCCGCGCATCGTAGTCCCGATTGCACCGCCCCCCCGCCGCTTCTCATTGGTTTGTTCCAGGACTTTATGGTAGGGCATCACTACATGGGCGCCGGCGGAGATTTTCAACCGATCTTCCACCATCACTCCCCGGGCGGCAAGTGCATCGATTTCTTTATAGAGTTGCGGCAGGTCCAAGACCATCCCGTTGCCCAAAACCCCGGTCACATGAGGATGCAATACGCCCGTGGGAATTAGATGGAGGGCGAATGTCTCCTCACCGATTCGGACCGTGTGCCCGGCGTTGGCTCCACCGGAGTACCGTGCAACAATGTCCGCGTCTTCGCTGAGGACATCGACGATCTTCCCTTTGCCTTCGTCTCCCCACTGCGCACCCATCACACAACGGTTAGCCATAACCCTGCTCCTCCGCCACCAATCAGCTATTGGCGAAAATCCAATTGAGAATATCTTTTTTTCCCGCTCTGGTTACCGCCGAGAACCAGACCGGCTCCGGCCCGTCCGGCAGGGCGGCGCGAAAATTCTTCAGTGACTTGGCCCGCCCATTTCCCGAAAGTTTATCAGCTTTGGTCAACACCGGCAAAAACGGTCGCCCCCAAGCCAGCAACCACGCCCACCACTCGCGGTCGACGTCGTTCGGGGTGCGTCGTGCATCAAAGAGACACACCATGGCATCCGGCCAGCGATCATCCTCCAGGTACGACTCGGTCAGCTGCGACCAGGCGGCCTGCTGGCTGCGAGACGCCTTAGCAAACCCATAGCCGGGCAAATCCACGAAATAGTACTTGTCATCCAGCAAAAAGTAATTCAAGCACCGGGTCTTGCCCGGCGTGGAGGAAACCTTGGCGAGTTTCTTGCGTCCGAGTAATGTATTCAACATACTGGATTTGCCAACATTCGACCGCCCGGCAAACGCAATCTGTGGTCGGCCGTCGCGTGGCACATCAGCCAGGGAAAACACACTCGTGACAAAGGCTGCATCCATCAGTTTGAGTAAGTCGAAACCCCTGAGTCGCCACCGGCGATGTGGTTTCAACAACGGTCTTCACTGGGTGGCAACCTCACGCCGTTTCTCCCGTGGCGAATGCGGCTTGGGGTTGAAAGTACGAACTTTCATTTCTAATCATCGCCGAGCGGGAATGACAAGGATTTCCTTGAGAAACAAGTTGGTAATCATACCGTTTCCCACACCAAGCCGTACCCCGCAAGCGAGGACGCCTTGAGGCTGCCACCCGTGTTCGGAGATTCGTTATTATAACAGCTGTATCCTCATTATTAGAGGGGCAGACGAGGACGTCTGCCGCCCACGGAACCCACGAACGATCTCGCCTTACGCCGATTTCTTGGACCGCTTACGCTTTCGTACTATTTCCGGTCCGGCGTCCCCTTTAATCACCGCGTCGGTAACCGTGACCTTCTTCACGTTCTTTTGGGACGGGATTTCATACATCAGATCAAGCATGGTGCGTTCCATGATCGATCGCAACGAGCGCGCACCGGTCTTGAATTTTTCCGCCAGTTTCACAATTTCCTGCAGGGCGTCGTCGGTGAACTCCAGGTCGACACCCTCCATTTTAAACATCGTCTGATACTGCTTGACCAGCGCGTTCTCCGGCTGGGTCAGGATCGTCAGCAGCGCCTCACGGTCCAACTCGTCCAATGCGGCGGCGACCGGCAACCGGCCGATCAGTTCCGGAATCAATCCGTATTCGAGCAGGTCTTCGGCTTCCACGTGCGAAAAAATCTCGCCGGAACTCATACTGCCGACCATGGACGGTTCGGCGTGAAACCCCACATGCTTCTTGCCAATTCGCCGCTTGATAATTGTATCCAAGCCAACAAACGCCCCGCCGCAGACAAACAGGATATTTCGTGTGTTCATCTTGATGAATGACTGCTCGGGGTGTTTCCGTCCACCTTTCGGCGGGACATTGGCCACCGTGCCCTCAAGAATCTTCAGCAGACCCTGCTGTACTCCTTCACCGGAGACATCACGGGTAATCGACGGATTGGCGTCCTTGCGGGAGATTTTATCCAGTTCATCGATATAGACGATCCCGCGTTCGGCGCGGTTCTGGTTATAATCCGCCGCCTGCAACAGCCGCACCAGAATATTTTCCACATCCTCCCCGACATATCCCGCCTCGGTCAAGACGGTGGCATCGGCGATACAAAACGGCACCGCCAGCAGCCGGGCCAATGTTTGCGCCATCAGGGTCTTGCCGGTGCCGGTGGATCCCAAAAGAAGAATGTTCGATTTGTCCAGCTCGATCGAGTCCTGCCACTCGGGGAAAAACACCCGCTTATAATGGTTATAGACCGCCACCGCCACCGTTCGCTTGGCGCGGTCCTGCCCGATTACATGCCGGTCCAGAAATGCCGTAATCTCCACCGGGGTCGGTAACTTTTCTTTGGTGCGTTCTTCCGCCGAGTCGGGCGCTTCCGGAGCCTGCAACAACTCGTAACACGTGCGCACGCAGTCATCGCAGATCAACGCGCCCAGGCCGGAAAACATCTTTTTCGCTTTGGTGGCCTCTCGTCCGCAAAAGGAGCAGCGTTCGCGGAAAAAAGACTCTTTATCGATAGGTTTACGCGGTTCTTTCTTGGACACGGATTGCGTTCCTCTCTTTACGCTCGTGCATAAGAAAGGCCGGATTCACTCCGGCCTCCCCGACTCTCAAACCCGTTGAATATACGACGGTTATTGCTTGGACGAAACCTTCTTTTCGTAGACATCGTCCACCAGCCCGTATTCTTTTGACTCTTCGGCGGACATGAAGAAATTGCGGTCGGTGTCTTTTTCAATCTGTTCCCGCGGCTGGCCGGTGTGCTTTACCAGGATATCGTTCAAACGTTTCTTAATCCCCAGCAGTTCCCGCGCGTGGATTTCGATATCCGAGACCTGCCCCTGCACGCCGCCCCACGGCTGGTGAATCATAACCCGGGCGTTCGCCAGCGCGGCCCGCTTGCCTTTCTGCCCGGCGGTCAGCAGGATCGCGCCCATCGACGCGGCCATGCCCACGCAGGTAGTGGCGACGTTCGCCTTGATGAACTGCATTGTATCGTAAATCGCCATTCCCGCGGTGACTGAGCCGCCGGGAGAATTGATATACAAAAATATGTCCTTTTCCGGGTCCTCAGCTTCAAGGAATAACAACTGCGCCACGATCAAGTTGGCGACGTTATCGTCAATCGGACTGCCCAGAAAGATGATCCGGTCCTTGAGCAGACGGGAATAGATATCATACGCGCGTTCGGCACGGCCGGTCTGTTCCACCACGATGGGAACTAATGGCATGGAGGTTCTCCTTATCCAATCCGGTGACTAGGGTTGTACGATGCGCGAACTGAGTACGCGCGATACTTCCTCGACCTCGGCTTTCTCAATGAGCAAATCGAGCACTTTTTGCTCCAACATCCGTGTTCGGAGTCTTTCCGGATCGAGGTCTTCTTGTTTATCTGTATCGGATTTAGCCTGGTTTTCCTCGATGACCTGCTTTAATGAGCGGACTTCTTCATTCGTAACCGTTAAATTTTCCTTCTCGGCGATTTCGTGCATGATGAAATCCCAGCGAAATTGTTCCTCCGCCATCGGTCTAAATTCCATCCGTATTCGCTCGCGGTCCAGGTTTTCACTGCCCAACTCCTCAAAGTGTCGCTCGACCGAATCCAGGTAGCTGTCTAGAATGGTGGACGGTACCTCAAATTTGTTCGCCTCCACCACCGCCTGGCGGGCTTGCTCCTGCAGCTCTTTCATCGATTCCCGGTTGACATTACGCTCAATATCCGCCCGGACTTTGGCTTTCATGTCGGCTAAGTCCTCGAATGGACCAATGTCTCTGGCAAATTCGTCGTTCACTTCCGGCAGGTTTTTCTGCTTGATTTCCTTCACCCAGACCCGATAGAGCACCGTGTTGCCGGCAAATTCCGGTTTGGGCTGATCCGGCGGGTAGGTCACCTCGATCTCTTGTCCCTCGCCGATCCGCATCCCCGGCATTTGCCGGATAAATTCCGGTGCGCAACGCTCATCGGTCAAGTCGACGATCTGCCCCTCGAATTTATCCTCCTTGATCCGGTTGAGCTTTTCCCGAATCACCTGCAAATCACAAATCGCGATATCGCCCTCTTCCAGCGGGCGGGTCACGTCCACCAAATCCGCCCGCACTTCGCGGAAATGCTCAATCGCGCCATTGACATCTTCATCGGTGATTTCGAAGGTTTTCTTCGTGAGTTTCAGGCCCTGGTAATTATTGACCTCTACTTCGGGGCGTACGGTGATCTCCACCGTAAACGACAGTGGCTTACTCTTTTCGAATACGACATCGGAGATCGACGGATCGCCGATCGGTACCAGGTTGTGTTCCTTCACTGCCTGATCGTACGCGCTGGGCAACAGTTGTTCGAGCGCGTCCTGCTTAATCGCCTGGCCGAATCGCGCGCGCACCATTTCCAGCGGCGCTTTGCCTTTGCGAAATCCGGGGATCTCGACATTGGCGCGGTACTTCTGTGAAACTTCCGCAAAAACGTTGTCCACATCCTCAGCGGGTACTTCGATATCGAGTTTACGGACCCAGCTTTCTTTTTCTTCGATGTTCACCTGTGTTTGCATCAATTCATTCCTTGCTGCGACCAGTCAACCTTCTACGCCGCCCATTATCACCGTTGTATTAATCGCTTGTAATCATACCCATTGCATACGGCTTTTACCGATTCCTGCTTGGCAAATACCAACATCACGTATCCCTTGCGGGTGGCAACCCCAAACTCCTCTGCGTCAGCGGAGCTTGGTTTGGGGTTGAAATTGGTTGTTGTCGAAACCACGTCCGCTTTCGGCGGCCTCAGGGGTTTCGACCTACAAATCTCTCTACTCCACGAATGGGGCAGGCGAGGACGCCTGCCGCCCGCATTAAACGACGGACGGGAATGACATGAGGTATACCTCAAAACCACCAACCGTCCCGCCGCGCGTTAGAAACTCCAATCGCCAACGATTGGTGCGAAAGGGGGGATTCGAACCCCCACGGGTCTCCCCACTGGATCCTAAGTCCAGCGCGTCTGCCGGTTTCGCCACTTTCGCACTGACCCAACACGGGCCAAGCCCGCAATCAATACGCGGCAAACAGACGGGTCAAGGGGTATTCGTTGCCTAGGAGCCTTGGCGGCGAAACGGCTGGGGTTTGGAGTAGGGGCGGGTCTTGTCTGCCCGTTCGATGGGATTTAGCAGAAAGCCCCCTCTTTGTGAACCCGGCATCCACTTTGTCATCCCGGACTTGATCCGGGATCCATTTTCCCCGTGCGTAGCACGGGGGATGCAGCGAAGGGCAATGGGGTTGATGATGGCTGGTGGCATGGCCGTCTCGGCCATGTTCACGGGCAAGATGCCCGTGCCACCTTGAATGGCAATCCCTTGCGCGGCAGGTCTTTAACCTGCCCGCCGATGGGATTTAGCAGAAAGCCCGCTCTTTGTCAACCGGGCAGCCAGTTTGTCATCCCGGACTTGATCCGGGATCCATTTTCCCTGTGCGCGGCACTGGGAATGCAGCGAAGGGAAATGGGTGGCAACTTCAAACTTAGTCCCGCTGAAGCGGGACTAAGTTTGCGGGCGCGTGGCCCTGATCTGAGGGAGCGCGGACAGCGATCCCGGAGATCAGGGTTTCTAGCAGCGTGTCGGAGAACCTCTGGCCTGGTTTGATGAAATTGATTTGAAGGGT
>CAYWVO010000058.1:0-15566 GCA_964461835.1 uncultured Ignavibacteria bacterium | reverse complement strand
CCGGGTGCCCCATCCGCTTGCGGTGGGATTAGATTCTGGGTGTGGGGATAGGCAATTGACTGATTACAAGATAAATTCGGGTGTTTTACCGAGCGCACCTAGATACCCTGATCTCCGGGATCGCTTCCAGCTCTCCCTCAGATCAGGGCCACGCCACCCGCCCGGACTTGATCCGGGAATGGCTGTCCTTGTTGTAAAGGCCTGTCCCGGACTTGATCCGGGAGTTGCTTCGGACAATTTCTCAACAAATGGCCTGGGGGGATTAAAAAGGAGGATGCCATGCTGCTTAGAATACCTGATTTTAAATAGTCGCTACCAGCGAGGAAAGCGACAGGTAACGGTTTACCGACAGTGTATGTGAATTTGCTGGCTGAACTTCGCGACAGTTGGGTATAGGAAGTAACTGGATGTGGAAGGGCCCAGAGAAATAAACACACCGGATAGAGCGTCGTAAATCACCAGAGGTGATTAAATGTATTTGCGAAGTTTCCTGAGTACAAGACAAGCTCCATTTGTGATTGTGGCGGTCGCCTGCGGTCTGCTGGCTGCGACCGCGGGAGCAATATTGAATTGTGGTTCGGACAAGCCGACTAATCCTTGTGGCGGCCTAGGCATTATTTCATCCCAACTGCTCACCAGTCCGGTGTACTCGCCAATCGACTCCTCGGTATATTACGTCGACAGCGGTCTGCCTGAGTCGTATTTTGAAGACTTTCGGGAAAATTGCGGGGCACCATCCATACGAGTGGTCCCGGTCGGCATTTATCGCGTGCGTCTGAACGACGATTCACCTGCTGAACTAGTTCTGGCGGAAGCTAACCTCCCACGGATTAGTCCGGACGGGAAAACAATGTATTGCATTCGTGGAGCCATGTGGGAACTCGAGATTTGGAAAATGTCGCTACCAGACGGTGAGCCAGAGTTAGTTACGGGTGGCGATCTCACGTACCCCACTTGGTATGGGCCGGATACTTTGCTTGTGTTCAGTCCGGAATATGGCATAAGTTTGTTTGACATCAGGGGAGACTCACTCATTAATTTGCATATCAATGGATTCGCCGCTGATGTTTCGTTGGACAAGAAGATTTGTCACGTCTGGGGAGGGGGAGGGGCCATTTATGTGTTCGACTCGGGAACCGATCAGTTACTGCGAGCCGATAGGCCGGGAGGAGGTGTGGGTGACTTACGGTGGTCCCCTGACGGCACAGAGATCACCTATGAAAGTGGCTCTCCCCCGCAAATCGCAGTGATTGATCTTGCGGGCCAGGAACGTATGCTTACCCCCGGAGGAGAACGAGATCCTTGCTTCACATCGGATGGAGAGTCAATCCTATATATTCAATACTCCGGGATCGACAAACCGATTATTCTAGACGGTCAGGTCTGGATTATGTCAGCCAAGGACGGATTAAATAAACGGCCGGTGACCACATGGGCGCGGATTCGTCCGTGATAAACGTTGTCGAAATCCCTCTTTTCAAACACCGTAGCACGGGTGTCCCGCCCGTGATTCACGGGCAGGATGCCCGTGCCACCACAATTCGAGAAATCCTCACTCCGCTTCCGCTACCGGGGCGAAGCGTTCTTCCATAATTTCGCAGAGAATATGAATGCAATACAAATGTGTCTCTTGGATTCGTTGGGTGCTACCCGAAGGCACTACTATTGCCGCGTTGGTTTTTTCCAGAACATCGCCACCGCCTTTACCTAAAAATGCTAATACCGGCATATGCAAGGCATAGGCCTCGTCCGCGGCGTGCAGGAGATTTGTTGAATTACCCGACGTGGATAGAATCAACAATCCATCGCCTGCCCGACCGAGTGCCTTGATCTGCCGGGCGAAGATCTGATCGAATCCATAATCATTCGCCGCCGCAGTCAGGATTGACGTGTCCGTCGTCAGGGCGATTGCGGGCAACGGATCGCGCTTTTGCAGAGCGTCCAGCCGGACGACCAGCTCCGTCGCCAGATGTTGGGCATCCCCCGCCGATCCACCATTGCCGCAGATATACAGCCGATGGCCGGATTCGAAGATTTCGGTAATCTTATCGATCACCCGCTGAAAATCGACACAACACTGATCGATAAAATCCATCTTGACGCGGTGGTTTTCTTCGGCCACCAGCCGCAGGTGCTCCGCCAGCGATATTGGCTCAGTCATGGTCTCGCTCGGGATTGATAACCGCCGGTTTGGCGGCACCGGCCATTTCTTTGAGGAAGCCGGTGGTCGGATTGAATTCCAGTGCGGTGCCCACCACCACGAAATCAGCACCCGCGGTGGCCGCGTCCTCGACCTGCGCAGGGGACGTCAACCCACCGCCGACGACCAGGGGGATCGAAATGTATTCGTTCACCTGTTGAATCATCTCAACCGGTACCGGTCGGGGTGCGCCGGAACCCGCCTCGAGATACACCAGTTTCATGCCCAAATATTCGGCCGCCAACGCGTGTACCTGGGCGATTCCCGGCTTATCCGCCGGGATCGGCAGGGTCTGACTGACGTACTGCACCGACGTAATCGCGCCGGATTCGATCAACAAGTATGCAGTCGGAATCGGCTCGATCCCAAACGATTTAATCAGTGGCGCACCGTCGACCTGCTCCCCGATGAGATACTGGGGATTCCTTCCGGAAACTAGTGACAGGAATAATATAGCGTCAGCAAACCGATTGACTTGAATCGCTGAGCCGGGAAAAAGAATCAAGGGCAGATCGGTCGCGGCACGGATGTTCTTGATTGTTGCCTCAACCAGCGGTGACCAGCCCGAACTGGTACCGATGAGGATCGCATCGACCCCGGCTTCGCCGGCACGCTCCCAGCGGGGATCAATCATTTCCGGCAGCACCCGGGTCGGGTCAATTAACCAGAGGAAGCCGCAGCCGTCCCGGTTTTCAGTCAATTGGCGATAGATACGACCATCACTCATGATGCGACCATATCCTTGATCCTCTCCAACCCGGCATTCTTCGCGGTATCCCAGGCGGAATAATCGTTGGCTTTGCCTTGCGCGAAATTGGGTTTCCCCCCGCCGCCGCCTTTGAGCACTTTCGCCAACGTTTGCATCAGCTTGCCGGCATGCACGCCCAACTTAACGGCCGATTTGCTGGCGGCGGAGATCACGATCCCGTCCCCGGCGCCGAGGAATGCCACGGTCGGTTCGCTTTCTTGCTGGTAGCGGTCGGCCAGCGCGGCGATATCGTCCTTCGAGTAATCCTCCATCAGCGCCATGACCACCGAGACAGGATGACCGTTGACATTGATAACCTCTGCTTCGGGGCCCCCGGTACCACCCGACGCCAGCCGCGCGCGGAGCTTCTTATTGTCCTGCTGGAGTTGCTTGAGTTCCTCCAGGCGGCTGGAGATGCGGTCTAAGATTTTTTCCGGGGCGGTGCCGAGTAATTGTGCTGTTTCACTGACGATTGTGTCTTGCTCTACGGCTCGCTCGTAGGCGCGCTCACCGGTGATCGCCTCAATGCGCCGCACTCCGGCGGCAATTCCCGTTTCGGAGAGAATGCGGAACTGGCCGATCTCTCCGGTTGACTCAACGTGAGTCCCGCCGCAGAGCTCGGCGGAAACATCACCAATTCGTACCACCCGGACTTTGTCGCCGTACTTCTCCCCGAACAAGGCAATCACTCCGGCCTTGATTGCTTCATCATAGGTGGTGTATTTCACAGTCACCGGGGTATTGGTGAGGATATGCTTGTTGACGTCTCGTTCGATCATCCCCAGTTCTTCGCCGGTCAGCCGCTGATAATGGGAGAAATCAAACCGCAGCCGATCCGGCTCGACCAGCGAGCCAGCCTGCTGTACGTGATCACCCAAGACCGAGCGTAATGCGCGATGTAACAGGTGGGTGGCGGTATGGTTCCGGGCAATCATCTGCCGCCGCGGTAGATCAATTCGCACAGTCACCTGCTGCCCACAGAGATCGTCGCCGTTTCCTTTCGTGAATTTGCCGAAATGGAATATGGTATCGCCCTTTCTTTCCAGCCGCTCGACCTCGAACCTAACCGCGTCGTTTTCAATCGTACCGGTATCGTCCACCTGTCCGCCAGCCTCGATATAAAACGGTGTTCTGTCCAGCACGAGGGCTGATTGATCTTCACCAACCCAAATAACGTGGGTCTTCAATTCAAAGGCAGTGTTGTCAACCTGAGTCGGGCCGGCTTCGCGGCATTCCTCGGGCACGGAGAGGTCCGCGGCGAACTGACTGGCCTTGCGCGAACGCTCTCGTTGTTCGGCGAGCGCTTGCCGGCAACCCTCGACATCAACTGTTAAACCTGCTTCTTCCGCCATGACTTCGGTCAAATCCAGCGGGAAGCCAAAGGTATCGAACAGGCGGAAGGCGTCTTCGCCGGGGATGACTGTTGAACCGCGCCTGGCCAGTTTTTCTCGAATCCTCTCGAACTGCGACAAACCCGCATCGAGGGTTTCGGCAAATCGTTCCTCCTCAGAGCGAATAACCGTAACAATGTGTTGCTGCCGGTTGGTCAACTCGGGATACTGATCCTGCATCATTTCCACCAAGGTCGGTACCAGGCGATAGAGATACGGTCCGTCAATGCCCAACAGTTTCCCGTGTCGGGCCGCTCGGCGGAGAATCCGGCGGAGGACATAGCCGGGACCGTCATTAGCCGGCAGTCCACCGTCCGCGATGGCGAACGAGAGAGCGCGCACGTGATCGGCCGCCACACGGTGGGAAACACAAAACGGTCCAGGTTCATACGCTTTACGAGCAATGTCGCTTACTGCTCTTAACAAAGGCAAAAACGCGTCGGTTTCATAATCGGACGGGGCATCTTGCAAAACCGAAGCGAACCGCTCTAATCCGGCCCCGGTATCCACTGACGGTTTCGGCAATGGTGAAAGATTACCGGCCTCGTCCCGATTAAACTGCATGAATACCAGGTTCCAGAGTTCAAGATACCGGTCGCACTCGCAATTGACCGTACAGGACGGTTTCCCGCAGCCGAAGTTCTCCCCGCGGTCAATGTGAATTTCCGCGCAGGGACCACACGGCCCGACATCGCCCATGCTCCAGTAATTCTCCGATTCACCAAAACGGAGAACGCGACCTTTCAACGCCGGGTCAACCTTCTCCCACAGCTCGAATGCTTCGTCATCCTCGGTGAACACCGTCGCATAGAGCTTGTCTTTAGGCAGTCCCAAGACCTTGGTTACCCATTCCCAGGCGTAGGCGATTGCTTCTTTCTTGAAATAGTCGCCAAAGGAGAAATTTCCGAGCATCTCGAAGAACGTATGATGCCGCGAGGTGCGTCCCACGTTTTCCAGATCATTGTGTTTGCCGGAAACGCGGAAACATTTCTGGGATGAGGTCGCCCGGTCATACGGGCGGCGCTCAGTACCGAGAAAAACCCCTTTAAACTGGTTCATCCCGGCGTTGGTGAACAATAGTGTAGGATCGTCCTTAATCAACAGAGATGACGATGGCACCTCGGTATGTCCGCGCTGGACGAAAAAGTCCAGAAATGATCGGCGAATCTCGGCGACTTTCATCACGTTGTCCTTTATTCCAAACGGCCATACGTCGCATCGACGCAGGCCGCCAATGCACGCAATAAATGATACGAAGGCTTTCAGGGCAAGCGGGATGACAGCCGGATTTCCCCTGTCCCGCTTTACGATATATCCGGGTAATGGTCATGCAGGGCCTGACGAATATCACCATACGAAAAGCCCCTCCGGGACAAAAAGCCCATCAATCGTCGCTTGCGTGTTTCTGACTCATACGAACCAAGCTCCCGCAGTTTTTTCTGGATGAGCTCCATCAACACGTCTGCCTCTTCCTTTGGGGAAAAATCGTCCAGGACCTCACGAATGATATCCTGCGAGATTCCTCGCTGTTTCAGCTCTACCGCCAGCAGCCGCCGTCCCCGTGGCCGGAATGCAGTCCGTCGTACGACCCATCCTCGTGCAAATCGTTGATCATCAACAAATTGCTTATGCTCCAGTTCGCGGAGGACCCCCTCAATTGTCTCTTTGTCGAACCGTTTCTGAGCCAATTTACGGCTGATCTCGGCCCGCGAATGATCCCGTCGGGCCAGTGACGCTACTGCCGATTCATACGCAGACTGATAGACGATTCGCTGCCGTAGTCCCTGGTCCACCTCCTGACCTACGGCTAAGCCTAACTTACGTATCGCCTTGCGAGAAATACCGACGAGAAACGCATCATCCACAAATACCGATATTCTCGCACTTGCTTTCTTTTGCGACGCTAATTTCGTGATCACCGACATCAGTTGAATCCTCATCCGCCCCATATAAAACAAGAATCACACCCCGATCACAAGCCGCTAATTTGCCCAATTCACATTGACCGAACCTCACGTACCATGTGCAATGATTGAAAATACAGCAACATGGCTGGGGGTGCGGACTGGACAACAGTCCGCCAGAAACCGAAACTAGATAAGTGCATGGTTGTGATGCAATCGGAGTATCACGATCATACTGAGATTTTGCGCGTAGGCGGAAAATCCAAGGAGGGGATGCATGAAGCAGACGGAAACGCTGGAAATGCGGGATTCCCCGCTGGGTCTCAAGAATCTTGGCCGAGTCTACTGGAACCTGAGTACACCCGCTCTCTACGAGCAAATTGTCCGGCGCCGCGAGGGGGAAATTGTTCACCTGGGACCGATTGTTGTTCGCACCGGGCAACACACCGGCCGATCAGCTAAAGATAAGTTTATTGTCAAGGACCGGGAATCGGCGAATAAGATTTGGTGGAGTCCCGGCAATCCTCCCTTTAAACCGGAAGATTTCGATGCGTTACTGCGACGCATTACCGCGTACCTCCAGGGACGCGATTTGTTCGTTCAGGAAGCTTGGGGAGGCGCCGACCCGAGATACCGTATCGGCGTACGCATTGTCACCGAAAATGCCTGGCATAGTCTGTTTGCGCGAACGATGTTCGCCCGTTCGACCGCAGACGATCTGGAAAATTTCGCACCAGATTTCACCGTCTTACACGTGCCGAATTTCCTGGCGTTTCCGGAAAATGACGGGACAAATTCGGAGACATTTATCATCCTCAATATTTCACAAAAACTGGTCATTATCGGTGGCACCAGCTACGCCGGTGAAATCAAAAAATCGATCTTCACCGTACTGAACTATCTGCTGCCCCAGGAAAAAGTGCTCTCCATGCACTGCTCGGCAAATATGGGTACGGATAGTGATGTGGCGCTGTTTTTCGGCCTTTCCGGAACCGGTAAGACGACCCTGTCCGCTGATCCGGATCGGATTTTGATCGGCGATGATGAACACGGGTGGAGCGATGACGGGGTGTTCAATTTCGAAGGTGGGTGTTACGCCAAGGTGATTCGCTTGTCACAGGAATCCGAACCGGAGATCTACCAGGCCACCCGCATGTTTGGCACGATTCTGGAAAATGTCGCCTATGACCATTTCACCCGACGGCTCGATCTGGATGATGGATCTTTGACGGAAAACACGCGGGCTGCGTACCCGATCACCCACATTCCCAATGCGCTACGCGACGGCATGGCCGGCTGGCCCAAGAATGTCATCATGCTGACCGCGGACGCCTTTGGCGTACTGCCGCCAATCGCCAAACTCACCCCCCAACAAGCGATGTATCATTTTATCTCAGGCTATACCGCCAAGTTGGCGGGGACCGAGAAGGGACTGGGAGACGAACCGCAGGCAACGTTCTCTGCATGTTTTGGGGCGCCGTTCATGGCGTTGCATCCGTTTAAGTATGCCAGTCTACTGGATGAAAAGGTGCGCAAGGGAGATGTCGATTGTTGGCTGGTCAACACCGGCTGGTCGGGTGGCCCGTATGGTGTTGGGAAACGCATGAAAATCAAGCATACGCGCGCAATGGTGCGCGCCGCATTAAATGGCTCTTTGACGGATATTCCCACGGAACCACACGCGGTATTCCAAGTCGGCGTACCGGAATCTTGTCCGGATGTTCCCACCGAGGTTCTGGACCCCCGCAATACCTGGGAGGATAAAGAAGCGTACGATCGTCAGGCCCAAGACCTCGCCAGGCGGTTTGCCGAGAATTTTAAGCAATTTGAAGATGAAGCGTCGGACGAGGTTCGCCAGGCGGGGCCAATCACCTAACCGGTCGTTGGCATATGAGCCGCAATTGGTTATTATGGTCGCCCAAGGGAAAGACAGCTAAAGGGTAGGCAGTTGCTATGATGAAAAAGTCGGAAAGTTCGGTAAAAGCGATTCAGACATTGGAGATACAACCGTCCCTGCCGGACCGCTTAGAACCATTGCGCGAAATTGCTTACAATCTCATGTGGTCCTGGCACCTGGAAACCATCGAGCTATTTCGCCGCCTCGATCGCCGACTATGGGAAGAGACGCATCATAATCCGGTAATGCTCCTGGGGAACGTTGATCAAGAAAAACTGGAGCAAGCCGCAAGTGATGACGCGTTTCTCTCGCACCTCGATCGAGTATATGAGTCATTTCGCGCCTACCAAAATGGCAACACCTGGTTTGCCAAGGACTATTTTTCCGCAGAAAAACCGGTTGTCGCCTATTTTTCGGCAGAGTTTGGCCTGACCGAATGCATGCCGGTATATTCCGGCGGGTTGGGCATCCTGGCGGGCGATCACCTCAAATCAGCAAGTGACTTGGGCGTACCGTTAATCGGTGTTGGCCTGTTGTATCAGAATGGGTATTTCCAGCAGTACCTTAATGTCGACGGTTGGCAGCAGGAATTCTATCCGGACATCGACTTCTACAACCTGCCGGTCTGGCCGGACAAAGACACCGAGGGCCGACTGGCCAAGATTACCGTCAATTTCCCGGGTCGTCGCGTGTATGCCCAGATCTGGCGGGCACAGGTGGGCCGGGTGCCGGTCGTGTTCCTGGACACCAATCTCGATGACAATCATCCCGATGACCGCAATATCACCTCTGAACTTTACGGTGGTGATCGTGAACACCGACTCAAACAGGAAATTCTGCTGGGTATCGGCGGCTGTCGTGCACTACGGGCGATAGGAGTCATGCCGACGGTGTTCCACATGAATGAGGGGCATTCCGCCTTTCTGGGCCTGGAACGGACTCGCCAATTGATGCAGGAGCAACACCTTAGTTTCGGCGAAGCCGCGGCGGTCTCGGCAAAATCCACCGTCTTCACCACCCACACCCCAGTCCCGGCGGGCATTGACGAATTCAGCCCGATCTTGATGGGTAAGTACTTCGGGGATTATTACGCAGACCTCGGCATCGGCTGGACAGACTTCCTGGGCCTCGGGCGACGTGATAAGCACAACGATTCCGAACCCTTCAACATGGCCTACCTGGCCTTGCACCTGACCTCCTATGTTAACGGCGTTTCGAAATTGCACGGGACAATCAGTCGGCGGATGTGGAAGAACCGCTGGCCGAGGGTCCCGGTGGATGAGATTCCCATCGACAGTATTACCAATGGGGTCAGTACGCGCGGCTGGATTTCCGCCGAGATGGGACAGCTCTTCGATCGCTACCTCAGCCCGGACTGGTCGGCCAAACCGGCCGATCAGACAATCTGGGAACGTATCGATGCTATCCCTGATGAAGAACTCTGGCGAACGCATGAGCGGCGCCGGGAACGCCTGGTGGCCATGACCCGGGATCGACTGGTGCGACAACTCAAGCGGCGGGGGGCGCCCACGTCTGAATTGGAATCAGCGCGAGAGGTGCTGGACCCGGATGCGTTAACGATCGGCTTTGCTCGACGATTCGCAACCTACAAACGCGCCACGCTTATTTTCCGTGATGCAGAGAAACTTAAAAAACTGTTATCCGATCCCAAGCGGCCGGTGCAATTGATTTTTGCCGGGAAGGCACATCCACACGATAACGAAGGCAAGGAGTTGATCCGGCGCATTATACATTTTGCGCGGGCTGAGGATGTACGCCGTCGCGTGGTTTTCCTGGAAAATTACGATATGAGCATAGCCCGCTATCTGGTACAGGGGGTGGATGTGTGGTTGAATACACCGCGACGGCCGCAGGAGGCCAGCGGCACCAGCGGCATGAAGGTGCTGTTCAACGGCGGGTTGAATTTTTCGGTGTTGGATGGCTGGTGGGACGAGGGATACTCTCCCGAACACGGCTGGGCGATCGGCAACCGAGAAGAATGCGGCAGAGAGTATGCCGACCAGACTACCCAGGACGATGTGGAAGCAAGCGCCATTTATGATCTGTTAAAAAAAGAAGTAATCCCGCTCTTTTATGACCGGGGCCGCGATGATCTTCCCCGGAAGTGGATCGCCAAAATGAAGAACTCCATGCGCGATCTCTGCCCAGTTTTCAACACGAACCGCATGGTCAAAGAGTACACGGAGAAATACTATATCCCGGCATATGATCGACATGGACGGCTCACCGACGGCGGCACTCGGGCGATTCAGGCATATCATCACTGGTCCGAACGAATCAAGGATCAATGGAAGTATATTAGTATCGCCGAGGTATCGTCCGATAGTGCAGGTCCAATATCAGTCGGGACACCGATCACAATTACCGTGGAGGTGCGTCTGGGCTCACTCACACCCGATGATGTAATGGTACAAGCGTATCTGGGCCGGCTGGACAGCGATCACCGGATCAGCGATGCGATACCAATCACCATGACCCCGCAGGGCGAAGCGGGAGAAGATGGAATCTGGAGATTTACGACACAAACCACCTGCCGGCAAAGCGGGCGCTACGGCTATTCAGCGCGTGTTCTGCCCTACTATCCGGAGATGGTCGGCCCATTTGAATTAGGGCTTATCCATTGGGCCCAAGATTCCCGCACTGCCCAGGCATCGGCGATCCCCCATGAGAAGGTTACGCAGCAATCCTGATGCACATCATGCCCGCAGACATGCCGTCCCCCGCACGCCGCGATACGGAAGACGTTTCCGGTATGCAGGAAAACGATTTATCGCTCCATACACGATTAGGTGTACAGACGTATCCCGGGGGAACACGATTTGTTCTGTTCAGCCGCCATGCCACGGCGGTATCGATACTGTTGTTTGACGATCCCCAGGATGCTGCCCCTGCTCGTGAGATTCCGCTCAGTCCACAGAAAAATCGCACCGGCGATTTATGGCATATTGCGATCCCGGGGGTGACCGCCGGTCAGGCCTATTCTTACCGGGTGGATGGTCCCCGCGATCCAGCGAACGGTCATCGCTTCGATGCGACTGCTGAGTTGATTGATCCGTACGCCAAGGCATTAACCAGGGCTGTGCCCGGGCCGCCACCGCGCACGAATGGTGAATTCGTTCGTCCCGCGGCCCGCTGTATTGTTATCGATGACACGTTTGACTGGCAGGGAGACCGCCCCTTGAATCGACCGTTGCGCGAAACCATTATCTATGAAACACACGTGCGCAGCCTGACGTTTCACCCCCATTCGCCGGCGCGCTACCGCGGGACATATCGCGGGGTAACAGAGATGATTCCCCATTTTCAGCAACTTGGCGTCACCGCGATCGAGTTGTTGCCGGTACAGGAATTTCACGAGTGGGATATTTACCGATCTAATCCACAGACCGGCGAACCGTTGCGAAATCTCTGGGGTTACAACACCGTGGCCTTTTTTGCCCCGGCCAGTTGGTATTGCTCCAACGGCGACCGGGGACAGCAAATAGTCGAATTCAAGGAAATGGTGCGTGAGTTACATCGGGCGGGCATTGAAGTGATCCTCGATGTCGTCTTCAATCATACCGCCGAGGGTAACGAGAACGGCCCAACATTGTCATTCCGGGGAATTGATAACTCGGTCTATTACATGCTGGAGGAAGACAAACGCAGGTATCGCAACTATTCCGGCTGCGGCAACACTCTTAATTGCAATCATCCCGTGGTACGCGACTTCATTCTGGACTGTCTGCATTACTGGGTTCTCAACATGCATGTGGACGGGTTCCGTTTTGATCTGGCCTCGATTCTCGGGCGCGACCAGCACGGCAACTTGATCCCCAATCCACCGTTGGTGGAGCGTATCGCCGAGGATCCGATTCTCCGCGACACGAAAATTATTGCTGAAGCCTGGGATGCCGCCGGCGCCTATCAAGTCGGATCGTTTCCCGGCGGACGCTGGGCGGAATGGAACGGCCGCTTTCGGGATGATGTCCGCCGCTACTGGCGCGGCGATGCTCATCAGGTTCCGGGACTCGCTACCCGACTGGCGGGAAGCTCGGATTTGTACCTGCGTGATGGGCGGGCGCCGTTTCACAGTGTGAACTTCGCCACCTGCCACGACGGGTTTACCCTCAATGATCTCGTCACCTATCGGCAAAAGCACAACGAGGCAAACGGCGAAGATAACCGTGACGGTGAAAACCACAATTTGAGTCATAATTACGGTGTGGAGGGACCAACCACCAATCCGAATCTGCAAACGGTACGCCGGCGCCAGATGAGGAACTTCCTCACAACGGTCCTGCTATCCCAGGGAGTCCCGATGATTCTGGGTGGGGATGAGTTCGCCCGCACGCAAAGGGGCAATAACAACGCCTACTGTCAGGACAACGAGATTTCCTGGTACGACTGGTCGCTGCTGGAGGAAAACCAGGAGCTCTTTCGTTTTGTCCGTGAATTGGTGGCATTTCGTAAACGCCACCCGGCATTACGCCGAGAGCATTTCTTTGACGGCGAAATGTCTCCCCATAATGAGTTTCCCGATATCCGCTGGTATGACAACCAGGGGAATTTCCCGAACTGGCACGGCACCCGGCCGACTCTTGGTTGTTTTTTGAACGGACACAAAATGGAGATTGCTGCGGACCAGGACGACAACGATTTTTACATGATGTTCAATGCCGGTCCGCATGACCGTATGTTTATCCTGCCGGTGCCGCCCAGCCTCAAGTCGTGGCGGCTGGCCATCGATACGGCTCTCGACTCGCCGAATGACATTCGCCTAGCCGGTGAGGAGACTGAGTTGGAAGATCAACTGCTCTATCGCGTGAAAGCGCGTTCGTTAGTGGTGCTCTTATCGTTTTAATACTCTTTCCAGCGCCGGCCGTCAAATCGCATGAGCACCCTGGGCGGGACTTCCGGCTTTGATTTGCTGACAGACATTGCATGAACAATAGAATCCGCGACCGGTTTTAAGAACCGCTTACTGTGCCCCATAACTTTGCCAATCACTTCGCCCTTGCGTACACGATTCCCGATTTTTCGCTGGAGCACCAAGCCGGCGGCATGATCGACCGGATCGCCGGCTCGCTTGCGCCCTACTCCCAGTTCGACCAGAATCCAGCCGATGGTGCGCGTATCAATTGCACTGATATACCCCGTTTGGCGCGCGACAATCTTTCGCGTGTGTCTGGCTTGAGGTAACCGCAGCGGATCATCCACAATTCGCTGATCGCCGCGTTGGGCTTTGATAAGTTGTCGCAGCTTGGTGAGTGCGCGACCGTCATCTATCGCCCGCTCCAGCATCCCGACCGCTTGCTTTCGGCGTGCAACATATTTGCCTAAAACCAGCATTTCGGCAGCCAGGGTGCGCGAGATTTCATAGAGATCGGCGGGTTCGCGGGTCTTAAGGCAATGGATTGCCTCGGCAACTTCACAGGCGTTCCCAGAGGCATAGCCGGTCGGTTGATCCATAGCGGTAATGACCGCCACGGCGCCTTTTTTGGCCTGCCGCGCAGTCCGCACCAGACTCACCGCCAGTTGCTGGGCGTGATCCAGATCGGGCAAAAAGGCGCCGTTGCCGTATTTAACGTCGAAGACAAACCCGTCTGCGCCTTCAGCAAGTTTTTTTGAAAGGATGCTCGCTGTGATTAACGGGATTGACTCCACCGTCCCGGTGACGTCGCGGAGCGCATACATGCGTCGATCGGCCGGGGCGATGTTTTTGGTCGCCGCCAGCATGGCAACCCCAATTTTGCGTAACTGGGCCAGCACAGTCCGTCTGGCCAAGGCAGTGCGGAAACCCGGAATTGATTCCAGTTTGTCGAGGGTTCCCCCCGTGTGTCCGAGACCACGTCCAGACATCATGGGCACGACCACTCCGCAGGCCGCCACCCACGGCGCCAGCACCAGCGAGACGTTATCGCCCACACCACCGGTAGAATGCTTATCGATACGCGGGCCCGCGATCGAGGAGAGATCCCAGACCTCGCCGGAGATTACCATCGCCCGGGTTAAGGCAGAACATTCCTGTGAGGAAAGGCCGCGGATGAACGAGGCCATCAAAAATGCCGACATCTGCGCGTCGGTAACCCCACCACGTAAAAACGCAGCAACGAATTGCGTAATCTCCCACGGCTGGAGTTCCTCACCGTCCCGTTTCCGGGCAATGATCTGATACGGTATCATGGAGCGTAATTAAACGCTTCCGAAGAGTTCGTGCCACTCCTGATTGATCGCCGGGGCGTTGGAGGTGCCGATACGCGTTGCGCCCGCTTCGATCATCTCCTGCGCCTGCTCCGCAGTGCGAATGCCGGCTGCCGCTTTCACCATTGCCTTACCCTCGATCGCATCGTATATCAGCCGTACATGTTCGGCGGTACACGGCCCGTTGGCGCTGGTGGCGGTCTTGACATAATCGGTGCCGTTATCGGCGCAGATTTTGGCGGCGGTCCGGATTTGTTCGGGCGTGAGCACCGGCGTCTCGATGATCACTTTCAACACGACATTCATCGGCACGATATCCCGCACAGCTTTGATATCTGCCGCATACTCCGCGAAGAGGCCGTCAGTCAGCAGTGCATGGGGGGCCACCATGTCGATTTCATCGATGCCCGCCTCCAGCAGTTGCAGCCCTTCGGCTATTTTAATCGGGGTGTGGTGCATCCCTGACGGGAATCCCACCACCGACCCCACGTGTACCTTGGTGTCCTCGAGACAATCTTTGGCCAGCGGGACCCATGGCGGGTAGACGAACACGCAGGCAAATTCGCCGTCCCGGGATTCCTGGCACAGCGTGCGGACCGCCTCCTGTCCTCCGGTGGGCAGCAGCATGGTGTGATCCAGGTATGACGCGATGGATTTGGGGGGGGCCATGGGAATATCATGTACGATCTTTTTGGATGTGGGTCAAGCGGAAATGAGGCGTCTGCCCATACACCTATGAACCGTTTTGATAATTCGATGCTTGTGCAATGAGAAGATAGGCATTAAATTCCGCTCATCTGCGGATTAAGACGGTTGAGTGCCAAATGGACTTTGGTGGAAAAAGCCAAATTGGGCATTACGAGATTATACGCCTTCTGGGAGAGGGCGGAATGGCGCGCGTGTACTTGGCCCGTAATATATACTCGACGGGTATTCGTGTTGTTCTCAAAGTATTGAAGTCCTCTCAACACGCCCGTCGATTCAAGCGGGAAGCGGAAAACTTATCTCGTCTGGACCACCAGAATATTTGTCAGATTCGGGACTATTTTGAATTCGAGGGACAATCCGTTATCGCCATGCAATACGTTGCCGGAAAAACACTTACGGAACTTGTGAGCCAGTGGAACGTCAGGGATCTGAAAAAAATCAAGCAATTTGCAATTCAGGCACTAGTGTTCTGAGTTGTTAATTTCTATCATATTATTTGTCTTCTCCGTATCCT
>CAYWVO010000057.1:0-16731 GCA_964461835.1 uncultured Ignavibacteria bacterium | reverse complement strand
CGAGCAGACAAAAACAACTGCTGCAATCGGAAAGTTATTCTGAGAACCGCTCTAGGTGTTGTCCGAAGTGCAGATTTCCTTGAGGCGTTGGCGGCAGGATTGGCTGAGGGTGGTGGTTAGGGGCATCAGTTCGGGATCTTCTTGCTTGGCGTTTTGACGGATGGTGGCGTGCATCATATTGAGTTGTTGCTCGTAGCTGCGACACCGTTTACACAACGCGAGGTGAATGCGGAGACCAAGACGTTTGCCAAACCCCAAAGGTCCATCCAGGCTTTCGGAAGCCATTTTCGCGGCTTCCTCGCATGACGGCAGGACCAGCGTGAGGAGTTTCATTATCCCGTGAGTCATTCGCGAGCGCAACGATACCTTCTGACTCATGCGTGGCTCCGGTCTTCCAGCCAATTATACTCGAGACATCGTCGCAATTGCTTCCGTCCCCGATGTAACATTACTCGTAGATTAGTCGCGCTGATCTCCATAATGTTACAAATTTCTTCGGGTGGCAAATCCTCTATTTCCCGCAGCACGAAGGCCATGGCGGTGCGCTGCTGCAGTTCATCTAAGCACTGATTCAAATATTTCCAGAACTCGCGCTGCTCGGCAATGTCTCCCGGGTCGATCAGCCAGTCCTGGGGCTGCTTGTCCGGTTGCCAGGCGCCGGCCAGCGGGCCGGTATGCTGGAAATCCGGATCGGGACCTTCCGCGTGCGTATCTGGCTCCTCCAATGGCAATTCCCGCGCCGCCTTGCGAAAATGATCGACGATTTTGTTCTTGAGAATACCGACCAGCCAGGTGCGCTCGTGCGATCGTCCGGCGAAGGAATCTCGCCCTTTCAGCGCGGCGAGGAATGTTTCCTGGACCAAATCTTCCGCGACCGTCTGGTTTTTTACCCGTAACATCGCGTAGCGCAGGAGGTATTCACCGTGACGGTCAATCCATTCTACGGGATTGGTCAATGTGGCTGAATTTTCCGGTCTATCGACAACCATAGTAACGCAATGGCGATTTGATATCACATTTCTCCTGCGGACGGAACATACACGGTTCGCCGGAGGGAGTAAAGGCAATAGACGAATGCCTGTCCGGGGTGCCGCAATACTCCTCCGCGAAAAAGGCTTTTCGAGCCAGCCGTTGGGTATTATCTTGGCCTGGAGTAGTGATCCGGCGATGAAGACGACTGACCGACGAAGCGGCAATTGCCTGGAAGATTTGAGCGCCACACGGCAGAGTCGTCTCTCACCTCTCTATTTCAGACACGTTCGCTCGAGCCGGGATCCTCGGGGACGGTTTCGTGCACGGGAGCGGAGGACTGGTCTTGATCGAAGTTGATGAGAATTTATGCAAAGGCTGTGACATCTGCATCGAATTCTGTCCCCTGGACATTTTCGAGAAATCGAAGCAATTAAACCGGAAGGGATACTACGTTCCGGTGATTAAGCAGGAGGATGATTGCGTGGGGTGCCGCCTATGCGAGTTGCTGTGCCCCGAATTCGCAATCATTATCACCAATGAGTAACTCGCAAACCGCAGTGATCAACAGGACGTACTCGGCAGACCGGTTGAATTACCTGAGCCGTCTGGCCGGGAAACAGTACTTTATCCTGGGGGATGAAGCCTGCGCCTATGGGGCAATTTATGCGGGATGTAATTTCTTTGCCGGGTATCCGATCACCCCGGCCAGCGAAGTTGCGGAGTTGATGTCCGCCGAACTTCCCCGGGCCGGGGGGATATGTATCCAGATGGAGGACGAACTGGCCAGTATGGCGGCGATTATCGGCGCCTCCTGGACCGGCGCGCGAACCATGACCGCAACCAGCGGCCCAGGGTTCTCACTGATGCAGGAAAACCTGGGCTATGGCATCATGACCGAAACACCGTGCGTGGTAGTGAATGTCCAACGGTCGGGACCATCTACCGGCCAGGCCACCAAGCCCGCCCAAGGGGACGTGATGCAGGCGCGCTGGGGCACGCACGGCGATCATAATATTATTGCGCTGGCGCCGAATTCGGTGCAGGAATGCCTGGACCTGATGCTGGACTGTTTCAACCTGGCCGATACGTACCGCACTCCGGTAATTTTTTTAATGGATGGTGAAATCGGTCATATCCGCGAAAGTGTAACCATGCCCGATCCCCAGACTTATGTCTTGACCGAACGCAAAGCCGCCAGACCGGGCGAGGATGTGTTCGGCGGTGGTGAGCTGATTCCGGGAATGACACATTACGGCGAGGGGCAAAATGTCCATGTGACCGGCTCGACCCACAAATCCAACGGGATGCGCGATGTGACCACTCCGGAGGTCCATGATGTGCTGATTCGGCGCATTTATCAGAAGATCGAAGACAACCGGGAACAGATTGTCCGAGTGGCTGAGGATCGTGATCCATCCGGCGACGCCAAAATCGGCGTAATTTCCTACGGCGCGAGTTCGCGACCCGCCCAGGGGGCGGTGATGACCGCACGCGGTGATGGTATGCCGATTGATTTTTTGCGTTTAATTACCATTTGGCCTTTTGCTCGCACGCAGGTCGAAGAATTTTGCCGGGGATTAGATGTGGTTCTCGTGCCGGAGATGAACCTGGGGCAGATTTCCCGGGAAATTGAGCGATTCGTCGATTGTCGCGTGGTGCCGGTGTCGCGTATCGGCGGAGTCCCGCACACCGTTGAAGAAATTCACCGGGCGATTCAGGAGGTGTCGGCATGAGCGAATACCGTCATCGCCTCATGGATTACGTCCGCGAAGAGATCATGCCCCACCGGTTTTGCGTGGGATGTGGCTGTGGTACCGTGTTAAATGCATTTGTTAACGCGATTGAAGAACTCGGTATAGATTCGAAGAAAATGGTGTGTGTCTCGGGGATTGGTTGTTCGTCCTGGATTCCCAGCCCGTATTTCAAATCCGATACACTGCATACCACGCACGGTCGGCCGATTGCGTTCGCGACCGGCGTGAAAATCATGCGCCCCGACCTGACGGTAATTTGTATTGCGGGGGACGGGGATATCTCCGGGATTGGAGGTAATCACCTGATTCACGCGGCACGGCGGAATATTGATTTATCGGTATTCATGGTCAACAATATGATTTACGGGATGACCGGTGGGCAGGTCGCACCGACTACCCCTCGGGGTGTTCAAACCAGCACCACACCGCACTATAATGTGGAGCCGGCGTTCAAGGTCGCTGATCTGGTGGCGACCGCCGGTGCCGCATATGTGGCTCGTTGGACGACATACCACGTGTTCCCATTGATGGAATCAATGCAGCATGCCATTGAGAAAAATGGCTTCAGTTTTATCGAGATTGTCTCACAATGCCCGGACAACTATGGCCGACGCGTGGGCTTGCGCACCGCGAACGACATGTTGCATCTCTTCAAAGAGAAAGCAATCCGGATTCAGAAGACTGGAGGTATGAGTGAGGATGAACTGGCGGACCGCATCGTTATCGGCAGACTTTGCGATCGTGACCGACCCGAATATGTCAACGAGCTCTATGAGTTGACACGAAAAGCAGTGGCTGAGGTCCAGCAGGAGGTGCCGTCGTGATTGTTCGCTTTGCCGGGTTCGGTGGTCAGGGGATTGTGCTTTCCAGTTATATCATGGGACAATCGGCGGTCCTGGATGGGAAGAAGGCGCTGCAAAACCAGGCCTACGGAAGTGAGTCACGCGGTGGCGAGTGCCGCGGCGACGTGATAATCTCCGAGGGGGATATTTACGAATTGGAGCCGGAACAACAGGATGTTCTGGTGGCGATGTCGCAACCCGCGTACGACCGCTTTGTCTCGCTGTTGCGCTCCGGTGGTACGCTTATTTACGATAAAGATCTGGTAATTCCCGATTCACCGAATGAGCCGGCCGGTATCGCCAAACATGGTATCAGCGCAACGGATATTGCGTTCAAGAAATTTGGCCGGAAGATCATAGCTAACATGGTTGTTTTGGGATTTATGAATTCGTTGCTTGGGTTGGTGGCGAGGGATGCCTTGGCGGCGGCGATAAAAAAGAATGTGCCTGCCGGGACCGAAGGGATAAACTTGCAGGCATTTGAAGAGGGCACCGCCGTCGGTGCCGAGATCTTGGCGGGGAAGTAGCGAGAACAGTATGCGAACAGAATTGCGATTTGCCGCATTTGGTGGGCAGGGCATGATCCTGGCCGGGGTGATTCTCGGGGAGGCGGCGGTAGCCGATGGGAAAAATGCCGTGCAGTCGCAATCGTACGGTCCCGAGTCGAGGGGTGGGGCGGCGCGTTCGGAAGTGGTGATTGCGGACGAAGTGATCGACTACCCGATGGTTATTGAGGCAGATTATCTGGTAGCGCTTTCTCAGCCGGGGTATGATAAGTACGCGGATGACATTAAGGAAGGGGCCACAGTAATTATCGATGAGGACCTGGTGGCCGCGGAAGATCATCCCAAGGCAGCCGCAGTGTACCGGCTCCCGTTTACGAAAGTTGCCGATCAATTGGGACAGCGGATCGTGACCAATATCGTGATGCTGGGAAGCGTTTGTGCCATTACCCGCGTCGTGAGCAGAGATGCGCTCCTCGCTGCTGTGAAAGCGAATGTGCCGGCGAAGTTTATCGAGATCAACGAACGCGCATTCAATGAGGGATTTACCCTGGGCCAAAAGGCACTGGATGAGATGAAGGCGGCGCTTTCATGAGCATGCCGGACGAGAAAACATCTCCATCGTTCATTCCCGCGCGACCGTTCGCGGAGAGTGACTTCAGCCAGGTGCGCCGGGCAATTGGCCGTGAGGTTCTCTTTGCTCAGGGAGATGTTGCAATCGGCTACGGAGCCGTGCTCGCGGGTTGCCGTTTTTTTGCGGGATACCCGATTACCCCGGCTACCGAGACTGCGGAAATCATGTCGCGCCTGATGCCGAAAATTGGTGGCACGTGTATCCAGATGGAAGACGAAATCGCCTCAATTGGTGCGGTAATTGGGGCCTCGTGGGCGGGCGCCAAGGCGATGACCACCACCAGTGGGCCGGGATTTTCGCTGATGCAGGAGAATATCGGATACGCAGCGATGACTGAAACGCCCTGTGTGATTGCCAATGTCCAGCGGTCAGGACCGTCGACCGGCCAGCCCACCGAGGGTGCCCAGGGTGATATCATGCAGGCTAAGTGGGGCAGCCATGGAGATTACGAACTGATTGCCCTGTCACCGTCCACGGTGCAGGAATGTCTGGATTTCACGATCGAGGCCTTCAACCTGTCCGAGCGGTATCGCGTGCCGGTGATTTTGTTGACTGATGGTATCATCGGGCATACGCGCGAGAAAATCGTGTTGCCGAACTGGGACGACCTGCATCTGGTCCCGCGCAAACAGACCCGCCAAAGTCAGCAGGACTACCTTCCCTTCATCGATGACGGGAGCCAGATCCCGGAAATGGCGAATTTCGGTGACGGGTATCATGTGTATATTACCGGTCTGACGCATGTGGAAACCGGCTATCCCAGCACCGATAACCAGCCGAATCATCAGAAACTGGTACAACGCCTGTGCGGCAAAATACGCGATAATGCCGATGAGATTGTCCGTGTGCAAACTGATTACCAGGACGGCGACGGCGAATCAACCGGTATCATCAGCTTCGGGGTGACCTCGCGTACG
Source organism: uncultured Ignavibacteria bacterium (assembly GCA_964461835.1). Lineage (GTDB taxonomy): Bacteria > Zixibacteria > MSB-5A5 > WJJR01 > JAJRUJ01 > CAYWVO01. The sequence continues at coordinate 11,109 of CAYWVO010000057.1, read as the reverse complement.
GTATTTCATGCGGTCAAGGAATTGCGCGCGAGTGGTGAGCGTATTGATCATCTGCGTATTGTTACCAACTGGCCGTTTCCCGAACAGCAAGTTACCGAGTTATCTCAGCGCTGCAAACGGCTCCTTGTCCCCGAGTTAAACCTGGGGCAGACCTATCACGTTGTTCGAGAAGTAGCTCGAGACAGTTGTGAGGTTGTGCCATTGTGGAAAATCGGCGGCGAGATGCATACGCCGCAGGAGATTATCGATTGCGTGAGAGGAGCGGGCGCCTGATGTTCAAAGCCGGAAAACATATTCGCGAAAAATACCTCGAAGACAATATGTGGCCGTCCATCTTCTGCCAGGGATGCGGGAACGGGACGGTGCTCAATTGTACGATGCGGGCAATTGATGCCCTGAAATGGGATATCGACAAACTCACGTTTGTGTCGGGGATCGGTTGTTCATCGCGGATGCCCGGGTATATCGATGCCGACGGGCTGCATACGACGCATGGCCGGGCCATTGCCTTCGCCACCGGGATCAAGTTGGCGAATCCTGAGTTGCATGTCGCAGTGTTCACCGGCGACGGCGATTTGGCGGGCATCGGCGGCAATCATTTTATTCACGCCGCACGACGTAACGTAGACCTTACCGTCATCTGCATCAACAATTACAACTATGGGATGACCGGTGCGCAGGTCTCGCCGACGACGCCGATTCGCGGAGTGACCATGACCTCGCCGTATGGTAATATTGAGAGTCCCTTTGACCTGGCACAACTGGCAATCGGCGCCGGCGCCTCCTATGTAGCCAAATGGAATACTGCCTATCCACATGAAACCATGCAGGCGATCAAGAAGGGCCTTGCCCTACCCGGCTTCGCCTTTATTGAAGTTCTGACGCCCTGTCCGGTGGGATTCGGCCGAAAAAATGCGCTCAAAGAGGGGAAAGACTACCTGCTGTGGTTGAAAAAGAACTCGATTGGCAAATCCCGCTACGATAAACTCACTACTGCGGAAAAACAGGCCTGCGAAAAGATCGTCATCGGTGAATACAAGAATGAACCACGACCGGAATTTGTCGCAGAATGGAATAAGTTAGTCGCTGGAAAATATATCTCCTGATTCTTTTTTGAAGTGCCTGCTTCAAGCACGGAGGTGATCGGCGTTCCGAGTCAGGACCGCCTGGGCGGACCGGACGAGAAACCCGGTATCATTACTTGAATCAGGAAACCAACCGCTTGCGCATAAAGAATAGTTTTTCGTTGCGGGGGTAGGCGTCGAGTTCTCCAAAGATTTCATAGCCATGTCGTTCGTAGAAGGGCCGAGCCTGAAAAGTAAACGTGGTCAAACAGGAGTCAGCACACCCCCGTCTTAACGCCTCCTGCTCCGCAGCCATGAGAAGCCGCGTGCCCAGGCCTTGACCCCGATAGCCTTCATCGATAATCAAGACTGAGACATATAACCAGCCCCAGCCGGTGACCCCGACCAGGCCGCCGATAAGATTGTCGTTCTCTTCTCGCACCGAAATCCGCAGCGGTTTGGAATCATCGAATCCCGCCTGCTGTTTATTGAAGTGCTCCAGCCGGGATTCGAGTGTTTTGGCGTCCTCTTCGGACCCATCCATATTAATTTGGAGGTGTTCATTATTCATAAAGTGAAGATACAGCGGGAAAGCATTAATAAAAAGAGGAACCGGCACGCCATTCCTCTGAAATAGTTCGATTCCAGGGACCTGCGGCGGACCTGAAACGCCACATGTGCGCGTGTAGTTGCCAGGAGTAAATCAGACCATGCCCCCAAGCACATGCAATGTGTTAGAGAAATCTCTTAAAGTGACTTAAAGTAATGACAACTGATGGTGTGATCAGTTAGCGGTTATAACTTATCCCAAATGAAAAGGCAGGGCCGAGATCGACCTTGCCGAACTCGGTCATGGTTTAGGGTAGTCTACGATAAAGTTCCCTCCGGTGCCGGCTGAAGGAACTGAATCTCCGGTTTTTCCGGAGACCGGGGTGGAGTGGGGGATTGACTGGATAACAAAACCTCACCATAAAATGGTCGGCCAGCTGCCCTACTTCAACTGAATTACCACATCGCTCCTATTCCACTTTCGCTCTCTGAATTATAGGCCCGGGCCATGTAATTCGGGCAGCCCCGCCGGTGGCGAGGACCACTGCACTGCATGAGCACTCCGGCTATTGTGGCCGGGTATTCGGAGGCCCGCCTCCGGCGGACGTCCGTGGTGTTGTCCGCGGGTATCCGCGGTATGTCGGGCGACCGATGTTTTTCCGACGCGCGTCGCATCATCGCCTCTACTGTACCCGGCGACGCGGAAGTTGCACCAGGTGTAACGCAGGCGAGGAGCGTGCCCGTTGGCTGCGGCACCTGTTAAGATATTCCCGTTGGCGGCGCGTCAATAAATGAATCATTCTGCTCAATCGCTTTTCACCCACCCGCTGGGTGGGGTACCAATGTTCCGACGGGAGCGTAAGCTTACGGAGAAACCCGACACCATCCCAACGATTTACAGATGTCGGGTTTCTCGGTATGCTGCGCATCCCTCGGAACCCGACCTACCTCTTTTCTCTCTGGGGGGATTTTGTCGAAACCACGTCGCTCCGCCTCGGCGGACGACTCAGGGGTTTCGACCTACAAAAAAGCTGGCGCACCGGGATCCGCCACGGCGGAGGGGCCTGCGCCTACTACATCGAAGAGAAACCCACCCGCAGACCTAGCGCGCTTTGGCGCGGAACAGGCGATTCGCCAGGGGACGCGAGATGGGAATCGCGGTAATCGAAATCACCGCAAAGAGCACGACTTGAATCACATAGGAACCGGTGAACAGAGAGGCCAATCCAGCGACAATTGCGCCGGCGGTGAAGCAGATAAACAAAAACGCCGGGGCGGCAATCTCTAACAAGATAAAGATGACTGCTACGATCAACCATATGTATAACGGATTCATCACTGAGCTCCTTGCTGCACGCAGGTTCCTCTCCCGCGTCAATCTTTAGGTAACCACAGTCAACGAAACGTACGTGTTTTACACGTATTTATCAAACCAATCCAGGATAAATTTCAACCTGGCTAACCGCCGGTCGGGCCGCCCGTGACGGCTCAGCCCGTGCGGCTCCTCAGGAAAACGCACGAACTCAACTCTGCGGCGCATCATTTTCAAGGTGGTAAACAGTTGTTCGCTCTGTTCAATCGCGCAGCGCAGATCGTTCTCGGAATGGATAATTAACAACGGTGTTCTAATTTTCTTGGCGTAGGTGATCGGGGATTGTCGTTTGTATCCCTCTTCGTTAGTCCAGGGAAAGCCGCCAAACTCACGATGATCCTCAAAGCCGATATCGGACGATCCGAAAAACGATCGCAAGTCCACTACGCTGCGTTGCGTAACTGCCGCTTTAAATTTATTGGTATGGCCGACAATCCAGCTGGTCATGTAGCCACCGTACGAGCCGCCGGTGACGCCCAGGCGTTTGGGGTTGACATACTTGCGATCGCAGAGGTAGTCGACTCCGGCCATAATATCGTCATAATCGACCGAGCCCCAGTCGCCCACAATGGCGCCGGCGAATTTCTCACCATACCCTTGTGACCCGCGCGGATTGCAGTAAAACACGACATACCCCTGGGCGGCGAGAAGCTGCATCTCGTGGAAAAATGTGAAGCCGTATTGTGTTCGCGGGCCGCCGTGTATCTCCACAATCGCCGGGTACCGGCGATTGCGTTTGAAATTGGGCGGTTTCAAAATCCAGCCCTGTACTTTGGTACCGTTCGACTTAAACCACACGGTTTGCGGTTTACGAATCTGGATTTCGGAGAAGAGTTCTTTGTTGATATTGGTCAGTTGCGTTAATTCTCCCGCATTCTTGCCGGAAAGTTCCAGCCGATAAATCTCGGCAGGTTGGGTCGGGGTGGAGACAACTGCGGCCGCGACCGGCGCTTTGGCCGCGCAGGATATGCCCATGAGGTGCAAATCGCCCCTGGTCACCGGGGCCAGCCGACCGCCGCCTTTCGAGACTGAGTAGAGATGGGTTGATCCTTCGACGCTGGTGCGGAAATAAATTGAGCGACCATCATGCGACCAGATCGGTGCGCCTTCGAAGCCCTCGCCGGTATCGGATATTGTCAGATCAAATGCCTGATAATCAAATCTCGGAGCGAGGTCTTTGGCGACTGGCCGGCCGCCGAGGCCGACGGTCCAGATATGGTAATTCGCTACACCCCAGGCATCATCCGGTGTGGTGTGTCCCAGATAGGTGATCAGTTTGCCGTCCGGCGAAAACCGTGGTTCGGCAATCGGGCCGGTCGGCGTCGGAATCTTTTTGATCGCCCCACCGGTGGCGGGAACCCAGAATAGGTCGTCTTTCAACATTTCCCGATCAGGATTGGGCTGATGATTGGAAACGAACACAATGCGTTTGCTATCCGCCGACCAGGTCGGGTACATCTCATCATATTTGCCGCGCGTGAGCTGTTTACCCTCACCGGTTTCGATATCGAACACCCAGATATGGTAGCCATCCTTGGGACGAAATCCACTGCCATCGAGTCGATAAAACAAGCGGGTGATATGCCGATACACCGGCGCTTCCTTGGATTTCTTCTTGTCCTTCTCGTCTGATTTCTTCTTGTCCTGCTTCTCGTCATCTTTTCCCGGCGGTGGGTCGTTCTGGCGGAACGTGCAGGCGATTTTCCTCCCATCGGGAGAAAAGCAGACACCGGTGAAGGCACCGTCCTTGGTCACGAGTTCTCGTGCTTCACCGCCATCCACGTTGATCAGGTAAAGACCGGGATTATCGTCACGTTTGCTGACAAACGCAACGGTCTGACCGTCTGGGGAGAACACCGGATTGGAGTCTTTCTTTTCGCCAAAGGTAAACTGGCGCAGGTTTTCGCCGTCGGCGCGGATCATCCACAGGTTGGAATGGTATTTTTTCCTATCCTTGGCGATTGTCTCCACCGCGAAACAGATCTGGGAACCGTCCGGTGACATCGCACAGCCACGCACAAATTTCATGTTAAGTAAGTCCTCGGCGGTTATTTTTCGTTTTTTTGCCGGCATGATAAATGCCCTCCTGACGTAATCATCCGCAACTTTGTGTGCCTCTCTGGGCCACAAGACCTTAGCACGGGTAACGGGGGTAGCGCAAGATAAAACTTGAAACCGGACTCTTGAATTCCGATAAAAAGAGGGAAAGGCGGATTTATGATGATGAGACACAAGCTGCATTATTTAATTGGCTTGGCCATAGTTTTACTGGCGGTTGCGCTGCTTGGGTGCAGCGGCACCGTATCGAGCGATGATGATTCATTGCCGAATTATCTCCTGTTTGGCCTGGCCGAGATAAACCTCGATCTGCAAGAGGATTTCCTGTACCTTCACTTTACCGCAAATGATCAGCCGGTGCCCGGCTCGTTCGCGGTGGTGGACGGAGATACACTCGCCTTCGACGGCGGCGGAATAATTCATGTGTCAAGCCCGACCATTAGCTGGGATTACAATACCACCATTGCGGTTACCGTGTACGATACGGCCAACAATTTCGTCAGCACCACCACGTCGCGGATGCCCTCCGACGTGACAATTCAAGAGATTTTCCCGAGAACTCGACTGTGGACTGGTGGCACGGTGCGCCTGGAGTGGACCGGATCGGCGGGTGCCTCAGGCTTCATGGTGACCTGCGTGCCGATGAGTGAGGGCTCAATTGCCCAGGGGTGGGCAGAAATTGTTGATACCGGCGTTCCATCGGCATCGATTCCGCCGGATGCCTTTTTTGAGTTGACGCCCAGTCCCTCACCGGAGCGGGTGGTTGATTCATTTTTCTTCTATGTGGTAGCGTATGACCCAACTTTCGAGCGCCGCCCGGATGCCAAATACACGAGCACGACCATGGTGGATGGTCTGGCGTTTCCAGTCAGTGTTACCGGAGAAAATATTTCAGGTATTTTCGGTGCGGCGGTGGTCAGCCAGCACGAGGCAGTGTACGTGCCGGCACAGAGCTTTTAAGATACCTGTCAACTATCCGAACGGTGTCGGGTTTCTCGTAATGCAGCGCATTCCTCGGAACCCGACCTACGGGACTGATATTTACTCACCCGTCATTTTCCAGAACTGTCGCAAAAGGGTCGATTTTTTCTGCACCGGTACATGGGGACGGGAGAAATACTCCTGCGAGAGTTTATGTACCACGCCGGATAGGCCCAGGATCCCAATTAAATTTGGGAACGCCATCATGCCGTTGAAGATGCCGGAGAGGTGCCAGACGAAATCGATTTTTACGTAGGCGCCGATCGGTATAACCAGTACAAACAGCCAGCGGTAGGGCGTGACTGCTTTCGGCCCGAACAGGTATTCCGCGCACCGATCACCGTAGTATGACCAGGAAATCATCGTCGAAAAAGCAAAGAACACCAGGCCGAAGACGACTATCCACTCCCCATATCCCCCGAGTCCCACGGAAAACGCCTGGCTGGTCAGGGGAGACGAGGTCAATCCCGAATCCCATAATCCGGTAATGATGATCGTCAACGCAGTCAGGGTGCAGATGATTAGTGTATCGATCAATGGCCCAACCATGGCGACCAGACCCTCGCGCACCGGTTCTTTGGTCTTGGCGGCGGCGTGGGCAATTGGCGCCGATCCTAATCCGGATTCGTTGGAAAAGAGGCCCTTTTCCACACCTTGTTGAATGACCTGTTTGAGTGTCGCGCCGAGAAAGCCCCCCACCGCGGCGCGCGGGGAGAAGGCGCCGGAGAAAATCATCCCGAATGCACCGGGGATCTTTTCAATATTGAAAATGATAATCAACACCGCGCCGAGTACGTACACAACGCACATGAAGGGCACAACCTTGGCGGCCACACGTCCGATGCGTTTGATGCCCCCAATGATGACTAACGCAACAAAAACGGCGAGAACGAGGCCGGTAACCCAGGAGGGAATCCCGATATGTTCGGCAATGGGTTTGGCGACCGAATTCGCCTGGACCATATCACCGATACCGAATGAGGCCACGGCTGCAAAGGCAGCAAACAGCACGCCCAGCCATTTTTGATTGAGGCCGCGTTCCAGGTAATACATCGGCCCACCGGAGGCAGTACCGTCTTCGTGAATGACACGATAATAGAAGCCAAGCATGCACTCGGTGTATTTAATGCCCATCCCGAAGAAGCCGGTCAACCACATCCAAAAGACCGCACCGGGTCCGCCGGTCGCAATCGCCGTCGCTACGCCGGCAATGTTACCAGTGCCGATAGTTGCGGAGAGGGCGGCAGAAAGTGCCTGAAAATGGGTCAGAGCGCCCTCGTCTTCCGGGCTGTCATAGCGGCCGGAAATCAGCCCCAGCGCATGGAAGAGACGGCGCAGTTGGGGAAACCCGAGGCGAAAGGCCAAAAAGAGACCCGTGCCCAACAGCAATATGATGAGCACGGGGCCCCAGACGTAACCATCAATTCTTTCCAGCAGGTGATTGAGTTGATCCATGAACCCCCCTTTACCTTCCCGTCATCTCAGGTATGCTCTTCCACGATGCTAGTCAAGTCTAAAAGCATGTCCCGCCGGGTGTATCGCCAGATAATGGGCATTGACAATTACTAACGCCATGCACAGATTACGTGTAACACCGAGGGCAGGATGAGTAAATCGCGGCGAAAGAAATCTTCATCTCCGTTGATGCGCAGCGTCTCGGGCGTTCGGGGCATTGTCGGGGAATCGCTCACGCCGGAATTAGTCGCGCAATATGCCGCTGCATTCGGCACCTATCTGAACGGTGGACGGATTGTTATCGGTAATGATGCGCGTCCCACCGGGGACGTCATCAAGGGGGCAGCCATCGCCGGTTTCCGCGCGGCGGGATGTACGGTGATTGATGTGGGGCTGTGCCCGACTCCGACAATTCCGTTAGTTGTCGGAAAACTGCGCGCCCGCGGGGGGTGCGCGGTTACCGCCAGCCATAACCCGCTGGAATGGAATGCACTCAAGTTGCTGGGGTCCGCCCGTAAGCCATTGCTGGGGAAAGCAGTACAATCGATTTATATGCTGGTGGATAAGCAGAAGATTGCCTATGCAGCCTGGAACAAGCTGGGATCGTATCGAAAAGATAATAAGGTGCCGTTTATCCACCTCGATCGAGTTTTGGAATTACCGTTGACCGCTCGCCGGAGCATTCGTCGCAGTCGTCCTCGGGTGGTGATCGATGCGGTGAATGGCGCCGGGAGTGTATTGGTTCCGGAATTGTTACGGCGACTGGGTTGCCGGGTTACCGAGATTCATTGCGATCCTAACGGCAAGTTCCCGCGACGGGGTGAGCCGGTTCCGACAGCATTACGTCAACTCGGTCAGGCCGTGAAATACGTCACTGCCGACATTGGCTTCGCCCTGGATCCGGACGCTGACCGCCTGGCAATTGTTGATGAGCACGGCAAGCCGCTCGGTGAGGAGTATACGTTGGCGCTGGCGACCCGGTGGGCACTGACCCGCAAACGAGGGCCGGTAGTCGTGAACATGTCGACCTCTCGTATGGTGGATGATATTGCCAACGAGTTTCGCTGCCGTTGTTATCGTACCAAAGTCGGCGAGTTAAACGTTGCTGAGGGAATGAAACGCCGCAAAGCAGTGATCGGTGGAGAAGGGAACGGTGGTGTGATTTTACCGACGGTATCGTTCGCACGGGACTCCCTGGTCGGGATGGCGCTGATCCTCTCTTTGATGGTCTCTGAGGCAAAACCCATATCCACGCTGGCGGCCGAACTTCCCCGGTATCACTGTCGGAAAGTAAATCGGCCCATACCACGAAACTTTCCTGCGCGCTTGAAACGGCTTGAGCGCAAATTTGTTAAAGGTGACATTAGCCGGTTGGACGGGATTAAAGTGGATTTACCGGACGGTTCGATTCACGTCCGGCCCTCAAATACCGAACCAATATATCGGGTAATTGTTGAAGCACGATCGGCTCGATCGGCCCGTATGTTGATTGAGAAAACACTCAAGGTTCTGGATCGGTAGGTAGAAGGAACGGCAATGTGTGGAATTATTGGATACGTCGGCGATAAGTATGCTGCACCGATTCTCCTCGAAGGACTCAAGCGAATGGAATACCGGGGGTATGATTCCTCCGGCATGGCGTTAATGGAGCCGCAAGGTATTCTGTTCGAGAAATCCGCCGGCAAAATCCATCGGCTGGAAGAGATGCTCGCCGACCGGGACTTTGTAGCAAGACTGGGCATCGCCCATACCCGCTGGGCAACTCACGGTGAACCCACCGACATTAACGCCCATCCCCACATCGATTGCTCCGGACGTATTGCCCTGGTGCATAATGGCATTATCGAGAACTACGCCGCTTTGCGGGAGCTCCTGCTTTCTCGCGGTCATGAATTCCGCACCGAAACCGATACCGAAATCCTCTGCCACCTGGTCGAGGAATATTACGAGGGTGACCTGGTGTCTGCGGTGCGGCTGGCGTTGCGGCAAGTCGACGGTACGTACGGTATTGCCGTGGTTTGCAATGATAACCCCGGAGAAATTGTGGCCGCCCGGTTGGGCAGTCCGTTGGTGATCGGCCGGGGAGAGCAAGAGAATTTTGTTGCCTCAGACGTTTCCGCCCTCCTGCGGCACACGAAGCAGGTGGTCTATCTTGAAGACCGTGAACTGGCGGTGATCCGTCAAAACGATTTCGAAGTGACTACGGTCGAGAACGCCAAAGTTACCCCGCAAATCCAGGAAGTAGAGTGGACGCTTGAACAAATCGAAAAGGGCGGTTTTGCCCACTTTATGCTCAAAGAGATTTTTGAGCAACCGACGACAATCAAGAACGCCACCCGCGGACGGCTCGATGTCCATGAAGCCACCGCACGCTTAAACGGCATTAAGCCACATCTGGATGAGCTTGGCCGGGTCAATCGCATCATTTTCACGGCCTGTGGCACCTCCTGGCACGCGGCAATGATCGGCGAGTATATGATTGAAGACCAGGCGCGTATTCCGGTCGAAGTTGAGTATGCCTCGGAGTTTCGTTACCGGTCGCCGATAATCCAGCCGGGAACGCTCGTTTTTGTGATCAGCCAGTCCGGAGAAACTACCGACACACAGGCCGCCTTGCGCGAAGCCCGGCGCAAAGGCGCCACGGTCCTGGGGATCTGTAATGTGGTCGGTTCGACCATTGCCCGCGAAACAAACGGCGGCATTTATATCCACGCCGGCCCGGAAATTGGGGTCGCTTCCACGAAAGCCTTCACCTCCCAGATTACGGTAGTGGCGTTGATCTCGCTGATGCTCGGCCGCATGCGCGCGCTGTCCTTTGAGGACGGGCTTACGGTGATTAATGAACTCGTTCGTATTCCGCATAAAGTACAGTCAATTTTGGATAAGAACGAGGAAATCAGCGCCATCGCCAATCGTTTCTATCAGCGGGAGAATTTCCTCTACCTTGGCCGGGGCTATAATTTCCCCGCGGCGCTGGAGGGCGCACTCAAGCTGAAAGAAATTTCCTATATCCACGCCGAGGGGTACCCGGCGGCGGAGATGAAGCATGGCCCCATCGCCCTAATCGACGAGAACGTACCGACCGTCGTTATTGCGCTGCGGGATTCGGTGTATGACAAAGTCCTCTCTAACATCCAGGAAATCAAAGCGCGCCGGGGCAAAGTGATTGCGATCGCCACCGAAGGCGACGAGAAAATCCACAAGTTCGTCGACCATGTAATCACTGTGCCGGATACCATTGAGCCGCTGACGCCACTATTATCGGTCATACCGCTGCAATTGCTGGCGTATCATATGGCGGTGATGCGCGGTTGCGACGTCGATCAACCGCGTAACTTGGCTAAGAGTGTCACGGTCGAATAAGCGCCTGCCCGGACACCCGAATTTGGTTTGACCACCTGCCACCGGACGCCGTATACTCATCGCCGGAGGGCTAGACCTAATTGGTAAGGCAGCGGTCTTGAAAACCGCCGGGAGTGATCCCTTGGGGGTTCGAGTCCCCCGCCCTCCGCTGGATGATGCTTTCATCAAATTCAAATTTCGCCCCAGTATTGTAATATGCTTCTAGAGTGGTTGTCAGATTAATTTACCGATTGCGGTGGTGTGGCTGGTGCGTTGGGGATTGTGGGG
>CAYWVO010000056.1:0-17167 GCA_964461835.1 uncultured Ignavibacteria bacterium | reverse complement strand
CCGATCGTTCGGGCAGGCTAAAGGCCTGCCGCGCACGGATCCTTGAGGTTGCCACACGCTAATGTATCGTTCTGCTAAACTTGATGGACGGGAAGACGAGACCTGCCACGGCGGGCAGGCTGTCTGCCGCGCACATGCGGGATGAACCTGCTAAATTTCACGCGTGTCGGAATCTTTGGTCTTAGTACATTACCGGTGTGCTGAGTCACTGGCAATTGTTGCCGGTGCGCAGGGTGCGCAGCGCATCGGCGATCATGCGCGATGGGGATTTTTCGCAGTTGGCGCGGATTGCCGTGTAACACAACTCGCACCGGTTGCCTTTGGTGAATTTTTCCAACAGTTCTTCCTGCGTATCGAATTGGCCCTGGATTAAGCCGCACGGGGCGAGTTTTCCCCAGGGATTGACAATAAAGAACCGTCGCCCGGCCTGGCAGTCCGGCAGTGCGCCCTGTCGGTAAAAATCCAGTACCCGTCGTAAGCTGTACTCGGAGGTGACAATTGGGTACCCATTTGACTGCATCTTTACCAATTGGTCAACGATCTTATGGAGTTCGCCGAGTTGGCCATTGGAATTGATACCCAGGTCGGTATTCCCGGTCCGCAGATGGGTGTAGATTGAAAAGTTGACCTTCACTCCCCAGTCCCGGGCGAGTTGAGCAATTTGCGGGGCAGATTTGAAATTATCACTTTGAATCACACAGGCGAGGACAATATCCTGATTGTGATGACCGGCCAATCGCGGGACCAGATCGCTTAAATACTCGAAGTTGTTTTTTAGTTTTCGGTATTCGTTATGCCGCGAATCCGGGTAGTCGATTGAACAGGAGAATTCATCGACGCCGGCCTCACGCAGGCGGAAATAGTTCTCCTCGGTGAGCAATTGTCCATTGGTGGTCAGAACAAACACCGCCAGCGGATCCTGTTCGCGCATTGCTTGGATGATCTCAACGATATTTTTGCGGAGCAGTGGTTCACCGCCGGAAATCTGCGCCACCGCCGGTTGAAGTTCACCAAGTTTGTTCGCCCAGAATTCGGGGCCGAGACGTGGCTCCTTGATATACAGTCCCCAGTTGCAATGCAGGCAGTCGGCGTTGCAGTTAAAAGTAACCTCGAAGGAGACGGTGATTGGCTTGCCAGTCGCCAGGTTTTTGGCAGTCCGTCCGGCAAGCAGCATTTTGCGTGCGGTACTTAATTTCGGCACGTTATCTTCTCCCGGCGTCCCCGATGGTGATTAGCTGTCTATACCTCACCATGCGCGGCGCGAACAAGGAATAGATTATCCTTCATGCCGTTGCCTTCTGCGCCACTTCCTCGGCCACCTCCAGGGAGGTGCTGGTGCCGCCCATGTCGTAGGTGCGGAGCTTGGCCTCTTTGATAACCTCGGCAATGGCATTCTCCAATTTCTCCGCCATCTCCAGTTCACCCAACCAGTCAAACATCAGCTTGGTGGTCAAGAGCATTGCCATCGGATTGACTTTATATGTGCCGGCATATTTTGGGGCCGACCCGTGCGTCGGCTCAAAGACCGCAAAATTATCGCCGATATTACCGGATGACGCAAAACCCAATCCGCCGACTAGCTGTGCACAAAGGTCGGAAATAATATCGCCGAACATATTGGAGGACGCAAGGACGCCGTAATCCTGGGGATTCTTGACCAGCCACATGCACATGGCGTCAACGTTAGTCTCCCACAGTTCGATACCGTCATACTCTTTGGCGATCTTGCGCGCCTCGCGCACCATCAGACCGGAGGTTTCACGAATGACATTCGGCTTTTCTACGACCGTGACAGATTTATATCCGTGTTTCTTCGCGTATTCAAAGGCCTGACGCACGATACTCCGGCAGCCTTTGCGGGTGAAGATGCGGACGGACATGGCCATGTCAGCCGAGTCGACACCCGCAAATTTTTTCATCTTGGGGTGGTTGTCCTCCAGGGATTTTCGCACCGCGTCGGGCACCGGATGAAACTCCACCCCGGCATACAGCCCCTCGGTGTTTTCCCGGAACACCACCAGGTCGATGTCATCCCGGTAATTGAGCGGATTACCGGGGAACGCCTTGCACGGGCGCAAGTTGGTATGTAAGTTGAAACTCTGCCGCAGCCCGACAATAGGGCTGGAATAGACATGGCCTTTACCCTGGAGTTCGGGAATTAACTCGTTTTCGGCTTCTTCTTTGGGTTTGGAGGTAATTGCCCCGAAGAGCGCGCAGTCACATTGTTTCAGGGTTTCGATTGTTCGATCAGGCAGGGGATTGGCCTCGGTGCGCCAGAATTCCCAGCCAATATCAGCCGGAACATATTCCGCATCGAACTTCATCGCATCCAGCACCAAACGGGCGGCTTCCATGACGTCATTGCCCACACCATCACCCGGCATCCACGCAACCTTATACTTCGCCATACAGTCTCCTCATTTTGCGGCTCATTTTAATGTGCCAACATGCACAGACTCGACAGAAACTTCAAGCAAATACGCTATCGGCGGGGAGGGAAATGTTGTCAATTCCGGACTGCGATTACAATTCGCAGGTGTCCGGCGAGGTCTGGATGGACAGAGATCCGTGAATACTCTGAATGACCCTGCATACGTTCACGAACTGTGTCGGCCTGGTCATAGCCGATTTCCAGGGCGAATAGTCCCCCAGGAATCAAGAATTTGCCGGCTTCAGCAATAATCGTCCGAATAACCGATAACCCGTCGTGGGGTGCGAAAAGGGCCCGATGTGGTTCGTAGTCAACGACTTCCGTCTGTAAGAGTCCCTTGTCAGCTATAGAGATATACGGGGGGTTGGCGCAAATGGCCGAAAACTGGCTCCGTTCAGCGATTCCATCGAATAAGGACATTTGAGAGAACTGGATCCGTCTGGCAACACCCAGCCGCTGGGCGTTTTCACGGGCCAGAGCAAGGGCTGGCTTTTCCACGTCGGTGGCAAGAACGGTGAATTCGGGGAGTTCCGCGGCGAGTGTAATCGCGATAATCCCACACCCGGTTCCGAGATCAAGCGCAATAGGAGAATCAGGAGCCGATAATTCCTCCCGCACGAATTTAATCACCTGTTCGACCAATACCTCGGTTTCCGGTCGGGGGATCATGGCGCGTTCGTCGCAGATAAATCGCCTGCCGTAAAACTCGGTGTAGCCCAGGATGTATTGGAGGGGACGGCCTGCCACTCGTTCGTTGAGCATCTCTTGCAGGCGGGGGAGATGACCCCCGGGGAATGGTTCGGCGGAACGCAAATACAGATCGGTGCGGGAGATTCCCAACAAATCACAGATCAGCCACTCCGCCTCCGGCTGGGGAGATTCAATTGGGCTGTTTTTCAGACGGTTAATCGTCTGTTGCAGGATTTCGCGGATGGTCACGTGCGAATTATGGTTAGGGTGTCTCCGACGGTATTCGGCGATCATTCACAACCGGGTAGGAAGCGCAGCCAGTTCGCGCCGAACCGGTCATCCAGCGCCGGGTGGACCTGGTGCCGGATACTGGTTTTCGTGGTTTCTCGGCCGAATGCGCCGGCAGTCCACAGAGCAATCCCGCGCCGGTTATCGAACAGATATGCAAAAACTCGCGACGCCGCATATATTACCGCTCCTCTACATCTTCGCTTAAAGGAAAATCGGCAATCTTCATGGCCGGTACCAGCATCACCGAATTAAACTGCGGGTAGACCACTCGTTCTCGACTGATTGCCTTGACTCGACTAAACATTTCCAGCAATGCGGGAGTCGCACGCATGTCCGTAACCGGGTGATCGAGTTTCCCGTCCCGGATGGCAAAGGTTCCGTCTAAGGTGGTACCGGTCATTTGCACGCGACGGGGATTCAGATAGTTGAGATACCAAAAATGGGTGATCAACACGCCATTCTCGGTCGTGGCGATCATATCGTCTATTGAGGATTCTCCGGGCGCGATTTCCATATTTTTTGGGTAGGGGCCGAACGAGTTATTGGGGGGAAGCGCGTGACCGGTCGACTCCTTGCCGACCGTCGCGGCCCAGCGGCGATCGAACACGACGCCGGCCGCTACCCCGTTAGTAATTAACGGTACCCTCTGTTTCGGAACGCCCTCGTAATCGAAGGGCATCCCGACCATTTCCGGGGCAAAGGGATTTTCCGTGATCGTAATATTTTCACCGGTGATTTGCTCGCCCATCTGCCGCGCCATGAAACTGCGTTTCGTGGCGAATCCTTTGCCGCCAAAACCGAGGAATCCCAGGAACAGAAGTAATTGGCCCACGGCTGATGGTTCGAGGATCACGGTATACTCACCCGGTGCCAACGGTTGGGGATTGCGGGCACGTACGGCTTTGTTGACAGCGGTGGAAATTGTTGTGCCGGTCTCCAATTCGGCAACGTCACGGTCATACGCCACCGCCCAACCCGAAGCGTCGTGGGCATCATCTGAGGCAGTTACGGAGAACTCGGCCTGGGTCCCAATAAAATGTTGTACGGTTCCTGCCGTGTTAACGACAGTCGTTGCTTGGGTTTCCGACTTATATAAACCCGCTGCCGACACATTTTCCACCTGGCAGGCGGCCACCGCGGCGGCTACCACCTCCGCGCGATCCTCCGGGGTCAGCGTATCGGTTTGCTGATAAAACGCGCTATCCGGTTGTCGGATCGTGGTAGAGGCTACCAATCCGGGGAAGCTCTCATCCGGTTCCTGATTGCGGGCAATTTCAGTTGCCTGCTCAATAAGATTTGTGATTGTGGTCGGTTCGAGTCGATTGCCGACTGCCAGTCCCACACGATTGTCGAGTGCGACCCGGGCCAGCAGTTCGTGGTCGGCCTGTTCGATATTTTGGTGGATTGTGTTCTCGGCAAAACGCGTGAGGGCCGTACGGCTTTCTATGCAGACCAGCTCTACCTGCCGGGATTCATCCGTGGGTAACGCGGCGGTCAACCGCTCCAGTATTTCGTCTCTGGCGAACATTAGTCCAATTAGTCCCGACCGATGCGAACGTTTTGAAATCGGGCAGGTGCCGTGCCCTGACCGGTCGGCAGGGTTTGTCCCGGCTGGCCCTTACCGCAGGCAGGTGTGCCCCAAATCTGATATTCGTCTTCGGTTCCGATTGCGTCGCAGGAGTTCCAGAATTCAACAGTGTTGCCGGAATAGGTTGGGTTTTTCACGATCTCCGTTCTCTTTCCTCCTTTAATCAGCCAGCCGATTTCACCGCCGAGCTGGAAATTTTCCCGGCGATCATCGATTGACCAGGAGGTTGGAGTTTCGATATAAATGCCGTTATCTGTTTCGGCGATCATTTGCTCCAGCGGTGTATTACCCGGTTGCAGGTTCGTGTTGGTCATGCGGATGATGGGCAGATATGCCCAGCTCTTGGCCCGCATGGAGGCGTTAGGAAACGAACCGATTTTTCGCGCGGTTTCGCGCGAGGTCAGGTAGCCGGACAAAATCCCATTAAGAATGAGCGGCGTACGAATCGCCGGAATACCCTCGTCATCGTAGCCGAAGGTGCCCAATCCGCCGGGGGCTGTAGGATCGGTGTAGACAGTAACCAATTTTGATCCATACCGCAGAGTACCCTGCAAAGCCGGCGTGGCGAAACTCGTGCCGGAGAAATTGCGTTCGGAGCCATACACGCGGTCGAGTTCCAGTGGATGGCCGATCGATTCGTGTACTTGCAGGGACGTTAAATCACCGGAGAGAATCACCGTGCCGGTCATACTGGGACAGGGATTGGCGGTACCCAGCGTGCGGACTTCCTCGGCAATTTTCTCGATGCCCGATTCGAGCTGCAATTTCTCCACCAACTCATGGCCGGCTGTTTCATATTGACCGCCGGAGGTGGGAAAGGACCGTTCGATAACGTCGCGGTGACCCTGCCCGGCACCAGCGGTGATTCCGGCGCCGGATTGATAAATTTTCTGGTCAATTTGCGCGCCTTCACTGGAGAAAAAATAGCGATACTCACGGCGAAAGAACAGGTGAGCGCCAGAACGGGTAATTTCGTCCGTCTGGCGGATGGCAGCATCGAGGTCCATCAGGTATTCCCGTTTTTCTGCCAGCGGAATCGAAAAGGGATCGGTTTCAATCGGGGTTTGATATGATCCGTGCACGGCTTTCACCGGACTGAGTTCGACCGGCTCACCGGAGACCTTGGCCGACGCACCGGCGATGGCGTACGCCCGCTCGCCCAGCCGCCGGGCCTGGTCGACTGACAACTCTGCGGTCGAGGCAAATCCCCACGCGCCGTGCGCCAGCACCCGCACACCCATGCCCAGGCTCTCTTCGCGGGAAAGTGTTTCCAACTGGCCATTGGCAACGCGCACTTCCTCTTCGGTAAGGTGGGTAATGCGGCAATCGACGTATGACGCACCGGGACGCGAGGAGACCGCCAGGGCGGCCGCAGCAATGTCTGTAAAATCCTGATCCGGCATCCGGGAACCTCAAACTCGGCATACTACGCGATTATCCGCGAGCGCACAACCCGAAAGGCCGACGATAATCGCTAAAGTTTAGGCGGTGCCGGCGGCTTCCACGGAGGCGTCTTTGAACCGTTCGGCCTGCTCGGCTTTGCGTAATTCGGTGATTATCTCATCGAGCCGTCCATCCAGGATGCCGGTGAGGTTTTGTACGGTGAGACCGATGCGATGGTCGGTCACGCGGTTTTGCGGGAAATTATATGTCCGAATTTTGGCAGAGCGGTCGCCGGTGGAGACCATCTTCTTGCGCTCCGAGGCGATTTTGCTGTTGTGTTCCTGTCGTATGCGGTCCATCAGGCGGGTGCGCAGCACCCGCATGGCTTTGGTCTTATTCTTTAGCTGTGATTTTTCATCCTGGCAGGTCACCACCGTGTGAGTCGGCAGATGGGTGATGCGCACGGCCGAATCGGTGGTGTTGACGGATTGCCCGCCCGGCCCCGACGAACGGAAGACATCAACTTTGAGTTCATTCGGTTTGAGGTCGATTTCCACTTCTTTGGCTTCGGGCAGGGCGGCGACCGATGCGGCGGAGGTGTGAATGCGTCCGGAGGCCTCGGTTGCGGGTACTCGTTGGACGCGGTGAACGCCGCTCTCGAATTTCATTGAGCCGTAGACATTTTTGCCGGCGAGCGAAAAAACAATTTCCTTGAATCCCCCGACCGATGTTGCGTTGGTGTCCATCACTTCAAGCGTCCAGTTATTCTTTTCGGCGAAGCGTTGGTACATGCGGAAGAGATTAGCGGCGAAGAGGGCGGCTTCCTCACCACCCGTGCCGGCGCGGATTTCCACAATCACATTTTTGGTGTCGTTGGGGTCAGCCGGGGTTACTAGCTCCCGGAGCTGAGTTTCGAGGCGTTCCCGTTTGGGCTGCAATTCTTCCAGGTCCGCCTCGGCCAACTCCTTTAACTCCGGATCGGAATCGTCATGGAGGATTTGCCGGGCCTGGTCGATGGCATTGAGGGTCTCACGTAGCTCGTCGCCGACGGTGATAATTTCTTTTAGTTCCGTGTGTTTCTGCCCGAGGGTTTTCAATTGGGCCGGGTCGCGAGCGACCTCCGGGTCGGCGAGCTTTTCACCGACTTCCTCGTATTGCTTTTTTATGTCTTCAACAAGTTTAAGTATTTCCATCTCGGACCGTCTTCAGACCATAGTCGACTTCCGTTCGACTCCATAAATAACGTATAAATGCGTAACAGAATTGCTACGAATATTTCACCGGGATCGAATCAGGAATGGGCTTTTCGAGCGAGGTCAGGACCGCCACGACCGCCACTTCAATTTGCTCCGGTGACGGTTCTTTCGTGGTGATGCATTGGAGCCAGAGTCCGGGGGCGGAGATGATCTTGGTAAATGCTTTATCGCGGTGACGCCCGGACCATTTCAATACTTCATACGACGCGCCGGCTACGATCGGCAACAGTGAAAAATGCAGCAAAAACCGGTTGAGCAGTGCCGGCGGATAGCCGGTTACGACCTGGTAAATTGAATCAGAAATGGAGTAGGTCAGGATCGCCAGAATCGCCACGAGGAGCAGAAAGCTCGTACCGCACCGCGGGTGGTGGGTGGTGTACTTGAGGATGTTTTTAACCGAGAGTTCTTCTTCATTTTCGTGGGCATAGATCGATTTATGCTCGGCGCCATGATATTCGAAGACCCGGCGAAAGTCCTTATACAGGGAAAACACCCAAACATAGGCGATAAACAGCGTTACCCGAATTGCCCCGGCCACCAGATTAAAGGCCAAGGCCCCTTTCTGGAATCCGGCGATTTGCGCCAGCCAGAGCGGAATGAAGAAAAAGAGAAAAACTCCCAGTCCCAGGCCAACGATCATGGTGAAGACCATCATTACCAGCGGCATGCCGCGCACTTCCTTGTTGTCTGGATTGGGATTGGGTTCACGCGCGGCAATGTCGGCGGAGAAGTTGAGCGCTTTGATGCCGATGACCAGCATTTCGAAAAATGAGATTGCCCCGCGGATGATCGGAATATTGAAGAGTTTTTTCCGTTTGGACAGCGGTTGGTAGGGTTCATGGGTGACGACAATCTCGCCACTTGGCGCCCGCACCGCGGAGGCCACTCGGAGCGGCGATCTGATCATGACCCCCTCGATAATTGCCTGCCCGCCTACTTCTTTATCCGGCATGATGCCTTTCTGCCCTGGTCGTATTCCTCGATATAAAAAAACGTGACGATCGGCTCGCCACGTTGCAGAATTCTGTACAGAGACTCCAGCTAGCTGGAGGTGGATTCTTTCTTTTCGGTGTCTTTCTGGTCGAGTTTGTATTTGCGGCGATATTTCTCGACCCGGCCGGCGGTGTCGACCAGTTTCTGCTTACCGGTAAAGAACGGGTGGCAATGGGAGCAAATCTCCACGCGCAAGTCTTTTACCGTGCTGCGGGTCTCGATGACATTGCCGCACGCGCAGACAATTTTCGTATTGTGGTATTTAGGGTGAATTTTCGGTTTCATTGTGTATTCCCGCCTATTTTACAAACCTCCTTATATACGGTCTTTTCGGACGAACGCAAGGGAAAATGCGTGCAGTTTGACAACGGAGCAGACGCGTAATATTAATCCTCGCGAGCGCGGTTGCGGTTCCACTCCGGGATTTCAATCACCAAGTCTTTCGTACCGTTGGGGATGCACTGACAGGACAAGCGCGATTTTGTGGTTAAACCGGGGGCGTTGTCCAGCTGGTCGAGTTCCTCATCGGACGCCTCGTTGCAGGTTTCCAGGCCCTCCCGGACAATCACATGGCAGGTTGAGCACGAGCAAAATCCGCCGCACGCATGGTCGATCTGAACCCCGTGCTGGAGGAGTATGTCCAACAGCGACCCCGGCTCGCCGTCATTGCCGAACGGTAAATCGGCCTTGTTTACCGTTATTGTCCGTCCCTCTGGTTCCACCCGGATCGAGAATGTGTCGGCGGAGCTCCTGGTCGGGGATGACTGCCGGCTGTTTGTCTCCGGAGAACTCATGAGAGTTACTTCTCTTCTCGTTTCAGGGCATCCTGCAATGCCTGGTTAACCATTGTTTCCGCCAGATCCTTGGTGACGGTGTCCAGTTTCTCTATGGCGTCCCGGACCGCACCGTGGTCGGTGCCCTCAAAGGTTTTTTTCAATTTGTCCATGGCTGCCAGGATCATCGCCCTTTTACCTGGGGTAATTAATTCCGGCCGCTCCCGCATCGCTTTCTCGACCGCCTGCAGCACGCTTTTGCCGTCGGTAACTGCCTCGGCCATCTGGCGAGCCATGAAATCTTCCTCGGCATGGGCGAAGGAATCACGGACGAGCTTATCGACCGCGTCCTTGGTCAGGCCGGAGGATGGTTGCACTTCGATACTCTGCTCGACACCGGACCGGGTCTCTTTGGCGGTGACACTGAGGATACCGTCCGCATCGATCATGAAATTGACTTCGACTCGTGGGATGCCCGCTGGCAGAGGGGGGATGTCGGATAATTTGAAGCGCGCCAGGGTCCGGTTATCTTTCACCAGCTCGCGTTCCCCCTGCAAGACATGGATGTCTACACTGGTTTGGCCATCCACGAAGGTCGTAAACATTTCCTTCGCCGAGGTCGGAATCGAGGTATTGCGATGAATCAATCGGCTGAACACCCCGCCCATCGTTTCCAAGCCGAGTGAGAGCGGGATCACATCCAACAACAGCGTATCACGACGTCGCCCGCCCAGGATGTCGGCCTGCACCGCCGCGCCCAGGGCAACGACTTCATCTGGATTCAGATCGATGTAGGGCTCTTGCTGGAAAATATCCGCCACCAGACGGCGGATTACCGGCATCCGGGTTGAACCCCCAACCAGCACCACAGCATCAATATCCTGCGGGGTGAGTTGTGCATCTTTGAGTGCCTGTTGGCAAGGTTCGACGGTTTTCCGGACAACGGGTTCGATGAGCTTTCCGAATTCCTCCCGTGTGATCGATCCTTTAATGACTTCCAAATCGGCAAAATCCAGGAGATAGGAAACGCTCTCATTCGCGGAAAGTTCGATCTTGATCCGTTCGGCTTCCTGTCGGAGTTGTTGAATAATCTTAGCATCAGGAGACGATTTCTCGTCGCCGGCTTTTGTCCGCCCGAACAGGTATTCCATCAGGCAGCGGTCAAAATCATCACCGCCCAAGTGGGTGTCCCCACCCGTGGAAAGCACGCGAAAAATGCCATCCGATAGTTTAAGAATCGAAATATCGAATGTTCCGCCTCCCAGATCATACACTGCGACCGTTTGTTTTTCTTTTTGGTCCAGGCCGTAGGCCAGGGAAGCAGCAGTCGGCTCATTGATTATGCGCAAGACGTCCAGACCGGCAATTTTCCCGGCGTCTTTGGTGGCTTGCCGCTGTGTATCATTGAAGTATGCCGGGACCGTGATCACCGCCTTGCTCATCGGTTTGCCGAAATGCTTTTCCGCGCGAGCTTTCAGTTCCTTGAGAATGAGTGCCGACAGCTCCTGCGGCGTATACGTGCGATCACCAATGCGGATATGAATCAGTTTGTTCTCATCTTCGTCGAAGGCGAACGGCAAATAGCGACGGTCCTCGCCGATATCATCGGCAGCCCGCCCCATGAAGCGTTTCACTGAATACACGGTTGATTCCGCATGGTCGACCCACTGCTCTTTTGCCGGATAGCCAACCACCGGCTTTCCCTCGATGAATGAAATAACTGAGGGGACCAGCACCCGGCCCTCGGAATCGGAAAGCACCCGCGGGGTATCATCATCAACCCAGGCGACGAGACTATTGGTCGTCCCCAAGTCAATCCCGATGACGATGTCCTGCTCTTTAGAGGGGGCTGACATCCTGCCCCTCCAGGACTGCGGTGATATTGTCGATGGCGCGTTTCAGGTAGAGACGGGTCGCGAGCGTGAGATCAATATGTTTCAGGACTTTTTCGACTTTCTCCCGCACCGCCGGTTCCAGCGGGGAGGTCGCCGAATCTTTCAATTGATCGTACTGGTTAAAATACAAATCCAGGTCATCATCATTTTGGGAAAACATTTTCTGGAGCGTTTTCAGCCTGCCGGCTAATTCCGAAGAGGCCTCGGCCCGTGCGGCAGAGCCATCTTCCAGGGTATTGTATTCAGCCAGTATCTCCTGCAATTCCATGATTTCCGCGGCCAGTTCCGGTTGCACGGTTTTTGTCGGCTTATACTGTGACCCCAATTCCAATTCGAGAATGTAAGCGGCACGCAAGGTCGGATCTTTCAGCGTGTGGTACGCCCGGTTCAATCGTGAGGCATTAATCAAGGCGATTTCCCGCTGTTTTTCATCAGAACCCTGGTAATAATCCGGGTGGAAGATTTTGGAGAGTTTCAAGAATCGCTCTTCCAGATCGTCTACGTCAACTTGTAGCCGTCGCGGCAGGCCCAGGAAGGCAAATCGATCGACCCCGTCCGGCCAGGGTTGAATTTTGATGCAATTGTCGCAGCGGTAGGGAGATTCGAGTTCGGTGTGGCAGTTCCAGCAGAGACTGGGAGAAACCTGGTGATTTTCCGGGGGTTTCACGATTCTTCTCCAGCCGCTGGTTCCAGGATGGGGATCGGCGATTGCTCTTCGCCATAGGTGATCTTCTTCGCTACGCGTGCGATGTGCGCGGCCGCCATGACATACGCCCAGGTGGGGACCAGGATTTCCCCGCAGCCGCGAATATGCACGGTCTTGCCGCGCAATGATTCCCAATCGTAATAGGCAAACGCTTCCCGCAAGTCCTGCTCGCGGATCACACCATCGACGGCAAATTCCTGAAGATTGAAAATGGGCATCAGGTCCCTCCCCGCCAGAACCGTGACGCCAGGTCCGTGTGGGCCCGGCCTGCGTACCCGGCACTACCGTATGATCAGGTTAGGCGGAAAACGAAGAGCCACATCCGCAGGAGCGCTGGGCGTTCGGATTATTGAACTTAAAGCCGCCACCGGTTAAGTCGGTGCTGTAATCCAGGGTCGTATCTTTCAGATACAAGGCGCTCTTCATATCGATGACCACTTTGACGCCGTTGATGTCAAAGGTCTTGTCGAACTCGCCGACCTGGTTATCGAACTGCATCTGGTACATGAAACCCGAGCAACCGCCGCCCTGGACCCCGACACGCAGATAGTGGTTTTCCGCGTTCTGCGCCTTTTGCAGCCGCTGAATTTCGGTTGCCGCCTGGTCTGTGACATTAATCATACCAATACCTCACCTACTGTTCTTCCGGTCCATCCCCATTGCGTTGCTTGCGTCGGTAATCTTCGATGGCCGCCTTGATGGCATCCTCTGCAAGGACCGAACAATGTATTTTTACGGGCGGGAGTGACAATTCTTGGACGATATCGGTATTTTTAATATTCAACGCATCGTCGAGGGACTTCCCTTTCAGCCATTCGGTGGCCAATGAGGAAGAGGCGATTGCCGAACCACAGCCAAAGGTCTTGAACTTCGCGTCTTCTACGACGCCGGTTTTATCATTGACCTTGATCTGTAGTTTCATCACATCGCCGCATTCCGGCGCGCCGACGATACCGGTACCGACATCATTCTCTTTTTTGTCCATGCTCCCGACGTTACGGGGATTATTGTAATGGTCGATTACTTTTTCCGAGTATGCCATTCTATGAAACCACCTAACACGTGTACGGAATTATTGCTGTGACCAATTGACTGACGTGATATCGATTCCCTCTTTCGCCATCTCATATAACGGCGAAAGCTCACGGAGCCGTTTGACACTATCCACCACCTGCCGCGCCACGTACTCAATTTCTTCTTCGGTATTAAACCGTCCCACGCCAAAGCGAATTGAGGAATGAGCGAGATCGTCGCCAACCCCTAAAGCTTTGAGTACATAGGAGGGTTCGAGAGAGGCCGAAGTGCAAGCCGAGCCGGAGGAGACGGCGATATCTTTCATGCCCATCATCAAAGCTTCGCCCTCCACGAAGGCGAAGGAGAGGTTAAGATTGGTGGACAGCCGGTGTTCCAAACTTCCGTTGATGTAGACTTCATCAAGTTCCGTCAGGATCAGGTCTTTCAATTTATCGCGCAGCGCTTTCATGCGCACATTTTCGGTATCCATTTCTTGCTGACAAATTTCACAGGCCTTACCAAAACCGACAATGGCGGGAACATTGAGCGTTCCCGACCGCATTCCGCGTTCATGACCGCCGCCATGGATCACCGGAGTCAAACGAACGCGCGGATTACGCCGCCGGACATACATCGCGCCGATGCCTTTCGGGCCGTACATCTTGTGCCCGGAAAGCGACATGATATCGATGTTCATTTCATTAACATCCAGCGCAAATTTGCCCGCGGCCTGGGCAGCGTCACAGTGGAATAATATCTCGTGTTCATGCGCCAGCGCGCCTATTTCCGTAATCGGTTGAATGGTACCGACCTCGTTATTGGCTCCCATCACGGAAATCAGGATCGTCTTGTCGGTGATCGCTTTCTTGACATCGTCGGGGTCGACGACGCCTTCCTTATTGACCGGCACGTAGGTGACCTTTCCGCCAAGTTGTTCGACCCGCGAGGCGGAATCCAGTACCGCTTTATGTTCGATTGCGGTGGTGATAATATGAGTGCCCTTCTCAGCATACATCTCGAACGCGCCTTTCAGCGCGATATTGTCCGACTCAGTGGCCCCGGAGGTGAAGATAATTTCCTTTGGGGATGCGCCGATCAGATTGGCGATCTGCACCCGGGCAGCCTCCACCGCCTCTTCGGCTTCCCAGCCGAAGGCATGGTTGCGGGACGCCGCGTTGCCGAACTTTTCCGTAAAGTACGGCATCATCGCGTCCAGCACTTGGGGGTCCACCGGCGTGGTCGCTTGATGATCCAGGTAGATGGGTAATTTCATCGAAATTGTACTCCCCCGATTACGTGCTGATCCGTTGCGGGGCTTTCGGTTCTGTGGCCGGTTTTTTGGTTTCTTCTTCAGCCGTGTCAATTTTAGCCAAGTCAACCGATTGCAGGCGGTCCAGGTCGGCCAGGGTATAGCGGTCAAGCTCGCCCACTACCTGGTTGCGGATGCCGGTCAATATGTGGTGGAGTCCGCAACAAGCACTTTTCTCACAGTCGGTCGACCGGCCGGAAGCGCAGTCAAACATGGCAATCGGACCTTGAATAGCCTCGATGATTTGCCGTAAGGTTATCTCCTCAGGTGGCCGCGCCAGCGCAAACCCACCGCCGGTGCCACGCTGGGAGCGTAACAGCCGACTTTTGACCAGTTCGTGGAACAAAATTCGCAGGAACTTCTCCGGTACGCCCACCGAGTTGGCAACCTCGTGGATTTCCAGAAACTTGCCGCTTTCCTGGTGGGCCAAATGGAGCATCCCCAGAATACTGTATTCACCGCGACGATTCAGAATCATGCCAAACTACCTTATCAATGTCATTATTTTGATTACATTGCCCCAGAAAAAAAAGAGCAACCTAACTTATCCTGTTTTACTCTCTTATGGAGGTACGATTTGGCGTTATCGCTGTTGGTAAAATCGCGGATAATGCCCTTCGATTTGACCCTTTTCCTGACACTTCTCAGGTCGTGACTGCCATTGAGAATTTCAGTTTTTTGCTGGCTTCGGTATCCCCGACATGACACTTTGCGCGCAACGAGTTAGAAGAAGGGGGTATAGGTGGATCTCGACCGCAATTTCATGCAACTGGCTTTGCGCGAGGCGGAGATTGCCTTTGACGCGGGGGAAGTCCCCGTCGGGGCCGTGGTGGTAGTCAATGGCGCACTGATTGGCCGGGGGCATAATCAAGTCGAGCAATTGAGTGACCCGACCGCGCATGCGGAGATGATCGCGATTACCGCCGCTGCTCAGCACTTTGAGTCCTGGCGCTTGTTGGACGCCGAAATATACTGCACGTTGGAACCGTGCGCGATGTGTGCCGGTGCGATTGTCCTGGCCCGGATTTCGCGACTGGTCTTCGGGGCGCGTGACCCCAAATTCGGGGCGTGTGGCTCGCTCTTTTCGATTCCCGACGACACGCAATTAAACCACCGGGTAGCAGTCAAGGAAGGTATACTGGCCGAGGAGATTTCCACGCTCATGAAAGAGTTTTTCATCCAACGCCGCGCTGCAGGTAGAGATGGCCATGACTGAGAATTCTCGGCACAAGGAGCAGATCGAGGAACTGCGGGCACGGATCGCCGTGCGTGGACTTTTCATCAACATCATTGGCCCGTTAGTGCTTTTCGGACTGGGGTACAGTTTGCGGCTGGTCGGTCTTACTTCTGCTACACCGTCGTTGGACAGTAACCTGCAGACTATTATCACGTATGGCCTCGGTGGTCTGGCGTTGCTGGACCTAGTCTTTGGTATGCTGCTAGTCAAATCCTCCCTGAAGCCTCAACAGTTGCGTGCCTACGGGATCGCCTTTCAGTCGTTCGCCGATCGTGTTGTTCAGGTGACCACGGTGTCGTTTGCCATTGGTGCTTTCGCTATCGTGTATGGGTTCGTCCTTTATCTTTTAGGAGCGACCATTGAGACGTTTGTTTTTTTCCTGCTGGTAAGCTTAGTTGCGTTCCGGTTGCTCCGCCCCAGCCACGACCGGCTGGAGTCGTTGTGGCAACAAGTCTCTGCTTGAGAGTAACGCTGTGATCATCCGCGCAATTAATCGACAGATGCCCCTTGCTCTAAGAGGGGTAATCCGTATACTTCTTGGCTGACGGAGAGGTGCCGGAGCGGTCGAACGGGGCGGTCTCGAAAACCGTTGACCCTTCACGGGGTCCCAGGGTTCGAATCCCTGCCTCTCCGCTTTATCATTTTCTAACCAATTATCTCTCTTTCTTTCAATAAATTATTGACAAATTGCTCTCCGCGATCCAATATTTCTATCGAATTTCTAACGGAGATTTGACGTGGCAAGTATCCAGTCAAAAAGAGGAAAGTCAGGGAAGAAGACTTATTACGTCGTAGTGGCGCATGCGGGCCGGCGCAAGTGGATCAAGGCGGGCACACTTGCTGAAGCCAA
The DNA here is from genome assembly GCA_964461835.1 of uncultured Ignavibacteria bacterium. GTDB lineage: Bacteria > Zixibacteria > MSB-5A5 > WJJR01 > JAJRUJ01 > CAYWVO01. The sequence continues at coordinate 751 of CAYWVO010000056.1, read as the reverse complement.
AAAGCTGAAAAAGCTTCTGGAGGAACTGTCAAATTCAGAGAGACAGGAAAAACTCGGTCTCCTGAGCCAAGAGAGGCGCATAGATGAGTTTTTTCAGGATTACCTGGACAATGTTCGGCTCAGTGCTTCGGCAAACACTGTGAAGCGCTACAAGGCAGTATTGAATACATTCCTATGTTTCCTACGGTTGTACCACCCGAAAATACTGAGTCTGGGTCAGATAACACCTGAGGTCGTTGAGGATTATCAAAAGCAGAGACTTGAATCGGTTGAACTGAAGAAAATGGCCGACGGCGAGAAGAATGGCAACCACGTGAACAAGCGATTGCCGCTGCCTCAGACCGTGAATTACGAAGTTGGAGTTTTGCGATCTGTTCTAATTCGGGCGCACGAAAGGGGATTGGTTTCTGAAGTTTCAACGACGAAGGTCAAGAAACTCAGGACCGGGCCAAAGCGGAAGATCAGGATACTCGATGAGAATGAGTGCAAGGTTTTTTTGAGGGCTGCCCGGGAGATTGCTAAAAATGAGCCTGGTTTCGGGGTATTTCATTTGGCGTTTCGCTTCCTGCTAAATACGGGCCTAAGGTCTGCTGAGTTATGCAATCTGACTTGGGATGATGTTGACTTGGAATCTGGTTTGATTAAGATCCAGGAAAAGGATGGTTGGTCGCTCATGTCAAGAGTTGTGTAAATTGTTTTTTCACGCAGCGTCCTTTTCGGCCTGATCGGCTTTCTGTGTAACCTCAATTCC
>CAYWVO010000055.1:0-17220 GCA_964461835.1 uncultured Ignavibacteria bacterium | reverse complement strand
TCTTTCACCACCAACTGACCGCTACGGACTTACTCATGAAATATGCGGGCTAGTTGTGATAGTCAAGGGGCCGCTGGCGAAAAGACTGGCGTTGGGTTAATGATTTGTCATTCTGGTCATTTCGCCATTCACGCCAGAAAGAACCAGCGGGAATGGTGATTCCCGCGGTGGGATGAGGTTATGGTTAGCAAAGATTAATCCCCCTGGAGGATGCCACCGAACAGCTTGCCGCCGATTCCGCCGACGCCTTTTTGTTCTCCTTTTTGCGACCAGCCGGCGGCTGCTTTCATGCGATCGGCCAAGCGGGAAAACGGCAGTGACTGCAGGTAGATTAATCCCGGCCCGCGGAGATTAGCGGTGAATAGCCCCTCGCCGCCGAACAAAGCATTTTTGAACCCGCCAATGAACTGGATATCGTAACTGACCGTCGGGGCAAACGCAACCAGACAGCCGGTATCGACTCGCAACGTTTCGTTCTCGGCGAGCGTGCGTTCGAGAATTGTGCCGCCGGCGTGCAGAAACGCCATCCCGTCCCCTTCCAGTCGTTGCAGGATGAATCCCTCCCCGCCGAAGAGGCCGGCGCCCATCCGTTTGGTGAAGGCGACGTCAATTTCAATTCCTTTGGCCGCACACAAAAACGCGTCTTTCTGGCACATGAACTGTCCGCCGACTCGACCCAGATCGAGGGGGATGATCTTGCCGGGATAGGGTGCGGCAAAGGATACACGGCTCTTGTTCTTTCCGGTATTCAGAAAGCTAGTGATAAAAAAGCTTTCTCCCGTGACCATGCGTTTAAGGCCCTTAAAGATCCCGCCTTCCGTGCCGGTCTGCATTTTGATACCATGTTCCATGAACATCATCGCCCCGGCCTCCGCGCGGACGGTTTCGGAGGGATCGAGTTCAATTTCCACCATTTGCATGTCGTCGCCGATAATTCGATAATCAATCACATCCGCCATAGTCCGTCGTCTCCATCATTTCCTATTTCATTTCTGGTGTGTTATCTCGGTTGAGCTGTTCGGCCGGCAGTAGTTCTTATATTACACCGGCAGTGATCGCAATCAATCGTTCTCGGCATGCCCGGTTAGTCGTGATCGCCGCGCATCAGTCCTTTCAGCCGTGCGGTTACCTCGTCGTTTTCGGACTCTTTTCGCAGTACCCAAAAGATGTGTTTACAAACGAGAGTGGCGGGCGACAGATTTAATTTTACCCGGTCCCAGAGAATTTGATCGCGCAGTGGTTGCGGGAGATGTTTATTCTTTGTCCGATACAGGGCAAACGAGAGCAACGTCACCAATGCAAAGAGGGGATACAGCATAATTCCCAACAGGACAGACGTGGTACCGATCGTTGTCTTGATTCGTCGAGTAATATTGAACCCCGAGATCACGCACATTGTTTGCAGCGTATTCACGCCGAGCAAAAAAAGGTGGCCGAAGTAGATACGATCAGTCGCGGTTTCGGAGAACCACACGCCGTCCACTTCGGTGGGCGGCATACGCTTCCAAAGATCGGATTCCACAAAGAACATGGATAACCGTGCCCGCAGGTGAGAAAGGCTGGGCGTGGTGAGAATAAGCGTACCGCCCTTTTTTAAAACGCGATTGAATTCGCGCAGCGTTTGTACCTGGTCGGGCATGTGTTCGATACCTTCCTGGCAGATCACGAAATCCGCAGCTTGATCTTCCAGGGGTATGCGACCCATGAGGTCCGCGTATTGCGCCCGGACACCATCCGCTTTCATAAACTCGGGATAGAGATCAAAGGCATATACGGTAGCTCCTTTTTGGCGAAATTCATGACTCGCCCGGCCATCCCCACACGGAATATCAACCGCGACCTTTCCTGTCAAATCAGGTAGACTCCGAATATAGTCTGTCACGTATTTGTTAATCCCGCTGCGGGGAAAGTTGTCTTTGGTATACTCGGTCATCATCCCACGTATCGAATTCAACTCGTAAATTCACTTGCCTGTTGCTGCTGTCTCGAGGGCTTCCCGCGCAGAGCCATAGAGACTGGCGGAGTAGCCGTACAGAAGCTTGCGGGCCGCGGCTGTATCGGCCGGGTACAAACTTCTGGCTCTTTCTTCAAGCTGTTTCTGCAAAGCCAACGCGGCGGTCTCGACCTTTCGTGTCTTTTGCATCGCACGCTCAATGGCACCGTCATAATCCTCGGCAATCGAGTAATAAAAATTGGAAAACAACCAGAAAGCGTCGGGCGTGTCGGCGGCAAACGGCGGGGCAACTCGTTGCCGGAAATACTCTTCGGTTGGCGTTTCGCTCACCGTACTATAGGCATCCGGAAACTTCGGTATACCAAAATGAAACGGGACATAGACCGAGGCACACGGTGGCGCCAGGCACACCCAATAGACCAGACCGACGTCGGCGGACATTCCCCGACGCAGTTGAGCGATGAAACTGGTCTGGGTGGTCCAGGTGCAGATGGTGCGTGAACCCCCGGTGTGGGGGTTACCGGTTTCCGGATCAGTCCGATAGATTGGCGTTTGTTCGTAATGATCGCGGAGGATTGGCATGATCTCTTTTACGCCGAATTTCCGTTCCGGTAAGACCGAAAAGGGGAGATCCGGGACACAGGCCGGTTTGGTAGTTACGTAGCGCAGCCCGCTCCATTGCCGGCAGAAATTGGCGGAATCGGTCGCGGCACGGGGGTCGGCGTATGCCGCTGCAAAGTCGAAGGACTCGTCCTCTTCGGGATTGTACCAGCCACGGGAGATCGCGTAGTCGACGATATCCGCGGAGGCGAGGACATTATTGGTGTCGGACAGGTCTACTTCGCGCACGGTGTAGGTGTTGGCAATCATGGCGATGTGGTCATCGGGAACCCGCTGCGCCAGCCAGTGTTTGCCGTTGACCGCGCAGAACAGCCAGCCTTCATCGGGATCACAGATCGTATATGTGCGACCGGTGGAAGCATACCCGAATCGTTCGACCAGTTCGCCTGCCAGCAGAACGCCTTCCCGAGCGGACTTGGCGCGTTCTGCTACCAAGCGGCGCAGCATATAGCTGATGCCGCCATCGGTGAGTTTGGGTTTGTTCTCGCGGGATGGACAGCGATCCGACGCGATACACACACCCCATTCGTTGAGATAGCTGTCGGAGAACAGCATCCCCGGCATTTCCGCCCAGATGTAGGACCAGGTCTCCGGGACTTGTTCCAGCTCGCCGCCATTGACCAGCTGGACTTTGTCTTCGGCCGCGTATTTCTTCCGTGGCACTTTGTGATGGTTAACCACCACCGGTGGTGAATCGTCCTCGTTGTGCGCCATGATGACGTAGCCGTCGGTGGAGACGTCCTTGCCGACAACGATCGTGAAGCATTCCTGGGCGGACGCGGTCAGAATCTGCCCCACGAGAATCAGGAATACAAGCACAAACATGGCGGATGCTTTTTTCTTAATCATGGTTGCTCCCTGACTATGATGACAAGATTCATTCATATTTCTCCAACAACGCCTGAAAACGCGGGTGGGCGCGCAGGGGGTCGTAAGTCGGATGCCATTTAACGTCCTGAAATTGTAGCGGTGATGGATTTTCCAGCAAATACGTAATTAAATCAATTGCCCGATCCGCTTGGCCAACCGTGGCGTAAATTTCGGCCAGGTCCATGAGCATACTGTTGCCCGACAGTGCATCCTTTTCGACCGAAAGAAGTTCCGTAGCGCGCTCGCCGTGTTGGAGGGCGCCGGCTTTATCACCCAGTCCGGCCAGGGCAATTCCCAAACTCATCTGGTACTGTGGATGATCTGGCTGACGCACAAGCCGTTCTTCACAGATTACTTTGACGGAATCAAAATAGGCGCGACTAGTAGTCTCATCCCCCATAAAACGATAGATTCTTCCTCGCTGGAGGTAAAACTCGATCGAATCGGTTAACTGATATTCACCCGGACTTGATCTCCTGGTCAGGGCCGTTTGAAAATCTCTAAGGGAAATATCAGCTAACTCAGCCCAATAGGCAAACAGGTCTCTCGATGCATATTGGCGGAAGGTATTCATAGCCTCTCGAACGACGGAGGTATCCTGACCAGAGAAAAATCTAAACGTCATTTGCCAGCGCCACAGCGATGGATGATCCGGGGCGATTTCGAGCGCGTCATTCACCAGCGCCAAACCTTCCTTATGCCGGTGCATTTGATAGAGCGTCATTGCCAAGCCAGTTGTAATAGTGGCAGATAAGGGATTGAGCCGTAGTGCTTTGCGTAAACCGTTGAGCGCCTTCTCCCAATGGCCCTGGCGGCGCTGGACATAGGCAATTGCCGCAATAAGATCACTGTTATTCGGTTGGTCTATTAGTGTTCGCTGGAATAATTCGAGTGCTCGGTCGTAATCACGACTGCAATAGTAGTGATAATACCCCATGGCCAGGTAACCATCGGACTTGCCCTGGGCCAAAGAGAACGCAGTCTCTGCGGCTTCTCTGGCGCGATTTTCGACATCGTCGAACAATTGGAGGTTGTTGATATAGACGTAACCATACAATCGTGCCAATAACATATGCGCTTTCAGATAGGTACTATCCAACTCAGTCGCTTTTTCGAGCATCGTGATCGCCTGAACGACGGATCGGTCCTGGTCCCAGTACTCCAGACCACGGAGGTAATAATTGTATGCCGTCAGATTCTCGGTCGGTTTCTCATTGACCGCTGTTTTCTCTGATTCAAGGAGCGTCACACCCAAATTTTCCGCAATTTTATTGGCGATCTCCGACTGCACGGCGAAAACACGCGTCATCGCATGTTCGAAATTATCGGCCCAGACGTGGGAGTCATCCGCTACCCGAATAAGCTGTGGGGTGATGCGCACCCGATTTGGTTCGCTGGATTTATCCCAGCGAATGGTGCCCTCGATAATATAATTGACTCCCAGTTCCTTACCGATTTCCGGTAATGGCTTTGGTGAGTCTTTATAAAACATGGCACTCGTGCGTGAGATTACGCGCAAACCGCTGATCCCGGCGACTCGCGCGGTGATTTCATCGGTGATGCCATCGGCGAAATACTCGTCCTCGGCGGCGCCAAGGTTTTCAAACGGGAGAACGGCAATTGACTTGACGCCCTCATCTTCGGTCTCCGGGGTCATTTCCCGCACCCAGATGACCACGGCAATGACGAACACCAACACGGCACCGGGAACCACATAGCGATTCCACCAATCTTTGCGTGGTTTCTTGTCCGGTAATGATGAAGCAGTAAGCCCTTTCAAATCACTGGCTACCCCGGCGGCCGATTGGTACCGTAACGCCGAATCCTTCTCCAGCAGTTTGGAGACGATGCGCTGCAATTCGGCCGTGACTCCGCTTTTGTACCGGGAGAGGGGTTCCGGGGCGTCGCGCAACACTGCGTTCATAGTGGCCGCTTCAGTCTCTGCACTAAAAGGCAGACGGCTGGTGATCATTTCGTAGAGCACAACGCCGAGTGAGAATAGATCGGACCGTTGATCGACTTCTTTGACCTTGATTTGTTCCGGCGACATGTAGCCGGCCGTCCCCAGCGTGGAGCCGGTCTTGGTGAGTCGCTCGCCTCCCTGAACCGTGGCCAGACCGAAGTCGACCAGTTTGGGGCGGCCCTTCTTATCCAGGATGATATTCGAGGGTTTGATGTCGCGGTGGACAATGCCGGATTCGTGCGCCTCCTGCAGTCCCTCACAGATTTGGATCGTCAGGTCAATCGCTTCGTCGAGACCCAACTCGCCGCCTCTGATCACCTCGCGGAGTGGCTGCCCCTCGATATGGGCCATCGCGAAAAACGGCCGTCCGTCGTGTTCGCCGACTTCATAGACGGGGACAATGTTCGCATGATCGAGTTTCGCAGCGGCCTGCGCTTCGCGCTTGAAGCGCTGGCGGCAATCGTCATCCTGACAGAGGTGGGTTGGGAGAAACTTCAGGGCGACCCGGCGATCCAGCTCGGTATCCTGGGCCAGATACACCTCGCCCATCCCCCCGGCGCCGATTTTCTCGATGATCCGGTAGCGCCCGACCATAGTACCCTTCGTCAGGACTTGATGGGTGTGGGTGTTGTCATTGGATTCGAGACTATCTGTCATTCCGTCTACCTCGTGCCACAGATCCGGCAGAAGTACAATCCACGTTGAGTATAGCACCAATGTGTACGTGGATTTCCGCAAATGTCAACGATAATTGATAAACCGACGCCAGTGCCATGCACCGCGGCATCTTAAAGGGGAACGTCGGTGGATCGGCAGCTCTGGGAAAAGAGGACTGGACTCTTTCTCGGCCGCTGCCTAGCTTCTCCACAGGAGAAAACGTACTGAGGCAATCAATGGCAGAGACCGTGTATCGAGACCGAATTCCGCCGCAGGCGATAAGCGAAGTATTTATGCGGGCACTCAACCGTCCCGGGTTGATTGAGCCGGACGATACGGCACTGATCATGTATGATCTATCGTTCTTGCGCGATCGGATCGCCGAATTAATTGCCGCGTTTCCGGGGGATACTCTGCATGCCGTGGCGGTAAAAGCTAATCCGCTGGTGGGAGTTTTGCGGTTTTTGACCTCGCACGGGGCCGGACTGGAAGTGGCGACCTTACCTGAATTATATCTGGCCGAGAAGATTGGACTCTCCCCTGACCGTATTGTGTTTGATTCGCCGGCGAAAACGCCGGCGGAACTGGTATATGCTCTGGAGCACGGCGTGCGTGTAAATGCGAATTCGCTGACGGAGTTAGCGCGCATTGCAACGGTCTTGGGCGCCCGACGGTCGACGAGTGTCCTCGGTATTCGTCTTAATCCGCAGGTGGGGACGGGGGCAATTCACGCAACCAGTGTGGCGACACAGCACTCCAAATTCGGCGTTCCACTGGATTCATATCGTGAGGAACTCTTTCGCCAGTTTCACGATTTTCCCTGGTTGAGAGGAGTCCATCTCCATATCGGTTCGCAGGGGTGCCCGATGGAGATGTTGATCGAGGGTCTCTCTCGCGTGGTTGATTTCGTCAATGAAACAAACAGCTACCTGCATGCGCACGGAGCAAGACGGCATATCGAGATCATCGATATCGGTGGTGGATTGCCGGCACCCTATCGCGCCGGTGAAAAACGGGTACCGATGGCCACCTATGCCACGCAGGTCGTCGACGTGATCAAACGATGTTCCAGTCCCAACCTCCAGCTGGTCACCGAATTTGGCCGTTACCTGCAGGCCAACGCCGGTTGGGCGGTATCGCGGGTGGAGGATGTGATGCGGCAGGACGACATTGATATCGCAGTGATTCATCTGGGAGCGGATATGTTTCTCCGCAAAAGTTACCAGCCGGAGGCGTGGCACCACGATATCAGCGTCTTGCGACAGGAAGGCACGCTGAAGCAAACGGATGAGAGACGAATGACGATGATTGCCGGACCGTTATGTTTTGCCGGTGATGTGATTGCCGACAGGATATCACTACCGCCAATTGAAGAAGGTGATTTTGTGGTGATCCACGACGTCGGAGCTTACACCCACAGCATGTGGTCGCGGTATAACAGCCGGCAATTTCCCAAAGTGATCGGCTATAAAAATCATGGCGAGACCTTTGATATTATCAAGCAGCGGGAGACGTTGCAGGATCTCTGGGAGTTTTGGTCGTAGTTTTCTACGAAAGCCATGACGTCATCTGAGTTTTATCACCTGTGTTCCGGCGACGCGGTCGCCGAGGCGCGTTTTATCTCTCGAAGTAACAATCAACACCGCACCGAGAATGCTGAATGCCGGGAGAGCATCCACGGCACGTAAGAGATTCCGCACGATAGCCGGCCCGAGGCCGGGCACCTCCCCCTGCCGATCAACCACGCGTATTCCGATCAGCCGTTTGCCGAGTGTAGCCCCGGCGAATGCCTCAAGAATGATGAAATAACCGACAATCACTGCCAGAAAAATCAAGCACAATGGATCGGTAATTAACCAGCCAACATTCCACTGGTGATCGGACTGACTCATGATCCAAACGCCTTTGACCAGCCTGGTAATCGGAAAGAACACCAGAGAAAGTAACGCAACATCCAACACCAGGGCCAGAATTCGCGGAAGGAGTCCAGCGTAATGGGGAGTAATGTGATGACTCGAATTCGTTCCTGCCTTGGATGAAGTCATATCGCCTGTTTCCCCGCGGGCACGTTATGCATCTGTCTCCGGCTGTTGCATTGTCACCCGCAACGGCGGCGCGTGGCCGGTTTTGTCCTGGCCCGGATATACGGTCAGATGCGGGAAGGGAATCTCGATGCCGCGCTCATCAAAGGCCTTTTTCAAGCGGCGGTTAAATTCCCGTTTGATTCTCCATTGCCGGATCGGCTGCACTTTGATCCGCGCCTTGATGATCATCAGCCTGAGACCTTTCAGCTCGAACCAATCGGTGATTGAGTGCCAGATTACATCCCAATCCATCTCTGACTCCTCATGCCAAATCACCATTCGGTGATTCATTGAGAAATGCGTTTACACCACTTCGTGAAGGCATTCAAGACCTTTGTGTGTTTTTTGGCAAGTGAGATAAACGGCGCGCGGGAAATTTCCAGTTGCAGCCAGGGAAGTTCGCCGGCATGCGCGCGGATTATATAGCCACCCCTGAATGGATCGTTGATCGCGACCGGACAATCGAACGCCGCTTCGAGGCATTCAGCCATAAGTCGGGTCCATTGCGGGGGGCAGGTCTCGCCGGCGTCAGAGAGGCAAATCGGGGGGCGTTCCCTGCCAGGGTCCTTAGTGATGGGTGGTGCCACCGCGGCCATGGTGTGGCAATCGATGCTTAGCACGACGCCGCGCGTCGGTTCGGTCAGCAGCCGGTGATAGGGATGGTAATACTGCTGGAGCAGTTGTGTGATCTGTGTTTCCGTCAAGGGCTTAGCATAAATCGGTTCCTGGTAGATTGTTTCGGTCTTGACCACGCCGTCGTGGCTGCGGTCGGTTGGGTCGCGGTTTAGGTCCACATAGGCCCGCGCAATCTCGGTGGTTACATAGGCGGCGACGCGGTCCCGAAGAGCGAAAACCTCGCGGGCGCCGTCATCCCCGTCTTTGATAATCTGATCAAGTGTCAGGAGGTTAATGTCTGCAAGTTCGGGGGGAATCTGGATGCCCGCATGCGGAACGGAAACGAGCAGAGGCAGTTTCACCGCTTTGGCCCCTGCGCGGCGCCATCCCGCCGGGGATCGGCAACGCCGATAAAACTCTCACCATCCCGTAAGACCATTTGAACACATCCCAGGTAAAAGGAATAGGGATCGCGAATATCTACCGTGAATCCCTGTTCTGCGAGTGCCTCCGGTATATCACTACGCATCCGGGATGCTTCCAGCGATACTTTTCCCTTCACGTTGCAGTAAAATCGTGGCGCATCAACCGCTTCAATGGGCGATTGCCTGCGCAGTCGCAACAGAACCTGAAGAATTGAGGCGGTAATCCGTTCGCTGCCCGGCGACCCGATCACCAGCCACGGCTTCCGGCCGTGGAACACGATGGTCGGCGCGACACTGGCCCAGGGAACGGCGGCCGGTCGTAAATAGTATGGGTGTTTGATATCCTGATATTCGTAGGCCATCAAATAATTGTTATACAGGAATCCCAATTCAGTTGAGGCGCAACAAGATCCGAAAACTCGTTCAATGGACTGCGTCAAGCCGACGACGTTGCCGAACCGGTCCATGACCGACAGATGCGTGGTCTCTCCCGCAGTGCGAATCTTTTTGGCGACTCGTTTCGCGTAGTCCATACTCATCAGTTTTCGTTCGGATACCTGGGGATAGTAATTGGGATCAAAGGCTCGATCCCGTCGATCGCGGTAGGCCTGCCGCATGACTTTGGCGATGGTCGTCACTGACGCCGGCGTTTCCAGCCGCTGTAGCTTCCGGGGAAAATGGTTGACAATGTTGAGCATCTCAATGAGCGTGCGCCCGGCGCCGGGAGGCGGCATGGTCATTACTCTCCGGCCTTCCCACCAACAAGCAACAGGGCGTCGTTCTGTTGGCGGCCAGACCTGCGCCAGATCATCCAGCCGCATCAACCCGCCATGAGTGACCATATCATGTTGCAGCGCTCTGGCGATGCCTCCGGTATAAAAATCGTCAACACCGTTTCGAGATAAGCGCCGCAATGTTTCAGCTAACGCCGGCTGACGGAACTTTTCGCCTGGTCGATATGGCCGTTTCCCGCTTTTCAGGAATAACGCAGCCGCGGTATCGGTTTGCAAATCCTGCAAATGGCGTTTGGTAAGCGCATAGAACAGTTCTGTAACGCGGAAGCCCTTTTCCGCAAGGGTGATTGCCGGTTCCACAACCCGGGACCACGGCAGTGTGCCATACTGTTCCAGGGCGTAGGCGAGTGTTCGGGGTGTGGCGGGGACTGTCGATGAGCGATAACCGCGCCGTCGATCATCGAGCGTTAGTTTGCCGGGGACAACGCGATGTGGCGCGAAGGACGAACCGTCAAGAATAAATGTCCTCCGTCGTTTGGCGAGATGGATCATCAAAAACGTCTGTCCACCTAGACCGCTGGCGGCCGGTTCACAGACTCCCAGGGCCAGGGCGGCGGCTACGGCCGCGTCGATGGCGTTGCCGCCGTCGGCCAGCATCGCGACACCAGCTTCTGTGGCGTGAATATGCTGGGTGGAAACCATCCCCTGTCGGGAGACAGCATACCGTTGCAGTTCCCTGCTGCGCGCGGAGGCGAGTTCCTGGGATTCCGTATCACTCCATTGCGTCGGCGTGCGCTTCACTTCTTTTTGTTCCCTGCTTTCCCGGCCAGATATTGGGCCAGCAGCAACGTTCGTTGCATCACACCGATGCGCAAAACTGCCTCCTGGGGAGTATCGACATCACGCGCGACAGGACCCAGACCGCAGATGGCAGGTATGTTTGCCGGTACCAGACCGGCGACCGACGGCGATAGCGAAGATTCCCGGTCCAGTGGAATTTCCCACTGGTCAGCAACGGCTATAAGCTGTCGATAAAGCATGTCGCTCTTTTTTGATTTTTTTAACGGCGGTCGTTCCGAGACTAATGTCAATTCGCTCTTGTAGTCGCGAGGCTGTATCACCTTTCGCATGGCTTCCTCGGCATTGTCGGCGTCTCTCACATTAAGATAGCTCACAAAGACATTCGCCGTGACTCGATGCGGCAGCATGTGAGGATACGACCTGGTGCGAAGATCGCTGGCGGCGACCGCCACACGCTTTTCCTTGGAGGTTAATTCAGCGAATTCGTCGAAACACTGAGTTGCCCAATGGAGTACTCCGGGTTTTTTGGTGACTTTGCCCAGTCTGCGAGGTTCACCACTGACCGTAAACTGATATTTGCGCCAGCCGCGTCGTTGGGTGACGACATTGCTTTCGAAATTCCCGTGGTGCAGTACCAATACTTCACGCGCGATAGCAACCGCCGACTGGATCAATCGTGAACTATACCGGCACTCTCGCCCTTCATCGGTGTATACCAGCAACCCCAGCGGGATATGCCGCAGCCGCCGGACATTTTTGAGTGCGCGTAAGGCAAATTGCAGGCTAACAATCGGCGCCCGGCTACTGCCCACTCCTTCACCGTAAAGCCATTCCGGGTCGCGTCGGAAGGTTACGTACGGGGCCTGGACATCCAGCGGCACATCCAGGTGGGCAATCAGGAGTATACCACCGGCCAGTCCTGCACGGGTTTGCCAGGTCCAGACCGCGCGTTCATCGGTGAAGTCATCAAGTATTGTCAGTCCCATTTCCGTGGCGAACTTGTTGATCACCTGGCTGGCTTCCCTGAGGCCGGTGGGATTCGAGGTACGACTGGAGCGGTGACACCAGGTTTCAATTTCCCGCTCCAGCCGGTCGCGGCGCTGTACGAGGAAGGAAAAGACTTTCTGGTCAATATCTTTTGGCGATTTGGAAATATCCGGAGGCGAAGGCGTACCATAGTAACGCGCCGAGGCGACATCGACAAGGCGGCATACCAGTTGATTAAAATCAAGGCCTGCCTGCCTGGCCGCGATCGTGTACGAACCCTGCTCAGCCAGACTCGGCAGGCTGTTAACCTCCAGGACATAGAGATTATTATGTTGGTCGAGACGCAAATCCACGCGTCCACAATCGTAACAGCCCAGTGCGTTAAACGCTTGTCTAGCGATATTCCGCGCCCGTTCCAAAATGTCCGAGGGCAGTTCAGCCGGGCACTGCCAACCGATTTCGCGACCCGATTCACGGGTTTTGTCTTCATAGGTGTAGATTGCCGGGCCGGTTTTCCCAAACATTAACTCCACCGGGGGGAGTGTTTCCGGTGGATTATTCCCGAGCAAACCGACGTTTATTTCTCGCCCCTCGACATATTGTTCAACCAACACCGGCTGTTTGAACCGTTCGAAAATTGTCGCGATACCGTCCCGTAACTCTTCTTCGTTATGGACGACCACAATGCCGAATGATACTGCTTCATTTTTGGGTTTGGCAATGAGCGGGTAAGGCAAATCCGGCGCAGGTGCTTGGGGATTATCGATGACGGCGAACTCCGGCGTGGGAATATTATTCTGCCGGAAGATCATCTTAGCAACAACCTTATCCAACGCCAGAGAATGCGCCAGCGGACCGGAGCCGACATAGGGCACCCCGACCATTTCCAGAATGCTGGGAACATGGGTATAGCGTGCCTGCCCCTGAATACCATAAGAGACATTAAAAACCAGCCCCGGCAGTTCGCCTTTGACCACCCGGGGCATGAAATGCTCCAAGTTGGGCACCAGGTCTTTGTCGCCCTCAATAGTTTTGACCTGGTGTCCGCCCTTGCGCAGCCCGGCAGCGATGCATTCGATAGTCTGCAGGCCGATTTTTTCCTGGTTTGGCAGGCCGAAGAGATTAATGACGCGCCGGCTGGCGCGGTTGTAGACAATGGCGACTTTCACGGTCGCGCCTACTCCTTCCATGTTGTCCGGAAGCTAGATATGCTGACGATGGGAATGGGTCAAGCAGAGATGGAATTGAGAAGATAACTCTGTGCCGGTCAGTAAAGCTCAAAAGGACCAGGCGAAGCCAAGCGAGAGGTAGTGAACCAGCGCAAAGGTGTAAACTTCGTCATTATCCGCACCGCCCTCCAAGATGCGATAGCCAAGTCGCAGGCGGATATTTTCGTGCGGGATACCGTACAGGGCCAACAAGACATCCTCAGCCCGACCCTGCGGGGCGGCGAGGGCATCTCCCTGCAAGAGCACACCGAACTCTGACGCCGAGCGCCAATCCAGCGCGAAATTGATCAGAGGGACAAAGCCGGTATTAGTCTTTTCTGTAGATTTTTCTTCCCCGGTAACCCGGATGGCGGCGTCGCGGATTTTGGCGGTGAAACCGGCGCCAAACTGAAAACGGTCTGATTGGTACAATGCATATCGATAGGTCAACCGATAGGAATCGAAACGATACCGCGACTCAAGCGACTCATTCGCGGCAAATTGAATACCGTTAAACTCGACCGTGCGATTTACGGTTGCGGCCGCTTTAATGCGCAAGGGTGCAACCAGTAGCGATACTTGGTGTTTGCTGCCGAAATGCCTGGTAAGTCTCAGCCGTATGAAACCCGTCGGATCGGCATCGAGATCATTGGTGAGGGAGAAGTCAGTGCCGGTGTTACCGGGAATGCGGACGTCGTTGTAGCCATTGATCGCCAGTCCGCTTTCGATGTCGACTGACCACGCAGCGGCTGCCGGTCGAACGCCAACCACCAGGAGTAGGATAGATGCGATTCCCGCCCAGTAAATTTTCATTTTTCCCATCGTCTTGCCTTTAGCGCGCCGCCACCAGTCACACTGTGTTTTGAATTGGCCGGTTCGAGAAATGGGCCAGACAACGATTGGTCCGTTCTTGCACCAGGGCAACTTCCGTGGTACAGCCTTTTATCCTCCTGCTCCATTGCCATAGAGTAGTGCGCAATCTTTGATTAGGCAAGCAAAGAGGTACTTTGGGCACGGCAACGACCCCGGCGTCGAGACATCCAACTGCGGACGGGACGCTCACGGGCCGGGCATATTCCGGCTCGCATCACCGGCAGGTTCACCGTCTCACGACAATGATCGGCATTGAGGAGGCGTGGGCAAAATCGTCTATCTGCCGACAAAATACTGCATATGGATAATCCCCGGCCGAAACGCTTTCCACTGTTAGGAGTTTATCGGACCCACTATCGATGGTGAATTTGTGTTCCTTGAACAGTTTTTCATTAGCCACCAATACGGACGCCGAATCGTCGGTCTGATTGATGATCGTGATGTCATCACCGGTGTTCACCTCGAGCGTTCCCGGCGAAACGGTACACCCAGTGCTATCGGTTGCAATTGTTATGGTGTTATTGTTTGCATTCGTCATTCTGCCACCTCCAGGATTCGCTATGACGGTATTCAAAACATCTCATATCTTAACCATTGCAACAACAGTCACTGACGGACATCCTGTGTGTCCGGGTTTGCATCGAGGGTGGTTGAATCCGGGAGGCTTTGCCGGGCCAGCAGTGAATCATAGCGCTCGTCGGCCCGCAGTTCGCTCAGCTCCGGGAAGGATTCAAGGTCGTCCGCAGGGAAGCCCCGGGCCAGCGCCCGACCGAGGTAGTCCAGCGCGAGGTCTCGTTGATCGAGCATTTCATAAACGATGCCAATGCGGGCCAGGACGAGAATATTTTCCGGCCCATGCGTTAAGGCGAGTTCGGCGCAGGTGACAGCCTGGCTACTGTCGCCGGTTATGGCATACGTGTCCGCGAGGTGCGCGAGTAACACCGGATCGCGAGGACTAACAGATCGCTGTTTCTCGGCCAGTTCTATCGCCCGGCGATAGGCGGCGGTTGCTTTTTCCTCATTGCCAGGCAGCAGATTGTGGACCGAGGCCAGGTTGATCCAAACCTGGTAATCGCGGTCATCCAACGATAACGCTTTCCGGAACTTGGTGGCAGCCGCCGAATATTCCCCCGCCATTTGATGCAAGGCAGCCAGATTCTGATAGGCGGCGTAATTTGGCATGAATTCAACAGACCGTTCCCACGCTTGGCGAGCTTTGACACGTTTTCCCAAATAATAATACAGGCCACCAATGTCGTTCCACACTGCTACGCCATCCGGTTGCAAATCCAATAATGCCTGCAACTGCTCCTGCGCTTGCTGATTGCGTCCCTCATAAGCATAGAAGTAGGCCAGGTCCCGGTACCCGTACCAGAAATCAGGTCGCAAAGTAATGATTTGCTTGTATACCGCCTCGGCCTGATCAAGTTCATTCAGTGCCTCGTACGACGACGCCAGCCCCTGCCGGGCATTGTAATTGACCGGGTCAAGGTCCAGCGCTCGCTGGAGCGTCTGCACCGCCTGCTTTAGTTGCCCTGTTCCTTTGTAGACCAGACCGAGCACCACCTGCGCCGAGGCCAACTGATCATTCAACTCAACCGCGCGCTGGCCTTGGGCTAATGCCAACTCGGAGAAAGATGGGTCCTTCACGAATTCATATTTGCGCCAGTACGCCTGACCCAACGCGGCGTGCGCCTCCGCGTACTCAGAATCCTCGTCAATTGCCCGTTGAAATAGAACGATGGAGGAATCGATCGAGCGTGCTCCGCTTCCCCATTCTTCCCAATGGCGCTGCAATAGGCCCACCCCTTGGAGATAGAAGTCGTATGCCAATGCCGATGATGTGCCCGCAGTGGTCATGTCCCGTTGGCTGTCGGGCGGCACTTGCAAATCCAGCATCCGGGCCAACCGGAAGACCAGCGAATCCTGCAATGCCGGTACATTGCTCAGTGAATCGTCGAGAACCATGGAACGCAGTTGTCGTGTCGATTTGGCATCCACCAGGTTTAACGTCACCCGGATCTGATCACCCAGTCGTTGCACACTGCCGGTAACTCCATGAGAAACACCAAAGATTTTGCGGGCCACGCCGACACTGGTCACGTCGCGTTCGCGGACTTCATTGGCCGGCACCACCCACACCGTTTCCTGAGAATGTTCCAGCTGGGTGAGTTTACTGGTCAAGGTTTCCATGAGGCCGTCACAAAAGGCCTGCGTCCCCGGTGTATCACCGACATTCGCCAGGGGCAGTACCGCAAGATGTTTCCGAGCGGACGTGGGCTCCGCCCGGAAGAGACTGAATAACGCATGCCTGGTGGGACCGTGGATAATGATTGCGGCGATTGCGATAATCACAATCATCCCGATTATCCGCCCGAGATGACGACGCACACCGCGGGGGATTGCCGGAGTGAACTCCCGGCCCGCGGACTCCAAATCATTGACGAGTTGCTCGATACTCTGATACCGATCTCCGCGGTCTTTGGCCAAGGCGCGGTCGAGCACGGGCTGCAGGCTTGGGGAAGTCTCGGTTTGCCTGCTATCCAGCGGATCGGGGTCGTCGTTGACGATTGCCAGCAATGTCGCGGCGGTATGATGTCGGCGAAACGGTTGTCGGCCGGTTACCATTTCATAAAGCACGACCCCGAGCGAGAAGATATCGCTGCGTTGATCGACCTCCTCCGCCTTAACCTGTTCGGGAGACATGTACCCCACGGTGCCCATGGTTGACCCATTCCGGGTAATCTCTTCCCCACCCTCAATGCGGGCCAGGCCGAAATCCGCCAGCCGCGCGCGCCCCTGACGATCAAGGAGAATATTCGCCGGTTTGATATCGCGATGCACGACCCCAAGTCGATGTGCCTCTCGCAGCCCGCCACAGATCTGGAGCATTAATTCCAGCACGCGTTCCGGCGCAAGGCGTTCTGTTTTCAGCACATCGCGCAACGAACGACCTTCCACGTATTCCATGGCGAAAAACGGTCGTCCGTGGTATTCGGAGACTTCATAGGTGTGAAGGATATTTGGATGATTCAATCCCGCGGCCGCCTGGGCCTCGCGGGTGAATCGGCTTTTGGCGTCTTCGTCTTCCATGTACCGGGACGGCAAGAACTTCAACGCTACTCGACGAGCGAGTTTTGTATCCTCCGCCAGATAGACTTCCCCCATTCCCCCGGCACCGATCATTTTCAGGATACGGTACTGAGCTACCTGTTCTCCTGCGGCAATCGCGGAGAAGGATTGTGTTTGATCCTCGTCCCGATCATGGGTCATCGAAGGCAGGCCTCCGAATCGATTCAATTACTGGATGTTTGCACTCCCAATTCTCATGTCCTGTGTCAAACAAATTCCTAATAAAAAGTTGCTGGTGTGTCGTCGGTCTTCGCGCGGTTATGACGAAGCCGTCTCTGCCTCGCCTGTTCGACCTG
>CAYWVO010000054.1:0-18327 GCA_964461835.1 uncultured Ignavibacteria bacterium | reverse complement strand
GGGAGGCCCAATCTCTATCCAGTCGCCGCATAAGCGACTTTTTCAGGGACGACTACGTAAGCAACCCTCAAATGTGAAAGAATTTTGTCCGCTTTTGGCACTCTTGTCTTTCCTTTGACTGCGGCTTTTCGCTTAAGCTCCTGTCAGCGTTGCGAATCGATGGTGGGTACCCATCCGGAGGCGGCGATATTGATGCCGGATGGCCTGTGAAGGACCATCCGGCATTACCAGGCAAATGCGAAGCTATTGAGCGGCGCACGGATCACACCGGGCGTCATTCCCCTGGTACACAAAGGCCACCATAAACTGGATATCCAGCGGATCAACCCCGTCGTCACAATTAACATCACCGGCCTGGGTCGGACATGCCGGCTTTTCGCATCGTGCATCATTACCCTGGTACACAAACGCGACCAGGAATTGAATATCCAGCGGGTCGACCCCATCATCACAATTGACATCGCCGACTTGACCACAGTCGCATCCCGAACAGCCGATGTCCAATGCCCCAATCAGCACCGCGCAGTCGTTGTTGTCCGGGGCACATTGAGAGGTGGCGCCGATTGAGTAATCGCCGTTTTCGTAATCACAAAAGCCTGGATTGGCGGTGAAATTGCCGTTAGCGCCATCCTGGCCGGACAGACAGCCGACCCAGTTGCCCCCCGGATTACCATACACATCGGTGCAGAGGGCGGTAACCGTACCGCTCTCCAAACAGTAGGTGGGGTTTCCACTACTGTTGTAGGCGACGATCGAGTTTTCCAGAATGACGTTGGCGAAATCATAGGAGAATATCGCCGGGCCTAACGGGGCGGTGTTGTCTACAAAGGTACAGTTAATAAAATGCGGGTCGCAGCTCAGAACATATACCGCACCGCCGGCCACTGCCTCGTTGCCGGTGAAGACCACGTTGCGGACCGTTGCCGGACTCTCATGAAACAGAATACCGCCGCCGCTGGATGCATCCTGGAAGGTCTGGCCATACCCGCCGGTAATCGTCACGTTTTCAATAATGGTCTCCAGCGTTTCCTCACCCTGTAAGGCAAAGGCCCGATGAGGAGTTCCGGATGTTCCCTGGGGATCAATGGTGGTGAAGGCGGGTCCATTTTCGGAGGTAATTAAAATCCGCCGGCTCTTGAGGTCAACATCGTAATTCCCGATCCCGGTATACACGCCATCGGCAAGTTTGATCGTATCGCCGTGAGTCGTAGAGTCTACCGCCATTTGGATGTCAACCACATCGCCGAGACCGTCCGCTTGTACCAGCCAGGTGCGCAAAACCTCGCAGCTGTCGCCGATACCGTCACCATCGACGTCTTCCTGTAAGGGATTATAGGCGTTGGGGCAGTTATCGCACACGTCGCCGACGGCATCAGCATCGAAATCATCCTGTGAAGGATTGAAATCGTCCGGGCAGTTGTCCACGTCCGCACAGTACCCATCCTCATCAATATCGTTGAACCGGTCAAACGGACAAACATCGCAGGAGTCTCCGTCACCATCAGCGTCGGTATCTTCTTGCAGGGGATTATAAACGCTGGGGCAGTTGTCACACAGCCCATAGGCCCCGTCGCCATCCGGATCAGTCCATGGCGCGGACAAGGCAATTTCCGCATTGACAAATCCGTAGCCGAATTCTTCATCCCACCCCGGGTCGCCAAGGTCGACGGCCGTGCAATATATTTTATCCTGCACTTCCTGCGCAGTGAGCAATGGTTCGACGCTCACAATGAGGGCAGCGACGCCCGCAGCGTACGGCGAGGCAAACGAGGTGCCGCTGAGAAAGCCATAATCACCGCCGTAATACCCGTCAGAACCGGTGCGGTCGGTGGTGTAGATCGCCACGCCCGGCGCCGAGAGGTTCAAATCCGGGCCGAAGTTGCTGTCGGGGTTCCGTTCACCATCGTTATTGAGCATCCCGACGGAGGTGACGATATCTAGATTCCCCGGAAAATCGATGCTGCCGACGCCTTCGTTTCCGGCGGAGTTGAAGTGGATCATGCCGTTATCGAAGGTGGTCTGATATTTGTCGGCCAGTGCACTAGTTTGCGGGGTGCCAGTGGATAGGCTGGAGACTCGTGCGCCTAAGCCTTCCGCCCAATCCAGGGCATTGACCAGCCAAGAGGCGATTACCGTCCCCATACCGTCACACGGGACATTCGAAACGAATGTGCGTGCGGTCAGCACCTTGCAGGTAGGAGACGCGCCGACGGTGCCCAGCGTATTATTAATTCTCGCGGCAATACAACCGGCGACGGCGGTACCGTGGTTGTCGCATTCATTGACCGGTGCGCCGCCAAAATCGTCACCGGTAAAATCCTCCCCGGCGAAGATGTTGAGATCCGGGTGGTTCAGTTGGGCGCCGGTATCCATAATCAGGACGTAGACCGTTGGGTCGCCGGTAGTTATATCCCACGCCTCCGCGCAGTCCATATCCATATCAACGGTGCCGCCGAATTGACCGGTATTATGTAATCCCCAGCAGTTAGGGAATCCGGGGTCGTCGGGAATGAGTTCCAACTGCACGTTGCACATGAGATCCGGCTCGGCCCACCTGATGCGGTTATCCTCCGCGAGGGCATTGGCTCGTTCAAGAACCGCAAAACCGTTGTTCTCGTTGCTGGCTACCTTGTAAGCTCCAGACATGCCACCAAAGTCTCGCTCGAGGATTTCACCGGCGGGGACGTAGGTGGCAATAATGGCTTCTGCTTCTGTCTGGTACTCGGGCTGTACCCGGACAAGGATTTCCGGTCGCGTCGTTAGCCAGCCTTGATCCCTAAAGCGGAACATCGGAGAGGAAAACTGCACATCCGCTAGAGATTGAACGTTTTCTACTGCCGCGTTCACTCCTGCCGGATCTCCGGCGCTTCGGGTCAGCGTTGCTACCTGCCAGTTCCCGAAGCCCAGGGCGGATTGGGTTTTTACGGGCGTGCTGGTGCGTGCCAGAGCAGTCTGGGTCCCTGCGGGATCAGCACCGGGAAGATACCGTACCATAATCTGGTCCGGGAT
This sequence comes from uncultured Ignavibacteria bacterium, assembly GCA_964461835.1. Lineage (GTDB taxonomy): Bacteria > Zixibacteria > MSB-5A5 > WJJR01 > JAJRUJ01 > CAYWVO01. The sequence goes on along the minus strand of CAYWVO010000054.1, from coordinate 15,318 downwards.
GAGTTCCAGGTCGATGCGTTCATTGAAGTAATAGTAATGCGCGGGGGTATCCGCTGCCGCAAGATTGCACAAGACACAGACCAGCATTACCCCACTGATTACAAGAAAAACACGTACTTGCATGACTCCTCCTCGGCGGAATCCACCACGGTGTATTTTCTGTCGGCACGGTAAGCCTTCCCGAAATGCAACCGATCGGCTGACCGCTCGCACTCACGCGACCGGGGCGGCTCATTCTCCGTATCGTCCAAGTATTTCAATCAATCAGCGTTTGACCCACCGGCCTGCATGGCATGGTGCCACCTATTGGGTACAGGGATCGGTTGGTGCTCCGCCGAACTGTTTAAACACGTAATTCACGTAGTAACTGACGTCGACCGGCGTAACTTCGCCATCTTCGTCCCAGTCTCCGTTATCATAGGGACAGTAATCGGAGAGCAAGACCCGCGCATCTTGTTGTTTGAACACGTAATTCACGATATAGGAAACGTCGAGCGGATCGATCGCCTGATCGCCGGTCAAATCGCAAAAACCAGCACAATCACAGTCCACACATTCGAAAATTGTAACCTGGACTGCATCCACGGCAGCCTCAACATTGGAATCATCGTTCAAATCAGAGACCGCAAATCGGAGCCGCATCTGATCGGTGGGGGTCACGAAGTCTCCGGCCCAGAACTGATGCTCAAACCACCCCCCGGAGGATTCTTCGGTTGGCCCAACGGTCTCAGCCACCGTCCAGGTAGTACCATCATCGTTGGAAATGGAGACCACGAATACGTCGTTTTGGGGGTCATCGCCCAAATCGTTGGAATACCAGCGGGCGTACTCGACTCTCCCATTGCCGGCAGATAGGTCGAAAACCGGGGAGGTAAGATAGCTGGTGCCGTTATCGACGTCGGTATCTCCCATCCCAATATGAGTCACATAACAATAGTAGGAGCCGTCGTAATCAGTGGACGGGCGCCCGTCGTCATCAATGGCTCCGGGCATTCCACGCACCCAGTGACCGTCAGTGGCATCGCCCGAGACCGTCCAATCGAGTTGGTACTGGAAATTGTCGGCGAACGGAATCAAGCGGTCGGAGATAACGACCGGAGAATAGGGGGAGGCGGGGTCGGGATCAACGAAGACACCGTTCTCAATTTCTTCGGCGGAAAAATAGAAACACAGGCTATCCTGACAACCGATTGCCGGCAGTGAAGCCTCGAACATATTATCACCCAGATCGGTTAGTGGCGACGGCAGTAGTTCTTCGCCGTTAAGGGTGCAGTGCAACTGAACGCTGCCCGGCACCGGTATGCCGCCGTACATCGGCATTATTTCGACCGGGAAGGTTGTCTCATGCAGCGGGGAGACCGTATCCGGGACTCCTTCGGGGTAGGCAAACGAGAGGCTGCCTGGATCGGGAGCAAATTTCAACGCAACCGTGGGGTCACCAAACAGATTTAATTCGTAGGCGCACCAACGCATACAGCTACTGTTTATGCGGTAGATATTATCCTCTTTAGACCCCTGGTTTGCCCGGCCCAGTTGTGACGTATATTCGACCGGGTTAAAGACCGCGTCCCAGAATTCACGATTAAAGCGCTGTGAGGCACCATCGGTACTGCCGCTCACACCCCAGCCATATCGCGCGTTCATCACGATGGCGAAGGCGCCCAGGTCGTTCTTGACTGTTGCATACTCTGCCCACCCGTCGGTGCCGTCAAACCGGCCGGAATAACACGCCTGCGAATAGATGAAGCAAAGGCCCGCATTGTCCAGCACACTGGCAGTCTGGCTGGAAGACATCTTCAACGCCCAGCTGGTGTTGCCGTGACCGAAATGATTAATGACCTGGCGACCATTATCAATACGGCTCTTGAGTTCGGAGAGAGGCCAGTCGTTGCCGGCCCAGTCACGATCGTACAATTTATCAACAATGAATTTGGCGGGTGGGAAACCGTAGGTGTAATACCCATGGGCACCACTGCCGCCAACTAATTCATCCAGACTGTTGGCTGCATATTCGGAAAGTCCACCGAATCCTAAGTGCTCACCGCAGAGAAGCACCCGGTTAAGGTACGGGCCGGTTGCATTGATGAAGGTAATTGTTTTATCGACAAAGCGGGTTGCTTCGGTGGTGTTGCCTACCGAGGCACGACCCACGTATACCTCGGCCATCAAATCGACGTCACCACCATCTTCGCCGTCCGTGGGTTCCCCCACCCGGCTGTCACCATCGTAGTTCCAAGTACCGTCCAGGCACGCGAAGAAAATATCACCGGGCATATCGGTGGACGTGGCGGGACACTGACTTACGTAGAGATTCTGCGCCGGGACAATATCATCATCGGCCCCGATGAGCACATAACTGATCCCGGAATTCAGATACTGGTCGCGGATGTAATCGCGCACGTTGTCGGGATTAGAACTGCCGATATCGGTGAGCGTGTGGATTTCGGTGAGAATGCCGGTCGTATCGTGATACTCTTTCAGCGGTTGAAACGCCGGCGTCAGGGTGCTGGTGGTAATGATCAGCATATCGTACTGTGCGGGCGGCCGGGCCATCACCCGCGGATACCGCTCGACAATTTCCGGGTTGTCGACTTTGGCGGTTATTTCGTCGCGGTCGGTATCCCAGCCGCGCAACAAGGAGGAATGCGCACCGGTTTCTTCCACGGTGATCCGCAAAGTAATCGAGGGAAAGTAGGAAAGTTCTCCCGCTGCCGGGAGATATTCTGTCGGTAGCAATTTTACGATGGCTACCGGAAACCCGCGAAAGTGGTGTGTTTGCACATCTGCGTACTGCTCTCCGGGATAAGCTTTGTTCGAGGCGTAAATAAAGGGGTCTGGTACCGGAATATTCTCGACCGATGGCCCCTCCGAGAGCGGATAGCATTCACCGGCCGGCTCCACCAGCACGTCGGTGCCGACCAAAACCGGTGCCGCGTGTTCCGCCTCGACGTGCACAATTCGCGTGCCCGGTGGCAGCAGGATTTTCGTGCCGCGTGCCGGCAAGAGGGGTTGTCCGGCATCACCCAGTACCTCGGCTCCCGGCATGATCACCCGGTCATATACCTGGCCATTAATCGTCACCGGTTCGAGCCGTGGTCGCTCAAAGGTGTACACCTGTTCCAAAACCTCTGCGCCGGCGACTGAGTACGCGAACGCCGTTGCCGTAAGGATGAATGTGATAATGAGCGTCTGTGTGATTAGGGTTCTTGCGGTTGCAGTAGGCATGTTCAATTCTCCCCGATTAAAATATGATGCGATTGCGAGAACGCATTCCTCGAACGGCGTGATATATGCAGACATCTATGAGATTCAACTTCCGGGATCGGCAAACCGACTACACTCCCCACCACGTCAACATACTCTGGCACGGTACCGATAACGAGACCAACAACAGTACTCATTGCGGGGGACGCTTCCACTGGCACTTCACCCATCATCCCGCGTACCTCTAGTTGTTAGAATATAAGGAATTATGGAGTTTTGTAAAGGATTACCGACAGTTATCTCGACCGAACGCGGCACTATTGGCCTCGCAAATGGGTACATTTGTGTAATCAAAACGGCGACTCGCCTTTGAATCGCCGGGTAATGTGCATCATCTTGCAGACTGTAAATCAGTAGGCTTTTGCAAAGACCACACGTTTTGCACTCGAATCACCGCAGATAATGCATTTGCCCTTCTCTTCCTCGGCGTCAAGCGGGATACAACGGATGGTCACGCTCAGGTTCTCCGAGGGCCAGGCCTCACATTTCGGTTTGCCGCACCAGTGGGCCAGCGCAAATCCCCCGTGAATCTCCGGCTTCTCCTCGTTTTTGGGCGTGAAGAACTTGATAAACTTCTGCTTATCATCAAAGCGCAGCGTGTGTTCTCGTCGATGTTCCAGCGCACGATTGTACAAATTTTGTTGAATTTCGGTCAACAACTGAGGAATGGTGAAGACAAATTCATCGCGCGGCAGCGCGACTTTGTGTTTGGGGGAGGCGTCCCGCCGCCCGAAGTATACTTTGTCGTCGGCCAACTCCCGTTGCCCGATTTCCAGGCGCAGCGGTACGCCTTTTTTAATCCAGCCCCACGTCTTCTCGCCGCCACGTCGCTCCGATTTGTCGACCTCAACGCGAACGGCTTCACCGTTGAATTTTTGTTTGCCAATCTCCTCTGCAAGACGGTCGCAATAGGCCACAACTTGGGCGTCCTGTTCTTCCCCGCGCATGACCGGCAAAATGACCGCATGGATCGGGGCCAGCCGGGGCGGCACGACGAAGCCGTCATCATCGGAATGGGTCATAATCAACGCGCCGACCAGGCGGGTCGACACCCCCCAGCTCGTGGTGTGTGCATATTCCAACTGACCGGAACGGGAGGAGAATTGAATGTTGGACGCTTTCGAGAAATTCTGCCCCAAATAGTGTGACGTTCCGGACTGCAACGCCTTGCGGTCCTGCATCATCGCCTCAATGCAGAACGTATTAACTGCTCCGGGGAATCGCTCGCCGGGTGATTTTTCACCGCGAATAACGGGCATGGCGGCAAACTCCTCGGCAAACCGGGCATACACGCCGAGCATTTTCATGGTTTCTTCCCAGGCATCATCCTTGTTCTCGTGTACGGTATGTCCTTCCTGCCAAAGAAATTCAGTGGTGCGCAAAAACAACCGGGTACGCAACTCCCAGCGGACAATATTTGCCCATTGGTTAATCAACAGTGGTAGATCACGATACGATTGCACCCACTTGGAGAACATTTCACCGATGATAGTCTCGGAAGTCGGCCGGACGACCAATGGTTCGTCCAACTCGCCCGCAGGCCGCAAGCCGCCGTCGGGGTCTTCCTCCAGCCGGTGATGGGTGACCACTGCACATTCTTTGGCGAATCCCTCGACGTGCTCGGCCTCTTTCTCCAAAAAGCTCTTGGGAATAAACAGCGGGAAATAGGCGTTTTTGTGGCCGGTCTCCTTGAACATCCGATCCAGCTCGCGTTGAATATGTTCCCAGATTGCATAGCCCCAGGGTTTGATTACCATGCAGCCGCGCACGGGTGAGGTTTCCGCCAGATCAGCGGCGATGATGACTTGTTGATACCATTCCGGGTAATCGTCTTGACGGGTCGGGGTGATTGCCGTTTTTGGAGCTTTGGCCATAATTCGCGATCCTTTCCTCAAGCCGGATACAATTGTGAAAACATAGAACATTTCCCCGGCGAAATCCACGTCCGGGAAGAGATTATCCCAGAAAATTCATACGCAAAGAATGTCACCGGCGAATTGATTTTTGCATACATTCATCCGTTGTTTCGTATGCCAAAAGATGTAGACGTTGATGGGGGCAGTGTGCCACGGGGATCTCACGCAGGTCTTCAGAAAGGATGTATCGCATGAAGAAGTGGTTGGTGGTGTGTGGGATCGTGTGTTGTCTGACACTCGGTCTCGGCAGTGTCCTGGTTCTGGGAGAGGCAACAGAGGGGATACCGCAGCGGTCGGAGATTGATCCGGCATATCAATGGCGGTTGGAAGATATCTACGCAGATACGCTGGCCTGGGCGGCCGATTATGCACGGGTCAAAGAAGCCCTGCCCACGTTAAAATCATATAAGGGTCGGCTGACCGAGTCCGGCGATACCTTGCTGGCGTGTTTGCAATTGCAGGACAGCCTCTGGACAATCAATGACCGGATGTATGTCTACGCGTTCATGAAATCGGACTCCGATACCCGGCTGCCGGAGTACCAGGCGCTGTCCGGGCGGGCGATGGCGTTGAATTCTGAAGTGGCGCAAGCAGTGTCGTTTATTGCGCCGGAGATCCTCGCGGCCGATGCGGCTCAAATTAATACCTTTATTGCCAACACGCCTGGCTTGAAACTGTATGAGCATTACCTTAGAGATATCCTGCGTCAACGGGCGCATACCCTCTCCCCGCGGGAGGAGGAGTTGCTGGCGATGGCGGCCGATATGGCTGCCGGTCCGCGGTTGGTGTTCAACATGCTCGACGATGCAGATATCGAGTATGGCACAATTATTGATGAAGACGGCAACGAAATTGAGTTGACGAAACAACGCTATTACAAAGCACTGGAATCAAAAGACCGGCGGGTGCGGCGCGAGGCGACCGATGCGTACAATAGCGCATATCTGAACTACGTTAACACGCTGGGCGCCAACCTGGCGACAAGTGTGAAGAAAGATTGGTTTTTTGCCCGGGCGCGCAAATATGCCACGTGTTTGGAAGCATCATTGGATAAGGATAGCATTCCGGTAACGGTCTATGAGAACCTGATAGCGACGGCAAACGATCACCTCGAGCCATTACATCGGATGATGGCGCTGCGCAAGCGGGTGCTCGGGCTTGACACGTTGTACAAGTATGATACGTATGTTCCGCTCGTTGCAGAATCGGACATCCATATTGAGTATGATCAGGCAATCGAGGATGTGCTGGCGGGGCTTGAACCACTCGGCGAAGACTATGTCCGCCGGGCCGCCAAAGGTCTCCAGGGCGGCGGCTGGGTCGATGTCTATGAAACCGAGGGCAAAGCCTCCGGCGGTTACCAGTGGGGATCGTATGGAACCCATCCGTACATCCTGTTGAACTACTCGAATACGATTCAGGAAGTCTTTACGCTGGCGCATGAACTGGGGCACGCGATTCACCACGTGTACACCAACGAATACCAACCGTTCGTGTACAGTAATGCCTCGCTGTTTACCGCTGAGGTGGCCTCGATCACCAACGAAATGCTGTTAATGGATTACTTGCTCAAGACCGTCGAAGACCCGGAGTTGAAGAAATACATTCTCAACTATCAGATCGAGCAGTTTATCGGGACCTTCTACACGCAGTGTATGTTCTCCGAATTCGAACACGAGATTCATAAACAGGTGGAGGCCGGGGAGGGTCTCTCGGCAGCCGGCATGCGGGAGACCTATCGGAATATCTACCGGAAGTACTGGGGGCCGGAGCTGCATCTGCGGGAACACGACGACTTAGGCGGACTGCGGATCAGTCATTTCTACCGCAACTACTACGTCTACCAGTACGCCACCTCACTGGCGGCGGCGTTTGCCCTGGCGGATAAAATCATCGAGGGTGAAGACGGCGCGGTTGAGCGATACCTGGCATTTTTGAAAGCGGGTGGATCGCAGTATCCGGTCGATTTGCTCAAAACGGCCGGGGTCGATATGACTACTCCCGACCCGATCATTCAGGCGGTTAAGCGGTTTGACAAAATGGTGTCAGAGTACGAGGAATTGGTCGGCTAGGTGCTTTCCTGCCACTCGGAAGTTCGTCACGGGTTACGCATTGTGCGTAGCCCGTCTTCTTTTGCAATAGAATGGTTAGTGTTCTATGTAGTTTTTATCAGGAATTGTGCTTTCCCGGCTGGGGCCAAATTCTAACTTGACACTCATAGTGGGCGATTTCATATTATTGCGAGGAGAAAACGCGCAGGTTTGAGGTACTTAAGAAATAGTAAATGTCGCATTACGATTTATCGGCTACCACGTGACAGTATTTCCACACTTGAACAGCGGCAGGAAGGCGGACGGAGTAATGCCTCAGGGCACAGTCAAATGGTTTAACGACCAAAAAGGGTATGGCTTTATTGCTCGCGAAAACGAAGCAGACGTGTTTATCCACTATACCGGCATTCTCGGCGATGGTTTCAAGACGTTGCGGGAAGGTGACACGGTCGAGTTTGAAATAACCCAAGGATCGAAAGGTGAACAGGCGATAAACGTTTCCCGTTTAACATAAACTCCCGCCCCTCACACCAGACGATGTTAACACAATAATTTCCGCCGATCGGTGAAGTCCGGCCAAGGTGCATCCGGAAGCCGGTGAGACTGTCATATCACCGATGATTGCCGGATCATCTTGTTGCTTAAGTAGTTACAAAAGGTCTGCCAATGCGGTGTCAAGTGTGGGGAACGTAAATTGAAAACCCAGCTCCTCCGCGCGCTGGGGAATTACTCGCTGCCCGTGCAGGATCGAATCCGCCGCCTCACCAAACACCAGCCGCACCATAAATGCCGGCGTGGGAAACGGAGCGGGGCGACCGACCTTGTTCCTTATGGCCTCCATCAGCTCCCGATTGGTCACCGGTTCCGGCGCGGTAGCATTGAGCGGACCCTCAACCCGGGGATCACGCAGCGCCCAGAGAATAAGGCGGACGACATCCGTGCGGTGAATCCAGGAGACCCACTGATTTCCTGATCCAACCGGTCCACCAATGAACATCTTCGCGTTCGATACCAGTTGAGGTAGAATTCCGCCACCCTTGCCCAGCACAATTCCCTGACGAAGACGGATGGTTCGCACGCTCTCGGTGTCGTCATCCTCCACCTCTTCCTCCCAGGCCCGGACGACATTAGCGAGAAAATCATCCCCCGGTGGGGTGTCCTCGTCGAGCTTCTCGTCGCCATGCGGGCCGTACAATCCGATTGCCGAGGCGTTGATCAAGGTTTCCGGGCGGCGATCGACCCGGCGGATGGCTTTGAGGATTGCTTCGGCGGAATCGGTCCGGCTTTTCAGGAGGCGTTCTTTTTGGGCTTTAGTCCAGCGACGGCCGAAAATCGGTGCGCCGGCCAGGTTGATAACCGCGTCATAGCCCTCGATTTCGTCCGCCCAGACCGGATCGTAATCGGGGCGCCACTCGATGACCTTAACTCGATCCTGGAATAGGCGACGGGCAGCGGAGGGGCGGCGGGTGAGTACGAGGACATCATCCCCGGCATCCAGCAGCCCTGCGACCACCGCTTGCCCGATGAAGCCGGTGGCGCCGGCGATGGCCACCTGCATTCCTTCCGTGGAATCGCGTATATCAGGGTCTTCGTTCATACGTACCCAATATACGAATTTTGCCGGTAAATGCTGCTTTTTTGCGAATGCAGTGGTGAATTCCGGGTGTGGGGGTGATCGGCGGTTGGGATTATCACAATGAGCCTTGTCCTGGGGGCAGTGGGACTTTATGATGATACCAAACCGCCCCGTGATGCATGCGGGAAGTACCGTGCAGAGACGGCACATGAGTGCTCATCCCGGGGAATTGACGGAATAATAAATCATGAGTACCCGAAGTATCATCGGGCTGATCGCCGCACTCCTGCGGTGTCAGTGGGGCTGTTCATTTGCTGCCGATAACGACACCACAGCAATGAAGCTATCCCGTCATGATCTGGACGTGAGCACCGCGCCCGCGCACCTTGGGGTTTTCGATTGTAACCACGACGGTCTGCCGGATCTCCTGGTCACCGACATGAATGAAGGCCGGTTATATGTTTTGCTCGGCAGCGAAGACGGGGAATTCAATAAATCCTCAGAGTCGCCATTTCCAGCGGGACATCATCCGGGTGAGCTTGCTGTTGCCGATTTCAATGCCGACGGCCACGCCGACTGCGCTATCGCCAATCACGATATCGAATATGTAACGGTCCTTCTGGGTGACAGCACGGGCGCGTTTGCGCCGGCACCGGCATCCCCGCTTACCGTTGCCAGCGACCCCCATCCGCACACTATCCGCGCCGCCAGCATCAACAGCGACAATCGTATCGATCTCATCATCGACAGCCCCAACGATCACGCGCTGATTATCCTTTACGGTGACGGGGCTGGGCGGTTTACTGCCGCCGACTCACTCGTGCCGGTCGGGGGGCGTCCATACCATACGGTTGCGGCCGGCGAGGTGAATCTTGATGGATGTACTGATCTGATCACTCCGAACCAAGACGCGATCAGCGTCCTGTTGGGTGACGGTCAGGGCGCATTTGTTCACGCAGATGGGTCGCCGTTTCCCGCGGCCGACCCGTTTTCGGTAGCGATTGGGGATGTCAACGGGGACGGGTGCGACGATATTTGCTGTACCCATTACCACAGTAATAATGTAACTATTATACTTGGTGGAGAGGAAATCCATCCCCCGGATGTGTCACCGGTTGTGGTTGGGGAAGCGCCGTATGGTATCATCGTTGCCGATGTGTATGGCAATACCAACGCTGAAATTATAATCGGTCATTACGAAACCGGCATGATCACGATTCTATCGGTTGAGCAGTAGGTTGGTGTCACCTGCCCGGCCCACCGCGTTCCGCGCCTTTTTGGGTGTGTTGAAAAAACGGAAGGAACGGTTTTCGTAGGTCGGGTTCCGAGGGATGCGGAGCATACCGAGAAACCCGACACTGGTAATTCGTTGGCTAATGTCGGGTTTCTCCGTACGCTTACGCGTACGTCGGAACACCGACCTACATTATAAGCAGCTTGTGGGACAGCCTCTCCGCGTGCGCCAACGAGAATCTAATCCCAGGGCAAGCTCTGGGGCACCCGGCGAATTTCAGGATGGACTAAGCGCGCGGTCAATTTCGCGAACGCAATTATTTAAATTATTTGAGTATCGCTTGACTGTGTGATCCATACAAAGCTGGCGTGGCCCTGGACTTCGCCCAGGGTTTCTAGGAGCCATCGCTATTGCACCAAATCCCATCGCACCTGGAAACCCTGATCTCCGGGTGCACTTCGCGCTCCCTCAGATCAGGGCCACGCACCTGGGGTATTCTATGCTAAAAAAATAACCAATTGACCCGCGCTCTCAGAGATGACACCAGCGTTTACGGCGGCTTTTTTTGGCCTTTTGGGGTGCTTCTGCTTAAGCCGGCGGCTCGGACAGATTAAAGACCTGTCGCGCAAATTATGAGCGGCAATCCCACCATTCTGGGCTCCGCTCCGCGGATCCCCCCATGGTGGGCCACCCCGAGAAAAGTGATACCCATATCATTTTATACCTGCTATTGGTTAACACCGGGCCTGGCTTGCCTTTTGGCTGAGGCCCGGTTACTTTGGAGGAGGTAGGGGCAAAGGAATCGATCGATGATCGCTGAGCTTATTTCAATCGGGGATGAAATCCTCTCGGGCCACACGGTTAACACCAATGCGACCTTTATCAGTAAGGAACTTTTTGATATCGAATACGAGACCTCCCGTCATCTGGTCATTGGTGATGAAAAGGATGAAATCGTCCGGGAGTTGACCGTCGCGGTCAAGCGCGCCGAGGTGGTTATCGTAACCGGTGGACTCGGTCCAACGCACGATGATATCACGCTGGACGCGGTCGCCGGTGCGTTTGATCGTCCATTGCAGCTCGATGAATCCGCCAAGGCGTCGATCGAGGAGTTTTTCCGGGCGCGCGGACGGTCGCCGGATGCAATCCACGAGGAGCAGGCACATATCCCCCAGGGCGCCAAAGCAATCCCCAACACTGTGGGCACTGCGCCGGGGATTCATCTGGAGATTGATGGCACTCATCTGTTTGTCCTCCCCGGTGTTCCGGCCGAGATGAAGGCGATGATCAACTATCACGTGATTCCGTTTTTGCGTTCGCTGATTAAGCCGACCTCCGCCCGAGTGCGATTATACACGACGGGAATTCCGGAATCGAAGCTGTATGAAAAAATTCGCGAGGTGATCGAACGATATCCGAATGTCAAAGTCGCGTTCCTGCCCGGCCAGCACGGGGTGAAAATCCGGGCACGGGTTGCATTGGAATCGACTGAAAAATCGCAGGACGAGGTCAACCGGTGGAAAGAGGATGTCCGGTCGATTCTCGGCACGGCGATATACTCCGAGGAGGACGAACGAATCGAGATCGTGATCGGCGACCTCCTGCGTGAGAAAAACGCCACCCTGGCCACCGCCGAATCCTGCACGGGGGGATTAATCGGCCAGCGGCTGACCTCAATACCCGGCAGCTCCGACTATTACACGCACGGATTTGTTACTTACTCGAACGACGCCAAGACTCAATTGCTGGGGGTCGAAGCTGCGTTAATTAAAAAAGAGGGCGCAGTGTCCGAGGCGGTGGCCATCCAGATGGCCGATGGTGCTCTGGCACACGCGGGCACGACGTATGCGATCTCGGTGACCGGCATTGCCGGCCCCAGCGGCGGCACTGAGGAAAAGCCGGTCGGTCTGACCTATATCGGCCTGGCCGGCGGCGGCGAGACAATCTGCAGGAAATTCCTCTTCGGCAACCAGCGGGAGATTAACCGCGTGCGCTCCTCCCAGGCCGCGTTGAACATGGTGCGCAAACGATTATTGGGTGAGTTGTAACCATGCGGACCTTTATTGCCGTCAATTTAACCGATGAAATCCGTGGCGATTTCACCAGACACTTGGACGTCTTCCGTCCCCTGGCCCGCAATATCTCCTGGGTGAAGCCGGGCAATGCGCATATTACGCTGAAATTTCTCGGGGAAGTCGACGAGAAACTGCTGCCGGAGGTTGTCGCCGGCGTACGACAGGCCCTGACCGGTCAGGTTCCGTTCGAGGTGCAACTGGGCGGTTTCGGCGCGTTTCCCAATTTTAGGAAACCACGGGTGTTCTGGGTGGGGATTATCGCCGGGGTCGATCCCCTGGTCGCGCTGGCCAAAGCGATCGACCGGGAGATGGTGCTACTGGGGTTCAAAAAAGAAAAACGGCGTTTCTCTCCGCATATTACCCTGGGCCGTATTCGCAAGCCTGGACGGTATGACGACTTGCGCGACGCGGCGGAAAAGGCTATCTATGAGTCGGCACCATTTATGGTGAGCTCAATTGAGGTCATGAAATCCGTGCTGTCACCGCACGGGGCGACATATTCAGTGTTTGAATCTATTGACTTGTCAACATAACGAGGTACCCAATGGCGAAATCCTCTCCCTCCACCGGCGCCAGCGTGGCCGATAAGACCCGGGCGCTCGACCAGGCAGTGACGCAAATCGAACGGCAGTTCGGCAAAGGCGCAATCATGCGTCTCGGCGGCGAGACCAAAGTCGATGTGCCGGCAATTTCCACCGGCTCAATTTCGTTAGATAAAGCACTCGGAATTGGCGGGATCCCCCGGGGACGGGTGATCGAAATTTTCGGCCCGGAATCGTCGGGGAAGACCACGTTGGCGATGCATATTGTCGCGGAGGCACAACGGCGCGGCGGCAATGCCGCGTTTATCGATGCCGAACACGCAATGGATCCCGAATACTCCGAGAAACTCGGGGTTGACCTGGAAAACCTGTTGATTGCCCAGCCCGATACCGGCGAACAGGCGCTGGAGATTGCCGAGACCCTGGTGCGATCCGGCGCGCTGGATGTGGTCGTGGTCGATTCGGTCGCCGCGCTGGTGCCACGCGCGGAAATCGAGGGGGACATGGGTGATCCGCAGATGGGGTTGCAGGCCCGTCTGATGTCCCAGGCGTTGCGCAAACTCACCGGCACGATTTCCAAATCCAAGACCAGTGTAATCTTTATCAACCAGATTCGCATGAAAATCGGCGTGATGTTCGGTAACCCGGAAACCACCACCGGCGGCAACGCGCTGAAGTTTTATTCGTCCGTACGGCTGGATATCCGCAAAATCGCCACGATTAAGGACGCCGGCGAGGTGAAAGGCGCACGCACCCGGGTGCGGGTGGTGAAAAACAAAGTCGCCCCGCCGTTCAAAGAGGCCGAGTTCGATATTATTTATGGCGAGGGTATCTCCATTGTTGGCGATCTGCTGGATGCCGCCGCCAACGCGGGGGTGATCGAAAAAGCCGGCACGTGGTATTCCTACGGCGACTTGCGGATCGGCCAGGGCCGCGACAATGCCAAAAACTTCCTCGCCGAAAACCCCGACATGCTCACCGAAATCAGCACCAAAGTCCGCGAGGAGTTGGGGCTGGTGCGGAAGAAGGTGGAGGAGGAGAAAGCAGAAGAGGAAAACAAGTAGATAAAGAGTAGGGAGGACTTCCTAAAGACGTTTCGTAGGTTTCATTGATCAGTCCGTGGGGTGTTTATGAGTGCTAAATATCGGAATGTTTTTCTTGCTGATTGTTGTTCATCTGGCTAGACGGATACGTAGCAAGTCAATGGCCTTGAGCCAGTAAAAGAAGAAATGAAAGGCCTTCATAAAGAGTAAAATCAAAAAACCTCTGTCTGACTTGTGGAGGTAAGGATATAGAATGAATCCTGAATCGAGTCCATTCAGACCGGGTCAGCCCGTGCCAATAGAATTTTTCGTGGGAAGATTCAAGGAAATCGAACGTCTTCATAGTATGGTAAAGGCGAGTGGAAAAGGTCGCTTCAAGATCGGATTTGTGAGCGGAGAGCGGGGTATCGGCAAGAGTTCTCTAGTGTCTTTTGTACGTCATCTTTCGGATCGTGAAAGCGATGCCGCGGGATGCCATGTTTTCCTCGGTGGCGTCCGAGAGTTGAATGAGATGGTTAGGCGGACATTCGATCGGCTGCTGAAGGAAAGCATGGACAAACCCTGGCATACCCAAGTCAAAGATTTTTTTGGTGACTATGTCCGACAAGTCGGTTTATTCGGCATTACGCTTGAATTGAACTTAGAAGATGAAGATTTATCCAAAATTACCCATGACTTTGTTCCCTCTGTCAGGCGGCTGTTGGAAAAGCTTAAAGGACAAAAGGGGGCTCTACTCCTTATTCTAGACGATATTAATGGGCTTGCTCATTCGGAAGACTTTTCTAACTGGCTGAAAAGCACTGTAGATGAGATAGCGACATCTCAACAGGAAACGCGGCTTTGCGTCTTGGTAGTTGGCTTGGAGGATCGGCGTCAGGAACTTTTGGCTGGTCAACCTTCACTCGCGCGTGTATTCGAACTGATTGACATTGCTCCGTGGTCCAATGATGAAGTCAGGGAATTCTATCAGCGTTCCTTCGAATCAGCCTCCGCTACCGTGACTGATAAGGATATGAGCACACTCGTCCAGTTTACCGGAGGACTGCCCGTTTTGGCACATGAGATAGGGGATGCTATCTGGCGAGTAGCTGAAGAGTCAGAGATTAAAACGGATGAAATATGGCATGGTATTTTCAACGCGGCAGAAGTGGTGGGCCGGAAATTACTGGAGCCCCAAATATTCAATGCCATTCGTAGTGACCGATATCGATCAATCCTCAGAAAAATGGCAGACAAGCCACTTGAAATGAACTTTCAAAGAGCGCAGCTTGGAAAGCGCCTATCCGCCGAAGAAAAGAAGGTAATGGATAATTTTCTTCAGCGCATGAAGAAACTCAGGGCTTTACAGGTTGATCCTGATATTCGTGGGGGATATCGATTCCCGAATCATTTGCATGCGCTGTATTTCTGGCTGGAATCACAACGTGCCAAACGCGAGCGCCGCCGGTAACCCACTTACCCGAACAAATTGCAGACTACTGAGAATGCGCTCATTGAATAGACGGGGCAGGGAATAATTAGCCCCAACGTAGACTCAGTAAAAATCCCAGACTTTTCCTCGATGGGCGGGTGTCGATTGAAAGCTGATGACCAGCTCCAACTCCCTCATCCCCCTAG
>CAYWVO010000053.1:2017-19470 GCA_964461835.1 uncultured Ignavibacteria bacterium | reverse complement strand
AAGACGCCAATTCTGCAATGTCGGATAGGACGGGCAGGTGACAGTCCTGCTGCACGCGAACAACTATGGGCCCCACTCCCAAGCTTTTCCCGCGTCGGCGGAGACTTGGTTCGGGCGTGGTGTCGCAACCAAAAATCGCTGCTACTTCGGGCGACTGGTCTGAATCGTGCGCCAGTCGGAGGCATGCAGCACGTTCGAAGCCTTATCGTAATCCTTCGGATTAACCCAGATCACATACCCGAACCGGCCCGTGCCGTCCACCACGCCGTTCGAGGCATGGACATTGATCCCCGCGTTGGAAAGCCGCAAATGAAATTCATACAAGGCGCCAACCCGGTCTTCTCCCTGCATGATGAATGCTTTTTTGGGGCCGACCAATCCGATCCCGGCGTCCTCCGCCGCTTGACGCAATTGCTCGGGATCGGTCGGGAAGAAATCGATCTGTGTCTTGCCGTCCTCAACCGGGAATGCGGTCAAGCCCAGCAGGTTAACCCCGCGTTCGCTGAGAAATTCCAGCAGTTTCCGGCCTTCACCGGGCTTGTCAGCGACTAACGCGTAGTAATATTCCACCTCGTGAACAGTCGAGGCCATACGCACCTCCCTGGGCGTGTCATAAGTTCAAGTACGCTCTTTGTACATAATACGAAGAGAGCCGGGCGACAACACAGGAAATTACCCGGAATCGCTGATCGGATCCCCGCAGACTGAGAACCTCGCGAGAAATCCGTCATTAGCAACTATCTGCTTAATGAATAGCAGGTTGGAAGATATTGGCCACATCCCATCGATCTGACAATCATTACAATCTGACCTGAGAAAATCAATCGTCCGGGCCGGAGTTGCCGTATTGCCGTCCAAAGAGGTACTGGTTTTCCCGCGAAATGAACGGCGCCATCCCGGTCAGTTTCGCACATGGCTGTTGATCGGAGGCATTGAGGTATACGTGATGGACCAGGCAACGATACACAAGATTCGCAATATCGGCATCGTGGCACATATTGACGCCGGCAAGACCACCACGACCGAGCGCATCCTGTTTTTCACCGGCATGATCCACAAGCTGGGTGAGGTGCACGAGGGGCAGGCGGTCATGGATTTTATGAAACAAGAGCAGGAGCGTGGCATAACTATCTCTTCTGCTGCCATCACGACCGACTGGAATAAGCACCAGGTCAACATTATCGATACGCCGGGGCATATTGATTTCACGTTGGAAGTAGAGCGTTCGCTGCGGGTCCTCGACGGTATTGTCATGGTCTTTTGCGCAGTGGGCGGTGTTGAGCCCCAGAGTGAAACAGTCTGGCATCAGGCCGACCGCTACAAAGTCCCGCGGATTGCCTTCGTCAACAAGCTGGACCGCAGTGGCGCCGATTTGTTCCACACGGTCAATATGATGAATGACATGCTGGGCGCCAACGCCGTTTTGTTTCAGATCCCGATCGGTGGGGAAGACGCATTTGCAGGCATTATTGATTTAATCACCATGAAAGCCACCTACTACGACGGTCTCCAGCGGGTCGAAAAAGAGATCCCGCCGGAATACCTGCCCAAGGCTCAGGAGTTCCGCGAAAAGTTGATCACGACCTTGGCCGACGACGACGACGTCCTGGCCGAGAAATACCTCGAGGAACAAGAGATCCCGGTTGAGGATACCAAGCGCGCGGCACGGAACGCCGTGCTGGGAATCCTGATCACCCCGGTGTTCTGTGGCTCGGCGTTCAAAAATAAGGGCGTCCAACTGCTATTGGATGGGGTCGTCGATTACCTGCCCTCACCGATCGACCGGGGAATCGTCCACGGCACCGAAGTGGACAATCCGGAAATCACGATCTCCCGACGGCCATCGGCCCAGCGCCCGTTTTCCGCGCTGGCCTTTAAAATTATCAACGACCCGTTTGTGGGGCAGCAGACCTTTGTTCGCGTGTACTCCGGTGAGTTGAAAGCCGGATCGTATATTTACAATTCTACCCGTCAGCAGCGCGAGCGGGTGGGACGGATTATGCGGATCCACGCCGGTGACCGCAAGGATGTTTCCGCACTCAAGGCCGGCGATATTGGGGCGTTAATCGGCTTGAAGTCCACCACCACCGGCGATACCCTCTCCGCCGAGGACGCACCGATCCTGCTGGAAAGCATCCATTACCCGGAAACCGTGCTCGATCTGCGTGTTGAACCGGAAGACAAGAAGCACCGGGAAAAACTGGGGATGGCGTTAAAGAAAGTCGCGCTGGAAGATCCGTCGTTTTCAGTCTCTTTCGACGATGAAACCGAGGAGACGATTATCTCCGGCATGGGGGAGCTGCACCTGGACGTGATAATCGACCGTCTCCAGACCGAACACAAAGTGCCGATCAAAGTCGGCGAACCGGCGGTGGCGTTCCGCGAGACCATCACTGAGGAGTTTCAGTACAATTATCGCTACAAAAAGCAGACCGGTGGGAAGGGACAGTACGCCCATATCGATTTCCGCCTGGAACCGAACCTTGGTGGGGGGATCGAGTTTATCGACTATATCACCGGCGGCCGCATCCCGAAAGAATATATTCCCTCAGTCGAAAAGGGATTCCGGGAGGCAGCCGAGAAGGGATTGGTGGCCGGCTATCCCATGATCGATATGAAATTCATCCTGTTGGACGGTTCGTACCATGAGGTCGATTCCAGCGAGATGGCGTTCCGGATCTGCACACAGCAAGCCCTCAGAAAGATTATTCATAAGACCAAGCCGCAACTCTTGGAACCGGTGATGAAGATTGAGATTAACACCCCGGATGAATACATGGGGGATATCATCGCCGACATCAGCCGCCGTCGCGGCAAAATCGAAAGCCAGCGGCGTTTCCGTAAAGGATCGCAAAAGCTTAACGGGATCGTGCCGCTGAAGGAAATGTTCGGTTACGCGTCGACAATCCGCACCATCTCCAGCGGCCGCGCCAGCTATTCGATGGAGTTCCTCAAATATGCCCCGCTCCCGAAACACCTTGAGGAGCAGGTGATCGAGGAACGCAAGGAAAAGCAAGCGGCGTAGGGCCGCCGGTCTGAATCTTCGTCCGGGAATTCAAGACAGCTCGATATGCTATCTGCCTTGCAATAGGTCAAATTGGCAGTTACACGACTGCAATTCATGATATCTCAATGTGCCATATTGACAGTCCTCATCGATCTGTGAGAGAACCACGTTGATTTCCAATGAGTAACGTCCTCGATATCTCTTGGCACGGTTTCTGCTTTTCTTAATGACCGAAACGTGAACATTGAACGATCAGGAAAGGAGGGATCGTTATGGCAATGGTAAAATGGACACCTAGTACCGATCTGTCGCGACTCCAGCGTTCCATGAATCGCCTGTTCGACTCCTTCTTTGGCGAAGAAGGATCAGGAGAAACTTCCAGCCTAACCTGGGCGCCAACAGTGGATGTAGCCGAAACCGACGGTGAAATCAAGTTGGTGGCGGATATCCCCGGCATGGAGCAGAAGGATATCAACGTGTCAGTAAAGGACAACACGTTGATCCTCAAGGGTGAACGGAAAGAAGAGAAGAAGGATGAAAAGGCCAACTACTACCGGAATGAGCGGACGTATGGATCCTTCTCCCGGTCCTTCTCCCTGCCGTCGATGGTGGACGTCGATAAGGTCAAAGCTGATTACGAAAACGGCGTCCTGACTATCACCATGCCGAAGGTCGAAGAGGCGAAGCCGAAAGAGATCGCGATTGAGGTGAAGTAACCCCGCCCACATACGCAGAGACCCGCACCCCTCCAGTGTATAACGCTGGAGGGGTTGCCATACAGAATCTCGAGGTAGCCCACCTAAAGAGAAGAGCCTTTAGGCTCCGAACGACAGGTGGGTCGGTAAAGACAGGTGAACAGGAGCACAGTTGAACAGGTGAACAAACAGGAGGTCAAAACCCCTGAGTCGCCTGCGGCGACCTGGTTTCGACAACACCCGTTATTGATCACGTGTCCGATCAGGCGGCACGACCCTGATGAAATCCAAGGAGGAAGACATGGTAACCCGAAATCACACTGCGGTTAAACGATCTGCTTTTCCCATATGTACTCTGCTAATTCTTACTCTTATGGTGTTCATACCGGTGCAATCCGGGTACGGGCAAGCGTCGCCCAATCCCTATGGCGCCGGCTACGATCGTCCGCTAAACACCCTCCGGGATTTAAATCAGGCCTTCATTGATATCGTCGCTGAGGTCAAGCCCAGTGTGGTGACTGTCTCCACGGAGCGGGTGATGTCGGTGCGGCCGACGAATCCGTTTTCGGATGATTTTTTCGATTTCTTTTTTGGCCCACGGCGTCAGCAACCGCAGGATGAACCACGGGAACGTGAATATGAGCAACGCGCACGCGGCTTGGGGTCGGGGATTATTGTCGATGTGGACGGCTATGTTCTCACGAACAATCATGTTGTCGCCAAAGCAGATACGATTTTTGTTCAGACTCATGACGGCCGACGGTATACCGCGACCGTGGTGAGTACCGATCCGAAAACCGATATCGCCGTACTCCAGATCGACGCCGACAATTTGAAACCGATCGCCATTGGCGACAGTGACGAGCTGCAGGTCGGTGAAATTGTGCTCGCAGTTGGCAGCCCACTGAGTGAGAATCTGGCGTACACCGTCACCCAGGGAATCGTCAGCGCCAAGGGGCGGTCAAATGTCGGCCTGGCTGATTACGAGGATTTTATTCAAACTGACGCCGCCATTAATCCCGGCAACTCCGGTGGGCCGCTGGTCAACTTGGATGGTGAATTAGTTGGCATCAACACCGCAATCGCCACCCGCACCGGGGGCTACCAGGGTGTCGGGTTCGCGGTCCCATCCAATATGGCGGTCTATATTATGAATTCCCTGATCGAGCACGGTAAAGTCTCCCGTGGCTGGCTGGGAGTGCTAATCCAGGATATCACTCCGGAATTAGCGGAGGCCTTTGATCTGGACCGGACAGATGGGGTGCTGATTGGCGATGTGGTCGAAGACAGTCCCGCCGAAAAGGCTGGATTCGAACAGGGGGATGTGATTATCAGCCTGGAAGGTGAAGAGATGGTTAGCGCCAGCCAGTTGCGGAATACGGTTGCGTCGACCCCGCCCGGGACCAGGGTGCGTTTCACGGTTCTGCGCGACGGGAGTGAGCAGATATTGACTGTCAAACTCGGTGAATTGGAGGGCGAGGAAACCCTGGCCGACGCCGAGGGCAATCTTGAGGAAAAACTCGGGTTTTCGGTCGGCAGCTTTACCCGCGAACTGGCGGATCGCTATAATCATGATCGTGACGAGCAAGGTGTGATCGTTACTTCCCTTAGCCCAGCCAGTGCAGCAGCCCGTGCTGGCCTGCGAGAGGGGGATCTTATCCAGTCGGTGAATCGGCAGACTGTTCAGGATATCCAGGATTTCAGATCCATCATTGATCCCCTGAACGAGGGTGATCGGGTATTGCTCCTCATCTCTCGAGCAGGAAACAACCTCTTTCTCACGTTTACATTGTAACATAATGAGAGGAGGGCGGGCATAACTGCCCCCAGCCCCGATAATTAAATATTAGCATTGACTAATTATGTGATTAACTCAAAAGATTACACGGATTTTTCTTGACAACTCTGCTAAGTTGCCGTAGGCTAACTTGAGACAGCAATTAACGGTAGGGAGGGTTTGTTGTCGCGAATTCTGTTAACTCCCAGTCAGGAAAACTACGTGGAGTGTATCTCCCGGCTTTCCGAGGATGGGCCGGTTCAAGTTGGTGCGCTGGCGGGCAAGCTTGGTGTCAGACTACCCAGCGTGAGTCGAGCCGTGCGCAATTTGACTAAACTGGGGTTGGTGGAACATAAGTCCTACGGCAATATCAGCCTTACTGAATCGGGGGAGCTGGTCGCCCGGCAAATTTTTCGGCGTAAGCAGTGCCTGACAGAGCTTTTGGGCCGGATCCTCGGGATGCCGGCTGAGTTGGCCGAAAAAGAGGCCAACCGACTGGAGCATTTCCTTGTCGATGATGTACTGCTTGGTTTAGAGACCCTGGTGGATTTCGCAGCCTCATCTGAGGCCTGGATTAAACGACTCCAACTCCGTTTGAAACAGGCGGCGACGGCCGAGGGCGATAACCAGGAGATTGCAATTGCAGAGAGCCGGGTCCATCCCGGTAACGCTATGGAGAGTACCTTGAAAAGCAATATTATTACCGGAGGCTAGGTTATGCTTAACGCATTGGCTGTTAAGGGGTTAACATAAAGTTACCGCAAGCTAACTAACAGCAAGAAATCCAGATTTCCGTTGAAGGAGTGGGGAGCAATGGGCATATCATCACAGCATTTTACCGGGTTTGCAATTGGTCTCGGGGTAGCTGCCCTGGGATTTGTAATTTTCCGCAAGTTTCAGGGGAAGGGCGGCAAATCAGCTTTGGGTCAGCGGACTGACCAGCCACTGACTGCCGCGCGAGACGAAGCCGCAGCCTCCCTGGAGGAACTGATGCTGGAAAAAGAGCGTCTCGAGGAACTGATCGCCGAGCGGGAACTGGCCGAGCAGGAAGACCCGAATCGACTCAAGGTTCAGTCAACCAGCGACGTCGGGCTGTAACCATCTCAACGCCGAATATGTGCTTCAGAGAATGATCAGGTTGACGGATTGAAAGTCGGCTGCATACATATCATCCGGCTGAAATTCCAGCTTCCCGAAGCCACCTTCCCAATAATCCGCGGTAGCACTTTGGTGCAACGCGTGAGCGGCCGGGTTGGGTGTGAGTTATGCAACCCGGATAGTAGCGTACGCCGAGCGGATTCTGCCTGTTCTTCACCTGCTCCGGACCGAAGGTTCAGAATACCTCCGCCGGGTTCTGACCGGGATATCCCTGCTATGCCTGGCTCTGGGCTGTGCGCGATTCCGCTACTGCTGCCTTAAATTTGCACCCGGAACTGATGCCGCCGCGTACTGCGATAATCATCGCGATGCGGTCGGCTTGTTTATTGAAGCCGGTTCCACCCTGACACAGAAACGAGAACGACTTTCTGCATTCAAACACTTCTTCGCGAGAATTAAATACTGTCAGACCGCAACGTGTATCCACGCAGAACTGGCCCGTGGTACAGGGCCATGTTACGATGAAACCTCCTATCAGCCGGCTCCGGTTCCTAAATCTCCTGCTCCCGGCGGGACGACCCTGCTCCGGGAGTTCATTTGCTTCTATCAGACTGAGCACCGGTTTGCTGAGCAAACTACGAGCATTCTGGAAAAACAGAAAGCGACGTTGATTCTCTGCGGATTCCGCGACGCGATCTCCCGTTATGAAAAACTCTTCAAACGTAAGCGAGGCCGCCAATGAAGGCACTCGTTCTCTCTGGTGGCGGCTCAAAGGGGGCGTTCACCGCCGGGGTCGTCAAATATTTGCTGCGGGATGCACCGGCGATTCATAACACCCCCGCCGACTTTGATCTTGCGGTCGGGAATTCCACCGGCTCCCTGGTGGGTGGGCCGGCGCTGCTGGGTGATTATCAGTATTGCGAGCATATATATACCAGCGTTGCCGACGCCGATATTTTCCACCAGTCCCTGGTCGGTCGGGTACTCGGTCTGCTCGGTGTAGTGAATGGGCCAATCGATGCCGACATGGCGCCGCTGCGGAAGCTGGTCTATGAATACTATATCACGCAAGGCAAACTGGGCAAATTGATTGATTCAGGGAAGGTTTTCTGTGTGACCGCAGTCAACATGCGGACCGGATTGGTGCACTGGGTGACCACCCGCGATGTCGAACAGGGTGGTATCGCGCCGGAGACATTTGTGGACGCTGTGGTGGCGTCATGCTGCGTGCCGGTGGCGGTTAAACCGGTGCAGGTCTTCCGGCGGGAGACCCGCGGGCCGTTTGCCGAGTATCGCCATGACCTGTTCTATGACGGCGGTGTGCGGGAATTTATCCCGCTGGAGCAGGCGGTGCTTTTGGGGGCGGATAATATCTGGGCGGTCTCGACCGAACGGCTGGATACCACACCCCCGCGCCGGGACATCCCGCAGAAACCGCGCAAGGTCAATGTGGTGCAGGCTCTGTCCTGGGCGATACGGATCCTGGTCTCGGAGATTGCGCGCGGAGACCGGTTTCGCGCCGACGTGTATTTTCGTTGGGCGCGCGCCCGGAATTCGATCATCGCCAAGGCCAGGGAGGCGGGATTGGGTGAGGCAGAGCATCGTCGCTTGGGGATCGCGCCCGATGAGGCCAATCAGGACGCCAAGCGGACCCCTGACGAGCCGGATGCGAGGTAGTCCGACTCCCCAATCCGAAGGGACAATTTTTGACCCTGAAATTGTCCCTTTTTGTCCCTTTTCTAAGAAATGCGATTTAAGGGTCAAAAAAGGACAATCTGGCTAGCGAAAATGCGGCCGTTTCGGGCCATTTTCGGCTTCGCATAACAGGCATTATGCGAAGAGGTTACGGAATAACTCGAAATTACAATATGGTCATCTCGGCGAAAGTGACGGCCCGATATCATTAGAAATCAATACACGACCAGCATCGCGATTCCGTAGCACCACTTTACACAAAAACCTTCACAGAATCTCCCAAGACCCCTTTACACAAGAACCTTGACAGAATCGTGCAAAACAGAAATCACAATTTTCTTGCGCAGAAGTCAGTTTTGTCCTATTTAGAGAGTGTGAGATTGCTAGTCGGTTTTAACTCATCTGCGGGGGGGGGTGCATCATGAGCAATGCATGCCTACAGGCAGTGTTTTCTCATTCGATGCCCAGCGCTGCTATGGCGATTCGAAATCATTGATTCCGAAAACCCTTAGCTTTACATCAATGAACATATCGGTACTCAAGAAAACACATGTATACGGATTGCGCAACTCAATGAACATTGCCAATCACCCCAAGTGTTATCGTACCATGTGTTGGCCAATCATAGAAAGCAGGCGGTTAGTCTTTATTTGTACATATTTCGTCCTGGGAGAATAAGATGTTATTTCAAACAAGAAGATTGGGCTCGCTGTTTATCGGACTTTTGGGCTTGTTAATTATTTCGTCCGTAATCTTGCTGGGTAACTGGACCGGCGTAGATGCGCAATCCAGTCAACGAACAACCTCGTCCATTTCATCAACTACTCGGCCTACCACAAATCAGGTGGCGCTCCGAGAAATGAGTCGAGAATTGACGGAAAAATTGGACGAACGACGTCCTCAATTGTATTATGACCTTTTATCTTCCGATGATCCGGCGCAAAAACAACTCAACCAAGATCCAGACATCCAGTTAATGTACATCGACGATCGCGGCCATCCGATGTATTACGTTGTAAACAATTTGAATGCCGCGAAAACGATCAGCACTGATGACGTCTGGCCAGGAGGAAGTGGAGGATTCTCACTTAATGGTTCCAATACGGTGCTTGGACAATTGGGAATCTGGGATGGTGGTGGCGTCCTCACGACCCATCAGGAATTTGGCGGCCGTACAGTACAGACGGACAACCCTGGCGGGACCCATTACCATGCCACCCACGTGGCCGGCACAATGATTGCTGCCGGTGTCGATCCAAATGCCAAGGGTATGTCGTTCGCCGGGATGCTATCAGCATATGATTGGAATTCTGACGGGTCCGAGATGGCGGCCGCCGCGGCCGACGGGATGAACGTCTCTAATCACTCATACGGCTATATTACCGGCTGGAGATATTCGGGTGGAGATTGGTACTGGTGGGGTGACGTCGATGTCAGTGCAAACGAGGATTACCGTTTTGGCTTTTACTATACTGTGACCGAGTACTGGGATGAAATCGCCCATAACGCCCCTTACTATACCATCGTGAAATCTGCCGGTAATGATCGAAACGATGCCGGACCCGGCCCTGGGGGTGGGCATTATGTTTGGGACAACGGCTCCAGCCAATGGGTTTGGAGCACCGTTACACGCGACCCTGACGGTGGTACCGACGGATACGATTGCATTCCATATAATGGCAACGCCAAGAATATAATCACAGTAGGTGCGGTCGAAGATATCCCAGGGGGTTACACTGGCCCAGGTGATGTAATCATGAGTGCCTTCAGTGGATGGGGTCCCACTGATGATGGTCGAATCAAGCCCGATATAGTTGCGAACGGGATTTCCCTTTACTCATGCGATAATGATCACGATGCCGACTACATATCATTAAGCGGCACCTCAATGAGTACACCGAATGTATCAGGTTCCATAAATCTCCTGGCCCGGCACTACGAGTCAACCCATGGCGATTTAACTCCCCTCTCGTCAACCATGAAGGCCATTTTGATTCATACAGCCGATGAGGCAGGACCAAATCCAGGGCCTGATTATATGTTCGGGTGGGGATTAATGAATACACTCAGCGCAGCCCAATTAATCGATAGTGATGCGGTAACCGGTGATACCTTAATAATCGAGGCGCCATTGGCTGATGCGGAAACCCATACTTATACACTTACCAGCGATGGCGTTTCTCCAATCTGTCTTACCCTGGCCTGGACTGATCCGCCAGGCACACCTCCTCCCCCGTCCCTTAATCCAACGACCTCGATGTTGGCTAACGACTTAGACCTTAGGATCCAGCATACCGGCAGCTCGACCACGTATTACCCGTATGTTTTGCATCCAGACACTCCCGGTGATCCGGCCACAAGTGGGGACAATGTTCGCGATAATGTCGAGCAGACTTATATACAATCGCCCGCTCCCGGTGAATACGCGGTCACCGTCTCTCACAAAGGAACTTTAGGCGATACCCAGTATTACTCCCTCATTTCAGATCAAACAGTCAATGGCACCCCACCACAAGTGACCGGCGTCTCCGCTACCGATGATCACACTGATAATGTGATAATCAGCTGGGCCGATGTGACAGATGAGACGGGGTACCGTGTTTACCGCGACGGTTCTCAGATCGGCGGTGATCTTCCCGCAAACAGTACCCAGTATACTGATGTTCCCTCCCTTGGGTGCTACGACTATACAATCCTCGCTTTTAATGCCTGTGGTGACGGGCCGCTATCCGCTGCGGTCCAAGGCTGCAGACCCGTTGACAGAGACATTTTGCATGTCTCACCTGCCGGGAGTGATGTAACCGGAGAGGGAAGCGACTCTAATCCCTTTGCGACCATTCAGTATGCTGTACATGTAGCAACAGACTCTGATTCAGTTGTCGTTCACTCGGGTGTCTATTATGAAAATGTCACATGCGCCAAAGCGTTGTACTTCATTGGGGAAGACTCCGCTACCACTGTGGTTGACGGCTCAGCTGGATCGTATTGTTTTGATATTGATGTCCCCCGCAGCTTTGGTGCAATCACCGGATTTACAATTCAAAACTCCAGCTCGATTGGCATAGACCTGGTAAACGGGACGGCTTCAGAGGCTGGCTCTGAATTGTGGTTTATTCACAACAATCGGGTTACTAATCATGCAATGGACGGCGTTCACATAACTGGCAACACTGCAGTGTCAAACAACTACATTAGTAATTGCGATAACGGTATAGTGGTTGTTGACGGAGATAATGACATTCATAATAACATTTGTGTGGACAACGGGGATGCAGTGTATGTCGGCGATGGAGCGATAGCGAATGTTCACAATAATACGATATACAATATAGATTACAACGGCATATTCGTTCATTATCTGGCGGATTCAGTTGATATTCAAAATAATATAATCGGTGATTGTGATACGCGCGGAATCTGCTTATGGGAAAACGAAGGCTCTCATGCAACGTTTTTCATTGATTACAACGACTTGTGGATAAACCCGGTCAACTACTTTGGTTGTAGCCCTGGAACTCACGACATTGATTCTGACCCGTTATTTATAGGTGGCTCCCCGTTTAATTATCATTTGCAATGTAACTCGCCGTGTATCGACGCTGGTAATCCCAGCTTCCCCCTAGACGCTGATAGCAGCGTCTCCGATATTGGTGCCTACCCATTTGATCATGCGAGTTGCATCGTTGGTGACCTAAACTGTGATAGTAGCGTTGATCCGCTGGACGTTCAATTCCTAGTACAATTTGTCTACAAATCCCTAGACGGTCGGTGTAGCAAGGAGGCTTGTCCATATGAGTGCGGCGATGTGAATTGCGACGGCAATATTGATCCACTTGACGTTCAGTACCTCGTTCAATTTGTGTACAAATCACAAGACGCGCTCTGCGATCCGTGTACCCCCTGATCAACTGACAAGGCGCTGAATGATTCAACAAGCCGCCACGGCTTGCTGCAGCAACAGATCGCTCACCCTCGCATACACCTCCGTCGTCGTGATCTGCCGGTGGCCCAGTGCCCGTTGGACAAGGTACAGATCGCCGGTCTTCTCGTAGAGCCGGGTGGCGAAGGTGTGGCGGAGGGAGTGGAGTGAGACCGGGCGGTCGATTCCGGCTTCCTCGGACCACCGGGCGAACCGCAGCTGGATTTGTCGCTGCTCCAACCGTTGGCCCGACTGGCCCCGAAAAAGCGGCGTGTTCGGCCCGTATTCGCCCTGTGTGGCGTTTTCATTGAGGAATCGGCCCATGAGCCGCCTCAGCCCCGAATTCAAGAACACACGCCCCTCAGTGCCGCCTTTTAGGCGGATGTGGAGGCTGCCGGATTTGAGGTCCACGTCTCCCCTGTTCAAAACCACCAGCGAGCCCAGCCGGATGCCGGTACCGAGGAGCAACTCAAAGATTAGTCGGTCACGGTTGGCCAATGGCCCCTCCTGGCGGCCGAGAACCGCCCGTATCCGCTCGATTTCGCGCGAACTCAGCGTCGTCGGCTCCTTCACCGCAGCCGGAGACGACCGAATCAGCCGCGCCGGATTCTCTTTAATCCAGCCGGATTCGGTGCAAAAGGCAAAAAACGACCGCAGCGCCGATTTGGTGCGATTGACCGTAATCGGCTTCCGGGGCAGACCATCGGGGCGATGCAGTACCTCATCCGAGATCAGAAACCGCGCCAGATCATCCGGTTTCACCCGGCTAACGCTTTGATTCCCCAGCCATTCGGCGAATTTCCGCAGATCCCGGCGATAGGCCGCCCGTGTGTGCCCACTCCGCCCGTTCGCCGCTAACTGCTTGTCAAACCGTACGATAGCAGACTTGATCCTCATATCACCTCCCGCGTCACGTGGATTACGCGAAGCGGGGGGAGGTGATGGCGGGAATGGTCAGAAAACCCTGCTCGGATGAACCGGATAAAGCCATTAGGACATTGATGCCTTTCATGCGGCTTTTCTCCCATGGGGACACTTGACTTCGAAACACAATTTCTGGTATTTCAATCTGGCATTTCGAGTAGGTAGATAAATGATACCTTCGGATAAAAGTGCGGTGAAAACGTAGTAGCGGGAAGTTAGTACTGTCATGATTAGCAAGACAATCGGCGATTACGAAATCCTGCGTGAAGTCGGCGAGGGGGCAATGGGCAAGGTATATCTTGCCCAAAATGTGCTGTTGCCAGAAATGCAGGTGGTATTAAAGATCCTCAAAGATACCCGCATGAAAGAACGGTTTCTGGCAGAGGCGGGCGCTTTGGCTCGCTTAGACCATAAAAACATCTGCCAACTTCGTCATTTCTTCCATTTCGAAGGGGACCTCGTAATCGCGATGCAATACATTGATGGGCAGACCCTTGCAGACTATGTTGAAAACCGCACGTCCGTAGACCTGCCCGCGGCCAAAAAGCTGGTTTTGCAGATTCTCGAGGGATTGGAATATGCTCACAGCAGGGGAGTCCAACATCGTGATTTGAAACTCTCGAACACGATGGTAGACACCTCTGGTCACGTGAAAATAATCGATTTTGGTATCGCCCGGCACATCAGCGACGCGCGCTACACAGCTACTGGCTACGCCGTAGGAACGCCCCAGTACATGGCTCCAGAGCAATTCAGGGAAGAACGCCAGGAAGACTATACCCTGTGTGATATCTACGCCGTTGGGGTATGTCTTTACAAATTGTGCTGCGGGCGTCTGCCTTTCGAGGAGACGAATCCATTTGTTCTGGCCGACAAGGTTCGTACTGATTACCCACCCGATCCTTCGAAACTGAATCCCGATGTCTTTTTCGCCTTGGAAAAGGTCATCAACCAAGCAATGGCAAAACGGCCGAGTGACCGCTTCCAATCCGCCACAGAGATGCGGGTAGCTTTAGAAAAAGCAGAACGCGGTTCCGATCCACTCTCAGCGGGTGCCGCTAAGTTCTCCGCGGGCCATCGCTTGCCTAAAGAGGCTAGTTCCACAATCGTACTCTTGAGGCGATCCGCGTGGAAGAAATGGCCGATAACCGTTGCCGTCGCCATCGCACTCGCTATCATTATTTGGGGAGGATGGCAACTAGTCCAAAACAGAAAGTCATCATCCGTCGAGCGAGCACATATCACCTTTGCTATTTCGGATCAAACGATTGATGAAGGAAACAGTTTCGATCCATTCTCATTGCCGGGTTGCATCTCGGGAGCAGATTCTTCGACTATTGAAAGCTGGTTCTACTCTGGCGGTAGGCATCTGAAGGTTCAGATTGATTCGATCGGCCACGTCTCACTTTCAACTCCTAATGGCGATTGGTTTGGGGCAGAAACCCTTTGGTTTGGTGCCACTTTTCCAAATAGTCGTCGAGATTCCGCGAACGCCATTTTCACCGTGCGGCCGGTCAACGATCCCCCTATAGCACAAATTGATTCTACTATTATTGAGAGCCCGGTCGAGACAGAGCCTGTTCAGTTGCCTCCGCCGCGTTTAGATATGCGAACGGCGTTTGACACATACTATGGCTCACCAATTCAGTTTGAAGTTACTGTCGAACTCGGTGGTGATGAAGATTCGCTGCTCTCGTTCTCGTATCACCCCTCGAATGGGATCACCTCGAGGCGGATATCTCCGACAAAATACGAAGTTAGATTCGACCCCTTTCCTGGCTGTCCGGACTCCCACGCAGTGATGTTCATTGCCGAGGGTCGCGGGGGAAAGGACAGTAATCGGGTGAGGTTCTCCATTCAAGAGTCGAAGCGAAATATTCATTTGACAGTCTCCCCGCCCAGCCATTTATTGGTTGAAGGTAGATTGTTGACGGATAATCCAGTGGGAGAATTTAAGGAGAATATCGATTTCGCAATCCACAAGATCACCCTCATGAATCAACATTACCCTTTAAGCGACATTGTTCTGGATACTTCAGCAGAGACATTCAGGCAGACAGTGGATCTGGCGGATGTATACTCAGGAACAGATACAGTTGTATTGAAAATGAACGTCATTGGTGGCGGAGATTTAATTTCACAGGATGAATCTCCGATATTTGTTAATGGCGGCTCTTCCTGTAACTTGAAAGAATGGTGCGAGTTCATTGCGGGAAGATATATGATCCAGCTGGCCCCAGACGCTTTACTCGCCTTAGACAGCATCAAATTCAATGGCGATATCTATTCCAACGACATTTCAATTTTCAAATTACAGACTCCTGCCGAAGGATTTCGATTTAACACTCTAGTTTTCTATACCCATTGAGAGATGACCATCGATGAATCCTTCAACTTCCGATAGACTTTCCCATGCGACCAAGGGAATCGCCTACGTAGGTGGGTCCCTCTTGACTCGGAAGCATTTTGTTGTCGCGATTCTTATTGTTGCGTTTCTCTACTCTTCGGTTTCGTCGTCTGCACGAGCAACCGATCCACCGAACTCCCTGCAAAACGAGGTCGCGGCAATTTTCGAGCGTGTAGATAGACTTTTGGAGGAATTGGAATACGACGAAGCCGCCAGGATACTGGAAGGAATGCTCATAAAAGACATACCGCTTGAAGCGAAGATCAAAATCAACACCAAGTTAGCGTTTGTATACGAGCAAAGCCGTTACGAACAAAAAGCTATTGAATGCCTGTTGGAGAACCTGCGGGCCTTGCCCTCCTACGACCCGCCGGATTCATTGCGAACGCACCTGCAACACCTTTATACCAAAGCATTGGAGGCATATCAAAAAGAACAACAGGAGCTTAATACACCACCGGAGTTTGTTAACCCTCCTGAGTCTCTAAAGATCAAACCTGGTGAACAGCTACACCATTTGTTTACAGCTAGCGATGCCGATAATGATACCTTAAGACTCTCGATTAGCGAAGGGTCCGATGCCGAACTTCGGGATCATGGCAATGGTTCGGGCTTGGTAACCTATGAAGTACCAAAAGATCCTCACAAAATTGCGACTTCACTCAGCGTGGTGGTGAACGACGGTCAGGCCGCTGACACTGCGATTATTGCTTTGGTGATTGTACCGGAGGATGTTATACGGCCGGCCTCGGTTTTGAGCCAGTCGGTGCTTATTCCGGGGCGAGGACAATTCAATTCGGGACGACGGAAAATGGGCACGGCTCTATTTGCGGCTCAGTTGGCGACCCTGGGCGCCAGTATTGGATTTACGCTGAGTTACAACAACGCCATCGATGATTATAACTCATCGTTGGATAGGTATCGGAGCGCTTCGGATTCGCATCAATTGGTTGATGCTTTGGACGATGCACGCGCCGAATACCGCGCCGTTTCCGATAAAGAGAAGCTGCGCAACATCGCCTTTCTTGCTGCCGGCGCAGTATATGTGGTTAATGTCCTCGATGCTGTTTTATCTAAGCCGGATACTGCATCGACTAGCGCGTTTGGACAGAACGGATCCGAGCCGAGTCCCGCATTGCGGGCAAAACTAAAGGTAAACCCTGGCGGAGTGTCCCTCTGTCTCAATTGGTGATCGGCTATGAAAAAATACATTATCGGCATTTCAGCAGTTGTTTCTTTACTCACATTCATGCTGGCCTGCTCCAAGAAACCGAACTCACCACCCAATCCAACTTTCCCCACCGTGGTGACCGACACCGCGGTTGATGTAGATACCAATTCAGCGAGAATCGTCGGGACGGTAAACCCGCACGGCTATAGGACCTTTTCATACTTTGTATATGGCGAGACTACCACTGGGACGGACACGACGGACGAAGAATATATTGGCTCGGGAAATACACCTGTTACGGTCGAGCATTCAGTCGGTGGTCTCGCTAGTGACACACGCTATCACTTTCGATTGATTGCTTGTAATAGCGAGGCGCCGGTTACAGGGGCGTTGAAAGATTTCCGGACAATCGCGATAACACCGCCGGAGACAGTCAGTACGCCGACGACGCCAAGTGGTCCGAGTAGTGGCGAGATTGACGAAAGTCTGATATATAACACGGGCGGTTCCGAAAGCAATTTAGGTCATTCGGTGGAGTACCGCTTTGATTGGGATGACGGGCTATATTCCAATTGGTTGTCAGTGACAAGTGCGTCACACGCCTGGTCGGATTCCGGGACATATTCAGTGAGAGCTCAGGCGCGTTGCGACACGGACACCAGTGTAATCTCAGATTGGTCAAACCCCAAAACGGTTGAGATACTGCCGCCGGAGACAGTCAGTACGCCGACGACGCCAAGTGGTCCGAGTAGTGGCGAGA
>CAYWVO010000053.1:0-1917 GCA_964461835.1 uncultured Ignavibacteria bacterium | reverse complement strand
ATTCCGGGACATATTCAGTGAGAGCTCAGGCGCGTTGCGACACGGACACCAGTGTGATTTCAAGCTGGTCCAAGGTGAAGTCAGTAACCATCAATCAGATAGTTCCTTGCGATCTTTCAGTTCAGGTTCCCGAGGGTGGAGATCTTTGGTGTAAGGGTGAAACTATGACAATTCAATGGTCATATACAGGAGACTGCGGGAGCACCGTGGCCATTCGATTATACAAAGGGACAAGTCTTCTATTCAATATAACGAGTTCTACCTCGAACGATGGAAGCTATCCTTGGGTTATTCCGGGAACACTGGAGAATGGCTCCGACTATAGAGTCAACATTCTCGACCTATCGTCTGGAGATCGCCAGTCCACTGGCAATTTCACTATTGAGACTTGTGAGGACTGCGTTGGCTTCAACCCTAATAATATCCAAGTCGTATATACCGGCGGCAAATGGGTTATCGCAGATGGTGGCCACTACATCATCAGTTTCGACGTTGAAAGTGAAGCTTGGCGGTCTTATGACATTATCAAGTTCTACGATATGGATGAAATATGTTTCGTAGGGCGCCCAGATGCATCAATGACCTACTGGAAGGTAAATGGTGAAGCGCCGACGGGATACTATAGCGGCGAGGATTGCATAAGCATCAATCCGAATAACCTGAGCTATTATCAATCAGGTTCGCTGTGGATCCTGACCGACGGCAATAGTCAGATGCTCGCTTTTCCGAATGAATCGGAAGCTGCTATTGCCAAGGATATAATAGAAACGTATGGCTTCACGCGCCAGTGTTTCGTTGGGAGACCGAACGCCTCGATGGAGTATTTTCGGAAATAGTCGACTTCCATTAGATTAGCTCAACATCAACCGGAGGACAGGTTTCTCTGTCCTCCGAGCCTAAGATGCGAATTCCACAAGGGGTGGAGAGAGTGATATTGCGGTCGACTATAACTAACGCCGCCCCTAACGTCCGGCTATCATGATTTCCGTGGCTGGCGGACGTCCCGTCTGCCAGCTATCTTATATTTGTTGGCGCACGAGGAGAGGCTGTCCCACAAGTCCCTGGTTTTTAGGGAAGGATTGCGTGTGGTAGTATCACCCGGTGGTCAAGTCCATTTTTTCCTGTAAAAAGGGATTGGTGTTTCCCTCCTGACTTAGTGGATTATGCGGCGACCAGGGCGATATCAGGATCATTCCATTCGCTGTCGGGATCGGTGCGCATCTGCGCCAACCGCTCCTGAATTGCCGTGGTCATGCGTACCCCTCGCCAGCCCTCGGAGGCATCGACCAACACGGCAAAGAGCAGCGTCAAGCCGCTGGTCTCCGAGGGAAAACGGGGAATGACCTTACTGCGTCGCTTACCCTCGCCAAATAATCGCTCCAACAGATTAGTCGTGCGGGTCTGCACCCGATGCGCCAGGGGCAACTTGAGCGCGGTCAGGCACTCCTCGAGATGCTGTCCCAGACACTTCATCGCCGCCGGAAACGCCTCCTGATACTGCTCGATAATCTGCTGCGCCTGCGTCAATCCCTCCGGGTAGCTCCGTGCCGTAAACGCCTTCTGGATCAGCTTCTTCAAGGTCGGCCGAGCCACCGCCGGCAATTTGGCCATGATGTTGCGCATCCGATGAACCTGGCAGCGTTGCACAAGACTGTTCGGGAACTTATGCCGCACGGCTTTACGCACTCCCGCATTACCGTCAATTACCACCAACAACGGCTCGGGCAGCTCCCGCCGCTTCAAGTCCTCCAAAAACGCCTCCCAGCAGGCTGTGCTCTCCTTATCCCCGGTCTCCAAATGCAGCAGCACCTTTCGCCCATCCGCCAAAATCCCGTAGGCACACAAGACTGCTACTGCTTTGCGGCTGGCGTGGCCCTGATCTGAGGGAGAGCGGGCAGCGATCCCGGAGATCAGGGT
>CAYWVO010000052.1:0-20075 GCA_964461835.1 uncultured Ignavibacteria bacterium | reverse complement strand
GGACGGGGTTTCGACACTATGATTGATGAGTTGCTTTAGTAATCGGGGAGTAATGGCATGAAAATCAGGAAGATAGCAAAGTGCGTGATGTTGTCTTGCGGCGTAGCGATTTTCTTGGGTGCTGCTCAATTGGCGTTGGGCCAGCCGGCGGACAGTACGCAATTCACCGAAAGCACGACAATCATCGAAACCGGGCATCTCATCCTGGACGGCGAGTATATCCCGCCGCCATATGAGATTACTATCGAGTATGACCGGGTCACCATCAATGGCCGGCAATACATGGAAGTGTATAAGCCGGCACCGGTTCCGGAGGTAGTCCTCGATTCGACCTCTAAGCGACCGCCGCGTTTCTTGGATATGCTTAACGATTCCTTCCCAATTTGGCTTCAGGCCGGCGGTCGTGAGTACGCCAGACAACAGCTTATTGATACGGTTATGGCACATGGAGCCTACGATTCCGCCAGTTTTAGTGGTTTGTCTCATGTCTGGTTGTATGGTGATTTTGACCCATTCGATAAACTCTTGCTAGATCTTCCTCTAGAACCACGAGCTCCCATTGACTATGAAGGTCAAAGCCGTAAGACAATAAACCTAATTGCATCGACAGTGAAATCAGGACTCAAAGACGACCGTCTCATCATCACGATGAGCGAAAGTGGCTATGCGGAGACCTTTCGGAATCCACAAGAAAAGTTGAGGCAGATTCGTAGTATCATTCGCACTGTTAGCAACCACGAAATGCGTGTTGAGCATTTGCAGGATGTAGTTGGCCTGCGGACAACGGCCGAACAGATTTCAGCACGTTTCAAAGTTGATTGACAGCGAGCTGTTTGGTTGGGATTTATTTGATTATCGCTCTAGAATATCTGCACCGTTTTTTGTAGAGACCAGAGGAGTAAATCCGATGAAAAACGAATTTAAACGTATCCACCATGTCATATTCGTGGCCGTATTCGCTTATTCCGTGTTTTTTAAGCTGACTCTCGCAATTGGCCAGCCTAATTACACGGTTGGGACCTCGGGTTATGGAAATAACAAGGCATACGTTTTTTCTCCCTTCAAATTCGAGTTTGACAATGCAGAAGAGCAGTTCAAAGCCTATGTCGGTTCGGATGATGGGGATTCCAGCGGACAAAACTACGATGTCGCAATTTTCTTTAATGGCCCACCACCCCTATTGCCAACTTGTACAGTGCCCAAATATGACGAGATCTTGTCAAATTCACTGGGCGAGTTTGCGTTACTTTTGCATTGCGGTCATGGGTGGCACGGGGGTCTCGCCATAGAACCTTTCGATACAGGAGCTCCTGGCTCTACAGCTGCAATGCAACGTGGTTATGAGCTTGTTGCCCAAGGCTATGGAGGTGAAATTTACTTGGGACATACATCATCGAATATATGGAGCATTGGTGTTTATGCAGCATTCATCAGGAATCGGGGCCAGTTGCAATCAGGACTGGCATACCTGAATACATGCGAATCCGGCCATTTGGTCGATGATTTCTACGCGGCGGGTGCGAGGGTCGCGGTAGGACAGCGGGATAGCGCTTTCTATTCTTCGGAAGCACGGGAACGAACTCAATTGTGTTTCAGACGTATGGATGGGCATGAAGGCATCGGGAAACGCACTGTGGATTCCGCACTCCAATCTCCGCCCCATTACATGGATTCACTTATGGTATCGGGTAACCAAAACACGACTTTAAGCCCTGTCGTGACAGACGTATCCGGTCCACCGCTACTATTCCCTGGCGACACTATTACTCTAACGCTGGACACAAAATGTGATCCGGATTTTGTTCCGCCGGAGATTGATTGTTACCCGTGTCAATTAGAATCCGTCACCTGGCGCGAAGATTCACTGGCGATAATCGCCGTCATGGGATCGCCGCCTCCTCCAGGCACTGACGAGTGTGAATTCACATTGGATTGGACCACCGTCAAAAGCGCCAGAAATGACGCACGGCTGGACGGAAATACGTGCCCGCCCGGGGGTCAAAGCGGCGTGGGACCATCCAATGACGACTACGTCTGGACGATGGACGTCATCTCCTGCGATTGCGGCGACCAATACGGCACCGATCCCAACGCCGTCGGCGATATCAACTGCGACGGGACCACCGACCCGACAGCGTACAGCTTTTGGTCCAATTCGCGTATAAGCAACAAGATGCCCGGTGTGATAAGCCGCTATGTCCCTTTGATACTGGTGACGTCAACTGTGACAACAGCGTAAACCCGACGGATGTCGGATTCTTAATTCAATTCGTGTATAATACCAATGATGCACTGTGTGACCCGTGCACCTGAATCGATAATCCGGCGGACCACCCCGTTGCCGGGCGATGGCTCTGCTCTCGTACGAGATTTACCGACCCACCCGGCATCTTGACTCCAGTTCGACTCAAGACTCTGAGTAGGGAACGTGGCACGAACTAACGGTACCGGGCCATCTTGTTGCGGAGAATCCCGCTGAAGGTCTTGAAGGACACAGCCTCTGGCGTTCCCCGAGTTTTTGCTTGCAAATGATCTGCTGCTCATATTAGTATGAAGGTTTGAGCTAGACGCGAAATGCCGGTGTAGCTCAGCAGGCTAGAGCGCTTGACTGTGGATCAAGAGGTCATGGGTTCGAGTCCCATCGCCGGTATTTTCTCAAAAACACCGCCAGCCAAAGGTCAAACCCATGCCACCCGTCGATCCCAAGCTCTTAAAAGGCTTCCGTGATTTACTGCCGGCGGATGTGCTGTTCCGCGACCGGGTGATCGCCCGGATCAAAGAAGTCTATGAACGCTACGGCTTTACACCGATCTCCACCCCGGCGCTGGAGTACAAATCGATTTTGCTGGGATACGGGGATGAAGCCAGTAAGCAAATTTACACGTTCCAGGATCCGGACGGCAACGAGGTAGGGCTGCGTTTTGATTTGACCGTGCCGCTTTCACGGGTGATTGCGCTCTACCGCGACCTGCCACGCCCGTTCAAGCGCTACCAGATCCAGCCGGTCTGGCGGTACGACAAGCCGGACCCGGGGCGCTTTCGCGAATTTGTGCAGTTCGATATCGACGCGGTAGGCGCCAAATCGATGCTGGCGGATGCAGAGATCATTGCTGCGATGCAGGAGGCACTCAGCACTCTTGGGTTGCCGGTCAAAATCAGGTTCAGTAATCGCAAAGTGCTTAACAGCATGCTCATTTATGCGGGGCTCGGGCTGGAAATAGCCAAACCGGTGCTGCGGGTAATCGACAAACTGGATAAAATCGGCCTGGAGAACCTGAAGCGGGAGCTGGGGCCGGGCTATACCGACAAATCCGGGGATGAAATCGAGGGGCTCGGTTTGGAGAACGAGCAAATCCTTAAAATAGAATCTTTCATTACGCTCTCGGCGGATACACGTGCGGACACGCTGGACGCGGTTACTGATTTGTTCAAGGATGTCGACGGCGCCACCGAGGGCATCGGCGAACTGCGCGAAATAGATACTTACCTCGAAAGCCTGGGGATTTCCAGCGAACAGGCGGTGGTTGATCTTAGTATCGCCCGCGGGCTGGATTATTATACCGGGCCGGTGTATGAGGCGGTGGTGCTGGATAAGAAAGCCGGCCGGGTGGGCAGCGTGATGGGCGGTGGGCGGTATGATGATTTGATTGGGCAGTTTACCGGGCAGCCGGTTCCGGCCACCGGTGCGTCGATTGGCATTGATCGGCTGGTGGCGGCGGTGCAAAAGATGGGCAAGATCAGTGCGCGCCCGTCCACGGCGGATGTTTTAGTCACCGTGATGGATAAAGATCGGATTACCGATTATATCAAACTCGCGAAAACTCTCCGCGACGCGGGCATCAATACCGAACTGTATACCGGCAAACCGGCGGCGATCGGCAAGCAGTTGAAATACGCCGACCGGATGGTGATCCCGATCGCGGTGATTGCCGGTTCGGACGAATTCGAGTCCGGCCAGGTTTCGGTCAAAGACCTCGGTGTCATCAAACGCGAAGAGACCGGAATCAAAGACCGCCAGGAATGGGTCGAGAAGAAAATCGGCCAGGAAACGATTCCGACAACAGAGCTGATTGCCAAAGTAAAATCGATTTTAGGGAAATAGCTCCACCATGGGTGGCAACTTCAAGGCTGTCCGCCTTCGGCGGGCTGGTTTGGGGTTGACGATGGATGTTGGCGCCTGCCGCCCACATACGGGGAAAATAGATCCCGGCATACGCCGGGGTGACAGGGTGGGTAATGCGATTCCCGACGTTTTGGGAATGACACGCATGGGTGTGTCTGCCAAAACCACCGCTGGGGCAGGCGGGGACGCCTGCCGCCCACATAAACCCATCGATGGGTTCCACCCAGGAGAAATCCCGCCGCTGGGCAAGTCGAGGATTAGGGATTTATCTGTGCCGGCGAGAAAACATAGAATATCTCAGTACAAATTTGGCGGCAACGGTCGTCATACGCGGCGGTTTCATCGGGGGTGCCGTCGTGGTCCTTGGGATCATCATAGGGAAGATTAATCCGCATTGACGCGCCGGGTACTACCGGACAAGCCTCGGCCGCCTGCGAGCAGGTCATGACCGCGCAGAAATCAGTAGTGGGGTTGGGCGGCTGATCAAATACCTTGGAGAACGCCACCATTGGGTCGGCCTGCTCGGTGAACCGCACGGTGTAACGCGGATTCCTCGGCGCCCCGGATTTCTCAATCACAAATCCCGCTCGCTTAAGTGCGGCAACCGCACGCGGGTTAAAGGCAGTCGCTTCGGTTCCGCCGGAGAAGGTGTGGATGTTCGGCAGCCTGTACCACGCTGCGGCAGTCCGGGCCCAGATTTGGGCGAAATGGCTGCGGCGGGAGTTGTGGGTACAAATAAAAATCAAATTTACTGGTTTATGCATCTGCAATTGTGAGTGGATATATTCCCTGAGTGATCCCAACACCTTTTTTCGTTCACTAGCGATGTGATCAAACTGACTCAGGCTTGCTCCGATATACGTGTGCAGTTTGGGGTAGAATGTCATCAGCGATTCTCGCCGCGTTGGGGTATCCGTTTGGAAGTGGACTATTCCGCGAGGACAGTCATCATCTGCTGGTGAATTTTGCCATTCGTGGCCAGGATACGGCCCGAGTGTAAATCGTACGGTGAGCCGTCAAAATCGGTCACCAAACCGCCCGCCTCGCGGACAAACACAACTCCCGCGGCCATATCCCACGGGGAGAGTTTCAACTCCCAGAAACCATCGAAGCGACCGGCCGCCACCCAGCAGAGATCCAGCGCCGCCGATCCCAGACGCCGAACTGCCTGTGCGGCGATAGCGAACTTGGCGAACTGGGGAAGATTATTGTCCCCGGACTCGCGGATGTCGTACGGAAAACCGGTTACCAGCAGTGACTTGCGCAACTCCGACTCGCCGGAGACCTGAATACGCGATCCATTACGAAAAGCCCCGCCGCGCTGGATAGCCGTATACATCTCCTCCTGGCTGGGATCGTACACCGCCCCACAGACCAATTCCCCGGCGTGCGCCAAAGCGATCGACACGCAATAAATGGGCAGGCCGTGAGTATAGTTGGTCGTGCCATCAAGGGGATCAATATACCAGCGGAATTCTGATTTCGCCTTTTTATCTGAGCCCTCTTCCGCCACGATCGCGTGGGTGGGAAAAGTCGCGGTGATCGTGTCGACGATCATTTCCTCGGCGCGGCGATCCATCTCGGTGACTAAGTCCACGGCACCCTTGTGTTCCACGTGCAGGTTGGTGGGACGCTCATCAGCCAGCAACCGGCCGGCGCGACGTGCAAGCCGTTCCGCCACGGCCAGAAATTCCAGGTAGGGATTGGCCATGGGCAGCTCTATGATGAATCGGTGTTGTTCAGCAAGGCGGTAAAGAATTCATCCAAACGCAGCGCACGGATACCGGCGCGGCTCAGTTCGGGATATTTTTTGCGGTACAGATCGAATTCGGAAAGGTCCAGAAAAACCTCAGCGTGGCCCTGATGCAGCATAAAAATCGCACTGGGTGGAATGGTTCGCCAGTACTCGTTGTCCTTGGCAATAATCACGCCGGCTTCATGCACCGGCGTGATCGCCACCGCCGACCCAATATCCAGGGTGGCGGTCATCTCTTTGAGGGCCACTGAGAGACGCGGATAGATTTCGGCCTCCAATGAAGATTGAGCGAAGACATTGACCTCGCGTCCGTCGGTACGGGTCCAGGACTCCGCCCGGGATTTTTCGAAGACCGACCCCGAGAGAATAAACGGTGCGGCGATCAACGAACCGACAACCAAAACAATAATGCCGATTGCGAATAGTACCGGTTTCCTCATTGCGTCAACTCCCGTATCCGCGATTCCTGGTCCTTATACTGCAATAAGTAGAGACGATAGTAAATCCCTTTTTTGCGCAATAATTCCTCGTGGGTTCCCATCTCACGTATTTCACCCTTATGGAGCACCACAATCCGGTCGACTGCCCGAATGGTCGAGAGCCGGTGGGCAATCACAATTGCCGTACGCTCTACTAGCAACCGGGAGAGCGCCTGTTGAATTAGCAATTCCAATTCAACGTCGACCGAAGAGGTGGCCTCATCGAGAATCAACACGGGCGGGTCAAAGGCCAGTGTGCGGGCAAACGCCAGGAGTTGTTTCTCGCCGAAGGATAGGCCGGTGCCGCGCTCGCCGATCAATTGATCATACCCGTGGGGCAGCTTTTCAATGAATGAACGCGCCCCAACTTCTCTCGCAGCGGCGCGAACGTCGGCATCGGTAATTTCGGAGTTGCCAAAGCGAATATTCTC
Organism: uncultured Ignavibacteria bacterium; assembly: GCA_964461835.1. Lineage (GTDB taxonomy): Bacteria > Zixibacteria > MSB-5A5 > WJJR01 > JAJRUJ01 > CAYWVO01. Next base: position 13,286 of record CAYWVO010000052.1, on the reverse strand, counting down.
CGCAATGGTACCCGAAAAGAGAAACACATCCTGCAACACCAAGCCAATATTCTGCCGCAGTTCACTGGGATCCCAACTCCGCAAATCGATATCATCCAGAGCAATACGACCTTTTTGATATTCATAGAAGCGATTGATCAACGAGGCAATCGAGGTCTTCCCGGCGCCCGTGGCGCCCACGAGCGCGATCTTCTCCCCCGGTTTAATCGACAGCGAGAGATCTTTTAGCACCCATTCTTCGTCTTTGTAGGCGAACCATACGTGATCGAAGTCCACCTTGCCTTGCACCCGGGTGACCGGCGCGGCGGTTTCCGGACGATGGATGCGACTGCCGGTATCCAGCAAATTGAAGATGCGCTCCGAGGAGGCCATCGCTCCCTGGAGAATATTGTATTTTTCGGAAAGGTCGCGGATCGGCCCATAAAACATTTCGGCGTATTGAATAAAGGCAACCAGCACGCCAAAACTCAGCACTCCCGCCAATACCTGTCCGCCACCATATCCGAGAATGAGCGCGATCGACACCGCACCGATCACTTCGACGGTCGGGAAGAACACGGCGTAATACAAAATCGTCCGGAAATTGGCCTCGCGTAAATCGGCGTTAATGGTCTGGTGCTGGCGGAAGACGGTCTTTTCGCGAACGAAATTTTGCACCACTGACATCCCGGTGATATGCTCCTGCAAAAACGCATTCAGTTTGGCGATTTTTGCCCGCACATCCCGGTAGGCGGTCCGGGCACGATGGCGAAAGACCACCGAAGCCCAGACTAAAAGCGGGATCACCGCAAAGGAGACCAAGGCCAGTTTTACGTTGATATAAAGCATGGCGATCACGATCCCGATTACCATGAACAAATCACCGATCGCCACCACCACGCCCGAGGAGAATAGCTGATCCAGGACATTAATATCTGAAGTAATCCGGGTGAGTAATCGCCCCACGGGGTTTTTATCGAAAAATTGCAAATCCCGGCTCAGGACATGCTTATGCAATTCCAGGCGTAGGTCGTAAATAGTCCGTTGGCCCACCCATTGGGTGACAATCGCCTGCACGTATCGGGTGAGGAAGAGACCAACTAATAAACCGATATACAGCAAGCCGTACGTCACCAGCCCCTGCGGATTATCGTTGGCGATTGGTCCATCAATCGCCAATTTCACCAGGTACGGTCCAAGTAGTTGCAATCCCGATGCGATCAACAACACCACCACCGCCAGAACCACCCACCAGCGGTAGGGTTTGAGATAGCGGAGCAAGCGTTTCATCAGGCGATGATCGTATGCTTTGCCCAGGGCCTCATCTTCGTGGATATACTCAGTCATATCAATAGGCCGTCAATAGGCGGCCAGTTCATCCTGTATTTGTTGCTTCTCCGCCAAATCGGCGTACAGGCCGCCTTGAGCCAGCAGGTCTTCGTGGGTGCCGAGTTCGGCAATGCGGCCGGCGTCCATCACGCCGATCCGGTCTGCCCGCCGCACCGTGGAAATTCGATGACTGACTAAGACGACTGTGCGCCCGGCGAAAAATTGTCCGAGATGATTGAGAATGTGTTCTTCGGTATTGGTGTCGACCGACGAGAATGCATCATCCAAGAGCAGAACCGGTGCATCAGCAGCCAGTGCACGGGCCAGCGAGATCCGCTGTTTTTGACCCCCGGACAGGGTGATGCCGCGTTCGCCGATCAGGGTCTTCCAGCCACGGGGCAACTCCTCAATTTCGCCCAGGACGCCGGCAGCATCAGCTAATTCATCCAATCGTTCGTGTGTCAGATCTTCATCTCGAGGAAAATTCACATTACGTTCCAGCGTATTCGAAAAGAGAAACGGTTCCTGTGCGGCGAAGGCGTTGATTTGCCGCAAGGTGCCCAGTGGGATCGTGTTAATATCCTGTCCATCCAGAAATATCGTTCCCTCCGGCACCGGGTACGAGCGGTTTAACAGACTCAGCAGGGTGGTCTTGCCGCAGCCGGTCGCGCCCATCAGGGCTACGGTCTCGCCTGATTGTATTTCCAGCGATAAGTCTCGCAATACCGGCCGATCGGAACCAGGATAGGCAAATGTCAGGTTGCGAATCGAGATATCGCCTTTGATTGGTGTCAGCGGCGTGGTGCTGGAACCGTTGCCCACATCGGATGATGCTTTGAAGATTTCGTCGATGCGGTGCAAGGACGCAGTGCCCCGTTGATACAGCGCGATTACCCAGCCCAGCGCAATGGTCGGCCAGACCAGCATGCCCAGATAGAGGGTAAAGGCCACGAAGGTCCCCAGCGTAATCCGGCCGGCAATCACCCCCTGCCCGCCGAAATAGAGGACCGCGACCACTGAGAGTCCGGCCAGCAGGTAGAGCAAAGGGCGAAAGAGCCCCTGAATGCGGATTAAATCCATATTCAGCTCGAAATACGTGTCGTTGAGCTTGGTGAATTCCCGATCGCGGATTCGCTCACGGGAACCGGACTTGACCACGCGAATCCCCGCCAGGCTTTCCTGGGCATGTGCGGATATCACCGCATAATGCCGCTGAATTGCCATGAATCGTTTATGGACAATGGTGCCCAACCGGTTGACCGCCAGAGATAACACCGGTAATGGAATCAACGTGTACAGCGCCAGCTCCCAGTCCAGGAAAAACATAAAGGGCAACGCCCCCGCGCCCACCAGCAAGGCGTTACTCAAATACATAATTCCCGGCCCCAGCATCATGCGCACTGCTTCCACGTCGGTGGAGGCACGGGAGAGAATTTCTCCGGTGGGCGTCCGGCCAAAGAAGGATGGAGAGAGCGTCAATAAATGCCCGAATAAGTCGCCTCGCAGATCGAATTCCATTTTGCGGGAGGCCCAGATCACGGTACGGCGCATGAGAAAGAGAAACACCCCCGCCCCGATCGCCAGCCCCACCACCAGGCCCGCATAACCCCAAATTGCGGTCAGCGAGATCCCGGTCTCCAGCTTGTCGACCGCCCGTTTGAGCACCATGGGCGAAATCAAGCGCAGCGCATTATGCGCCGCCACGGCCAGCAGGCCGGCAAAAATGTAGCGGCGGTAGCGGGACAGGTATGGCTTGATGCGATTTAACTTGGCAAACATACGATAGACCTATACCGGGGTCGGTGGTACCGGCCGTTGCTCCTAGCGGCCGCTTTCCCGGACCACCGCCCGCAGGGAATCGACCTCTCGGAAATACGGACGTTCCGCCTCTTCCGCAGGGATGACCAGGTTGGGCCAGTAGTTAAACGGCGAGATCGTGCTGTCCATGAGCGAAAACTGGTAGTAGGGACGATACTCGAGCGTATCGGCGAAAAACTCGGAGGGTTTGGAGAAAATACAGGCGGCGAGACAGCCGGGATGTTGCCAGAGAAGCGCCAGGTCGCTGACCACATACTCCGGTTTGAGGGCAAAGGATGCGCGGTCATATTCCGGGCCGTTACGTTGCAAAACATCCCGGAGAAAAGCCCGGCGGGCTTCGTCAATTCGATACGGTACGCGAAGATAGTCGTACCAGATCGTCACCGTGGCCAGCCGGTTGCTCCGGTAGGAAAACGCGATGCCGATCATCACGCTGTCGCGAATCATCCGAGTCGAGGTTTGCAGACCGTCGTCGGTGATATTGGTCTGATAGATTTGGAACTGTTGTTCCACCTGCTCGCGCTCGATGCCGAGGTAAATTCCCGCCAGTTCCTCCGGCAGGTACTGCTCGGTTTCCGGCCGCGGTTCCGGCGCGTCACTCCCGCAGCCCCACCAGACCGCACTGAGCACCAGCAAGACGAGGCCCACCAGGAGCCGTATGGTTGATTTTGTCATCATGTATTTCAATCCGTCATCTTCCCTTACACCAATCTGGCAATGTACTTCACTGCCTCCGGGAAGTCCAGTCCGGCGGTGGCGGGTACCGCACGGCAGGGAGGCTCAATATGAAACTGTTATTGCCTGCTTGACATTTCTGTACCCTTACCCGTTCATTGGCAACATACAATACATAGTTTTTGAACGCGTGAAATACCGGCGGGGAGGAATCGTCATGCGTCAATTCAGTAGATCAGGTGTCGTGTTGATGATTGCCCTGGGTCTGCTATTCGCCACCAATACGGCAGATGCCCAATTCGGCAAACTCAAGGATAAGATCAAAAAGAAGACCGAAGAGAAAGTCGATGAAGAGGTCGATGAGGCAATCGATGACGCCCTGGAAGGTGATACCGAGAAGGCAGCAAGTGAGACAGAGGAAGCCGACGCGGCTGAATCACCAGACGCGGGGGAATCTGAAGCTCAAACCGCAACGGCACCGATGGGGAAACCCGGAGAAGGCGCCTGGCTTAATTATGATTTCGTCCCGGGAGACAAAGTTCTCTATTTCGAGGATTTTGAGTCATCCCCGGTTGGCGATTTTCCCGAGCGGTTGGAGTTTATCGAAGGCAACATGGAAGTTGCCGAGTGGCAGGGTCGACGGTTTCTGCGAATGAGCACAAACGTGGACTTTGAAGTTCCGCTGCCGCAGACCCTGCCGGAACGGTTTACCATCGAATTCGACCTGTATCTGCCCAGTGGGGTACTCAAAATACATACACCGGCTGCTGACGGCAGCAGCCGCAACCGGCACAACTACTTGAAATTCGGGCACGGGGCAGGGGCAATCGAAGGTTCCGGGGGTGGGACCGCGGAAATGGAGGTTGAGGATGGCCGTTGGGAGGATATTGTCCACTGCCGGATCATGGGGTATAAAAAGTACCTGAAGGTGTATGTGAACGAAACACGGGTGGCCAATGTCCCCAATGCCGATTTCCCACGCGCTGACCGCATCCATTTCTACCTGTATAATTATAGTCAACAGGGTGTTCTCATTGATCACATCCGGGTCGCTGAAGGCGGGAAAGTAATCCTGTATGACGAGCTGGCCGCCAAAGGCCGGGTCGCCACCCAGGGTATTCTGTTTGATTCCGGCAGCGATGTGATTCGTCCGGAATCGACACCCACGTTGAAGCAGATGGGGCAGATGCTGACCGATCACCCGGACTTGAAATTGATCATCGAAGGGCACACTGACAGCCAGGGGGACGACGCCTACAATCAGGAACTGAGCGAAAAGCGGGCGGCGGCTGTGAAATCATATTTGTGTGACAAGTATGGCATCGCTGAAGATCGTCTGCAATCAAAAGGCTTTGGTGAATCCAATCCGGCCGATACCAACGATACTCCGGAAGGACGGCAAAATAACCGGCGTGTGGAGTTGGTGAAGATATAATCGGCAAAACGGAAGTCAGACGTATCCCTGTCCGGCAGCCCGTGGGTCTTGTGACGCATCCGTTCAGCTACCGTCAGTAGAAACGCCGGTAAACGTCGGTGAGCTGACGGTCGATGTAATGAATGACGGATGGTGATGATCATGACTGACGCGCGCCAATTGCTTAAGCATTTCCTGACCGCGCTGGCTTATCGGGCCAGCAAAGCGGTGAAGAATGCCCCGGAGGATTTTGCGGATTTTTCCGCGGGTGAGGGCGTCCGCACCCCGCATGAACTTCTGCACCACATGACCCGGGTGCTGCTCTATGCCCGGTCCTTCATGGAACAGGTCAATCGCACGCCCCCCATGCTGCCGTCCTTTGCCGAAGAAATCGAACGCTTTTATGACAACGTGCTGATCCTGCGCACCCACGTGCAGGAGGACACCCCGCTGTCCGGCACTTCCTGGGACCGGATTCTCCAGGGGCCGCTGGCCGACGCGATGACCCATGTCGGGCAATTAGCCACGCTGCGCCGCCTGGCCGGCTCCCCGCTCCCGGCGGAAAACTACCTCAAGGCGGATATGGTGATTGCGGAGTAGGATGGTACGGTATCAAATTTGCATTATCATTTAGGCCGGGATAATTAAGAGCGGGGTGTGAGCTCCCGTCTTTTACGATTCTTCAGATTATTCTTTTATGTTGTCCAAATACCTGACAGTGTTTCTTTCCTGTTATCTTGAATGTAATTAAGGCATTAAGTCGGTTAACCTAGGTTAATACCGGCAATCTGTCGAAATTTTGGACGATTTGTCTGCAAGCGAACTATTAATGTATCGGTTTAAGCAATGGAGGTACTAGCAACATTGTTTGCTTGTTGGGAAATGAATCCAAGTGGCGGAATGGATTTTGCTCGAAATTCTGGTGTCGGTTGGCTTCGCAACCGGCGAAGAGAGTTTGTAAACGGCAAGCGATCCCTATCGGGGGGGATTGTGAGAATGACTCAGCCAACTTCTGCTTCATGGGCCTGCGGGCTCTCCCGCGGCCGTCGTATCGTCTCTTCCGCGTATCTTCTTCCTCGGTGGGATCACTTGGGCCAGAGGCGTGGCTCGTCTTTTGGGGGAAACGAACCAATTAATTCATATTTCTTCACCACACGGAAAGGAGTAGAAATGCGCAAGTTGTTACTGATCACGGGATTACTGCTGTTCATCCTGCCGGTTACCGCTTCGGGTTTTTCTCAAGGGCACGCACCAGGATACGGTTTTGCCGAGCACACCGACCCCTATCCCCTGGAATGGTTTGGTGCGGCTGATGGGGTGCTGGATGGGTTTTCCTTCGGGCAGTTTACCCCTGGAACCTTTGCGAGCCTGGCGTTTGAAGTGACGCTGGATCCGTTCTACTTCGATCCCACTGATCCCACCGATGGTGATTGGGAGTATGTCTCTGTTTGGATCGACTGGGATCAGGACCAGACGTTTGCCAGCAGCGAGGAAGTGTTCAACACGTGGGACTTCTTTAACGGGGGCACGACGACCTTATTGGAAGATATCTGGGTTCCGCAGTCCGCCCTATTGGGTGAAACCTGGATGCGGGCGCGGCTGACGTTTGATGGCCCTTTGACGCCGACGGGGTCGTATTTCACCGGCGAAGTGGAAGATTATGCCGTTGACGTGGTTCCGGAACCGGCCACGTTGCTGTTGTTGGGCACCGGGCTGGCGGGTGCCGCCGCGGTCCGGCGGAGAATGAAAAAATAACTAATCGGTAAAGTGAGCGGCCATCTGGAGTATGTGCGATGAGTGCCAGGAAGGCCAAAACACAATTGTCGACACTTGAGGCCTGCTGTGATGACGCAGCAGGCCTTTTCTGATTGTCGACAAAATCGGTCAAATATCAACCACTGCTTGAAGTCATGTAGGATTGATATGGAGGGTATAATAATGCTTTTTAGAGACAATCGAATCTTACAGATGCTGATACTGGTCTCGCTAGTGTTGGCGATAACAAGTGTCGGAACCGTGTATGCCAAATCAGTCTACTTATCTGCCAACCACCATACGGCGCAATTCGATGCCTGGAACATCAATCCCGACGGCACCGTCACCAAACAAGCAACCTACGTTCTTCATCACTCAACAGACCCAGCAGGAATAGGTGTGGATGCCATCACACCGACCGGCGACCCGGTGCTGTTTATCTCCAGTGAATTCAGCGGTGGTCTAGAATTCGTTAATCCCGTAACCCTTGAATATATGGGCGTGTCACCTGGTCCCAGTGACCTTGCCGGTGTCGACGTCGATGATGAGGATGATATTGTTTTTGCTTTGAGGCGCCAGCAGCGAAATCTCTACATCTACCGATGGGATCCGGTGGCCAAAACCATGACCCAACTATACATCAAATCCTTGCCCGGCATGTCCTACGGTTTCGGAATTACCTTCGATGATTCTCGCAATATTCTCTGGGTCACTGATACTCCCAATCGTATGATTCGGGCATATGATATGAACGTTGCGGCGTGGTCTGATATCGTGGAAATCCCCTCGAAATCGTTTCCCGTTAGTCTTCCACCCGTTGACGTGGTGGTAGATTCCAAGCGTAATATCATCTATACGGTTGGCGGATGGGCTGGCTCCAATTTGCTTTCAAAATACGACGTCAATACTGGGATTGAAACTACCCATAATATTGGCGGCGGGATAGGAGTCGCTGTCGATGAAATAACAGGGTACGTTTACTTGACTCGCGGCGGCATGTATGGCGGCGGAAGTATGGATGATATCCATGTATACGATTGCAGCACGACACCATTCACATTGAAGCAGGATACTTATGATCTCGGCAATCCAGCAGGCATAGCGATTGGCAATGCCGGCCAGGTCAGCTACAACCCGCTCAATCTTGCGAAGAACGATGCAGTCGTGGGTGTTGGGGTTCAGGTGGGACAGACCTTTACGTATGAGATCACTTTCGACAACTTCGATAATACGGAAGAAGTAACCAACGTTACGGTCGTCGATGATTTGCCGCCTGAGCTTGATTTTGTTTCCGAGATGCTGGACGGCGTTCCGGGAACGGCGATCTATGATGCAACTGCCCATTCGGTGACATGGAATATTGGTACGCTCGCAGCCGGGGCCGCCGGACCTTTTATCGAGTTGGAAGTTCAAGTTAATCAAAATGCAACCCCAGGCTCAACGATTTATAATTATTGCACCATAGATGGCGACCAAGTACCACCCACCACAGAAATTGGGGATGATCCGGACGACCCAGATCCTGGGCCGGGAACCCTCATCGTCGAACCTGAGGAATATGAAATCGATGCCATGCTGCTCCCGTATCAACCCTGGTGCTGCTCCTGGGCAGACGATCCGCGCGGCACGGTCAGGGCGTATCTGGGTGAATGGCCGGAGGGATATGCGGCAGCTGATGTGGATCCGGGCACGATTCTGTTCGACGATGCATTACCAATCTATTACGGTCGTTCGCGCATACGTCCGTACATGACCGGCTTTTCAGGAGATGTCGTGGAGGTGGGATTCAATCGTCAGGCGGCGATCCTCTCGCTTTCCGATCCCTGTGTCGCAGGGACATACGCGACCACCATTACCGGTGCATTCCAGGACGGGGCCAAGTTTAAGGCGAATGTATCCATTGACTTGAACTGCGTGCCGAAAGTTGCCGCCGGTGCTCCCATGCCGGATGAATTCTACCTTGGTGACGCCTACCCGAATCCGTTTAACGCCAGCACCATGATTGAATTCGGCCTGCCGGATGCCGGGCACGTGAGTCTGGAGGTTTATAACATTCTTGGCCAGAAGATCATGACTTTAGCCGATGGGCATTATGAAGCTGGCTACCATACGATCCAGTGGAACGGTACCGACGAAAACGGTCGCGCCGTTGCCAGCGGTATCTATCTCTACCGCTTGGTTTCAGATTTCGGTGCTGACAACAAGAAGATGATCCTGATGAAGTAATCCGGACCTACATTGCTAAGGCAGGGTTAGCACACCCTGCCTTAGCCATTTTCCGGTAAGGAGTCAGGCCAATCTGGGTGCTGATATCCCGACAACCGAAGTTAATCTTACTCACACGGGTCGCAGGGAGGGCGGCGCGGCCAGCGGAACAGATAGCCGGCCATCCGGCCAATATCGATAATATTCACCCGACCATCGCAGTTCCAGTCGGCGGTTGATACCGGGCAATCAGGGCCTTGTAGCGGGACCGGCAATTGATCGAGCAGCGCATGGTTGACCATCAGCACCAGGTCGGCTGCATTCAGGAAGCCGTCCCCATTGCAATCTCCCTGATCCGGGCACACACATCCCGTGATCGTAATGATCCCTTTGGTAAACCGGTCGCCGTGAGTGAAGCCGAAACGATCAACAAAGGCAAACCGGGTTTGGCCAACCAAGAAGCAGGCGGTGTCAAATTCGAACTGGCCGGGGTTGGCGGTGACATCAAAGGTAAGAGTGATAATGACTTTGTTTTGTTGTGCCGGCAGCGGATCGTCGCCGATTCCTTTGGCCGCCGCCATGGCGAAGTTATCCGGGGAGACAGCGTTGTATAAGGTGTCGGCGGGCGGATCACACCAGATTGCCCGGTCCTTGCCGATGCCGGGACGGAGGACTTCGAGAAAGGTCGCCCACTGTTGCCCCCAGCTCCAGGTCACCCCGTGCGCGTACGGGTGATTTCCCGCCTGGCCATTGGTATCGTACGGCAGCATGCCGGTCCAGAACGACCCGGGATCAATCTCACGCACCACGATCGGTAACACGAAGGCGGAAATCGGCTGGTCCCACCATCCGGTGATATCCATCGTGACATCCGTGGCGCCCATTGGGACCGATTTGCTCTCCAGCTCCACCGCCCACTCGGCATAAGTGCACGGCGCCAGACAGGCGATAATAAGCATGATCGCCGGTAAACTGTGGATCAGACTTGTATGCACCGAACGCACCGGCCTCTCCTGCGGTAACGGACGTGGGTACCTACGGGTAAGATAGCAGAAATTCGGTATTAGTCAATCATTTGCGTTATAGTTTGCTAATCACTTGAAGGCCACGCAGGTTCCAGTGAAGGCGGTTTTGGGTTGCACCGCGCAGCCCAGACATACTACACCGACCGCAAGCGCCCCGAATCCAGCACATACTAATGTTTGCGCTACATTTTCTACAAACGCCCGGTCGTGGCGGATCACCACAAATCCGCCGGAGAAATTGTTCAGCAATTCCTCGGGGACCTCGATTGATTCCAGATCCAGATTGGCGGTCGGTTCATCCAGGAAGAGAAACTCGGCCTGCCAACGATATGGGCTTTTTCGTGCCCGGCGCGCCACAAACGATGGCTGTTCAGATTGTGATGGTTGTACAATATCCGGATTCCCCCGCAACACCTGCGGAAGATAGCCGATTGCCAGGTCGGCGGCGGTAAAGACATTCCCGGTGTACCGCAGGGTGGGGGTACGGTACTGATCATGCGGGTGTTGGAGCAGAATGTTTACAATTGTGCTCTTGCCGGCGCCGTTGGCGCCGACCAGGGCGAGTATCTCTCCCCGGTGGATTGAAAAAGATACCGCTGGAAACAGTGGTTCGTCATTAACCGGCACCGAAAGGTCCTTTGCCCGGGCCAGCATTTGCCGTGACACCGTCGTCCTCCAGCTTTATGGGCATTGTGCAGTTGACTGGGTGATCAGCGGCGAACTACCTCGCCGGTGAAAACGTCACTTGCCAAATGCTAGTCGTGCATTGGTCCCTCCGGTTTTCAGGTCCGTTGAAAATTACGGAACATTTTCGTTCCCTCGCAAGGGGCAACGCCGGTCAAAACCTCTGAGCTCGCCACAGGCGGACGTGGTTTCGCTGTATTTTCCCACGTCTGCACGGCAGACGTCCCGTCTGCCCGTCCTATGGAATTGGCAGAATTCTCCTCGTTGCGTAAGGAATCGGCCGTATACGGCCGTCACCCCGGCCTTGAGCCGGAATCCCGTTGCCCGCCGCTCGCGGCAGTCTTCGTAGGTCGAAACCCCTGAGTCTCCGCCGCGGCGGACGGACGTGGTTTCGACAAAGGATTCTTTACATTTGAGTACCGTCACTGCATAATATGGCTAACTTGGAGGCAGTCGTCACGCAGGCAAAATTCATCCAAGCCGGCACGGCCGGATCAGGAGTGAGGCAGTGACCACAGTATTCGCCATCCTGGGTGTCGCCACGGCAGTGGCGGCAGTGGCGGCGCTGGTGAAGGTGCTCAGCGAGCGTATCGAATGGTTGAAGCGGTGGAGTTGGCATCTGGCGGTCGGGGTGGGGGCAACCGGATTCGTAATCGCGATCATCGCGTGGATTTCGTATGAGGCTCCGGCAACCAAGGCTGATCTTGACGCCAGCTCGGAAAAGCTTGTGTGCCGAATCGATAGTCTAAAGCAGTTCATTCGTGAAGGGAATTTTCCTGCGGCCAAGGAACAAGCCGAATGTATCGATGCCACCCAAATACTGGAATCGGCCAGAGATTCAGGTGTAGTCCAGTTGGGACTGGGCAATTACCGGGCGGCGTTGTCGCTTCTCGCTGTCGCCAGGCAGGCGACACGGGACAGCGCTGCCCTGGCTGAAGTATTTTTCTATATGGGAGTCGCGGCGTTGAAGTGGGCCGATCATTTCGCCGAAGCCGACAAATCGGATAGCGCCACGCCATTGTATGAAACGGCACTTACCTACAATGACAGTTCTCTAAGCTACAAGCCGGACTCGCCCGAAGCGTGGAACAACCGGGGGGGGCGTTGGCTGAGCTGAATCGGTACGACGAGGCGATTGCCAGCTATGACAGTGCCCTTGGCTACCAGCCGAACGACCCGTTATACAAGGAATTCAGGCAGATAATTCTCCCTGAGATGGGTGAAAAGTATCGGGGAGTTATGGAGCTTGGGTTGCACGCCATTTTTGTGCGGGGCAGGTCTTTAACCTGCCCGTCCCAGGGGATTAAGTAGAATCATCCCGCATGTCATTTCGGCCTTGAGACGGAATCCATTTTGGGGCGGCGGGGGGAATTGTAGATCGAAACCCTTGAGTGGCCTTTGCGACGTGGTTTCGACAAACAAACTGATATTTCAATAACATTGATGATTTCTATTTTCACGGGTGTTTTATATTCATGAGTTACCCCATACTAAGAAGAATGGGCAGTTTGTCCTGCCCAGTGTGCCAAGATAACATTCGATTGATTTTCGGGGAGAGAGAGATTGAGGAGTGCTCAGTTGGGATCACCCTGAAAGAATACCCAATACTTCAATGTCCTCGATGCAAATATGAGCGATTTCCTAATGGGCTAACCAAGTTTATTGAAGCCAAACTTGATGAAGCCCGATCACAAGGAATCATTCACTGCAGCTTAGCATTCAAAGACCGTAAGGCAAGATACCACTTCGCAGAAAACATTCGTTTCACGTATGATTATCGCGATTATATCTGCATACCAGGATTGGTCCGACCTCTCAAGGACGGGTTTTTAACTCCGGTTTTCTTTAGAAGAAGACTATTGGACAAGTACATTGCTCGGAAAGAGTACAAAGTGCAAATGGCTTCCGACACGTATGGCACAATATACTTCCCGGATAGGAGTTATATCTCATTTGGCATCAACCGTGGTGGTGAAATAATTGCATGGTTGGGTGACATTGCCAAGCTCCCAGAAGACGAACAGCACTATTTCAAATCGGAAAACATACCGTCTTCACATGATATCGCGTCGGAGTTTTATGACGGCCAAATAGGCTGCATTTTTACAGACTATTCGGCGGAGGCAGCTTTGTTCAGAGCGAGAGCAAAGTTCCTTGATTCTTCATCGATTCTAACTGGCGGTTCAATCCATAGATTAGGAAAGGAAGCAAATCAACTCATCGATGTGTATCCATTTCCATTGGACGGGGAGACTAAATCGTACATCAAAGCATTCAGCTCTTTGCATAAAATTTGCGTTGAGACGATCATCGAAAAAGCCATACTTGGTGATCTTAAAGCTCGCGGCGGTATGTGTCAACAAAAATGAGACAAATTTCGCCTTTCGTTATGCTGCCCGTTC
>CAYWVO010000051.1:0-20819 GCA_964461835.1 uncultured Ignavibacteria bacterium | reverse complement strand
CCGATCAGGCCGAAAAGGACGCTGCGTGAAAAACCAATTTACACAACTCTTGACAGGAGCTCTAATAACGACAGGGGAAGTATTGTATCAGAAACAGCGAGACTTTATCGAATCTTCACTGCAAACCCGAGTAGTCAACGAGTACGGCAATACAGAGAACGGAATTATCGCTTTTGAGTGTGAATACGGTAAGATGCACCTGATGGCTCACAATCTGTATGTCGAATTTTTGCATCCGGATACCAAAGAACCGGTGAAGCACGGGCAACCCGGCAATATCGTCCTGACCGAGCTGCACTCATACGCCTTTCCATTCATTCGGTATTGGACCAATGATCTCGCAGTGCCCACTTCTGAATCCTGCAAATGCGGCAGAAACCTGCCGATAATTGAACGCATTGAAGGACGAGTATCAGACATGATCGTCACCCCCGACGGAACTAAAATCGCGGGGCCGGTTATCAATTACACGATGGGAATGGGCGCACAGAAGATAAAGGCAATCCAGTACGCGCCGGATCATATCGTGGTGGAGGTTGAATCGGCCCACGGCTTGTCGCAGGCAGATTTGGATCATATTACCGAAAAATGGAAGGTCCTGGTTGGTAACGCCGTAAAGGTCGAGGTACGGCCAGTCAAACGAATAGCGAAGGATAAAAGCGGGAAACTCAGAGCGTTTGAATCACGAATTAAGCAGGACGATTCAACCAAAGATCAACCTTGAAGCGTACATACTACAACAAGTTACAGCCCATAAACTGAATGGTAAAGTCGCCTCAGGAGGGATTTTTTTAGCAATCGGCTGCGGGTATTGAGAATTCACGGTGGGAGGATCATTTGTTCGGATTCTGGGCATATCGTTCATTTTAGGTACATCCAGCGTAAATCAGTTTTGGGGGACTTCCTGCCATTATACTTATTATCAATAAGTTACGAGAACTGATCATGAATTGGTTCTCGGCATATTTTTCGCTTAGGATCTACGTTGGACTGCCTGTAAAGGCAGCGCTGAGAGCAACCGCAAAATGCCAGAGTCCTTGTTTTCATGGCCGAATTTACGGGCATGGAACCAGGGTTTAAGGGACTCTCAGCATTCCATTCTGCAGTCATGGAAAGTTATGATGGCATTTCGCAAAATTGACGATATACTAGAAAACGGTGGTCATCGGGTGAGGGAGTAGGTGATGATAAAGAACATAGCTCAGATCGTGGTAAGCAGTGCGCTGCTGCTGTCGTTCCCTTTGTTTGCAAGTCCGGCAAGTGCTTATGTAAATACAATATACGTTTCTCCCACCGGTAGTGACAGCGCTTCTGGCCAGGCTATTGAGGAAGCCTGGGAACACGTCCAGAAGGCCCTGGCAGAGGCTGAGGCTGGAGATTTAGTATTGATTCGCGGGGGGTATTACAACGATGGCACGCTGTATGCAGGGGACACTACGGGCCAGGACTGGGACTCGCTTTTTGCCTACGATGAAGATCATGCCAATTATACACAGCCTCCCTATGCCAACTGGGGATTTTCGCCTACCAACAGTGGAACGGGTGATGGCCCTGATGAACGTATCACGTTTAAGGGATACCCCGATGAAATGCGGCCGATCATTTTAGGCAATAACCCCGACCAGGACGGTGATAAACGCTGCGGCGCATATATTTACCAAAACGATTATATTACCTTTGACAGTCTACATTTCATGTACGGGTACAGGGGGATATTCCCTCGCGGGACAAATGATAATCCTTGTCTTGGTCTAACAATTAGACATTGTGAAATTTGTTCCACAAAATCGGGCGATGCGGGTGATAACGGGGGCGGAGTAGTCACACATGCCGCTGCTGATTCGGCCCAAGTTAAAAACCTCGTCGTTGAAAACTGTGATATCCACCATAATGGTTCCGTGACTGATGGGTATACAAATGCCTGGAATACCGCAGGCGTGTTTCTCCATGCCCCAATAAGTAGACTCACTGTAAGAAACAACCGTATCCACGACCAATTCGGCGGAGTAATCATCAAGTCCACACAGGCCTGGCCAATTGACTCAGTTTACGTTTCCAATAATGATATATACAACATAGGCACTGCGGGGATAGTAATAAATTCTGCCGCGAGGCTTTACACGTGCCGTGTTTATCATAACTATATTTACGGCCCTATTAGTGGGGGTGCCGGAATTATTTTTGGTGGAACAACCTCCAAGACCGAAATGCAGACATTTGATACCCATGTGTATAACAACACCATAGACTGTGACAATTCGATGGATGGAATTTACAGCGAACAATCAACGATTACTGAGCGGACCGATACGGTAGACTGCACCATTGTCAACAATATTTTTCACGACCCGGTAAATGTGATATCAATGAAGCTGGAAACCCCGAACGATCCATATGACTGTTGCTATTGGCCTGCAGAAAATTCTATCATATTTAACAGCAATTTAATTTGGGAGTCTGGGGAAGATAGCACAACAACAATTTATTTTGCATTTCACGATAACCCCCGGGACAGTACGTATTCAATTCGAGATTTTCGTATCGCCTGCGACGCCGAAAACCTTCAGGGGTTTACGCAGGAAAGTGGCAGTAGCTATAAATTCGCTGACCCAGAATTTACTACCGTTGACGGAAATGAATATGTTATTGATAGTACGTCCCCGGCGGCAACGGGCGGATATGGTGAATACGCGTCATATATTGGGGCGTATGATCCGGGTGGCGATGAAGCGGATCCGGCTCCGGAAATAACCTGGTTTGCCATCAACGGCGGAGACGAATCAACAGATAGTCGTGAGGTTACGCTGAACAACACCTGCACCGGTTCGCCGACAGAGTATATAGCCAGCGAAAGCAGTGACTTTTCCGGTTCCTCCTGGCACGCGTACAGCGCCGCCCCGGTCTTTCAACTAAGCAGTGGTTACGGTACCAAGACCGTGTATTTGAAAGTTGGCAACGGATCGGAAGAATCAAATCCGCTTGACGATGCAATTATCTATGCTGAACAAACAGTAGTGGATACGGGTAATCTCGTCGCCGGGCAAGTCCCGTTAGTCGATGGTACGTATAGCGGTTATGATCCGGCGCAAATCACCGACGGTAATTTTCATACGCACGACAAGGAAGCCTCCACATGGGCATCGACTGCAGATGCATCTGACCCACACTGGATCGAGTTTGATCTCGGACAACCGCAGGACACTCTGACCGTTGTCTTTTATTGGGCTTACAATGTAGATGTGACGTACTGGAACTGGACCACCTCCCAAATGGTCATTATAGAATCCGGAAGTGCGGGCTCTTTCAGTCCTATTGACACACTTATCTCACTGGCCCCCAGAGAGGTGAGTTATATCAGTGTCGAACTGAACGGAGATGACCATCTTCGATTATGGCAACCGCCAAATAGCGGCCCGGAATCGTATTCGTCAATCCTCTGGGTGGCGGAGGTGGAGATATTTCCGGGAGACATCCGTTCTCCGATGATTAATCTCCAGAACGGCGAACGGGTGGAAGATTAGCCGCTGCCCTCGCCTGACCATACTGCCGTTTCAATGCGACGAAATACGATACGCACATTCGGTGATTGAGCGCACGAAAGTCACGTTAGAACAGTGTATAGATAAACGGCGCCAGCGCTGAGGATTGAGACAAGACAATCAACGCGCCAAACAGCACCAGCATGATCATAATCGGCACCAGCCACCATTTTTTCCGTTCCCGCAGGAACGTCCAAATCTCGGCTAAGAGGGCGATTTTCGACATTGAGATACTATCCTCAGAAATGTATGATATTATTCCGACCGATGGTGATTCTCCTGCTCGACTCCTGACCGTGTGTCCAGTCCCCCGGGCACCACGCGTCTAAAACTGCATCTCCGATCGTTTCTTGTCGTACGCTTCTCGTTCGCGATGGTTCCAGTAGCTTTGATCGGCCGATTTCCATTTCAACAAGAGGAAGTGTTTGCCCAGCAATCGCGCGGCTACGGCCATCGGCGTGAAGACCAAGAAAAACAAGAGGCTCAAAATGACCCGGGTCATGATCCAACCCATGATGACCGCGATTGTCATCCAGACTTTTTGGATTGGCTTGAGAATCGCGGGGACCACTAAACCACACAGAATCAGCGCGGCGCCGGGAATGAGCAAATAGGGATAGGACGATCGGCCCACCCACCAGAGCAC
Organism: uncultured Ignavibacteria bacterium; assembly: GCA_964461835.1. Lineage (GTDB taxonomy): Bacteria > Zixibacteria > MSB-5A5 > WJJR01 > JAJRUJ01 > CAYWVO01. The sequence continues at coordinate 16,634 of CAYWVO010000051.1, read as the reverse complement.
TCCGGCAATCAGACACAGGACAATACCGACGGTCAGCCCAAAATTTCGCAGGTCCTTTCGGGTACTCTTGATGGCTGTGATATCTTCCAGCAGCATGGGCAATCCTAATCCAATGCAAATTCTTCCCGCCAGTCCGTATCGTCAACCAGCGGCCTCTGGTTTTCCTTGTCCAGCAGGTAGTTACCCATGATCAGGTAATCCATGTTTGTCCGCATAAAGCAGCGATAGGCATCAACGGGATTGCAGACAATCGGTTCCCCACGAACGTTGAACGAGGTATTGATGATCACCCCGGTCCCATATTTCTCTTCGAACCTGGTCAGCATTTTATGGTAGAGTGGGTTGGTGTCCTGATGGACGGTCTGGACCCTTGCTGAATAGTCAACATGGGTAATCGCCGGGATATCAGATCGCAGGAGGTTTAATTTCTCCAGCCCGAACAACTTGGACTGTTCAGCGGTCATTTGCTTTTGCCGCTCTTTCTTGACCTCGGCCACCAGCAGCATATAGGGGCTGGGGCGGTCCAACTCGAAGTATTCCGAGACTTTCTCGTTCAACACCGACGGGGCGAATGGACGAAAGCTCTCCCGGAACTTGATTTTGAGGTTCATCACCTCCTGCATTTTGGGAGAACGGGCATCACCGATAATCGAACGTGCACCCAAGGCGCGTGGGCCGAATTCCATGCGTCCCTGAAACCACCCGACAACTTTCTCCTGCGCGATCAAATCGGCAATACGGTCGGGGATATCGCTGGTCCGAAGATATTCATGTGGAATTCGGTGTTTCTCCAAGTATTCTCGAATCTGGTCGTTAAAATACTCAGGTCCCAGGTATGATCCCGCTTGAGCATCGTTTGTGTTATCGGCTGTCCGTGAATGATCACAGTACTGATACCAGGCGTACAGGGCAGCCCCCAAGGCTCCACCGGCGTCGCCAGCGGCCGGTTGAATCCAGATATCATCATACAGACCGGAACGCAACAGCTTTCCATTGGCCACGCAATTCAAGGACACCCCGCCCGCCAGGCAGAGGAATCGCTGACCGGTTTCCCGCCGGACATGCCGGGCCATCCGCATGATGATTTCCTCGGTAACTTCCTGCACCGAGCGGGCCAAATCCATCTCCCGCTGGGTCAACCGGGACTCCGGTTTGCGGGGCGGGCCATCGAATAGCTCATGAAACTTGCCATTGGTCATAGTCAAGCCGGCGCAGTAATTGAAGTAATCCATATTCATCATGAACGAACCGTCATCCTTGAGATCAATCAATTCACGCAGGATGACATCCTTGTATTTCGGCTCACCGTAGGGCGCCAGGCCCATGACTTTGTACTCACCGGAATTGACTTTGAATCCCGTGTAATAGGTGAATGCGGAATACAACAGCCCCAGCGAGTGGGGGAAATGGATATCGGCGAGGATCTCCACCTTGTTCCCCCTGCCGACCCCATAACTGCTTGTGGTCCATTCACCTACGCCATCAACAGTCAGAAATGCCGCTTCGGCAAAAGGGGAGGGGAAAAATGCCGACGCAGCATGGGATTCATGGTGTTCGGGAAACAGAATTGTCCCATCGTACTCCAGGCTCTTTTTGATCAGGTCTTTCATCCAGATTTTTTGCTTAATCCAGAGCGGAATGGCTTTGATGAAGGAGGCAAACCCACGCGGTGCAAATGATAAGTACGTCTCCAGGATGCGTTCGAATTTGAGAATCGGCTTGTCGTAGAAGGCGACCAGATCCAGATCGCTGCCGCGAAGACCGCCATAGTCGAGGCAAAAATCTATGGCCTGAACGGGGAATGACTGGTCGTGCTTTTTGCGCGAGAACCGTTCCTCCTGCGCCGCCGCGACAATTTCGCCGTCCCGAACCAGGCAGGCCGCACTATCGTGGTAAAAGGCTGAAATCCCCAGGATGTTCATAGATCACCGTGTTGCGGTCCGATAACGGGCGGATGAACGCGAGTGCAGAATATACAGCTTTTCAGGCCGGCGGCAGATCGCACGAGATGTTTCGGCGACCATCAAAGCTCCGTAATTCCTCGTTATCGCATGAGCATGCTCACCTCGGCAAGCATCACTTAACCCAGACATTGCCAGCCCCTCATTGTCAAAGCACGTCATTCTTATATCGACATTTCCGAAATGCCAGAATACTAGATGTGTTATGGGTATTCAAACCGTTTTGTGTTTTTCGCTATTCTCTTAACAGACAATTACTTAGCTCGTTCAGCCCACGTCCGATCCGTTAGTGGGCAACAAGAGCTTCGCAACCTCTTGCTGTACACCTCATTTTATACGACTTTCGAGGGCAAATGTGGGATATGGCCTTGAGCTGTCGAGACTACGATTATTTACTTGAAATTAAGATCGCTACAGGCGACACTTCCCGGGGAACGGCCCGGCGGCTCAAGAGTGCATGGCACGAAAGCCACTGGCTTACTGATGCGGACGTTTATGAGGACCACGGTTTGTCCGAATGTCTTGTGCAGGAGATAATTATTTGCTGTCGTTTCGTTTTCGGAGGGATCACTGATGCCGCGACGAATCACCCTCAATAAAGTTCTTGGGATCATCCTGGTTGCGTTGGGGATTCTTGTTAACCAATGGACGCTCCTCTGGTTGTTTCCACGTCCCGACGGCAATATTTCCCTCGATTCCAAAATCCTCGTCTGGCTGTTCCAGATCGGTTGCCTGGCTCTAGGCGCACTGTTGTTTTTTCGAGGCAACACGCGGGAGCAGCGGAAAAAGCTATTGTTTGGATTCATCATGATTTGCGTGATGGTGATATTCATCGAAGCAGGTCTGCAAATTGCCGACACAGTCTTTCACTTTGGCGAATTCCCGGTCAATGAATTCCAGTACACATTATCTCCCTATGATGGGAAACCGTGGGCCAGACAGCTCTTTAAAGAATGCAGCGAAGTCACCAAGCAATTCGAACAGTATGTGTGCTGGGACACAAAACCGTACGACGGCCGGTATGTGAACATTGACCGCACGGGGATGCGGGCGACCTGGAATCCCGATTCCTATGCCGAACCGCCGGATACCGTTTACATGTTCGGCGGATCGACTGTCTGGGGGTGGGGTGCTCGGGACGAACACACCGTACCATCATATGTATCCCGGCTGCTCAACGAACGGGAACCGCGATTTGTCGTGTTCAATTATGGAAAACACGCGTACACCTTCACCCAGGGGCTGGTGCAATTCATCGTCCTGTTGCAGGAGGGGCATCGTCCGGATTACGTCATTTTTTATGATGGGATCAATGACGTCTACGGCACCTATCAAGCGGGACATCCGGGTTCAATTCACAACGTGGCCAAAATCAGGAAGCAGCTGCAATCCAAGAGCCTGCCCCGGGTTATCTGGGACCGGATCACCGGCTGGTTTGAACATCAGTGCATGGCCTACAAGGCCCTAACCATGATTTCGGTAGCCTTAACCGAACAGCGGCAATACCAGGAATTAACGGCACAACTCAGCGATGAACAAATGCACGCCCTGGGCGACGGGACCGCACACTACTATCTCCGCTCCTTGGATCTATTGCACCGCCTCTCGCAGCAATACGGATTCAACTACTCGTGTTTCTGGCAACCGACGACGTTTTCAGAAGAGGAACTTATCGGAGATGAGTCGACCGCAGATCCGCGCGCTCATGATCCCGCCCTGCGAATGCTCTACCGCACGGCCACCGAAACGCTGGAGCGGGCTGCACCCCCGCGTTTTAATTGCATCACCGATGCACTGAAGGATAGAACGGAAGCAATGTATATCGATATGTGCCACCTGTCCGAGCGCGGCAACGAGATCATCGCCGGCCGGATATACGACCGTTTGATCAAAGAATATTCCCTTCAGCTGGATATCCACCCACCAACTGAGGATTTCCCGCAGATCGAGTAATTCGCCGGAAGACGATGACCAAGAGCATGTTCGATGTTGATAAAAGCCGTAGCTTCTCAATCTAAGTAAGGGTTGCAGACATATCTGGAGCATACATCATCAAGCTCCACCTCCCCAGTGAAGCCTAAGCCAAGAGTAAGTGGTTCCGTCAACGGCATAACTTATCACGCGTTTGGCACACCAGGATTCATCCGGGAGATTTCGGATGCAACATCGAGCGCTGAAGATCTCCGAATGACAAAGTTGCAGACACACCCGTTTGAGCATCCAGGATTATTGATTGTCATCAATATTGCAAAGCAATTAGTCCAGGTGCGGGCGGATCTCCTCGGCGTCTTCCCCGCTTATTGGTGCTCTACCGAGGGGAAATGTTATATTGCTAACAATCTCAGCCAGCTGCACGCATCTTGTCCCGGCGAAACTGATCATGTTGGTTTCATTCAGTACATGCGATTTGGTTACACTATCGGTCAGCGGACGATTTACAAGAACATTCAACGACTCCGGCCGGGTGAATTGATTACCTTCGATTTAAAGAGCGGTACCGTTCGTTCCGAGGATTGTAGCGATCTCTGGTCATTAACACTGGAAATAGATCAAAGAGCTACCATTGACCAAGCATGCGAATTGCTCACCGAAACTTGTCGTTCCATGGAATGCACAATGTTGATGATGTCTGCCGGCTGGGATTCCCGGACACTGGTGGCAGGGGCTATCTCAGCGGGGGTCGCAGATTCCATGTATCTTTACCACCACGGAGACCTCGCAAGTCGCGAATCCGCAATCGTCCGGAGCTTATCAAAAGCTCTCCATATCCCATTGGTAACGCAACAGATTGATTTGTCCTGCTTCGACGTATCTTTCCTGACCGAACAATTCTGTAAGTATGAAAGCGTCTTGTTCCCTCATTGGCATTTTGCCGGGACCAGAGCTATTGCAGATGACTTATCCATAACTTCCGTCAGCGCCGGCATCTTCGGAGAAATCCTCGGGGGGCATTACGGTCCTACCATGAATCTGCAAGGGCTAAGCAAGGCAGTTGCGACGCTGGGGTATATCTTGGATATTCCCCAAGTGTCTCGGCTCCTCATGGAAAGTCCGTCCGATAGCCTTTTTTCCGCTATGGAATTTTTCCGGCAAAGACCTTATACCTGCCCGTGGTTTCTTAACAACGACTACTGGGAAGATCGGTTCTTCGGCATCAATGAATACGTAAATAAAGACATTGCAAAGGAACTGACCCGATATCACGCCCGAGGCGTAGATGCAGTAGAAGCGAAAATCGAGGCTTTCATAACGGAACACCGGGGCAGTCAGTATATAGCCGATCAGCTCCGCAGCGCAGCCGGTAACAACCTGCCCATGGTAGCTCCATTTGCCAATCGCTCATTGGTCCAATTTGCCGCTGCTGTTCCGTACCGCTTTAAGGCACACAGCATGTTCAACCGGCAAATCATTGATAGATTGCAGCCGGATTTGTTACGATACCCGACAGCGGCTATTCTCGTGCCTGCCCGTATGCCAATTGCCGTGCAAGAGCTTTCGCGCGCGATCAGGAAGCTGGCCGAACTCAGCCGTTGGCGCCTTCATTCGTTTACCAAAGGACGAGTTCAGCCTCCTAAGTACGGGTGGCCGAATTACCAGTTTATACAAAATTCCACTATTATCTCTGAGATTGTTGAATCACTGAAATCGCCAATCTGGGATAAACAGACACTGCGAACTGCCGCAAACAAAAACCAATACAAAAGTTTTCACCCGTTAATGGACATGCTGCTAAAGATGAAAACGCTGGATCTTTTCGGAGTTGGTTAACTTGACAGGCGTTTCGGTGCGTTGAAATGGTTTTGGCTATCTCAATGAATACCAACGGGTTACACCGTCATACGGTAAATAGATGCGTGGTGTCGTCTGCGATAAATCCCTCGCTGATCATTCGTAGATGCCGTATAATAGGCAAATCGTTGTTGTAAGACGCAGTTAGTGTAACGGCTTATGGAATCGAGCAGATGTATTCGTGATGGAGGCCTCTGTGGCAACTGGGGAACGATGGCAAGAAGCGCAAGAATATGAACGTGCCTTCTGGCAGAAGGCTGCTGATCGGATCGCCTCTGGAGAGCGGCCGAGCCTTACCTTTTACCAATGGCGGGCGGAAAATTTGACCGAGATGATTGCCAAAGCATTTCCCCGAAATCCACCGTCATTTGCGTCCAGTCGAGTAGTAGAGATCGGGAGCGGCGCCGTCGGAACGGTAGCGTTTTTCGACGCCAAGGAACGGTATGCCTATGATCCGCTATGTGATTTCTATGCCAGTCGACCTGAGCTGATTGCCCATCGCAATCCAGCGGTCGCGTATGTCCAGGCGCAGGGGGAAGACATCCCCCAGGACTCCGCTACGGTCGACTTGGTGATTATTGAAAACGTCATCGATCATGTCCAGAATCCCGGCCAAGTCCTCAACGAAATTGACCGTATCCTCCAACCTGACGGGATTGTTTTTCTCACCGTGAATCTACATCCTACGTGGGGCTTTTTGCTGCATTCACTCCTCGCTGTCACCAAAATCGATCGTGGTCACCCGCACACCTACACACTTTTCTCAATCCGAAAATTTTTACGCAATGCGGGATTTGAGACCCGCCACGAGGAATGGGAATCGTATCGCAAGTGCCGCAAGACTGATTGGAAGTCGGGGTCACTCAAGGGGCGTCTCAAGGCAATTAGCGGTCTCAGTGAGTTTTTGTATAGTACCGTTTTGACCAAACAAGCGGCCACACAGTCCGATTAGTATCTCTTACCACTAGACTATACTCCTATTCATTCCAATCTGATATTATCGATATAAATGTCAAGTTGGCGAGCGGCGTTGGCCGTGAACAACCACACCGCGGCAATCTGTGCCATATCCAGCTTTCGGTTCACTGGCCCGAATCTCACTTCCGTCAGCGGAATACAAAGTCGATTTTCGCCGGCGTGAAGAGTGTACGCGCGAGTGAACCGATCGCCGGCGGTATGATCATGGTGCCAATCATCGATGCGCACCCCGAGCCTCACCGTTGTATCCTCCGGGAGATAGACAGCCAAGCACAAGGTATCATATCTCCGCCAGTCCGGATAGGGCTCCTCGATAGTCAGCCCCGGGTAGGGTGCCGGATATAGCGTTACCGCGGCCGCCCGTGAGCCGTGTGCGCCTGTCCAGTGGGCGGGCGGGGATATCATGGCCATCTCGGCATGATACAGTACGACAAATTTATTCTCCCAGCGGGATTCAAACGAGCAGATGCGGGGAAAGATACGTGCACGATTGACGGTCGCCATACCCCAGACAATCGACGGCAAGAATCCCAACAACAAGAGGATAATGCAGATAAGGCGCATCATGAATTCTCGTATCCGCCTCTTACGTAACCAGGTTCCCGTCAGTCGGCGATCAAAACTACCGTAGAACCCGAGAAACACGAAACAACCCAGCGCGTCCATTCCCACGTCATAAAAATTGGCATCCCGGGGGCCAAAATATTGTACGAACTCCGCTGCCAGACCGATGCCGATGCCGCCGATCAACGCGACAAGATAATGCAGGTATTCGCTGGAAACAGGTAGCCCCACGAATTCCTGTGAAACCCACAAAAATCCCAAGGACAGGGTACCAAACAGCAGCATATGGCCTGCGTTCATTGTTGCCCGCCAGAGCTGACCTTGGAGCGGAATGCGGACGAAAAGAACAGTTCCCATCACAAGAAAAATCATAATCAGGTAGGCAAGTGCACTCGTCGCTTTCCTCATAGGGGCATGTACGACAAGATACTACAGACTGTCAATTTGATTATGTCAATGAAGTTGAGGGGGATAGATCACAATCAACGAGCTAACGCATCAAGACCATTTTCTTGGTTTTGGAGAAGTGTCCGGCCTGAAGCCGATACAGGTAGATGCCGGACGCCACCCGCATGTTGTACTCGTCGAGACCGTCCCAATAAGCACGATACGCACCGGAGGCCTGGTGCTGTTCAACCAGGACCGCGATACGCTGCCCCAGAGAGTTATAGACCGTGAGGGACACCCAGCTGGGTTCTTTGATCGTATAATTGATCGTGGTGGAGGGATTGAACGGATTTGGGTAATTCTGGCTCAAGGTAAACGACGCCGGCGTCGCATCTGATTCATCATCTTCGAGAATTCCCACTCCCACCGGTCGGGCAACGCCCGTTGTCACATTCGAGAGCGGAGATTGATTGCCGACGTCGTCTAAGACAATGACGGCGACGAAATACTCCTTCCCCGGGATCAATTCTGATAATGTAAACGATTGAGGTTGACCGCTGGCTAGCGGTGTTGGCGGATTTGGCCAAACATTCGCATTCGCCCAGGTGGATGGAGTAATCTCCAGCGTGTCATACAGGATAACGTAAAGGCTCGCAGTTCCGCTAACGCTGTCATCACCGGTAGCTGTCCACGATAGGTCCAATTCTCCGACGGACAGTCCGGTATCGGCTTCCAGATCATCAATGGCTGATGGATTGTGATAATCAGCAGCCAGTTCAAATCTTGCAACCGCCGTTACAACATTTGACAGCATTGATTCGTTTCCGGCATCGTCGACGACCACAATTGCCAGATAGTACTCAGTGCCCGGAACTAAGTCTGACAACGTCCACACCTGGGCCTGTCCACTAGGTGACGGAGCTGGAGGGTCTTCCCATCGATAGGCATTTTTCCAATTATCTTGGGTAATCGCCAATGTGTCGTAGAGAAGATAATATTCAGACGCTGTGCCTTCCGAGCCGTCATCGCCGGTCGCAGTCCAAGCCATTGTTATCTCACCCTCATTGACCCCCATGAACGCATTAAGATCGGAGACTGCTTCTGGGCGGCACAGGTCAACAATGACCACATTCGATAATGGAGACCAGTTCGGGACTTCGTCCGCAGCCTTAATTGCAAAATAATATACCACATTATCGGTCAACCCGCTGACCGTCATTTGCTGTTGGGTATATGCCGGTTGCGGAACAGGCTCATTCGCGACCTGGGTCGCGGCATCCCAATTCTCCGGGGTAATCATTTGTGTCGAATATCTCAGGTCATACTGCGACGCAGTGCCTTGGTCATCGTCATCACCGGGAGCGGTCCAGGATATGATGACCGATGCGGTTGAAGTTTCTGTTGGTGAGGCATGTTGAGTTGCCTTTGGGTTCGCTGGAGCAAAAATCAGAACAATAGCTACTACCGTGACGAACCCATTTAATACTCTCGACGACGGAAAATATGCGGACATACCATCCCCTCCAAAACGACCCTTCTGCTTAGTCAGTCGTCCGCTTTATTGCGCAACTGCAGTGCCCGATCCGATTAAATGACCCGTCACCGGCACAGATTATGTATTGGCAGGGCACCTCAACAGGTAACTCTTTAGGGGTTATATGATTAGGAAAATTACCTTTGGTCGGTATTGCCCCCCCCATGCACGCGGAAATTAACTCGTCTTGTCTTCCCTGACCACCGATCGAGATCAAGATCTCACCATTCCTCCTGGATTCACGAGACGGCATCCCACCTAATCATTTGTCAGACTGGAAGTTAGATTCAATTGTTCAATAATCGATCAATTTCCGGTCTTTGTACTAGTATACACCCCGTGTCGATGAGATCCCTCCTCATCCGCGCGTGACCTGCCACCGCTATAGTTCAGCTTGTAGACGTGCTTGTCAACGAAAATTTCACCTTGGATCAAAACTGCGGCCATTGCCATCCATATACCTCAGCAATTCAACCGTATCGATTTGTTACAGTTCCGTTCTTCCCGCAACCCAACTAGAGGAGTTCCCTTGGGATAGATGGGAATAGATTAACTCTGCGTAACAACCGCGAATATTGACAACAAAGCACCCGTTATCGGGACAACAATTGACAGGAGAATCAAACGGAGAATGATTTTGCTACCGGCTGAGTGTGGTGTTGCTGGAAGTTCTCATGGACCTCTGCGGAGATTCTGGAAATAGGTACGGCCCACCGAAGGTGGTGGGCCGTACATAAAGAACGCTAACGCTCTGGATTTGTGCTGGTTGAAAGCGCGGGGGGAGACTGCGGCGCGTTCCCGGCCAGATCGGTGACCGCTGCCGGCGCCTCGGTATCCTGGGTGGTCACTGCGACCACATTGGAGAGTGCCGACCAGTTGGGCACTTCGTCAGCTGCTTTCAGTGCAAAATAATACGTCGTGTTTGGTTCTAATCCCGTGACCTCAAAAGACTCTGAACTCCCTGCCGCCTGCGGACTCGGCTCGCCAATCGCCTCGGTTGCCTGGTCCCAGTTGGTTTCGGTAATCGTCGACGTGGAATACCGGACATCATACTGAGCTGCGGTACCCTGATCCCCATCATCACCCGGTGCAGTCCATGTCAGTGTGACTCCGACTGCGGACGGCGCCTGCGCGACGAGCCCTTGCCCATAGGCTGAGGAAAATCCGAAGAGGAGGAGAGACATCAGAACGGTGCTGGCGACGCTGAACGGCGTAATCCGCCAACGTCTGGGTGTGCGGTGCATACTTACTCCTTTCGCCTACAATGCCTGGTCCCTGAGAATGATAGTTTTGCCGAAAAACGCGGTATGCATGGCTGGTGCCAGACCGTGTCACGATTACCGTCTGTCTTGCCCGGCAACCGATTCCGTAAGAATCTACCAGGTAACTAGGGAGTTATTCGGGCGGGCATTACTGTTCGCACCCTGCGCAAAATCCAGCATCTGCACAGCAAGCGAACCAAAGAGATAAGCAGGAATGATCAGCTCCGGGGGCTGCGGTGCATTTCCACGCGGAATTGTCTGCCGACAACCGGGCCGAAAGAATATATTGAGTGAGAGAACGTGACGAGTCCGATGGCGAAAGATGAAAAGGATGATGCATCGCACCGAAAAGACGATATGAAAACAGCTCAACCTCATCAGTCCTTCGATCGGGACGCCCCGCGTGGTCCACTCACAGTGGAGGTGATCGACCGCCTGAATGACCTCGCTCGCTGGAGGGATTCGTGGGATCGGCTGGTCTTTGAGTCGTCCTACTATCGCCCGACTATGTCTGCGACCTGGGTCATATCCTTTCTGGAGCACTGCCTCCAACCGGGCGAACGTTGGGTGTGTTTGATCGCACTCCGAGGTGATGAACTCATGGGTCTGTTGCCGCTTATCATATCGTCTGCCCGCGTGATCGGCATGCGGCAACCACACCTCCGCGCTCCCCACGATCTCGAAACCAATAGCGTAGAAATTCTCACGTTTCCGGAACTGCATCAAGAAATCGCGGCGAAATTCTTCTCCACACTTGATCAGGTAGTACCCGGCTGGTTTACCTGCCGGTTCACGCGATTGCCAGACTTATCTCCGCTTTTGTCCATGGCCGGTCAGCGACAATCTGCATTTCGAATCATGCCGGACTTGAACGGTTGGGGATCGTATCTGCCAGTGGTGGGGAAATTTGATGAGTACTTTAGGGGACTGAGCAAAAATTTCCGGCGCAATCTCAAAAAAGCTGAGCGAAAACTGGCGGACGTGCCGCATGTCGAAACCATATTCGTCCAGGGTAGGGACGCCGGAGATCATCACTTCACTGATTTTATCCACTTGGAATCGGCGGGCTGGAAGGGACGCAAAGGAACGGCGATTTCAAATGCTCCTCGGAACTTGGATTTTTATCGGAGCTTGACTGAACGAGTAGCCGACAGTGGTCACCTGGAATGGCATTTTCTGCGCTCTGGTGACCGGCCGATTGCCGGTCATCTCGCGATTCGTACCGGGCGACGGTTGACGATCCCAAAGATCGCCTATGACGAATCGTATGCCCGCTGTGCGCCGGGTAATATGCTCTTTGTCAGAATGTTGAAACAGCTTTTTGCCCGAGATGATATCGATGAAGTCGACTGCCTGACCGATATGACCTGGCACGCCAACTGGCGAATGAGCAGACGCCCATATTATGATGTCCGAATATTCCCGCGGCGTGCCCTCCCGACCCTCTGCGGTGTCTGGCCGCTGGCTGTTAAAGACCTTGTCCGGAGCATGCCAGGAGTACGTCAGTTGAAGCAACTGCTGAGGCGTTGAAGAAAGATATTTATGGCTGCACCCCGTGTTTCCATCATCATTCCCACGTATAACCGCGCACAGTTGCTCGATCGCGCAGTGAGTTCTGCGGTTGAACAGTGTGAACCGGGAGATGAAATTCTCATCATTGACGATGGTTCTACCGATTCTACTCCCGAGTTGACCGAACAATATAAGCCGCCAATTCGCACAATCCGAGCCGCACATGCCGGTGCCGGTGCTGCGCGAAACCGTGGAATTCGCGAGGCAGGCAATCCGCTGATCGGTTTTCTGGATTCGGATGATGCCTGGGTACCGGGCAAGCTCGGCATACAGCGGACGCTCATGCAGGCGAGACCGGATATTTTATTCACCTTCACCAACCTCGCGATCCGTACGCCGGCGGGCAAGGAACACCGCTTTGCCCTGGATACCTGGCATAAGGACCCGCGCGGATGGGATGAAATTTTGGGCCCCGGTCAAGCATTCGGGACAATTGCTGCACTTCCCCCGGACAGGTCGGATTTTTTTGTGTACATCGGTGATCTCTACGCGGCTGAACTGGCCGCGAATTATATTTCTACCATTACACTCATGGTACGGCGGGATGCGGGATCGTCTCTGCGCTTCGCGGAAGATCTTCCCACCTATGAAGACTGGGAGTGTTTCGGCCGACTGGCGCGCGCCGGCTTGTGCGCGTATTTGGATTGCGAAACCGCCTGGCTCCTCGGTCACTCAGGTCCCCGGCTGACTGAGGCAGATGGTCTTATCTGTGCCGAAGCCCGCGAAAGAATTATCGAACGTATCTGGGGAAGCGATCAGGACTTTTTGGAAAAACATCGCGATCAATACGAATCCGTCTTGGCCGAACAACAGCTGATTCAGGTAAAGGGTTTGATCGCTCGCGGTCGCACTGCGGAGGCGCGGATGGTACTTAAGAAATGCAGGCAGTGTCCACTATTCTACCGGATGTTAGCTGCGTTGCCGGGATGGCTGATCAGCCCGTTGTTGCGGGTCAATCGCGTATTACGTCGAGTGCGAACATAAATCCGCTGTGGGGATCAGGCAGTGATGTTCTTGCGGATCGGCGGACCGATGATTTTCGTCAGGCCCACCGGGAGTTTCTTCCACAGGTTGAGGGCCAGCTGATATTTGGGACTGTCTGTTGCCGGTACAATATATTCGTGCGATTTGCTGTATGGAAATTGCCAGTACAGCGGTTGCGGGGTCGCCTTCCAGCGCCGCTTGAACGTGTAGGTGCCGGAATCGACAGTTGATCGGCCGAAATCGAAGATCCGGCAATTTTCCTCGATTGCCCGCTTCATCGCCTCCCAGTACAGGATATTGTTCGGATAGAGTCGAAAGTGTTTGCGCAACGAAGATACCCAGGGCACCACAAACCGGCCTTTCTGGTGCAGACATAACGCCGACCCGATGTACTCATCCTGAAACTTGACCAAGGCAATCTGTGCGGCTGTGCCAAAAGCCCGGAGGATTGCACGGAAGAATGACAGCGAATGTGCGGGGGAGCCCAAATCACGCATGTTTTCGGTCCAGACCCGGTAAAACACCGGGAGCGCCGATTCTGCGGCAAACTCCACGGTCAGGCCGGCTCTGGTGGCTTTGCGGATGCGGTTCCGCCGTTCGGAGGGGAGCGCGTTCCAAAGTTGTTCGATATCCGGCGGCAATTCCAGGGTGAACGTTACTTTACGGGTATCGGTATGATATTCATCGGATAATGACGTCAATTGGCGTAGCTCTAAATAGTCGACGCGTTCGTCCCTGGCGAGTTGCCGGGCATGTTCCAGTAACAACTTTCCGCTGGCGTCATCTATGGCCACCAGGCCGGCAAAATCAAGGTACGGAAGGGAGGTAAGTGAACTACCAAAGAGACGACTCTTAATAAGGGTCAGCGGCAGGATACCCGTGACCACCTCACGATTCCGGGCCAGGAGATAGGAACATCGATGTCCGTAAGCCTGTTCGATGATCTCTTTCCAGCCGAATGCATGGTACAAACTACACTGCTCCTGCGCGTCGACAAAGGCATCCCAGGCGAGACGATCCGCAGCAGAACAAGATGTTATCTCAGCCAACGATTCGCTCCTCCCGTGTAATGCTTCCCCAATCGAAGTATCGTCCCACATCGTACAAAGTCAAATCGGAAATTAATCCCAGTCGCACGTTCAGGGTGCAAATCGTTGAAGTGTGGCGGAATGTGTGGATTGTCGTGACAGGAAAAGTCGATTTCCGTACACTGGCCAAAGCTGACCGACAGCGAACCGTGCCGGTTGCTTCCTGTCAGGTCATTCAATCAATTCACCTGAGCATGCGCCGAATTGGCGGAACCGGCAGGGGGATATTGTTTTTCCAGGGGAGATAGATCGGTCTTGATTTCGGTGACGGTATACCGGACATTCGATGAGCTGCAACGACTCGCGCCGGACTGGAATGAATTGTTGCAGCGCAGCCACTGCGACACAGTGTTCTTAACCTGGGAATGGATTGCCCGCTGGACCGACGTATATGGCGTTGGGAACCGATTACTTGTTGTGGCGCTCTATGATGACAATCGTCTGGCAGCACTCGCGCCACTATGGATTAAGGACGTCCGCGTCTTCGGTTTTCCGGTTCAGCGTGTTTTGCGTTTTCTCGGGGCAAACGAGGTCTGCGCCGACTACCTTGATTTTATTGTTCAGCAGAAAAGCAATACGCGGTTGATCGAGGCGATTTGGCAACAGCTCTTTGGACCCTTAAAATCTGCGTGGGATATTTTCGAATATCACCACGTTCCGGACGATTCCCCGGTTTTCCGGGCATTTCGGCAATATGCCGAAGACGACAATCGCTGCTTGGAGGATGAGCTGAAAGATTTCTCCTACTGTCCGTATATCGAACTCCCTGATCGGTGGGATGACTACGTCGCCGATTTAAGCGTCAATAACCGCCGTGCTCTCAGGGTTGCCCATCGTCGGTTGACCGATCGTGGCGAACTGCATCTGGAATTTTGCCGCGCGGAAGATGATCTCCCGGCTACCATGCAGCGCCTGATTGAACTCAATCGTCGAATCTGGCAGGCGCGCGGAGAACCGGGAAGTTTTTCCACGCCGGAGTTTGAACGGTTCCACCTGGAGGTAGCCAGGGAGTTTCTCGCTCGCGACCGATTGTTTCTCTGCTCACTTTGGTTGGAGCAACAATACCTTGGTTCCTTCTACGGCTTCCTCTACCACGACACTCTGTATTTTTACATCATGAGTGCCGAACGGGAGCTCTTCCCCCGTACCAATATCGGCCGCGTATTGCTGGGGATGTGTGTGGAGCGGGCGATCGAACTGGGCTGCCGCGAGTTCGATATGCTGCGCGGCGATGAAGAGTACAAGACACACTGGACTGAGCGCACTCGTTGCAACGTACTGCTGACTTTGTATCGGCGCAGCCTCCGCTCACTGTTCGCACTGGTAATTCGACACCTTCGGCGGTCGGTCAAATATGTTCTGAAGGCCGCTCTCGGTACCCGATGGACCGGCGTGCGCAGGGCCTTGGCTCGTCGTTGAGCCTTCCTCACATGCCGGCCATTTTGCAGGCAGTGCCCACCTCACAAGACCTACCAGCCGGGAGCGATGAAGAAGCCTACCTGGCTGGTCTTCTCCGGTCGCTGAAACGGAAACGCCCAATATAGCTGTGCAACCACGTATCCGAACAGATTAAACCGACCGGCGATGCCGGCACTGGTTACCGGAATGCGCTCGGTAGACTGCTGCTTCAAGCTGAATTCCGGCGGGTCGTCATCGGTCCAGGCGACGCCGGCGTCGTAGAACGCCACTACTTCAGTGGGCAGGTAGGAAAAATCAACCAGACCGTATTGGCTGGTGCCGAACAGGGGGAGGCGGATTTCTGCATTAAAGATGCCGATCTTGCTGCCGACCAGCCGTTCAAACACCGGACACCCTCCTTCCTCACCGACGCCAACGGTACATTCACCAACCGTGAACGATCCCGAATTATACCCACGGACCAGTGACTGAAGTCCAAGGAACAATTGCGACAGCCGCGCGCTCTCCGAATCTCCCAAGTATCGGCCGTAATGGAGTCCACGAAAGGCAACGGTGAGCGGCCGCAAGCGAAAATAGTGCCGGTAGTCGGCCAGCACATTCATGTACTGCAATGAGCCAAACGTTGGTTCGACTTCAAAACGGAACCGCTTTCCGCTGACCGGCGAGGTGAAGCCGAAAAACGAATAATCGCCAACGTACCCGACCGCCGGCTGGACGAAATTCAGCGCTGAGGGAGCCCGGATATCCGTTTTCCCTAAATCACGCCACGCACCGGCCACGTAGACAGCCTGTTCCGCCTCGTAATCGAAACTGAGTCTCTCAAATCCGAGAGTGAATTCCAGGCGGCGGTTGATCGACAGCGGGTATTCTCCCAACAGCGATGCCCGCTCGGCAAACCGGCGTTTACGAATTATCTGTTCCCCTAAGACTTCTGTCGGTTGCCCGTTGACCTCCACGGTGTCGATATAGTTGCTGACTTCGGCAATCTGGTAAGGTATATGGCTAACGATTCCGCCCCAGTTGAGGCGATTGGAGCGGTTGACATAATACACCTGCCCGCCGGCATCCGAGTTAATTTCAAAAGGTGTGGAAATTG
>CAYWVO010000050.1:0-21919 GCA_964461835.1 uncultured Ignavibacteria bacterium | reverse complement strand
CTTTTTCAGGAGTTTACACCCGTTTCCTTTTTACAGGAAGTATAATCCGTGACCTTAGCCCGCACCTACGATTCGGTCACGGGAAATTACAACCCATAACCCCGGTAGCAGGCAGATGCAAAACAAAAGCCGGGAGTTGGACCTCTCCCGGCTTTTTTCCAATATGTATCGGGCCGTAGTCACCTACGGCACGCAGCCGTCACACAACATATCCCAGCCTCGGTAGACAAAATTGACCAGGAATTGTACATCCACCGGACTTACTGACAAATCACAATTAACATCTCCGCTCGCAAACGGACAGAGTGGCTTGTCACACACCACCGACCAGCTCTTATAGACGAATGCCACCAGGAACCCAACATCGGTGGGATCCGTCGTGCCGCTGCAATTGACATCGCCGACAGCGTTGACATTGGTACCGGCCTGGTCACCGCAGTCGCAGTCCGAATCAATGACAATGATTGGCACCATCTCCGTATCGGCCAAATCACCGTCAGAGGCCATAAAGCGTACCTCATACGTCCCCGCCTGTGTTTCGTCCGGGTTGAAATCGAAGGTACCGGTACCATCTCCGTGATCGATAAAGGAGGCATTGGCCGGTCGCTGTTCGGCGAACAATTGTGGGGTCACTCCCTCGGGGTCGGAGGCGCTCACCGTAAAATTCAAATTTGTCCCCTCAACGACCGACTGAGAACCGATTGTTGCCAGCACGGGTGGCTGGTTAGCGGCAGTGCCGGTCATGCCATAAACAGCAGCGCTGCCGGTAGAATCATTTGTTCCCCACGACCCGACCACGAACGAGGATCGGTATCCGGAAATCAAACTGCCTGTCCCGGCAACATCGGCGGCGAAAACCGCTCCGCTCTCTGTGCCAAGGAACGTCGTATCCAAATCGAAGGGGACGGCACTTGAACCATTGAAAAGATACGCTTTCCCGGCTCCGGTGGTCGCCTCGTTATCATCGCGTGCACCGATGATAAAATCGTCATATGAATTACCATCCAAATCGGTAACCAGATCCACTGCCGAACCAAATAAATCACTGTTTGCCCGTTGGGGAGCATAGGAAAAATCGACGACATTGTCCGGAGAACCACCCCCCAAGAAGACATAGCACTTCCCGGCATCAAGATGGCCGGAATAATCGACCCCGGTGGCTCCCACAATGATGTCATCATATGTGTCACCATTGAGGTCCTTGCCTCCCGCGACAGAAGTACCAAAAAAGTCGAACGCATTTTCGCCGGTCATAATCAGGTCGGGCGTGCCGTCCATGGGGTTTCCGCCAAAATAAACATACGCCCGTCCGAGATTTAGATTGCTGCCGCTATCGTAGGAGTAGGCACCAACGACCAGGTCGTCATAGGAATCACCGTTGAACCGTCCGGCACCCGCGACCGCGAAACCAAATCGTTCCCCATCCGCATTACCGACAATCGTCAAGTCCGCGATGTCGTCCGGCGGATTGCCGCCGAAAAAGACGTATACCTTGCCGATGTTATCCAGGGAGCCATCATCTGCCTTATAGGAACCAACAGCCCAATCGTTGAAACCATCGCCGTTTAAATCACCGGCCCCGGTTACGCTGTGGCCAAAATAATCACTGGCGGCTTCGCCGAAGGCCGTGAGGTCCGGGGTATTGTCAAGCGGATCGCCGCCGTACAGCAATAAGACCTTGCCTGCACGTGCCGCGATATCAGAATTAAACGAGGCTGCGATGAGGATATCATCGAAACCATCGTTGTTGACGTCGTCAATGATATCAACCGCGTTGCCGAGAAAATCCGCCGCACCGCCGATAACTGTCAGGTCAGGGGTAGCATCAAATGTGGCGCCACCCAGATACAAGTAGGCTTTTCCGGCTGCATCGCCGCCGTCGTCGTTGACATTCGCGCCGACAAGAAAATCAGCAACACCGTCATTGTTCACATCGCCCCCGCCACCAACGGCAATGCCAAACTGATCACGTGCATATTCACCATTGACTGTACCGATTAAGCGAAGGGTATCTGAGTCCTGTCCGGACACTGTCAGGAGGGGGATAATGACGATAAGGATGGTAAAGGCAACTCGCGTGATTGTCTTTGTTTGTTGAGGCATGAATCATCACCTGTTCGTTCTTAGATAGTGCTCAGTGAAAAGTGGGGAGCACGCTGTGCCCCCCACCTTTTTTCCATGATATCGGAAACCGTGCTGTGACTCTACACTTGGCTACTTCGTGAGAATCATCTTCTTGGTGAGCACGTCTTTCTCGGTGGTCAGGCGATAGAAATACATGCCTGACGCCATGCTGCCGGTATCCCAATTCACCGTATGCTCTCCCTCAGTGTAGAATCCGTCCGCGATCGTGGCAACTTTCTCGCCGAGGACGTTATAGACACTGAGGTCAATGGTGGCCGGCTTGGCCAGCGAGAAGCTGATTGCCGTACTGGCGTTGAACGGATTGGGATAATTTTGATCCAACCCAGTACTGTCCGATCCGCCGCTATCTTCAACAACTTCCAGCGTTGCACAATCGGTGTCCGTCGCTTCGCCAATAGTGGCCGTCACGCATACCTCGTACGAGCCAGCAGGTACCACCGGTGGCAGCACCGCCTCGAAAGACTTAGCAATCGACTCACCCGCACCGAGCGGGAACTTGATTATCGCGACCGGCACATCACCGCTTGGCAGTGCCATCACGATATCTACTGCCAGCTCAACTTCGGCGGCTTCGGTACCGCAATTGATGACTTCGAACGAGTACGTGTACTCGTCATACGCTTGCACCGGTGAGGTGATTTCAACATCGACTTCAACACAGTCAGTCTCGGTTACCCCGGTTGCCAGATCGAACCCATTCACAATTTCGGTGGGGTCAATTGGGTAATCGACAGACGCCGGCGACGGCCCGCCTCCTTCTACCACTAAGGTGGCACAATCACTGGCTGTCGCTTCACCGATCACCGCTTCCACACACACGGTAAAAGAACCGGACGGCGTGACCGGAGGCAATGTCGTTTCAAAAGAGCGCGTATACGTTTCTCCGGCCCCAATCGGGAATTTCATTGGAATGCTGAAATTAATGCCCTCGGGGATGTCTTCGGTGTCGAACGTGAAATCGAAAGTCAAGTCGGCCAGAGCCGCCTCGGTACCGCAGTTGGTAAATTCAAACGAAAAACTGACCAGGTCTCCCGATCCGGCGCTCGGAGTGATCTCCAGGTCGACCTCCACGCATTCCACTTCCGTGGCGCTGGTCGCCAGATCAAAACCGTTGACGATCGCGGTTGGTTCAATCGGATAATCAAGCGATGCCGGCGACGGCCCGCCTCCTTCTACCACTAAGGTGGCACAATCACTGGCTGTCGCTTCACCGATCACCGCTTCCACACACACGGTAAAAGAACCGGACGGCGTGACCGGAGGCAATGTCGTTTCAAAAGAGCGCGTATACGTTTCTCCGGCCCCAATCGGGAATTTCATTGGAATGCTGAAATTAATGCCCTCGGGGATGTCTTCGGTGTCGAACGTGAAATCGAAAGTCAAGTCGGCCAGAGCCGCCTCGGTACCGCAGTTGGTCAATTCAAACGAAAAACTGACCAGGTCTCCCGGTCCGGCGCTCGGAGTGATCTCCAGATCGGCTTCCACGCAATCATCGGCCATCACTGGTGCGCTGAAGGCGAGTAAACATAATCCTGCGAGAACAATGAACAGTTTCTTCATGTGGCGCAAACCTCCCGTTACTACTGTGAATAAAGAAGTTACCTATTTGCCCGTTTGGAATTCATCTCCTTTTTCCGTTCCAATTTCCAGTTATTCTTAAGAGTCAGCAGACCAGCGAAAAATACACGCTGGACGGATTTTTTGGAAAAATAAGCATTCGCATACCTCGGCAGAGGCTTAACTCATTGCTGAGAAACAGGTTAATTACATCCAGAACAGGGCCAGAAATCAGAACTTTTGAACACATACTGAACAAAAAACGCCAAATCCAATGGGGTAGGGCTTCCACCCGAACAATCTATATCACCCTTCTGGTACGGGCAATTCCACCCAGCGGGACAGTCCTCGCTAAATGACCAGCCCTTAAAGATATAATTAGCCATCTCGGTTACATCTACGGGGTCAACGGCAGAATCGTGGTTGACGTCTCCCCATATCAGACAATTGCAGGCATCCGGCCCAGATAAAGAGAGCGTCGCAGCCAGGTTGAGTCGACCACTACCAAGATACCCTCCATAATCGGGATTGAGCGCATCAATGTTGTCACACCCATCCATCATAGCCCACTTGATCCACTCCGTGGAGGCGTCCGGATATTGGCTTAAAAGCATCGCCGCCAGTCCCGAGGCGAATCCGGCCGCAAACGAGGTTCCCTGCCATCGTCCCCACACATCTTCACCATTCAGAGGTCCGTAAAGGTCGACTCCCGGTGCGCAGACATCAACTTCCGGTCCATAGTTAGAGAACGACGCGAGAATGTCACTGTTATCGACGGCGGCCACTGCAACAGTACGGGAATCAGATGCGGGAAATTGGGCTGGTTCCAACAGGCCGTCATTACCGGCCGAGGCAACTATGGTTATCCCCGAATCCGACGCATGTTGCAACGCCAGCGATAGCAAACTATCTCGATCAGGCATACCAAAACTCAAGTTGAGGACATTTACTCCTTGCGAGACTGCATAATCGATACCCTCAGCCGCCGAGAATACTGAGCCACTGCCGTCACCATCGAACGCCCGGATTGGTAATATGGTCGCTTCCGGGGCGGTGAACACGATGGTTCCCGCAACAAATGTGCCATGCGAGGCAACCACCCCGGAATCCGGAGAGGCGTCCAAATCGTGATCCCAGACATCAATATCATCAGGATGCAGCCGACCAGTGAACAGCAGATGACCCGCATCCACGCCGTTGTCAACCACCCCGATCAGCGTCCCTGCCCCCTTAGTAATCTGCTGTGCGACAGAGAGTTGAACTTGGGGACCAGCAGGTTGGGTATAGTAATCGTCTGGAGAGACACCCTCGTCGTACGGTTCAGAATACGGATCGAGAAAGGCATGGCTGATCTGGTCAAGCTGGGGGATAGTGAGCCTATAATTGGGCTGTGCGAAGTCAACATATTCAATGAGGCCCTGATAAAACGCCACCGCTTCTTCGACATTTGCAAAACGATCGAAGGCAACAAGATACACCTTCAAGTTGGCAATTTCACCGATGATTGAATCGCCAAATGCGTGTACGAGACCCTCAGGATTTGCCGCTTCGTCAAAGAGGACAACCAATTGGTTGGAGAGTGGTTGCGCAACGGCTGACGCGTGGATTCCGGTAAGACACAGCAGCGCCGCGCATGCGCAGACAGTCGCGCGAAATTTGAATATGCCTGACATGACACTAACTCCAATTAAGAAACGTAACCGGCCAGACGGAATGCCGCCCAGTAATAGGGATTTGCTTCTTCTTTTCTAATATAATCGACTGTTTCCCTCCAGGCCGTGAAAACATCATAATTTTTTGCCCAATATCGGTAAAACTGGCTCATAAACCGGGAAGTTTCCTCATCAGAAACCGGCCACAGGCTACCCAGGGATACATCGGCACCTGCTGCTACAAATACGTCGGAAAGGGCTGTTGTGTCTAAGTCACCAAAAAAGCCGGGCCGCCCGGTCTGGCAGGCCGACAGGGTCACCAGACCGGATTTGATTCTTTCACCGAATAAATCAAAGGCATAAAATGGCCCATCATCCAGGAGGATTTCTGAACAGAATGGATTGGCCAAGGATATTGAGGCATGAGATATTGTGTGCACGAACCGTGCCGGCTCAGACAACGCTTGGCGGAACCGCTCACTCGTAGCTTCCTCTCCGCGCACCACCCCGGTATCCGGGAAGGCCTTCCGGATCCCGGCCAATTCTGCAACTGCCGCGTCGGAATTACCGGATGCGGGGATGAAGACAACCCCCGGCTGGGTCGTTGACCCTGCGTTCCCGTGCCGGGTCAGCCAGGAAGACAGCGACTGGGCCATTTCGATCCGGTACCGTTCATACACCATCGGCCCTTTGGCAGTGGACAAGGCATGAAACGGAACGGCTGATAATTTCCGGTCAGGAATGATCACCGCGTTTTGAAATTGCCTGACATGCTCTTCAAGCGGTTCCCAGAGGGCATTCGTTAGTTGATTGAGATAACTGACGGTTCCCGATTGAATGGTCTCTCGATTGCGATATCGATAGGATCCCGGATAGGCGTTCTTTTCCAGAAAGAAATATAACCGCGCAATCAAATCATCAATAACCGGAACTGATTTCGTCAATCGCACAAACTCCACGGTGTCCTTACCAATGACAAAGACCCCACAGTCGTCGGCTAAATACACGTAGGTAAGGAGTACCGTGTCCCCGTCCAAAAGCTTTTGGGTCTCTTTGAGACTGGGGGCGTCACTGGGCGCTGCGGGAACCCGCTCATAGAAATGGCGTTTGATTCTCTGTTCGGTATGCCAGAGTTTATCTTCCGTCTTTCTAATGGCTTGTACATCACCTCCAACCCCTCGCTGTCGGGTTGGCGTCGGTGTGTATAGTTTGCGTAACTGTGCCCGCAAGGCGTCACGCCTTTCACTAAGCTGCTGGGGAACGGCAGTCGCCGATAAATCCGGGATGTCCGCACGGGATTCATCGACCAGTTGCCGACGTGCCTCCTGCGCGATACGAAATGCCCCGGTATGCCTGCCGCCCCGAATCAGCATATCGGTTAAGTCGCTGAATACCGAATACTTATCGGAAAGGAAGATCATCCGCGACTCGTCCGGGCTGATGCCGCCGGTCAATGTCCGCAAGTGTTTCATTGCCGTTCGCAGAAACTCGACACCCTGTTGTTGTTGGTCCAGCGCATTGGCAATCCTGCCCAACAGATGGTAAACCGGCAGAAGGACACTGGCGGGCAGTGCCCGGCGCTTGCGGATAATCGGTGTCAGGGACCGTCGGGCCTTGGCGTATTCTTTCCTCTCATACAGGCGAGCGGCGATGAATACAACTGCGTAAGCATGGCGGATATCATCCCGCAAAGCTTTAAAGGCCCGTGCGCTCTGCCGCGCGGATTCCTCGGCCTGCTTCTTCCTGCCGCGTAAGAACGCCAATTGCGCCCTGGCCAATAGCACGATCGCCTGCCAGAGCTTGTTCCCCTCGCGCCCGAAGATGGTCTTTGCTTTGGTCAAGTTGTGGCCGGCGCTGGAAAAATCACCCAGCGCCATGGCCGCCCGCGCGGCATACACCAGCAGTTTGCCCAATTCATAATCGAGCTTTAGTGATCCTAATTCGTCGGTGAGGTCCCCAACCATCTCTTGCACTTCACTGAAGCGGTTGGTAGCCAAAAAGATTTCCACAATATCCAGTTCGGCGATCGCTTTGCCCCGCCGATCACCGAGTCGGTCAAGGTTATCACGCACGCGCTCAAATCGTTGCAAAGCATCCGCGAAACGGCCACGAAGAAATTGCAGGTAGGCAATAGAGTAGTCACAGTGTTCCGCCGCCATCTCCATCTCAGCTTCGCGGTACTTTGCACCGGCATCCTCATACAATGCTTCCGCCTCAGACAGACGGTTGAGATTGGCAAGGATATTAGCCCGATTGTAATCAATCGTGGCCAGAAAATTCGGTGGGACATCAGTGGTTATGACGTCCCGCGCCTTTGTATAGTGGCGCAGGGCACGCGTGGCATCATCCATGCGATGGTAGACATTGCCCATGTTGGTCAGGACCTGAGCGAGATCGACCTGACGTTTTCTTCGACGGAAAAACGATGCCGCCCAGCGTCCAACCTCCAGCGCCTGCCGGTATTTCCCCAGATACATCAGCGCGTCGATCTTGGCTTTGGCGATCATCGCCGGCGCCTCGCGATCTCCCAACCGGCGATAAATCCGTTCTGCCTTCTGGTAAAGTTTCAAGGCATCGGCCGGTTGACCGGTCATATGGTAAAAGCGGGCCATCATGCGCAAAAGCCGCGCACGATCTTCATCGACAAACTGCTTCCGCAGGTCATCAATCTCGGCAATCAATTTCCGGCACTGTACCAGGTCGCCAAAAACCAGACGGTTGACTTCCTGGTTGAGCCAATCCAGGAACGCTACGCGATCGCCGTTGAATTGCTCTTGTTCGACGTGCTGTAAAGATTTGTCTGAGGGTTGCGATGAATTCATACCAGTCCAACCGGAACCTGTGCCACTTCTACCTTTGCGGATTCAGCCTCGATAAGCAAGTCGATTTCGCCGGGAAGCAGTTCAGCCAGCGAAAAAACACCTAATGCATCGGTGGTCACCTGTTTCGAACTCCGTCCTCGTGACATCACCACAATCGCCGACTCCAGTGGCTGTCCGGCGCCGGTCACCTGTCCCAACAGTGTATACCGGCCCTGTCGAGCCAAGTTGATTTCGAGGTCGACTTCGAAATCGTCGGTAACATAGAGCAAACGCCGGGCATCAGAGACCGCGGGCCGCACACCAGCCGGCAGCGGGCGCCAGATCGAATCGAACACACAGACTGCCAGCGACAATCCTCGCTTCGCCTTTTGGCGATTAGTGGTAAACTGGCGATAGATTTGCCGGGCCATACCCACGAGATGGTCCGGTACTGAGTGCCGCACCTCCAGCGATGCGCTCCGTTCAACCTGCTCCAACCATTTCATCGTGTCGCGGCTCCTCCGCGAACCGGCCCGCAGGTATTGTTCAACCTCTTTCGCCGCTTTCGCAGATAATAACCCGGCCCGGTACATAGCTAATTGTTCCAGTCCCGGTTTTTTCATTACTGTCCTACCCCTTACTTAAGAGCCAGCTCACGGATGAAAAATACACCATATTTATTACCACTTCTCGAACCCCAACTTGCGCAAGATGTTACGAAGCCGCTTCAGACAACGTCCCCGAATCGGTCCAATA
This sequence comes from uncultured Ignavibacteria bacterium, assembly GCA_964461835.1. GTDB lineage: Bacteria > Zixibacteria > MSB-5A5 > WJJR01 > JAJRUJ01 > CAYWVO01. The sequence goes on along the minus strand of CAYWVO010000050.1, from coordinate 13,008 downwards.
CTGGATTCTGCAATGCCCAGTCTGTGGCCAATTTCCTCATACGGTGGCGTTGGATGTTCAAAAAACAACATTTCAACCAACTCGCGGCAGCGATCATCGAGCAACTCCAACCCGCGCACCAGGATATGTTCTCGCTGGGCACGTTGAATGACTTCTGTGGGATCCGGTTCGGCCGACGGAGTGCGATCGATGTGTTCTGCCGCTGCGTTTTGTGACAAGTGACGACTTCGCTGCCGCAACCGCGCCAGGCATTCGCGATTGGTTGTGGTTGCCACAAATCCGGCAATTTTTTCAGCTCGACGCAGGCGGTGCAGATTTTGCAAAATGATCAGGCAGACATGCCCGAAGACATCATCCTTCTCATCCGAGTGCAAATCGTACTGGTGTATAATTCCATAGATCAAGGGTCCGAACCGCCGGATGAACTCCTTCCAGGCAGCCTCGTCACCCGACCGACACAACGTAACCAGTTTTGCGTCAGAGAGTTGTATTAGGCTGTCGTCCAACTGATTTCCTTGCCTTCACATCTGTTTGTCGGAATTTCCTAACAACATCCCCATTTAAAGATAAACAAAAATCTCCGCTTGCCGATTTTTTCTTAAGCAAAAATTGAAAAATTTGAATTAGGGTGTATTTTTTTGTACGTTTCTGCATCTTTTATCATGGGTGGGTGTAAGCGTGCGTAAAATTCGGTTTTTCATCAAAATTCGCTACCAAGCAACTAACCGGGATACTGTGCTCGACCTATATCCTTCACATTCAAATATCTGTTCATAGAAAGGAGGTGCCGCAGTCGCATTGCATTGAGCAATACCACTATCATGGGTCTGTTTTTACCACGGTACTTTTATCACCGGGAGGAACAATGCGTTTGTCATCACCATTACTCTGCTTAAGTGATGTATTCATATGGCATACGTTCCCCCAAACATGTAAGACCGCCTAAGGTGAGGAGAAACGAATGCACACGAAACACTCCTTTTCACGGTTAGCTCTTCTAACCATCGCTGTCTTTGTCTTTGTCGCTTCCACCAGCCTGTGGTTTGGCTGTAGCGGCGATAACGGCATCACGAATGTCTCCAACCAGACCACCCCGCTTGGCAAGCAAAATCCCGACGTGCAAGCGGTAATGGCCGTTCAGGATCAATCAACCAACGGCCTGTTCACCCATCCGGAAGTCGTGGGCACCGGAACAGGACTGAACGAGGACGGTGAGCTTGCCGTTGTTGTGTATACCATGAATCCGGTCAATCAGCGTGGTGCTGTCACCGCACAAGCGATGGCCAATGAGAAGGCCCTCGATGCGATTCCACAATCCATTGATGGGGTACCGGTCTCGGTTACCGTGACCGGCAAATTCGTGGTCTACGCCGATCCCACCGCACGATTTTCTCGCCCCGTGCCAATCGGCGTCTCGACCGGTCATCCCGATGTCACTGCCGGCACTATCGGCTGCCGAGTAAAAGACGGTTCGGGGAATGTCTATGCGTTGAGCAACAACCACATCTACGCCAATTCCAACAATGCCTCAATCGGCGACAATGAATTACAACCCGGACCGTCTGATGGCGGATCGGATCCGGATGATGCCATCGGCACCTTGTATGATTTTGAACCGATCAAATTTGATGGCAGCAACAACTATATCGATGCCGCTATAGCGGCAACCACGACTTCGTACGTCGGGACTTCAACGCCCTCGGGCGACGGATACGGTACACCCAGCTCAACGATCGCTTCCGCCACGATTGGTCAGAAAGTTCAGAAATACGGCCGGACAACCGGCTGGACCCATGGCGAGGTCTCGGAACTGAATGTGACCGTGACTGTCTGCTATGAAGGGTTCATCTGGTGTACCAAATCGGCTACCTTCGCGGATCAGATCGCTATCACCCCTGGTTCGTTCAGCGACGGCGGTGATTCCGGTTCGCTGATTGTCACCGACGACAGCAATAAAAAGCCGGTGGGCCTACTGTTTGCGGGCAGTTCCGATCGTACCCTGGCTAATCCGATCGGATATGTGCTCAATCGCTTCAACGTCACGGTTGATGACGGCAGCGGTGGCACCACCAACAATCCGCCAACCGCGGACTTCACCTACACCACCACCGACCTGACCGCTGACTTTACCGATCAGAGCACCGACTCGGACGGCAGCGTGGTCGGCTGGGATTGGGACTTTGGTGATGGCAGCACCTCGACCACGCAGAATCCCTCGCACACCTACGGCAGTGACGGCACGTACACGGTTACGCTGACGGTGACCGATGATGACGGTGCGACCGATAACACGTCGCAAAGTGTGACGGTTTCCAGCAGCACCACCAACAATCCGCCGACCGCGGACTTCACCTACACCACCACCGACCTGACCGCTGACTTTACCGATCAGAGCACCGACTCGGACGGCAGCGTGGTCGGCTGGGATTGGGACTTTGGTGATGGCAGCACGTCAACGTCGCAGAATCCGTCCCACACCTATGGTTCTGACGGTACCTACACGGTTACGTTAACCGTGACCGATGATGACGGTGCCACGGATAATACCTCGCAGAGTGTCACGGTCTCCAGCAGCACCAGTGACATTACCTTAACGGCCACCGGGTACAAGGTTCGTGGCCGGAAGCATGCCGATCTTGAATGGAGCGGCGCGACCGGTACGGACGTCGAAATCTATCGTGACGGCGCCCTGATTGCCACGACCCCGAACGACGGGTTCTATACGGACGCCACCAACCAGGTTGGCGGTGGATCGTTCACCTACCAGGTGTGCGAGATCGGCGGCTCGCCCTGCTCCAACGAGGCGACGGTTAACTACTAAGAATAAAGAGTAGTCAGTCTCCGCTGACTGTAACGGCGAACACGGGCCCCTTTAGGGGGGTCCGTGTTCTATACCGGATGACTGGACGATATGGCAAAAGAAAGAATCGACAGCGTGCTGGCAAAACACACAGACCGGCTTATGTCACTCCCAGGAGTAATCGGCGCCGGCGTTGGAATGTGTGACGGCACACCTTGCATCAAGATATTCGCGACCGACCTGAGCCCCGAAACGAAGAAAAAAGTCCCTGAACAGCTTGAGGGATATCCAGTCAAAATAGAGCCAACCGACACATTCACCGCGTACCAGTGATCTCACTGCGCCACTCCTATTCCCGAGACCATCAATCAAGCCAAAGATGTCTCTTCACGATTTTTCGACATCACCCGGTACATTCAGACAAGGAGCGAGAACCCAATTTGCTACATCTGCCACTCAAAGTGCGTATTGTATGGGATGTTTTGGCTGGACCTCGCCGGCCGGCCATGGGTGAACCGACAGGAGATTATGCGTGGGAGCGTTGAAGAGTAACGAATATGAGTCCCAAGGCGGAGGATCATGCGTGAACGAAACCGGTTCCCGCTTTCTGGCTGCCTGCCGGCAATGTAACCAGGGGACGCTGCCGATCTGGATCATGCGTCAGGCCGGCCGGTATCTTCCCGACTACCGGGAGCTTCGTTCTCGAGTCAGTTTTCAAGACTTGTGCCGTTCCCCGGAACTGATCGCCGAGGTCGTACGGTCCCCGGTCGAGCGGTTCGGATTTGACGCCGCAATACTTTTCTCCGATATCCTGACCATGCTCGAACCCATGGGCGCGGATGTAATCTTCCCCAAAGGCGGTCCAAAAATCAACAATCCCCTGCGTACTGCGGCCGATGTTGCCGGACTGCGCGGCATCGACCCCCAGCAAGATTTGGGATTTGTGCTCGATGGCATCCGGGAAATTAAAACAATGCTGCCGCAGGTCCCGTTGATCGGCTTTGCCGGCTCACCATTTACCCTGTCCTGCTACTTAATCGAAGGTGGTGGGAGTAAGGCATTTTACCGCGCGCGGCAGTTCCTCTACGAAGAGCGAGATGCTGCGGAGTCTCTTTTTGCCCTGTTGGTCGAGAGCCTGAACAGCTATTTGCAGGCACAAATCGACGCCGGAGCCGAGACGATACAAATATTCGAAAGTTGGGGGGGTATTCTTTCGCACGAAGAATTTTCCCGGTGGGTAGCCGATCCGCTAACGCGTGTTTTCGAGTCGCTCGCCAATACCGGCGTGCCGCGCATGCTATTCGTTAATAATGTTGCTCCGTACCTCGACCTGGTGCGTAAGATCCCCTGCGAGGTCGTCAGTGTCGACCATCGGCTTCCCCTGCGGACTGCCATGAATGCCCTGCCGGACAAAGCAATTCAAGGAAATCTGGACCCGTCCGCTCTCTTTGCCGATCCCGAGACGCTCGGAAATCGCATTGAAAACATGTTGGATAGTGTGACCGATTATCATCGTCTGATCGTGAGCCTGGGGCATGGCATCCAGCCGGAGACTCCACTTGAATCGGTAACGACGCTGGTGGAACGCGTGCACGGCTATCGGAGTAATTCATGAACAGCTCGTCCCCGGACAGAACGGCAACCGTCGATCTTCTGCGACGGTACGACCGGCCCGGTCCACGGTATACCAGCTATCCCACTGTGCCAATGTGGAATGATACCGTGACCAGCGAGGGATACCGTGATGCACTTCGCTCCGCCGCACAACGCACGAATGAGCCACTGGCGCTGTACATTCATATTCCCTTCTGCCGCCGGCGGTGTTTCTATTGCGCCTGTAACACCTGCGTCACACATGAACTCGAACGCGTTGACCGTTACCTGTACCACCTCGAACGTGAAATCGACGAAATCGCCGGATTACTCGGCAAACGCCGCACGGTGAGTCAGCTTCATTTTGGTGGCGGGACGCCGACGTTTATTGGCATTGAAGGCCTCACCAGACTGCTCGACAAGTTACGGTCACTATTCTCGCGGTCCCCAACCGGTGAGGCATCAATCGAAGTCGATCCCCGGGAGGTTGAACCGCAGACAATCCACCAGCTCCGTGAGTTGGAATTCAATCGCATTTCCTTTGGTGTGCAGGATTTTGATCCCGTGGTTCAGCGGGCAGTTGGGCGAATCCAGAGTCAGGAACGCGTACAGGAAATATTAACCGCCGCCCGCGATGATGGCTACACCGGTATCAATTTCGATCTCATTTATGGATTACCCAGGCAAACGACCGGGAGTTTTGCGGCAACGATCGATACAACGATCAACATGCGCCCGGACCGCATCGCCTTGTATTCATTCGCCTATCTGCCGAAACTGCGGGCCAACCAGGAGAAAATTAACCCTGAGGATCTCCCGGATACGGAAACGAAATATCAACTCTTTTCCAGCGCGGTACAAACATTTACCGGCTCTGGGTATCGACAAATTGGCATGGATCATTTTGCCTTGCCGGAGGATGAGTTGGCTATCGCGCAAGTGGACGGGCGGCTTCACCGCAATTTTATGGGCTACACGGTGCAGTCTGCCCCGGAGATGATCGGCTTTGGTATGTCCTCCATTGGATACCTTAATCATATGTATGTGCAAAATGCCTCCGATTTGGAATCATATCAGCAACGGATTGCAGAGTCATCGCCGGCAGTGTATCGCGGTTTGCGCCTATCTCATGACGATCGTGTCCGCCAATACGTAATCACCAATTTGATGTGTAATTTTACCGTGTCGTTTGCGGAGTTACAATCTCGCTTTGGAGAAGACTACCACAGCTACTTTGCGGAGGAAGACACCGAACTGCAACCGTTCATCGCCGATGGCTTATTACGGCGCGATCAACATGGGCTCGCAGTTACGCCACTGGGCCGGACATTTGTTCGTAACATTGCCATGACTTTCGATGCGTATCTCAGAGATCCGTCCAGGAAAACCACATTCTCGAGGACTATTTAAGGTGCCGTCTACAAACCGACGCGTTGCCGTGCTCTTGCTCGCGATGGGTGGGCCGGACTCGTTGGAAGCAATCCCGCAATATTTGCAGAATATCTTTTCTGATCGCTCGCTCATTCAACTTCCCGGTGGAGCATTATTCCAAAAACCCTTTGCCTGGTCGATTTCGCGTTTGCGCAGCAAAAAAGTGGCGGCCCATTACCGGTTAATCGGCGGCGCCTCACCGCTTTTGCATTGGACCGAATCCCAGGCAAAAATCATTGAAGCCGAATTGCGCAATCAGGGTCACGAGACAAGGTGCTACACGGCAATGCGCTATTATCATCCGACGATTCCCGACATCATCAAACAGATACATCATGATGGCTGCAAGCATTGCATTATCTTGCCCATGTATCCACAATACAGCCGGGCAACCACGGGTTCGAGTGTCCTGGAATTAAAACGTTCTCTCCAACAATTTGGTGAACTGACCTGGGAACTGATCGAGGACTTCCACGAGTATCAGCCCTATATCGATCTGCTACGCGAATACATCGACAAGCACACTAAACCGGATGATTTTCTGTTATTTACCGCCCACTCGCTGCCGCAAAAGTTTGTTGAGGAAGGCGATCCGTACGTCGATCGGGTGCGGCGAACTGCCGAACTGGCCGGAGCGGGCCGGGAATATTATGTCTCGTTCCAAAGCCGCACCGGGCCGGTCACCTGGGTCGGACCGGATAGCGTAGCGGAGAGCAGGCGGCTGCTGGCGGAGTCCAGCCGGCGCATCTGCCTGGTCCCGATTGCGTTTGTCTGTGACCATATTGAAACGCTCTACGAATTGGATATCGAATTACCCCAAAAGGTCGGCAATTCCGATCGCCTCTATCGTCTGCCGATGTTCAACGATGATCCCCGGTTCGGCCGCGTGCTTGCCGACCTCGTCGCAGAGAGGATCCCACAGCATGCCGACCTCTGATGTTGCCATTGTCGGCGGGGGGATATCCGGCTTGTCCGCACTGCATTTTCTGCGGACACGGCGACCGGAGTTAAATGTCCAACTGCTTGAGGCCGACACACGCCTCGGCGGGACAATCGGTACCGAATTAATTGACGGCCAAAGTTTCGATTCAGGCCCGAACGGCTTTTTGGACCGCGAACCGCTGACCTTGCAGCTCTGCAGCGAGTTAGGCCTTGAGGACACTCTCGAACGCGCCAACGCCAACGTACGGAAACGCTTCATCCTGCGGGGGGGCCGTCTCCGGGAAGTCCCCATGTCGCCCCTTAAGTTCATGGGATCGGATATTCTGAGCTTACGCGGCCGACTGCGAATTCTGAAAGAACCATTCGTGCGGGCGCGTGCAACCGACGATGAGTCAATCTATGATTTCGCCAGTCGGCGCATCGGCAGAGAAGCCGCCGATTATCTGGTGCAGCCGATGGTCTCCGGCGTGTACGGCGGCCTAGCGGATCGCCTCTCGCTGCAATCATGCTTCCCCATTATGCACGAAATGGAATCCCGCTACGGCTCGCTCGTGAAAGCAATGATCGCCAAAAAGCGCGCGGCGAAAAAGAACAAGCAGAAAACCGGCGGACCGGCGGGACCGGCCGGCTGGTTGACGTCGTTTTATGGCGGGCTGTATCGATTAATCGAGCGGTTTGAAAATCGATACTCCGAGTTTATCCAAACTGATCAACCAATTGATTCTATTGCCCGCCAAGGCGATACATGTATTTTGCATTCGGTCCGAGGGCAATCGATCAATGCACGAGAGGCAATTATCGCCACTCCGGCGTATCGCGCTGCCGATATCGTCACTGAATTATCATCAACACTCGCGGAACAGTTGTCTGCAATCCCTTACGCCCCAATTGCGGTGGTGTGCCTCGGGTTTGCCCAGACAGACGTAGTGCATCCCCTGGACGGTTTTGGCTTTTTGGTACCGCACAAAGAACGCAAAAGCATCCTGGGCTCAATCTGGACCTCGTCGATCTTCGCTGAGCGAGCACCTCAGGGCTCTGTGCAGTTTCGGACGATGCTGGGTGGGGATGGTAACCACTCAGTGAAAGACCGGTCGGACGATGAACTCATCGCCCAAACCTGCAATGATCTGAATGAGATTGTCGGTCTCCGTTCCGCTCCGCAAATTGCCAAAGTATACCAATGGCATCGCGGTATCCCGCAATTCGTCATTGGTCACCGTAAGAAACTTCATGGCATCGAACAGGAGTTACAACGGCTGGGGCATCTCCATCTCGTCGGCAACGCCTATTATGGCATCAGCCTCAACGACTGCGTGAAACAAGCACACCGGGTGGTAGAATCATTACCTGAAACCCGGAGATAACGCCAACGCGGGTAAGCACCCTCCGAGCGGGAATTCGCGATCATTATTTTCCTTGGGTATCTTCAAGTACATGCCGGAGGTGGGAACTGTACCCAACAAACTAGGAAAGGTGCCTATCCTAACGCATGTCATTGACTTGGGAAGGATTATGAGGTTAAAACAACGTTCGTAGAATCTTGCTATACGGCCAGCTCAACATGAGGACGTTATTCCTTGGCGCCTCTCATTAGGAGATTGCCGGATTCTCTTTTCCCCAATAGCACTTCACACAATTCAGGTCGGCGGCCACGTAAAACCGTCCACGTAGGGTCACGTTAAACCCGACCGGTGACACACGGTGCAAACTACACAGAAACAGCATGATAACAATTGACTCAAAGGGAATTGTATATCCATGCACCACCAGACGCTCCTTAGAATAGGTGACCTAAGCAAGTCCACACTAAGTGAAGTAACCAAGGCATATGAGGCCTCAGGTTGTGGCGAATACCGTGAGCGCCAGCCGTTTACAGAGTGCGATTATTGTCCGGCGCGCATCTATCAAGAGAAGAATATGGAACACAGCTTAGATAAGGCACATCCAGTTTGTCCTTTATACCGGAGCCGAATAGGATAAAATGAAGGAGTATCAGCAGTTCCGGGACTGCTACGTAAAATATTCGCAGGAGCTTTGGTACTCAGGAAACCGCTTGCTTTCAGTGTTACACAACCGCGTCCAAGCAGTCACACTCAAGCGAGTTCTTGGGTCCTGCCGTCGTATAGCTGCAACCGCCGACTGCCTGCGGTGGCAACCTCCCGGGAATGCGTCACCAGGACGATTGTCTTACCTTCCTCGTTCAAATCCGTCAATAAATCCACCAAATCTTGCGCCAAATTAGGATCGAGGTTACCCGTCGGTTCGTCGGCCAGAATGACTTTGGGATTGGTGACCAGTGTGCGAGCCATGGCTACCCGCTGCTGCTGGCCGACCGATAGTTGGGACGGTTTATGATCTAATCTGGAGTCCAGTCTCATCCGCTCTAGGTGACTGACAGCTATCTCCTTGTGCTGATTTGAGTGATTCCCACTGAGCATGAGCGGCAACGCGACATTTTCCCAGGCAGTCAGGTAGGGAATCAAATGAAATTGTTGAAAAACAAAGCCAACGGTGTTTTTCCTGAACTGCGCCTGCCAGTCAGGGGACTGACTGTATATATCAATTCCATCGTATAACACATTGCCGGACGTTGGACGGACCAGCCCGCCCAACGACATAAGCAAAGTTGATTTCCCGCTCCCGGATGGTCCGGTAACACTGACGAATTCGCCATCCTCGATCTCCGCATTGAACTCATCGAGCGCCCGAACGGCCTGCGAATTGAGCCTGAATTCTTTGACCAGGTTCACTACTTTTATCATGAAACTACACCTCTTGCAATGTATCGAAAGGATCAAGTTTAGCTGCCCGATACACCGGGGTAATAGAAGCAGCAAGGGACAACACGACTGAGATTCCAATGCTGTAAGCCAACCACTCGACTCTCGGATTGGCCGGCATACCCGCTATTGCGGGACCCAGAACGATGGCCAACGCCGAGCCGACGATGAATCCACCGAATCCGCCGACCAACCCCAATAAGATTGCTTTTAAAATGAAAATCTTCTGCACAATTCCACGCCCCGCACCAAGGGCCACCAGAATTCCGACTTCACGGCGTCGTTCATAGACATTGGCAAACATATAATTGGCGATGGACACACCGCCGACCACCAGGATGATTACCAAAAAGATCAACCCAAAACGGTCCATCATCCGGTTCGTCCGCTGTTGCGTGGAGATAATCTGCTCGATTGTGACGACCTTTGCGTCCGGCAATGTACGGTTTAAGCCACTGATCAAGCCGCCGGAGATTTGCTCGCAGCACCCCATCATCTCAATTGCATTGATACGCCCGGGTTGTTCACTCATGCGCTGGACAACAGACAGATGAACAAAAACCCGGCCATCGTCAACGGTTCCACTGGGTGGGAGGACATCTGTAACCGTGAACGATTCACCGTTGATGTCGGCGGTCGCACCAGCCTCCAGGTCCAGGACAGTCGCAATGTCACTTCCGAGTAGCAGACCATCAACCGGGAGCGCATCTATTGTGCTGCGTTGATCAACAGCCTCAGGGTTCTTTGGCGAAGTTCCGGCAGGCGCGGCGCAACCGACAGGCGTTTCAAAAATATTCCCGGCCATCTCCCACACCGGCTTCGCCAGGAATTCCTCACGCGGTTTTATCCCGGTAATGATCGTCTCCCGGCCGTTAACCGAGGCAGAAACAGACAGCTTGGGTGACAGGTTATCGACGCCTTGCAGGCCAGAATTGAGGATATCATCAACATAAGTTTCGGGAATCGTTTCGTTACTAAGGTCGGCACGGTAGTAATCATCGACCGTAACACCCTTGGGCAGGATCAATACATTTGCACCCAGCGCATCCATTTCCAGGGCAATCGCTTTCTCACTATAGTAAGTAATGGAGCGGATACCAACAATTACCGCAATACCCATCACGACAGCGATCAAGCTGGTCACTAGCTGGCTTTTCCTTTGCGTCAATTCCCTCAGCACTACTTTGAAAACGTTCATTGTCTTTCCTCTTTTGGCTCGGTAAAACCAAGAACTCGTTCAATGGTGTGAAGAATATCACGAGGTGGCGCCATGGCACCGACTCCTTCGTCTCCCGAAACGCAAAGACCATAAACGGGTTTTACAATCAACACGCCGTTCTCTTGCAGGATTGTGACGTTACCCTGCAATATCGGATCTTGCCACATGAGCGGATGCATCGCCGGGCAGACGATACGGGGTGCACGACAAGCCAGAAAGGCAGTGGTCAATAGATTGTCGGCGATACCATGGGCTAGTTTACCGACCAGATTCGCCGTGGCGGGCACGGCCAGAAATATGGCGGCATCTCTAACCAATGTGATGTGGGGGACTTCCCATCCGGCATCAGGATAAGACTCGTCGGTATACACTCGCCGACCGGTCAGGCCGGCAAGGTAGAGCGGAGTTACCATCTCGCTACTGCTGGGTGTCAGAATGGCGTCAATCTCGGCTGCTTTCTCACGCAATGCGGCGATGAGATCCGGGACGAAATTAATGCCCATGCTGGCAGATATGCCCAAGACTACCCGGACATTTGTCCACATCAGCAACAACCCGCCTTTCCGCTACAGGACTTCTTTAATCCCTGGATATCCTGTTCGGTGATTTCGCCGGTAAGTTGGCCGCTTACTCGTCCGCCGACCATCAGCAATAACCGGGCATCGTTCAAAGAATCAGGAGGGAGTTTGGTGCGTTCGACTATATCCCCATTTGCGGCATCGTTGGGATCAACCACATATGCATCTGCCTTGTTGGCGGGATCCTTGGCATAGGCCGTGGCCGCCTGCACCAGTGCCTGGTCATGCGGAGCAGCATCATGGCTGAAAACCAGCAACACATCTCTCCCGCTTTGAGCGGACTTGATGACTTCACACATACGTGGTGAGGGAAACGCTGATTCCGGCTTGACCGTGGCGATTCGATTCTCTGGGCCGCCCCAGGTGACCGCGCCGTTTGGGGCCTCAAATATTACGAGAGTCATCTGAGGTGAAGGACGCATCCTGAGCTTACTGGCCTTCACCGTGGTTCGTGGTTCGCCCGCGGGATAATACTCAATCTGTACTTTGACCTCTCCCGACGAGCCTAGTTCCTGAAGTGATTTTTCTAGATCTCCAAAACTGGCGCGCGAAGCAGGATGGAAGACCAAAATCTTATAGACTGCGTTCTCGATTGAAATCGTTTCGGTGGTGTCGACGTGTGCTGTAACATGCTGAAAACCTGTTGCATTCGCCCGCCCGCGGTTGTTTTGGCCATAAGAGGCGAGGCTCAACATGACGACAATCAGGAGAGCCAATACAATACTACTAATCCCGTAAGCCATGGTTTATCTCCTTAATAGGGTACAGACAACGAAATTTCCGGACGTACTTCATCGTCCGGGCCGGTTAAAAGATGCTACAAGTGGAAGAATCAAAGCAGGAGTGCGTGGATCTGGTAATACACCGGCGGATCATGTGTTCGGACAAAGTAGATTCGTGAGAAACGACGAGCTGAATTTTCCCAATGTCCAGTTCCAATTAATGCGGCGAGATTAGAGTGGGTACGCTCTAGGTTTGATTTGTTCTCGCTCTTCGAGGTGAGGAAAGTCAAGTTGGTTTCAAATGAGAAGCAACCGCATAACTGGCAATCGGTTCCCGGTCGGACCTCGGGGAGATAGAACTCCCTTGACGCGCAGGCGGTATTGCTTGTTCCGCAACAGGTTGTCGCTGTATTCAGATCGCAGGATACTGTCGCCGCGTCCGACTTGGACTGCCCGCCTGCGCAACCCTCAATACAGAAAATCTCGCTCAACGCTGGGCTGACTAAGGTGGCGAGTATCACCGCAGTGACTATATGTCGGGTAAGCGATTTCATTTCAAACTCTTACAGCTCTCTGCCACATGAGTTCCAAGGTCATTGTGATACAACACTTCATATATCGGCCGGTAACCTGCTTTTCCACAGGGGCAATATAGATCAGAATTCTCCTTTGTCAAGCGGTATGTGTCAACAAAAATGAGACAAATCCTGCCTTTCGTTACGCTGCCCTTTCGACCTGTTCCGGCTTGTTAATCCACACTTCGCCTGGTAGTTCCGGCGGCTTGGGAACGCCCCGGACAAACCGCTCCGGATGGCGCTGGTAGAACGCCGCCAAGACCCGCTTCCGTTGCTCGTAAACGATCCGGTCCTGCCCCGTGTGCCGTTGCGCCGGTTGGGCGTGGCGCGGTCGACGTACTACTCGTGGCGATCATCCGGCCAGAGGC
>CAYWVO010000049.1:0-22366 GCA_964461835.1 uncultured Ignavibacteria bacterium | reverse complement strand
GACCCCAGCCTGTCCTCCGAAGGCGGGCAAGCGCTGGGTGACAGGTGGGGTGATTCTGCTAACGGGCATGGGGCGGGTAAACGGGCGGTCTCCCGCCCACATCATCCAGGGTGGCCCTGACGTTCGTCAGGGTTTCAAACAATGTTCCATCAGTCCTGGAAACCCGGACAAATGTCCGGGCCACGCTGTGAGACGTCTGCCGCCCACATTTTCCCCACATACAAAACGGCGGGCACCATCCAGCGCCCGCCGCAATCCTCAATCCCCGCCATCGCACTCAGATCAGCCGTCCGGGTCGATCACAAACAACACCTGGCCATACTCGACCGGCTGCGCGTTCTCGACATTGATCTTTTTGATCACTCCGGCGACTTCCGCCTCGATATCATTCATCAGTTTCATCGCCTCCACAATACACACAGTCTCCCCCGGTTTCACGCGGTCGCCGACATCCACAAACGGATCGGCGTCCGGCGCCGGCGCCCGGTAAAACGTCCCCACCATCGGCGCGGTGATTTCCAGCAGATTAGACGTGTCCTCTGCCGGCTCCGGTTCGGCCGTCTGCTCCACGCGGGACGGGGAAGTCTTCGCTGCGTTTGGCTCGACCACGATCGTGGACGGGTCGCCGCTGCCGTTGTGATTGTTCAGGCGCTTGGTGATCTTAATCTTGCGGAAAAAGCGGGTAACCTCGAGCGTTTCGATCTCGCTCTCTTCAACGATTTGGATCAGTCGGCGGATTGTGGATTCTTTCATGACTCCACTCCTTGCCCCCAGGACCGAACGTGATCAAAAAGAACAGTAAGGGCTACACGCTGATCAGGTTTCGCTCGGCCTCGTTCAATATCTTCACGCCGCGGTTGGTGACCACGACATCATCTTCAATCCGCACCCCACCCCAGCCGGGGAAATATATACCCGGTTCCACAGTAACGACCATGTTACGACGCAAAACGTCAGGCGATTGCGCTGAGAGACGGGGATATTCGTGAACAAACAGCCCAATGCCGTGTCCGAGCCCGTGCCCGAACCGCTTGCCGTGTCCGGCCCGCTCTATCATATTGCGCGCCAAAGAGTCAGCTTTTTTCGCCTCCATTCCGGCCTTCATTCGGTTCACAGCATTTTTTTGCGCCCTCTTGACCAGATTGTAGACTTTTTTTTGCCGGTCGGTCGGTTTCCCCACCACCACCGTCCGGGTGATGTCCGATACATACCCGTGATAGGTCGCCCCGAAATCCAGGGTGACGAAGTCCCCTTTGGCGATTTTTTTACCCGAAGCGATCCCGTGCGGCAGCGCGGCGCGTGCGCCGGACGCCACAATCGTCTCAAACGCCGCCTTCTCCGAACCGGCCTGGCGCATGATATATTCCAGTTCGGCGGCCACCTCGAATTCCCGCACGCCGGGACGAATATGCTCCAGGATCTTTTCGAAACCGAGGTCGGAGATCTGCGCCGCCTTTTTGATTGCGGCGATTTCGTCGGCGTCCTTCACCGCGGTCAACTTCTCCATGATCTCGGTCGTGCCCGCGAGCAACGCGGTCGGCAACAGGTGACGCAGTTGGCCGTATTGCGCGTGGCTCACATACGCTGACTGGAAGCCAATTTTGATTCGTCGCGCTTTGGCGGCGTCAATGTTGGGCAGGTTCTTCCAGATATCGCGTTCGGCGGTGACAATCTTCGCGCGCTTCACCTCTTTTTTGGCCTGTTCGGCGTAGCGAAAATCGGTGAAGAACCAGGCATTCTTATCGGTAACGAGCACCAGTCCGTTGCTGCCGCTGTAACCAGAGAGATAACGCACGTGCGGCAGATGACTGACCAGCATCGCATCGAGGTTTTCTTCCTTCAATGATTCGCGCAGTGCGTTTAATCGACGCGTAAAATTGGTTGCCTTCACCGTTACTCCGAAAAAAATTACCCGCCCACAGAGTGGGTGGGGACAGCTGACCCCCCGGCGCCGTCGCCCAGTCTTACGCCTTGAAAGTACCGTACTCGTACGGGGCGGTCAAGAAAAAAGCCTCGCGGACTATAATGCAATGCTTCAAGAAACGAGTACCCTCAACTCGGTAACTGCTTGATGCGATTGATGATTGCCGTCGTGCTATTGCGGGGCCGCATCCGCACGCGAATCACCCGTCCGCCCCACGATTCCACCTCCGCCGCCCCGACAATTTCATCCTTGCGGTACTCGGCGCCTTTCACCAGCACATCCGGCTTAAGAGCTTCGATAACCTTAAGCGGTGTTGATTCGCCAAAGGACACCGCGTAATCGACTTTCTCCAATGCTATTAAAACCGCCAAACGATCGGCCTGCGGATTGATCGGCCGGCTTGGTCCTTTCAATTTCCGGGTTGAGGCATCGGTGTTCACGCCAACCACTAAAATATCACCATAGCTCCGCGCCTGCGCGAGATACTCCACATGCCCGCGATGCAGGATATCGAAGATCCCGTTCGTAAATACGACCGTTTTCTTTGACCGTCGCCAGGCTGCCCGTCGGCGTTTGAGCGATTCCGGGGTGAGGATTTTTTGTTTGGCCCGACTCATTCGTTTCCCACGGCCGCTAACACTGTCTCGGATAACGCCGCCTGGGTGGTCTGCGCGGTGCCGATTTCCCGAATCACCAGCCCGGCGGCAAAATTGGCAATGTACGCCGCTTCTTTGATCGTGCCGCCCGCCGCCAGCACCATCGCCACTGTGGAGATCACTGTGTCACCGGCACCGGTAACATCAAACACCTGTGTCGCCCGCGTGGGGAAATGGGTAATCTCGCCGTCGGGTTCAAACAGTGACATTCCCTGCTCACCGCGGGTAATCAACAGCGAATCAGTCTGTAAACGCTCCAGCAATTCGAATCCCACTTCGCGCAAGACCGTATCATTGACAATCCGTCGACCCGCCACAAAGCCGGCCTCGTGGTGGTTGGGTGTCAGTGTGGTCACTCCCTGGTAATTGAAGAAATGCGTGTCTTTGGGATCCACGACCACAAATTTGCCTTGCTCGCGCGCCCGATTGATCACCCGCGTAACCAGGTCTTTGGTAATGACCCCCTTGCCGTAATCGGAGATAATCACTCCCTGGCAGTACTCCAATTTTCCGGAGAATATCTCGTACAATCGCGCGGCGCTGTCACCATTGACTTCGTCCAATGATTCCGCATCCGCCCGCACCACCTGCTGGCTGTGGGCGATAATCCTGGTCTTGCGGGTGGTGGGGCGCAATGTATCGATCAGTAATCCACTTGTCGTGAGATCACGCTGCTCCAAAGCCGCAACCAACAACTCCCGTCCCGCATCGTTCCCGGTCAACGAGATGAGATGCGGCGATCCGCCGAGTTCGGCGACATTCAGCGCCACGTTTGCCGCCCCGCCGGGCTTGTGGCCGGTGCGATCTACATTGACCACCGGCACCGGGGCTTCCGGCGAAATCCGCGATACCGACCCCCACCAGTATTCGTCCAGCATCGCATCGCCAAAAATTAACACGCGTGCCTGCGTAAAACCGTCAAAGAGTCCCTGTAACCGGGTACGCGTTGGTGTCGTCATCGAATCATTCCGTCGCCATTGCCGTCGCCGTTGACTTCAGAGCCCCAATGTAGTTAATAGCGGATGTTTTCCGCAAGGAGGAACCAAATGCAAATGAAGCAACAACAGCTCAACGTCGAACTCGGTGACAAAGAATCCGAGGGCACTTACGCCAACATGGTACTCATTGCCCATTCGCCGCACGAAATGGTACTGGATTTTGCCCGGGTCGTTCCCGGGGTCAAAAAAACCAAGGTGTATTCACGGATCATCATGACGCCTGCGCACGCCAAACTCTTGCACCGGGCGCTGGAGGAAAACATCAAGAAATATGAGAAGCAACACGGGGAAATAAAATTGCCGGGATCACCGGAAAAGAGCATCGGCTTCCAGGCCGGGCGTGATGAGCAATAAAGGACATCATTGGCAGGTCTGATGGATACAGAACGCCTGGAAAAAATCCTCCGCCGTCATTACCCCTTCGGCTTTCATCTCACGCAGGAACTTTGGGATGCGCTGGATATCCGGACCCTGGTCGGCGCTACGCCGCTGCGGGACCGCGGCGCCGACACCCAGACCGTCCGGCGGCTGGCGGTCTCCTTTGGTCGCTGGCATGGCACCGGTGGCGGTCCCACCCCCTGGATTCAACCGGGAGATTTAATCTCCGCCGGCGTCATTACCGACATCCTGCGCTACGTGTTCCATTTATACTGTCAGCAACAATTCCCGGGAGTACTGGATAGCGGCCAATCGTGGATTGACACCGATCGGCCCTCGGCCAAACCACATCATACGGCAAAAGCATTCGTCGACTTATTTCCACCCCGCACCACCATGCTGGAAAATCAGACGGCTGATGACTACGTGCAGCAGACTGT
This sequence comes from uncultured Ignavibacteria bacterium, assembly GCA_964461835.1. GTDB lineage: Bacteria > Zixibacteria > MSB-5A5 > WJJR01 > JAJRUJ01 > CAYWVO01. The sequence goes on along the minus strand of CAYWVO010000049.1, from coordinate 17,970 downwards.
GTTAACCATCCCCAACCGTCATACCGTCATTGGCGAAATCCTGCTGTTATCGTTGTCGTTGCAGAATTCCGCATTCCGGCCATTCACTGCGTTATTCGCCGACGACAAATTCCGCGAACAAGCGCCGGCTGAATCGTACATTTCCGCCTGGGACGAATACTTTGATCGGCAGCCGGTGTTCGATCCTCTCGGCGAGACATTGATCGCATGCCTGGGTGCTCCTGCGAAAGCCGCTCCTGATTCACTGGAGGGCCAACTGCAATACCTGCGCGAACATTGGGCCGTGTTTCTGCCACCGGACTTACTGGAACGCTTGACCTTGGCCACCGACATCATTCGCGAAGAACGCGCTATGCGCGGTTTCGGCCCCGGCCCGATTGAAGCACTACGCTTCGGTCCCGGCTATGGCGATGAATACGGCGGATTGGATGAACCGGAACGGTTCTCGCATGATGCCGACTGGATGTCCAACGTTGTTCTTATCGCTAAATCGATTTATATCTGGCTCGATCAGCTCTCCAGAAAATACCAGCGTCATATAAAACAGTTGGATGAAATCCCCGACGAGGAACTTGATCTACTCGCTCGCTGGGGCTTTAGCGGCCTCTGGCTGATTGGTGTCTGGCAGCGTTCGCCCGCCAGCCAAAAAATCAAACAAATCATGGGCAACCCGGAAGCGGCACCCTCGGCGTACTCAGTCTATGACTATGTCATCGCCGACGAACTCGGCGGTGAGGACGCATACCACAATTTGCGCGATCGGGCGCTGCAACGCGGTATCCGCCTGGCCAGCGACATGGTACCCAACCACATGGGAATATATTCCAAATGGGTAATCGAACACCCGGACTGGTTCCTCCAGGGAGACCATCCCCCCTACCCCTGGTATCAATATACCGGCGTGGATGTATCGGAGGATGATCGCGTGGTGCTGCAAATCGAGGATGGGTACTGGGAACATCGCGACGCCGCAGTGGTCTTCAAGCGCATCGATAAATGGACGGGCGACGCCAAATTTATCTACCACGGCAATGACGGCACCAATATGCCATGGAACGACACCGCTCAGCTAAATTTCCTCAATCCGGAGGTGCGTGAAGCGGTGATTCAGACAATTGTTCATGTCGCCCGGCAATTTCCCATCATCCGGTTCGACGCCGCCATGACCCTGGCCAAAAAACATTACCAGCGACTCTGGTTCCCCAAGCCGGGGGACGGTGGATCAATACCTTCCCGCGCGGAGTTCGGCATGACCCGCGACGAATTCGACAAACACATGCCGGAGGAATTCTGGCGCGAAGTGGTCGAACGCGTCGCCACCGAAGTGCCCGATACCCTGCTGTTGGCCGAGGCGTTCTGGCTGATGGAGGGGTATTTCGTTCGTACACTCGGCATGCATCGTGTTTACAACAGCGCCTTCATGAACATGTTAAAGATGGAGGACAACAGTAAGTATCGCCTCACCGTGAAAAACGTGCTGGAGTTCAGCCCGGAAGTCCTCAAGCGCTTCGTGAATTTTATGAATAACCCGGATGAAGAAACAGCCATCGCGCAGTTCGGCACCGGGGATAAATATTTTGGCGTGGCGTTAATGATGGTCACCATGCCGGGATTGCCGATGTTCGGCCACGGCCAAATCGAAGGCTTGACCGAAAAGTACGGCATGGAGTACCGCCGTGCGTACTGGGACGAACAACCAGATGAGGACATGGTTCGCCGCCACGAACGGGAAATCTTTCCCTTGATGCGGCGCCGGTACCTCTTCAGCGGTGCGGCGAATTTTGCGCTGTATGATTTCGTGACCCCGGACGGTTGGGTCGATGAAAATGTCTTCGCCTACTCCAACCGGGTCGGCCAGGAGCGCGGCGTCATCCTCTATAACAACGCCTATAATTCCACCCGCGGGCAAATCAAACGCTCGACCGCGATCAATACCGGCAGCGCCGAGGAGACAAATTTTGTCCGCCGCACACTGGGTGAAGCGCTGGCCCTGAAGATCGACGCTAACGTCTGGTATTCGTTCCGTGACCACCGCGATCACCAGGAATACCTCCGTTCCGGCGCACAGCTCAGCGCAGATGGTATCTTTGCCGAACTCGGCGGATATCAATATCATGCCTTTTTGGATTTTCGCGAACATCACGATCAAGACGGGAGCTGGGCGACCCTGGCCCAGCGCCTCAACGGCGCTCCGGTACCCAGCATCGACGATGCCTATCGCGAGATGCTTCTGGACCCGGTGTTGATCCCGTTCCGCAAACTCATCGAGCCGGAAAGAATGCATACTCTCCGTGACGGGAAAATCCCGGAGGATACGACCCGATTAGTGGGAGAATTTTATCAGGCAGCGATCACCTATTCCGGCGTTGCGCTGAATTTAGCCGATACGATATCCCGCATCGAAAAAGAACTCAAACATTTTACCCTGGAGGAATTCCTGGCCGAGATGCCGGAAGAGCGTTGGTTGTCTCCCGAAAATAAGGCGCGCTTTGTGGCCGCAATTGGCCTGCCGATTCGCTACCTCTGGTGCATTTGTCGAAACTTGTGGAGCTTTCAACCAACCGCGCCGGAGGATCAGGAAGTCCAGAAGCAGTCGAATCCGTATTACCGCTGGCTGCTGCCCAAACAAATCAGGTTGGCGTTCATCTCCACCGGCAGAAGCGAACACGATTCCTATATCGATACCATGTTCCTCACCGCCCTGCTGGAAGCGTCAGCACAAACTGCGGATCACCACCTGATAAAACTTGGCCGATGGCTGAATCAAATGTTCAACACTCCCGCAATCGCCGAGTATCTGCAAGTGAATGAATACGATGATGTTCTCTGGTTAAACAGGGAACGCCTGCATACATTTATTCTCGCCTGCGCAGTGGCCTTGACGGTGCGAATTCGTGCCGCGGGCGGAAGCAAAGTCCATCCGCTCGCCGACCATACGCAGACAATCCTGGATGCCGCCGAAGAGGCCTCGTACCAAGTGGATCAAATAATCACCCGCTTGAAATCGTGATCGGCCGCTATGTCAATCCCCTGTTTCACCCGCTTGCACCGCACCAGTTTGCTGCGTATATACCGGCAACCGGCGGTAAAGACCGGACCGAATAATAACGGATTTAAGGTAGGTCGAAACCCCTGAGTCCCCGCCGATGGTGGGGACGTGGTTTCGACACCAAGACCCATGAAACAACAAAACATCTTCGAACTCTCCAAACCCGGACGGCAGGGCGTCACGCCGCCGAAACCGGGTGTCGGCGATACACCACTAGACCAGCTTATCCCGTCGGCCTATCGCCGGGAAACGCCTGCCAAACTACCTGAGGTCGCCGAACCGCAGGTCGTCCGGCATTACATTCGCCTTTCGACCATGAATCACCATATCGATAAGGCCATGTATCCCCTCGGCTCGTGCACGATGAAATACAATCCGAAAATCAACGATCGTGTTGCCACCCTTCCCGGTTTCGCTGGATTGCACCCGGAAATGCCTGAACACCTCTGCCAGGGTGCACTCCAATTGATGCATGAATTGTCGCAGATGCTGGCGGTTATTGCCGGGATGGATGAAGTCAGCGTGCAGCCGGTGGCCGGTGCGCAGGGGGAGATGGTGGGCTTATTGCTGATGCGGGCATTTCACAAAAACCACGGCAACAACCGCAAAAAAATCATTATTCCCGACTCCGCCCACGGCACGAACCCTGCCTCAGTTACGCTAACCGGCTTCGAGCCCGTTGCCTTGTCTTCAGGCAAGGACGGTCTGGTGGACGTAGAGGATCTGGCCAGCGTCCTGGACGATCACACTGCTGGGTTGATGCTCACCAATCCCAATACCCTCGGACTGTTCGAAAAAAATATCGAGCAAATTAACGCCATGGTGCACGAGGCCGGGGGATTAATCTACATGGACGGCGCTAACTTAAATGCCATGCTGGGTATTGTCCGGCCGGGAGACATGGGATTCGACATCGTTCATTTCAACCTGCATAAGACCTTTTCCACTCCACATGGCGGCGGTGGCCCGGGTGCCGGTGCGGTTGGGGTGAAAGATCACCTGACTCGGTTTCTCCCCGGCCCACGTATAGTTAAAGACCAACGTGACGGTGCGCCGTATTTTCGGCACGAGGATGTTGGCGCCGACTCAATCGGCCGCCTGCACTCATTCGATGGCAACTTCGGGATCATGGTGCGAGCGTACGCCTACATTAAACGCCTCGGGAGAGAGGGACTCCGTCAGGTGGCCGAGGACGCAATCCTGAACGCCAACTATCTGGCTGCCCGGGTAAAAGATTATTACGAGTTGCCGCATCCACTCCCCTGCCAGCACGAATTTGTTCTCTCGGCGTCGCGGCAGAAAAAGCAGAGAGTTCGCGCGGGGGCGATCGCCAAGCGGTTGCTGGATTTTGGTGTGCACTCCCCGACGGTTTATTTCCCGCTGATTGTCCCGGAAGCGTTGATGATCGAACCGACTGAAACGGAGAGCAAGGAATCACTCGACAATTTTGCCGAGATCATGATTCAAATCGCCAAAGAGGTGGAAACCGACGCCGACCTGGTCAATTCTGCTCCACATAATACTCCGCTGCGCAAGCTCAATGAGGCCAAGGCTGCCAAAGAGCTGGATGTCTGCTGGCCGGACGAATAATTCAGCAGTATTTTTCTCTTTCCAGCAATCTTTGAGAACTTCCGGCAAACGCCGCATCATTGTACCTTAGAGATATGGGCGCTCCAGTTGTACGCTTACGGGATGTTTCGGTCGTCTTCCGGCCGCATGATCCCGCTCCGATCACCGCACTGCAATACGTCGGCCTGGATGTTACCGCCGGGGAGCGCGTGGCGATCTCTGGCCCCAATGGCTCCGGGAAAACGACCTTGCTGCATGTCATCGCCGGACTGCAACCAACCTCCAACGGGTCAATCGAAATCCTCGGGGCCAACCCGGCCAACGGCGAACTTCCTGCCGAGATCCGCCGCCGGGTTGGCGTGGTCCTGCAACACGCCGAGGATATGTTCGCGCAAGAGACCGTCCGGGAGGAGCTGCACTTCGCGCTTCGATGCGCGTATCCCGACGACCCCCGGGAAACGGCAGAAATCGATGATCTCCTGCGCGCACGAAGCCTGGATCATTTAGCCGATCGAAAACTGAACACTCTTTCCGGGGGCGAACGTCAGCAGGTGGCACTGGCCTCGGTGTTGGTGGTCAGACCGGAAGTGTTGCTGCTCGATGAACCAACCACCAATCTCGATCCCCCCGGCCGCCGGGAATTTGTGCACCATGACATCTTCGGCGATGCCAACACGGCTAAGACCATCATTATGGTCACCCAGCATTGGGACGAGGTAAAATCCTGTGATCGCGTCCTGGTGCTCGACCAGGCCCAAATCGCGTATGACGGCACTCCTGCGGAGTACTCTCACGCGGAAAAACACACGCCCGCGGTTACAATCGATATTCCGAAGACATGGCTTCACGCCACCGCCGCACCAACGTCCGATCCGCTGGTCGTGGTCGAGAACCTGAGCCAAACCGAGACGATATTCCCCGCCGAACTGCCCAATCCGCTGCAGGATATCTCATTCAGCATTCAGCCCGGCGAAATCGTGGGAATAGTCGGGCCGACCGGCTCCGGCAAGAGTACGCTGGCCTGGCATCTGGCGGGGTTGATTCGGAAATTTAAGGGTGGCATTACAGTCGCCGGCAAGCCGGTAAATCAAAAAAACCATCGCCCGCCGGTGGCGATGTTGATGCAACAGCCGGAACGTCAGCTTTTTGCCGATACGGTATTTGATGACGTCGCCTTCGGCCCGAAAAACATCGGGATACCGAAGGCGGCGATCCCAAACCTGGTGCGGGATTCACTGCAACTTACCGGATTATCTGCCGATGATTTTGGGCATCGTTCCCCGTTTGAACTCTCTGGGGGTGAGCAACGCAAAGCGGGCCTGGCCGGAATCCTCGCGCTGCCGGCGTCACTCTACATCCTGGATGAACCGACAAGTTATCTCGATCCAGAGAGTGTTGCGCGGATGGAGGGACTTATTCATAATCTCACGTCACACGGAAATTCGGTGATTGTTATCACACATGATCTCGAGTTCATTAAGGGGAATGTCCAGAGGATCTTATTCATCGATAAGGGGCAGTTGATTTTTGATGGCTCTGCCAGCGAGGAGTTGCCATGGGAATCGTAGGGTACGTGTCGAACGCAGTTTCAACACACTTCCACATCAACCCCAAATAGAGCCCGCCTGCGGCGGACCAAGTTTGGGGTTGCCACCCGTCGGCCACAAGTTATTTTTGCAACTCAAACTCTTCCGGCAGTTTCTCCCGGTTTTTCAGCCAGGCAGGTGGGATGGTTGACTGATTCGCAGAGAGCGCCACGATTCCCCCGACCATGGCGCACGTGGTATCCACATCGCCTAAACCGGAGGCGGTCGACCAGAGCGCTTCTTCGTAATTATCCAAGTGACGGGCGGCGCACCACAACGCAAACGGCACCGTATCCTGCGCGCTGACTTTGTACCCCGAACCAAGCACTTGCGCAGCCTGTGCGGGACGGACATCAAATTCGTTCCCGTCTTTGTCTTTAATCATTGACGCCTCGAACGATTGCTGTAGCGCCTCCTTGATGCCATCCTGAGTTAGGCTTTCCGGCACGTGCGGTTCGACACGCTGCAAAAACGATTGCGGATCGATATCCTTCTCTCCCCGCATCCGCCAAGCGAACGCCGCCGCCACAGCGATTGCAATTGCGCCGGCAGAGCCCTCAAGATGCGTATGTGTAATCCGGGCGGAAAGTACCGCATTCTCTTTTAGCGCGTCTAAATCATCGGCGAAATATGCCCCCAGCGGGGCAATCCGCATGGCCGATCCGTTGCCGAATGACCCTGTACCATCAAACATCGCCGGTGCTTCCGTTCGCCAATCGGCCCCGTTTTTCAGGCTCATGAGCAAATAATAGGCATGCCCACCGTAGCTGCGGTGTGGTTGCATCCGCCGCGCAAATCCGGCGGCCACTTCATCCTGATTAATGCTTCCGTGACGCTGCAAACTCTCTACCAGCGATAACGCCATCTCAGTGTCGTCAGTATACATCCATGGCGGGTCCGGCAAGGTACGCGTTGATAATGTTTCGGTCAGTGATAGTGGCAGCGCAAAAAACAACTCGCCGAACGCGTCCCCGATAGAAAGGCCGCGCAAGGATAATAACATCCGCTCTTCCGGCGTCATCAGTGGCATTCCTCGATTATATTATTGCTATCGCCTGGCGTTTGGTCCGCCGAACAGACCGATATCCGACCGGGTGCCGTCCGGATCAGTCAGGTCCGGATTGCCGGCATCAATGAGCGGGGATTCCGGCGGCACACGGAATTCATGCTCGCCCACAAATCCGGGATCGATTGCCTGATTGCCATCAACATCAATCAAATCCGGCATTCCCGAGAACGCACCATCCTTATTGCCCCAGACAACGTTGTAGGTAAATGGGAAGAGCAACGGATGGCCGTTGTTCCATACCCCGACCGGCGGGCAGACCCACATCTCGCGCCAGCCGTTATCGGTGATAATGCAATTGGTGATGCGTCCAGTCGCCTCGTCGCTCCACAGGCCAAAGCCGCAATTACCGTTATGATAAATCACATTGTTCGCACAATCCATGTATGATGTGCCGGTCGCAATAATCCCCCAACCGAGATTTTCGAACACGGCGTTATTGCGCACGATGGCTCGCGACGCACCAAAAGTCCCGATCCCTTTCCAGTATTCAGATATCCGGTTGCGATATACAGTAGCCACCGCGTCCCAGGTGATTCCTATGCCGGCCCCGCGACCCTTGATGATCTCATTATCCATGATAATTGCGGTCGCGCCGCGATAGAGGGCAATGCCGTCCCAACTATTGTTCTCGATGAGGTTACCGATAATGAACAGCTTCGCGTTCTCCCGACCGAACACGCCACCGATACCCACGACAATCGAGTCTGGCCGGTTGGTGTTGTCCCGAATCGTGCATTCGGTCACCGTCAACCGCGCATTGCGGGCGACAATGGCGGCATCGGTGGCGGCACCGTCAACATCTCGCACACCCCCGGTAATCGTCAGGTGTTTCACCAATGAGCCGTAGCTGTTTTCAAAGAAAATCCCATACCCGGCGTTGGTTTGTAGTATCACCGAATCACGATCCAGCCCCACTATTGATACCGCTTTATCGTGGATGTAAAATCCGCGGGTCGCTTGCACACTGGTTTGATGGTTCTCGCAATTCCCACAGAGTTCTTCCACGAATGATTCCGGCGTCGCCGCATAGATTCCCGGAGCGAGGTAGATGGTATCGTTGGTCGCCGCGCTGTCGATTGCCGTCTGCAAATCGGCGAATACAGAGGCGCTACCAACAGTGAGGACACTATCCCCGGTCATTGTCCCTACCTGCAACACCCGCGCAGCCCCCGGTGGCACCAACAGTATTACAATTGCCAGAGTCGTGAATGCACCGACAACCCAGTTACCGGATCGATCAGTCATGCGTGAGAACCCCCACAAACAAATATATCACGCCCCGAATTTCTGCAATTTCATTGCATGCGCCAGGGCAAGTTGGATCAGATACTTAAGTTCCATCCGACCGAACCCACCATACCGGCACTCGCTCTCGTTGAACGCCTTCAAATGATCGGGCCGGGCGGTCTCCGGCGCATACAGCAACGCCGGCACCGGATGCCAGGAATGGGATTTCAGCGCCGCCGGGGTCGAATGATCGCCGGTAATCACCAGCACGTCGGGCTTGGCATCCAGTAACTTCGGCAATAACGAATCAACCTCTTCAATAACCTGCACTTTCCACTCAAAGTTGCCGTCCTCCCCCGCCTTATCGGTGTATTTTACGTGAATGAACAGAAAATCGAACTTGTCGCGATTGGCCGCGGCCATCTCAAATGTCTCCGGCAGATCAGCGGGTGGATCGAGCACCTCCATCCCCAACAGCCGCGCGACGCCGCGATACATCGGGTAGGTCGCCACCGCGCCGCAACTAAGCGGGTAAACATCATAGATCATGGGAATCTGTGGCCGTTTATCGAACCCGCGCATCAGCACGCCGTTGGCCTTGTCTTCCCCGGCGAGTGCTTTTTCCGCCTGCGTGACGAACTCTTTGGCCAGCTCGGCAGCGCGAATGGACACATCATCCTTGGCGAGCGGGTCCAGCGGCGGTACGCCGGTCTGCTGCGGATCGGTATCCCGGATGTAGCCGCCCAGGTCTTTGCCGCGGAGCACAAACAACGCACGATGTTCCGACACGGTCTGGAGAAAAAACTCAACATCATCCGGGAGCTTTACCTTCTCTAACAGCAGCTCAATCAGCCGTTGATTGGTTTCGGTGGAAATTCGTCCGGCACGACGATCGGTGATGTTGCGGTCCTTGTCCAGCGTGCAAAAATTAATCCGCGCGGCGACGTCTTCCGGTTGCAGGGGAAAGTCAATTCCCAAAGCGGATAAGACACCACGACCGATCTGGTATTTCCAGGGGTCATATCCAAACAGCCCCAGATGTCCCGGGCCGGACCCCGGGGTGATCCCTGGTGAAACCGGGTCGAATAATCCGCAGGTAGCGTGGCTCAGCAGGCCGTCCATATTCGGGGTCTTTGCCACCTCCAGCGCGGTTTTCCCCACGCCGGGAAACGGACTGCCGCCCAAACCGTCCAAGATGAGATAGAAAATCTTCTTATCGTTTTTCACTCCGAGTCCCAATGTTGGAAACTCCGGCATATATTCCCCCTTCACTCAATGCGGCCACAATAGGCGATTTCCGCCAATCATTCAACAGAGATTTCAAGTAGATGACCCTCACCACAAAGCCTGTTACGTTAGCTGCCGGCTGACCAGTCGTTGGATGCCGGCCACCGCTGCCAGGAGCACCCCAAAACAACAAACAACCGTTGCACCCGCCGGCGTATCGGCAAAATACGACACGATCATTCCTGCCAGCGCCGCGGCAAATCCAAAGACCCAACCGATTGCCAGACGGGACCTGAGCCCTTCGGCAGTAATACTAGCTACGGACGCCGGCACCACCAGAATAATGAAAACCATCAACACCCCGACGATTTTCACGGAACTGGTGACTACTACGCCAAAGGTCGCATAAAATAAAAAATCCCACCAGCGTGGGTGGCGCAGCCCGGCGCCGTTGTCAAACGTTAATGCCAGAAACCGTTTACGGAATAGCCAATGGATAATGCCGATGACAATATACACACCGGCCGTTTTGTAGACCATTGCGGGTGTAACCGTCAGCACATTGCCGACCAGCATGTACTTGATATGCTCAGCGCCTTCCGGCGCGCGATCGACCGCCAGCACCGCCGCCGCAGTCGCCACCGCGTAGACAATGCCAATAATCGCTTCCTGGGGAATTTTGTGCTCCATGGTGCGGGTCGCGGCAAATAAGCCACCACCCACCAACGCAAATCCAACACCGAACATGTACGCCACTTCGCTGTCCAGCGGGAAGCCGAGCAGAAATGCGGCGGTGGTCCCCAACGCTGCTACCTGCGCCAGGGAGAGGTCAACAAAAATAATGCCGCGATGCAGAACGTGTATCCCGAAATAGGCATGAATCCCCACCAGCACCAGGCAGGCCGCCAACGGCCAGCCCATTAAAATCAACCAGTCACTCATTGTCTACTCACCGGCGAGAACACGGAGATTATATTCGATCATCTGCGGATAGCTTTCCACACCGGGAACACCCCCGATCGAGGGACATACATTTACCACGGGTACCCCCGACTTTTCCGAGAGCATCTCCGGGATATTATGATCGAAATACGGTTCGACTGCAATCGCCTGAATCTCCCCCGCCGCCAACAGCTTTTGCAATTTCTGGATATGGCCGGGGGAGGGATGAATTCCCGGTTTCGGTTCGACATGTTCAACGACTTCGATCCCGAAATAGTCCGCAAAGTACGGCCAGGAATTGTGATAAAACACTAACTTCTTACCTTTCAACTGCGAGGCATACTGCTGCCATTCCTCTTTGGCAGAATCCAGTCGTTCGAGGTAGGCATCAGCATTGCGCCGGTACGTATCGACGTGTCCGGGATCGAAGCTAGTCAATGCGTCGACAATTGTTTCAATAATTGCCGGCACGTTATCCGGTCCCAGCCAATAATGCGGATTGCCGTGCGGATGAATGTCGCCGTGGCTCGCATCGACTTTGAAGGACGGCACCTCCATTGGCTCGATACGTTCCGAACAATCGACAATCGTCAAATCTCCATTGCGGGAACCGTCGACCAACGGATCGACCCACATTTCCAGTTCCATGCCGATCATAAACAGCAGGTCTGCCCGGCGTACTTTGAGCATATAGGACGGTCGCACTTCGACGAAGTGGGGATCGCGGTCGCCACGATTGATCGCGTCGACGGTTACCTGTCCGCCGCCGATTTCCTCGACAAAGTGCGCCAAATCGGTGGTTGTGGTAACGACGCGAATTTCAGCGTACCCCGCCGATACGGAAACCAACACCAGCAGCGTCAGCAGCGAGATTCTCACAACATATTGCATCACATTGGCTCCTTGCCGTTGGTTAGAAATAATGCGGACGATGCGGCCCGAGCGAAAAGATCAATTGCACCATCCCGCCGAACACTCCCTCACCTTCGTCTGAGTCGCGATAGTAGCCGGTGAGCCGGATCAGGGACGTTTCCTCCACCGGTGCAAAACCGACAAAAAGCTGTGCCTGCGTCGTCGTGTTGCCTTTATCCTCGAGAGGCTGGAGATAATCGAACTTCGCCCCCACATTAAACCGCTGCTTAAATTGGTAATCAATCACCCCATAGCCACCGAAGAAGGTCTCAGTTGATGTTTCTTCTTCCTCGTGATGCTCCTCGCCTTCGTTTTCCTGGTGATGGTGTTCTGCCATATCGCGGCGGTTAATGATCCCCTCCGCTATAATGGTGAGCGAGGTATATCGATCCGGCCTGGAGCGGTACTTAAGATCGCCGCCGACTAACAGCGATTTCAGGTTTTCCGCCGGATCATGGTGACCGTAGGCGAACGAACCACCTACCGCCAGTTCGGAGAACTCACCAAGAGCGCCCGCCGCCGAGACATGGGATAACAGACCGAAATCCGGTGTGGCCCCTGCTTCCTCGCTTTCATGTTCATGGTCGAGGTGGACATGACCTCCGGTAAACACATTTCCCCGCAACACATCGACGGACAATTCAGTATAGACGGTTTCCAGCGGCAACAGCCAGCGCAATGAAAACCCGTCATCGCGGAACCCCTCAGCACCAAAATACACGGTGTGTACCAGGGGGCGTTCAATAAACGAAAAGGCGTGGGGGTGGAGCAAATTCAAGCGGCCGAAATTTCCCAGGTACCGTCCTGCGCGGGCGGACAAGCCCCACGGTAACCCGCGTTCGAAGGTAACAAAGGCTTCCTCAACCTCGGCATGTTCGCCGTGCCACGCCAGGAAGACGTCCCCGCGGGCATACGGATTGAGATATCCCTGCACCGCCAGTTCGAGTTCATAAAATTCGTACTCGTACTTTCGTTCGAGACCAATTTCCTCAGGTCGGTCGGCGGTCATGCCGCGAATATCCCCGATAACCGAGATATCAGGGTTGACCGTCGTCTGTGCCTGCCCAGGGATGACTGGCCCCAGAAACAACCACAGAGCAAACATATGGACAATGAGACATCGACGTCTCAACATAGAGTCCCCCTCCAAAGTAGTTAGGTCGTCTACAACGTTGACGAATGAGCGAGATGTATATCGTCTTACTGCGGAGGAGCGCGGAGGTTAAAGCTGGCAGCGTATTGAACCCGGCTCAATCGCTGAACGTAATCATGCGGGCGTGCCGCAATAACACCGGGGATGAGCGCCGCGTAGAAAATTGCCGCAGCCGGGGCCCAGGACGTGAACGCCTGGCAAATATCGCAAGATGTTGTGCGTTCAATGTCGTGGTGATGAAGTAACGTGTGACCGGTCAGGGCAGCGAAGGCGCCCAGAAGCACGAATGCGCTGAGGAGGAGTAACCAGTTGATATAGCGTTTGTGGGTTTGACCCGTCATAGAACAATCCTCATCGACCGTTTGCATTAGTACGTGACACCGCGAGGTTTTGTAGTGATGGTGTCGGATTTCTACGTTCGTCCCGCGAAGTGCGACTGACTCCGCAACTCGACCTACACGTATGAGAATTAATCTCGTAGCCAACCCAGAGTGACGAGGACCGGAAAGGTGTAGTTACCGACCCACCCGGCGATCGAAGTCTTGACAGACTTCTCACCCTAGGTGGGCTACTCATAATACCGGCTTTCAGTTATTAAGTGCAAGTGTCGGATTGCCAACCCCAAGCCGCTCTCCGCGCAGCGGAGGCTGCTTGAGGTTGCCGCCCATGTAGCTTCCATTTCTTAACATCCACTGCGGCGAATCCTGATCAACAATTACTTCATTTCAGCCGTCGGCGCAGGAAATTTGCGCCCCGCCGAAGAAAGCGCGTAATCGTTTTCCCCGTGCGATAGCGCGTCCTATCCGGTTGGGAGATCACCAGGTTCATGGTCAAATTTCCTCCCAGGAGGCTTTTAAATTTGGTAACCGGATTCAACGCGGCATCAGTCAAGTCATTCGCTTCATACCCGGCGTCAGCAAGTTCCTGAAATGTGCGCCAGCGCAAATAGTAAGTCGTGCCCCAATCCAGAGAATCCGGATTGGCACCGGCACAGACCGTATGGCTCACCGAATGATTGCCGGTCAGCACCAGTTGGGTTGCCAGCGATTGACCGTCAGCGTTGCGCAGATGATACAGCTGACACCAGCCCAGCGAACGAAGCGATGCAAAATATTCCCGATATCGGTTCTCCGGTAGATACAACGGCGCTCCCTTGCGCACGTGTGTTTGATAATGCAGACGGTAGAACGAGTCAAAGTCATCATCGATTGTCAGCCGAACGTCCCGCGTTTCGCACCGGGTAATCAAACGGCGGCTATTTTTATCCATGCGCTCCCAGAGCTGATCCAGATCAGTCAACGGCACCACATAGGTGTACGTGGGTTGCACCTGCCAGCCGCGCTCCGCAAACACGCGCGCGTCCATTCCCGGCCAGCGGCTATGGACGCGCAGCCGGGCAACATGCAACCGGGAAAGGTACTCTTCGAGTGCGGTCAACACCTCCAATGTTCGTGCGGTCTCACGAGAGGGATATTGGGTGGACGATTTCGGCAGAATAATACTGTTGTAATACAACAATAACCGGTTGGAAATGACAGTCCCGAAACGGCTGGCTTGTCGATACAGCCCAATACCGGCGCAAAGTTCTTCGCCACGAAACACACCAACAACATCAAATGTCCCGCCGGTTGCGTTGCAGAGGATTGTCAGGTACTCCGGGGTGGAGTAAATACTCCCCTGCGGTGAGGAAGAGACCAGTTGATTCCAGCGGGGATATTCCTCATCGCGGAGAATTCGGGTAGTTATCTCAGCTTTGGCCATGTGTCTGCCGCCCTTGGCCTTGTTAATCTCAATCGGAATCTGGTACCCCACCCAAAGCGGCATGTGCGGTACGCGCGTGACGCGTCGGGTGGGCCTATAAACCTCGCGATTAAGTTACCGACCGACCCGGCGATCGAAGTCTTGACAGACTTCTCACTCTGGGTGGGCTACCCCTTTACACTTTTCCCCCACGATCATGCCGGAACCACGATCACCGTGACTTATCATTGTAGCTATCGACCAGGTGTCCTGTCAATAATAGGACATTCCGCATGCCCATAATCGCGGGCGCTTGACTTCGATCAGGCTGGATAATTCTTTGCCCCGTACCTGAGGACAAAGAAACGAAAGGAAGACCGAGTGACCTACGATTGCGCAATCCTGGGTGCGGGGCCCGGTGGCTACGTTGCCGCGCTGGTCGCCACGCATCTGGGCTTAAGAACCGTCGTCATCGAGCAGGATAAAGCCGGGGGCGTCTGCACCAACTGTGGCTGTATCCCCTCCAAGGCCCTGCTGTATGCGGCGGGGACATACCTCGATTTGAAAAACCTCGCCAGTTTCGGTTTGCTGGTTGATAATCCCCGCATCGATTTCAACATCCTGCGCAAACGCAAAGAGCGTGTCGTCCTGCGGATGGTAAAAGCCATCGAATACCTTTTTCGTGAAAACGGCATCGACCTGGTCACCGGCTGCGGGAAACTAACCTCGCCGACTGAAATTAGCGTGACTGGAAAAGACGGCGCGATCGAGACCGTGAAGGCGAAGCACATTATTATTGCCACCGGCTCTTCCCCGATCGTGCTGCCGGGGTTGGAACCGGACGGCGAGCAGGTTATCACCTACGATGAGGCGTTGAATCTGCCGGATGTGCCCAAGAAGATGATTGTCATCGGCGGCGGTGCGATCGGCCTGGAGATGGCAGAAGTCTATCACGCGCTGGGCACGGAAATCACGGTGGTTGAATTACTGCCGACCCTCGTGCCAGGCATGGACACGGACCTCTCCGCGGCAATTGAAACTGCGTTCACCAAACGCAAGATGACTGTCAAGACCGGATCGAAAGTTACTGCTATTGACGGACGCGACGGCGATGAACTTACGGTCACGATTAGCGCGGCAGATGATTCCGAGACGGAAGTGATTACCTGCGATCGGGTTATGGTCAGCATCGGCATGAAACCCAACACTCGGAATCTGGGCCTGGAAGATCTTGGTATCCAGACTGACAAACGTGGTTTCATTACCGTCGATGACACCATGCAGACCAATGTGCCGGGCGTATATGCCATTGGGGATGTAGTCGGCGGCAAGCTATTGGCGCACAAGGCGTCCCGTGAAGGTCATGTCGCCGCTGAAGTCATCGCCGGCCACCAGATCAAAATGGACTACTGGTCGCTGCCGGGTGCGGTGTTTACGCACCCCGAGTTAGCCTCGGTAGGATTGACCGAAAAAGAAGCGACGGAAATATACGGCAGAGTCAAAATCGGGCGGATGTCCCTGCAAGCAATCGGTAAGGCAGTGGCGACCGGGCACGGTGACGGCTTCGCCAAAATTATCGCGCACCCGGAAACGGATGAACTCCTCGGGGCCCATATCGCCGGACCGAACGCCGGGGATATTATTGGCGAAGTCGCGGTGGCTATGCACTTGCGAGCGAAGGCAAGCGATCTGGCCGCCACGATTCATGTCCACCCGACCATTTCCGAGGCGGTGTTGGAGGCGGCGCTGGATGTCAACGACAGCGCGGTTCACGGCGTAAAGAAATAAATCATGTTAACCGTTGCGGGCGTCAATAATGCTCGCTGGAGGGTACTATGTCCACGATTTCCCGAATTTGGGCGGAATTTGCTGCGGGATTGAAATTCGAACACATTTCTGATGAAGCCATTCACTGCGCGAAACGCTTTTTGCTGGATTCAATCGGGTGCGCGATTGGCGGCTCGCATCACGAAGATATTCTGATCATGCGCGAGACGCTCGATCACCTGGGGGGCGAACCACAAGCGACGATTTACGGTGAGCAAAAGAAAATGGACCTTGTGGCGGCGACCCTGCTCAACGCCCTGAAGGTCCGCGTGATGGATTACAACGATATCTACTGGGTGCAGGACCCGTCACATCCGTCGGATTTAATCCCGGTCGCCACCTCGGTTGGTGAATATGAAGGGAAATCGAGCAAAGATATTCTCACCGCGATTGTGCTGGCGTACGAACTGGAAATGCGCTTGTGTGAATTTGCCGTTCCCGGCATCCGCGAGCGCGGCTGGCATCATGCAACGCTGACTCAGTTGGCCTCGCCGGTGGTGGCCTCGTTCCTGATGGGCAACACGGTCGATCAGACAGTCAATGCTGTCGGCATCAATGGCTCCCATAATTCAACCCTGGGTGCAGTCGCCGCCGGCAAGCTGACCATGATGAAGAACACGGTCGATCCGATGGCCTCCTCCACCGGTGTCTTTGCCGCCCTCCTGGCCAAACGTGGCTATATCGGCACCGAGGCAATCTTCGAGGGCAAAGAGGGTATCTGCCGGCAGATGGGCGAGGGCTACGACATGGGCAAACTGACCGACGGTCTCGGCGATTCCTGGCGAATCACCCAGTGCGCCTTCAAGGCATTCCCGACCGAGGCCCTGACCCATTCCCATATTACCGCCACACTGCAACTGGTCAAAGAACATGATATCAAACCGGAGGCGGTCCAAGCGGTCACGGTCAAAACCATCGCCCGTGCCGCGGATATCCTGGCCGATGAAACCAAATACCACCCGGAAACCAAAGAAACCGCCGATCACTCGCTGCCCTACGTGGTTTCCGCCGCCATCCTCGATCGCCAGATCACCCCACTGCAGTTCACGCAGGAGAAAATCCACGATCCCAAACTGCGCGAGCTGCTGCCGAAAATCACGGTGGTAGCCGATCCTGAACTGGAAAAGATATTCCCGGAGAAGAAACCGTCCATTGTGGAAATCACTACTATCGACGGTAACACGGTCACAACTCAGGTTGACTATCCAAAAGGTGATCCGCGTAATACCATGACCGACGAGGAACTCGAAGAAAAATTCGACGCTCTCACCCAGGAGGCGTTTCCGGAGGCCCAGCGAGCCAAAGTGAAAGAGGCCATCTGGAAATTCGATGAGGCGCGTGACATTAAACCCCTGTTAGAGGCCATGGTGCTCAAAGACACCTCCTGGTCTTTCGGCGGAAAGTAGGAATGGTGGGCGCTGGTCGGGTGGTGAAGCGATTAAGTTTGGCAAATAATTGTTAGGGTGTCATTCCTGCGGAGGCAGGAATCCAGTTGCCCTTGCGAAGCAAGGGATCAACAAGATCCGCCGTGACCAGCAAATCACAAGCTATATAGTGCTGGCGCACGTCAGCGATCAGGCTGACAGCGATGGGTGCCAACGCACGGAGAAACCCGACGTTGCGCGGGAAGCGGATGACCGGTGGCGGCCGGTCGCGCGTGCGGACCGGC
>CAYWVO010000048.1:0-23083 GCA_964461835.1 uncultured Ignavibacteria bacterium | reverse complement strand
CATCCAATCCGTCGCTCGTTTTTGCATAGAAACTTCTAACTCAGGACACTAGATGGTGTGGCTTACCTTCATCTGAAAGGCATCAGCCACCGTGACATCAAACCGTCGAACATTATGATTGACAATGACGGAATTGTCAAAATCATCGACTTTGGTATTGCTATCCATGCAGATGATCCACGACTTACCGAAACACAGGCGGGCATTGGTACACTTCGCTACATGGCACCGGAACAATTGTCAACTCATCCCGTACAAGATTATAGGCTTTGCGACATTTATGCATTTGGAATTTGCCTTTACGAACTATGTTGCGGAATACCGCCGTTCGCGGATACTAATCCAGCGGGTCTAATCGACCAAATCCGTACTGATTATCCCCCTGATCCTACAACTTTCAACCCGTATATTGACATGTCTCTGACCGAAGTTCTTCAAAGAGCTTTGCTGAAGGAACCAGTTGATCGTTTTCAAACAGCTGATGAGATGAAAGCTGCGTTGATTAACTCCCTTACCGTAGCCCATGATAAGCGTGACTCCAACTTACCCAGGGGTGCCATGACCGATTCGCGAGTAATCCATCTTTTACGCCCTTGGTCAAGGAAAGAGAGAGGAAAACTCAAAAACAAAACTGGAAGTCCGTCAAAAGCCCGATATTTATGGCTTGCCGGATTCCTTTTCTCAATGCTTTTAGCGGCTTTAATCGTCCACAAATTCAGTCAATCTCCAGATGAAAGGCCCCCCCTCCAGGCGGATAGGCCACAAGTTATTCAAGAAGAAGTGGTCACCGTGGACCCTGAATTGATGGAGAGCACTAATAGCGGAGAATTGTCTGATCCACACGATACGAATAGACATGTTGCAGCACCCGTTGCTGAAACTCCATCAATCCAAAACCAACGAAACATTCCGGCAGATGATCACTCTGTTGATGAGACTTCCACAATAGGAACGGATAGTTCTATTATACCCCCAGACACATTAACCGATTCAGCCGCCGCACCGAATATTGCACTGGTCCTGCCTGAATCAATTTCACTTGACAATATCCGCCCCGTCAGTTTTCCTCTCAAGTTTGAATCATCATCCAAAGACGCAGAAGTCAAAGAGCTGAACTTTGCACCAAATGACGGCATTTCTAGTGTACGTAAATCTAAAACAGAGTATGACATTACTGTTGCATACCGTGATGATTTCGATCCTCAGGGATCAATTTCAATAACCTGCCAAACCTCCTCGGGAACCTTGGTGAAAGATCTACCAGTTTATGCAAAAGCCTTGAGTGTTTCCCAACTAATCGACTATGGCGACACTGAAATGAACAATAGGAACTTCCAAGAAGCCAAAAAGTACTTTAGGGCTGCTAAACGCGTTTTCCCTGAGGACGCGCTAATTACGGAGAAAATTCAAGCATGTGATGACTCATTAAGTTCAATCGCTTCGGCAAAAGAAAGAGAAGTGCAGGAGAGGTTAGCAGAAGAGGCGCAAGAGAAACTCCGTGAACAGGAAATGGAAAAGATCCCGGCATACCTAGCTTTGGCGGAGCAACACTATGAAAGGGGTAATGAGAGAAAAGGTGCGGAATATCTTCACAAAGTATTTGAATTAGATCCTCAACAATCGAATGCGATTTCAATATCTGTGCAATACCCATATCCATTCGGGCGTCGCGTTGCAGGGATGTATGACGAAAACGCCGTGAGCGTTATCCAAGCGAGAGACAGCTCATATGTAATTCTCGGCACGTCCTACGAGTCCAAACAGACTCGAATGCTATTTGGGAACATTGGATGTGACGGTACACCCATTATCATCAATAAATCCATCTCTTCAAAAAGCAGGGCTGCCGCAATGGTTACTAACGGAGAGGGTTCCTTTCTCTCTGTCGGCACTCGTGACAGGGCGCCAGACCGCGGCAAAGACCTCTGTGGCGTTTTCACTAACGAGTACGGTGACATTATTAGTGATCACTATTTTGGCCCAAAGGAGGAAGATATAGCCGGTGGTGTTGTGAAATCGAGATATGGCGGTTTCTTGATCGCAGGTGCCACTAAGAAGACTAAGAAGGACGACTATGATATCTTAATGATCAAAATTGATTCACTAGGGCGGGAAGAATGGAGCCAGGTTCACGGTTCAGCAGATGATGAAATAGGCAGGAGTGTGGTCCAGACCAAAGATGGGGGCTACGTAATCTGCGGGTTGAATCAACGCATGACTGCTAGTAAGACACTTTTGTTAAAGACCGATTACATCGGGCAACTAAAATGGCAAAAGACCGTTGGTGAAGAGAATTCAGAGGGGATATGGATTGGAGAAACGGACGAGGGCCAACTCCTATTGGTGGGCTGGGAAAAGGAACTCGGAGCTTCCAAATTCGGTAAAGACATAGCAGTAATTAAAATCAGTGCCCGAGGAAATGAAATATGGAGCAGACGCCTAGAAGTTCCCGGGAATCAATCACCTCACGGGGCCATACTTACCAAAGACAGGTTTCTCGTAATAGTCGGTCAGAGCGAGACTGGCGCTGAATATCGGGATGATTTGGACGTTTTTCTTTTGAAACTAGATTTGGATGGTGAGATTATTTGGGATCGAAGATATGGCGGCAGGGGGGATCAAATTGGGATGTCGGTTATAGAGACTATACAAGGGGGATATGTTATAGCGGGGTGTAGCTCCCTTGGTAGCGGCGATGACATGGACGTGTATATTATCCGTACCGACTCCAATGGTGAAGTATATTAGCACTTCTAATCTGCTACGGTTCGCAGGTACCATAACTAATGCCCGGGTACTCGTTATTGCTACCCGGGCAAATTTCATGGTGCCGAAGGTGGGATTCGAACCCACACGCCCGATGGACACGGCGCCCTGAACACCGCGTGTCTACCAGTTCCACCACTTCGGCACGGCATGCTATTGTACGAAGAAAATCCGTGTTCTGCAACCGCAAAGTAGGTCAGACGGGATGTCACAATGCAGAATTGTCAACGGTAAGTTGTTGTCAGTCACGAGGTAGGGGCGGCGCCCAAAATGGTCCTATTGCTGAATATCCGTGGAAAGAACGAACCGCATGATGCGATTATTTTGTGTATCTGCCACGTACAGTACCCCCTCACCCCAGGCGATCCCGCGCGGCGAATTAAATCGCCCCGGAGCGGTCCCACGCCCGCCGAAATCGAGAAACAACGCGCCGTTTTTGGTGAAACGATAGACGCGATTGGTCAGGTCTGAAACAACGTAAAAATTCCCCTGCGGATCGCGCGCCACCTGCTTATGTCCCGCCGGCAGAAGCTGATAGATATCGGCCGTATCCAGCACTACTTCGGCAAAGGTATTGCTCTCGACGATGCGAAACGGATCGTATCGGCTCCATTGGGTGAAGGCCAAATGATACTCGTCCTCACTGACCGGATAGGCCACCAGTCCGATTGGATCGATCGATTTCGCCCGCCCCATCGCCACGAAAATATCGGGCGCGATCCCCCGGTCTTCGACATTCAGTAACGCGATAACATCGCGGGTGGTATCCGGCAGGTAATACCAGCGATCGGGGAATGGTGAGGCGGCGACTCCCAGTATGCCAGATGGTTTGACGATTTCAACCGTATCAAAGACCACACTATCGTCTTCGAAGCGCTGTATTTCGATGAACTCCGAGATCGAGTCACGATAGATTACCTGCTCAAAGGTACCATCACCGAAATGTTCACGGCGGTACGCAGTGCCGACGCCATCGACACAGATGAGATTGAGCTGCCGGTCCTGGGTCAGCTGCACCGGATGGGTCACCGGATATTCTGCCAGAAATTCCCCGGTAACACTAAGGCGTACCACCCGGTCATTTTCCGTATCGCAAATATACACTGAGCGATCGTAGCCGAAGGTCACGCCGTGAGGATGATTGAATTCCAGGCCCGCAGCGGAATTCCGGATCGGCGTCAGGGGTACATACGTGGTGTCAGTCGTCTCAATCGGCTCCGTTGGTTCGGCGAGTTCGGTGGGGAAATCCATTTGATCCACGCAACTCACGGCCAGCAGTCCCAGCAATACAACCAAAAAATACGCGAAGGATGGTGTCGGGTTTCTCATGCTCACTTCGCTCGCATTCGGAACCCGGCCTACGCATTTTCCAGACCCTAGCTTACCAGCCAAAGCGCACCCCCCAGCGGATGTGCCGCCTGAGTTCGAAGCGCGACGGATCTTCCCAGATCGGCAGGTTGTATCCTTCGGGTGGCAGCTCGAAAAGATTTCCGCCGGTCGGGATATCATCTCCCTCTTTGTACACGTCTCCGGTCAAGGGATTGATCAGCGTGACGTTTTCATGGGCCAGAAGGTTGGTGACTTCCAGGTACACCGTCCACCGGTACCGCCCCATGGAGAAATATTTCTGCCAGGCCACGTCCAGCGAACTCCGCCACGGACCTAACGCCGAATTGGTCTCGCCGGACGGCACATACTCGACCTGTTGGCCGTACAGGGCATCAACGGTTGTATCCGCGCGGTACGGCGTGTAGCGCTTGCCGGCCTCGGCCCACCAGGAGAGATTCACGTTCCACTCCGGCGGGAGTGAAATTCCCAGAATCTCGGGGCGTTCCTCCCCCACCGCAAAGTTTGAATGAAAACTCACACGCCAGGGCCGGTCCCAATCAAGGTTGATCTCCTCGTACAACAGATCCGCTTCCCGGCCACGAATGCCGCGCAAAATATCACTGGGCAGCGAGCGCTCACCAGTCGCTTTCGTGTACACAAACGCCGCGGAGCCAGAGTACCAATCGCCAAGACGCAGATCAAAAGAAACCTCGGCGCCGCCGATTTCAGCCTGATCGCGATTGACATACACGTAGAAATACTCATCGAAATCGGATGAGTCCGGAATGATGAGTGTGGCAGAGATATAGTCGTAGATTGATTTTTGATACCCGACAATTTGCAATGCCACATCTGCCGAGAGCAAATATTTGATCCCGGCTTCGAGCGTGGTGGTTTTTTCGGGATTCAACGCCGGATTGCCGAAGAGTTGAAACGTGCCCGGCGCATCCGAATTCAACCGCGCATACAAAAATCGCGGATTCGGTTTCTTCGCCAGACGGTTATAAGAGGCAAAGAGGCTGACATTGGGCGCCAGGATAAATGAAAACCCGATACGCGGCAGTAACCAGGTTTTGACTCGGCCACCGAGAAAATAAAACGAATCGTTGCGGTAGGTTTCACGCATCTTGTCGGTGATCATGGCCCGCGATGTATCGGCCACCGCCTGCTCCAGGTATGATCCCGGATACCAAGCCGTCCCGCGTAACCCCAGCGAGATCGCCGCTCCCCCCAGGTTAAAATCCACCTTGAGATACCCGCCGCCGGTGGAGGCCGTTGTCTGGTAAATGTCCGCGCTCAGTCCGCTGCCATCATCTCCTGCCCCGGGACGAAAAATATCGACCAATTGCAGCTTCTGGCGCTCAAGAGACAAGCCACCGGCGTAGGTGACATTTGATTGGGCACGATGTTCGAAATCCAGCAACAATGAGTAGGTTTCGGTGAAATGATCATACCAGGTATCCCCGTCCCCGATATCGTAGAATCCATCCCCGCGTTCGACGGTGAAATAGGTTGAGTCGGGACTCAACTCGAAAACCAGCGGTAACGTGTCCCTCGGGGGTTCATACTCGCTCCAGTGTTTCCCATTGACCTCCGACCGCAACCGTGAGGCCACGCGACCCACGGTAAATTTCCAGCGCGAGCGATCACTCGGCCTGATCCCCCATTGCAGGATTTGGCTCTCCGCCTGATGGGTAAAGGTGTTGTACGAATCAAGGAGATGGCGGTACTCAAACGGCGGGCCGTGGCTGTAGGTAACCGATCGAATTCGGGTATCAAGTTGATCACGGTTTTGGTTGATCGTCGTTTCCCCCGCTAACGAGAGCGAAAGCTTATAAATCCGCCAGGGCCGCCAGGTCACTTTGCCCAGCCAGCGGTATTGGTTATCCTGCCGGAGCGCCAGCGTTTCCCCGCCGGCGATATCCGAATATAGTTGATCGGCGGTCCCAAGGTACGAATCCGTGGCCTGGCCGCGAAGATCCAGTAAATACGTGGGTTGGGAAAATCCGCCAGGGATCGGCAACGGCCCACTTAGATGAGTCGCCACCAGATCAGTGTTAAAGCCGGCAGCGCCGGCAAAATGGTCGCCCTTCCAGGTTACCGATCCATGATGTTCCGGCGTGCCGTCTTTCGTGGTAATTTCCACTACCCCGGCAGACACATCACCAAAGCGCACATCCAGGCCGCCGGAGTGCAGTGCCAGATCCTCCGTAGCCTCGGGGGATGGTGCCAGGCCATATCCTTTGCGCAGAAACGGATCGGTCACCGACAACCCGTCAACGATATACTCGTTTTCATAGGTGCGTCCTCCCCGGACATGCAGCTCACCATCCAGACGGCTCACTCCCGGCTGCCGGGCAACAATATCGCGCAACTCGCGCACAGTACCTTTGCGAACTTGGGGGAGGTCGATTTTGCGCTGGGTGGCCGGATGGTCAAGCTGCAACAACGGCTTGCGGCCGACCACGCGCACCTCTTCTCCTAAGGGGAGGGTTGTCGGCGTCAGCGAGACAGTGATAGCCGTGGTGTCCCCACCATTGATTTCGACACTCACACGCCGTTCAATTGTATAGCCAATGGAAGAATATTCTACCGTATATAATCCCGGGAGGATATCCGTGATCGCGTAGGAGCCGTCGGGCTCGGTGGCGGCGCCGCGCCCGAGTTCACGAATATACACGGTCACGCCCGGGAGCGGCTGCTGGTTGGAGTCATCACGGACTACACCGGCCAAAGTTCCGCGCTCAGCAGCCGTGGCCAAGCCAAAGAGGGCCATTAGCGGCAGAAGGGTGAATATGCAGAGGCGACACGTTCTCATCTTTCGACCCCAAATAAGATCACCGGAAATTATAGAGCCGGAATGCATCTAGGGCAAGGCATTCAGTGTATCAGGAATCACCTTGAGATTTTGTCGATGGGTGTCTACAATTGATATTGCAGCCTGTCGATGAAGGGTGGGGAAATATGATGAGTGCACAGACCCAATCCGACGGACGAAAAGAACGCCTGGTAACCAGTAATCGGAAGGCGCGGCATCTGTACCAGATCCTGGATACGTTTGAAGCCGGGATTGTCTTGCAGGGTACCGAAGTGAAGTCGTTGCGTGCCGGCAAATGCAACCTGGGAGATGCCTACGCGCTCGTGGATGATGGGGAAATATTTCTGGAGAAGATGCATATCTCGCCGTATGATCCGGGCAATCGCTTCAATCACGATCCCACGCGGCGGCGGAAGTTGCTGCTGCACCGCCGGGAAATACGCCGGCTGATCGGCAAAATCCAGGAACGGGGGCTCACCTTGATTCCCCTGCGAGTATATTTTAAGGGGCCACACGCCAAAGTCGAGCTGGCCCTGGCCAAAGGTAAAAAGCTCTACGATAAGCGAGAAGCCATAGCCAAACGCGAAAGCGAGCGGGAGGTTCAGCGCTCGGTCTTTCGCCGCCGGTGAGTGTCACACATGCTGGATTGCTTAATTGCGACACCGGAGCAATCGCCGGTGCATGAAAAAACCTGATCCTATGCGTTTGACCATAGTCGCTGTTTGCCTCATTCTTGGTGTAGGTGTCCATGCCCAACCGTCGCACAGCGAGGTAACGATTACCTCTGCCGGGGACCGGTTGACCGTTCGCTCCGAAGAATTGAAAGCCGGCGAGTATATCTCGTTAATCGAGTTGTTTGAGGCGCTGGGGGGAAAGCTAACCTGGGACCAGCTCGCGGATGCCGTCGAAATCAGGCTGCATGGACACCGGTGGCGATTTACCATCAACTCCCCATTCGTGGGCGTGGATAGTGCAGCAGCCAATTTGATCTACCCGGTGAAGTTTATCGACGGGGACTTTATGGCGCCCATTGCCACGCTGGCGCCGATCCTCGATTCAGTACATCCCCGGCGGGTTGTCTATGTCGCCGATTCGAAAACGCTGGTGATTGAGCGGGAAAAATTCAACATCGTGGACTATACCTTGCAGCAACGGGAGAACGGCATCTTGCTCGAAATCATTCTGCGCCACCCGCTACAATATGAGGCATTTAAATCCGAAGGGAACTGGTTCAATATCAGCATCGAGGAGGGCCGCCTTTCGCCGGTCGGATTCAGTAAACGGTTTAATCGCGGGCTGTTGCGTGAAGTCAAATCCCACCAGTTTGCCCGTTCCGCCCAGATTTCGTTCCGTTTTGTCTACGATCTGGGAGAATTCGTCACGATGACCGAATCACGACCCGATCGTATTCAGGTCCTGTTTAAAGACTCCAGTTATACGCCTGACTACCCCCTGACCGAAACGCCCGCGGTCACCACACGCCCGGAACCGATTGATTTGATTGTAATCGATCCCGGTCACGGGGGACGCGACCCGGGGGCGATTGGCCGCAGACGACGCACCAAAGAGAAAGATATTGTGCTGGCGATCGCTAACTACCTGCGCGAGATGATCGAGGATAATCCTGAACTCGAGGCCATCATGACCCGGGACCGCGATTACTTTGTCCCCCTGGAGGAGCGAGCAGCCATCGCCAACAACGCCGGCGCGGACCTATTTATTTCCATTCACGCCAATTCGGCGAGGCGGGCGTCCGCTCGTGGCTGTCAGACATTCTTCCTTGCCCGGGCGAAAAATGATGAGGCCCGCGCGGCGGCCCAGTTGGAGAACGCAGCGTTACGTTATGAGGAAGATGATCCCGCGACTGAGGATACCTCCATCGTGCAATTCATTTTGCTGGATATGATCCAGACTGAGTTTCAATCAGAATCGGCGGATTTGGCGGAAATGGTACAAAAGCGCTTCGAGAAAAGCCTCAAGATACCGTCCCGAGGTGTGGACCAGGCCGGATTTGTGGTACTCAATAAAGCATATATGCCCTCGGTGCTGGTGGAATCTGCATTCATCAGCAATGGAGACGAAGAAAACACCCTCCGCAAAAGATCGTTTCAGAAAAAAGTCGCCCGCTCAATTTACGAAAGTATTCTGGCCTTTAAGGCCAAGTACGATCCCGCGTATTAGAGATCGGCAGAGGATACAGAGCTAATGAATTACGCGATGTCGGATACTATTTGCTTTCGGTGATAACAATACCCCAATCCAGTGGATCATCCGGTTGGGCGGCGTTATAATCGTTACACGAATGGGAATTGTCGGTTACGTAATAGACGACGTACGAGCCTTTGTCCAGAATGATTGCCTGATCCACGAGACGGTTCTTGTCGGCGCCGCCGGCATGGCGCGTTTTCCGATAGGTCATCTCCCACACCACTTCTCCATCGTCGAAACGCTCAATCCAGCCATAGTCGTACATCTCGTCCCGGTCGCCCTCCCCGACTGCATGGATGTTGATTCGCGTTACTTTTTCCAGGGTGAACCGTTCGCGGCGCCGTTCACCGCCGCCAACGCAGGTAATCGCTGCGAGCGCTCCGGTAGGGCTGCGCGAGGGTTCGAATGTTTCAAAGGCACCGGCTTCCGACCCCTTCCCCTGGTAATAGAGCGTCACGCCGTAGGCCCGCTGGTCGTAGGGGGGTGAGGCGTTCCAATCGCAATAGGAATGGGAACCATCAGTGACATAATGAACGATGTATTCATCGGCCGGTAAGGTGATGATATTATCGAAGAGTTGGTTTTTGGCGGCGCCACCGGCGTACTGGGTATTGTCATCATGCATCATCCACACGCGTTCGCCCGTTGCCGCCTTCTTGATCATCGCATAGTCAGCCAGACCGTCACTGTAACGATCATCCTCCCCGATTGCATACACGCGAATCTCGCTGTCCTGGTTTAAGCGAAATCCTCCGGAGAGGAATTCGTTATCACAGACCTGGGTTAACTCCACGACCACCGGTTGACCGTCTGTGAGGTCCGCCAAACCGAAGACTGCGGCATCCTCGGGGGTTGATGGCCACACCCGTAACCCCCAGGCCTCCGGATCGTAGGGGGGATTATCGTTCCAATCATCATAGGTATGTGAGTCATCGGTCGCATAACAGGCCATGTAGGTACCTGCCGGTAGAGTGATTGTCTCCCGGGCGTAGCGGTTTTTCTCGGCACCACCGGCCCAGTCAGTGTTCCACCGGTCCATTTCCCACACCCGCTTTCGCGTCCGGGCGTCGATGATCCATCCCCAATCGACGGCGACATCCGTCCATTCCGAGTATTCACCGATACCGTAGACTTCCAGATCGGCTTCGCTGGCCAGCTCAAACCCGGCGGTGAGGTAATCGTCGTTACGAGGATGGTTCAAGGTAATCGGCGCCGAGGGTGGGCCGGGGATATCATTCAGGATGACGAAATCATCCGCATTACTGGTCATGATGGCATAGAAATCCGAAACCACAACGCGGTCGTCCGATTTTTTGCCGGAACCGAAGATCTCATCGATCAGATCACGTAATTCTTCCTTAAGCTCTTTGAGGTCATCGACATCAATATCGCGGCGGTAATGGTAATGGCCGGATTTGCCGGCATAGTAGGAAACTTCATAGGTCCCCGGTTTCAGACGAATATCATCTTCAATCAATCGCAAGTACTCGCGGTCCCGCACCCGCCGCGTGAACTCTTCATCCATGGACCAGACCAGCTCGCGAGTTTCCGCATCAATAATCCACGGGAACGCGAACATACGATCGGAATTGCGGAACCGGCCACCGACTGCCTCAATGTGCACCTGCAGCGGAGAGGTGACGCGTACTGCGACTACTTTCCGTTCATTGGATCGCAGATCAAAAATATCAACCAGCGTGTATTCATCCGCCGATACATTGGGTACCAGGAGTACCGTGAGGAGAACAGCCGACACCACTGTCAAGCGGCCACGTATCATAACCGTGCCGGTCATTGTATACCTTTCGATGAACTGCCTACAGACCTAACTCCTTCACATCCTTGAAGTACGGAAGGCCGCACCCGGAGTTTCACCGATCAGCATTTAATGTCATTTAGCGCGTCGGCGTCGCAAATCCCCAACTTATTGCTGGAGAGTGTATTACGCCTAGAAGTCGGTCTTGCCACTAAATTTAAACGATCCGATTCGCATCCCAGGCGCTTTGATACACCCCAGAGCGTCCCACCAGGAGCTGACTAATTCCCACTCCTCAGTCAGTCCCCGGATATCATTGAACACCCGCAACATGCTGTCGGTGAAACGCAGGTTTTTTACGCCGCCGCGCAATTTACCGTTCTTGATGCGCATCAAACCATCACGGGTCATACCGGTCAAGAGGGCGTTCGGGGTGTCCAGATAGCCGTTGATATAGTGAAACCGCGTAACCAGCAATCCGTTGTCCACTCCGGAAATGAGGTCCTCCACCGAATCATGGCCGTTATCCACTACGACATTTAGGGAAATCCCGCCCTCCCCGGAGTAGTCGGGGGTCAAAGCGTGTCCGGTTGACGAAGTATTTCCCTTGGCGGCACTCAGTGTATCATAGGCAACGCCTTCGGCAATGCCGTGCGAGAGAAACTTCACTTGTTGTTTGGGCACTCCTTCAAAATCAAACGGCATTGCCATGCCGTCCGGATTGAGCGGATCGTCATATATCGTGATATGATCGCCGGTGATTTTTTCGCCGAGTTTGTTCGAAAGAAAACTCGTCCCTTCCTGGAAGGCCTTGGAACCGAAGCCGATATAGCTGAGCCATTCGACGAGGGCGGCGACCGCCGCCGGCTCCAGGACGACTTCGTAGTCACCGGGTTCGGCTTCTTTGGGGTTGCGGCAGCGATAGGCGCGGGTAATCGCGCGCCGCCCGATGGCTCGCACATCAATATCCGACACTTTTCGGGATAAACCCTGAGCAAAACCAGAACTGGTATCGGTCATTGCGATCACGTTGAGCGCGGCGGCGGTTAACGGTTGGTACGCTTCAACACCATTCGTATTGACGACCGCGATCTCGCCGCCGCCGGAGCTGAATGAACCAGCCAGGTTCATATTTTTGTTGGCCGCCTGCTTGAAGATTGTCTTTAGTTTATTCGCCCGCTGGCGTGGGGTCATTCGGGCAGTACGTTCATCAAACGTGGGAATGTCCGCGTAGGTGGCGGTGCCCGGTATCCCTTTAAAGTGTGGATTCGGCTTCTGATTTTTGGCGATCTGAGTTGCGTGACGCAATGCCCGTTTTAAATCCACTGACGATAATGCATTGGTCGCGGCAACGCCGATTTGCGAATCGAGGGTGACCCGGATGTAGGTCTTGTTGTCAGATTCGGCGACGTTTTGGTGAATGTAGTTATTCGCGAAACGGGTCAGGCTCGAATCAGTCCCGACAAAGACCGCCTCGGTGTGGTCGGCTTTGGATTCGGATATTACTGTATGCAATGACTCCAGGAGCTTTTCTTTGCCAATCATTGAGACACCCCCACTTCCAGATTGCGAAAACGTGTCGGCGCGGCGCCATGAGCGACATGCGCAGTCTGCATTGGCTCACCCTTGCCGCAATTCGGGATACCCCACACATGCCAGTGATCCCGGTTACCGATGGCATCGCAACTGTTCCAGAATTCCGGGGTAATCCCGGTGTACAGGGGGTTTTTGTACATTTGGCCCTTTTTGCCGCCGGATATTTCCCAGGCAATTTCCACCCCGAATTGGAAATTCAGCCGCTGGTCATCGATGGACCATGACTTATTGGTTTCCATCAGCAGGCCCCCGTTGGTATCAGCCAACAGATCATCAAACGACACGTCGCCCGGCTCTAAATTGATATTGGTCATTCGAATCAGGGGCAGGCGGTTCCAGCCATCCGCCCGCATGCAGCCGTTGGACACGCGGCCGATGACCGGTGCGGTTTCCCGAGACATCAAATAACCGACAAAAAGACCCTCTTGGACCAGATAATCGCGCGCTGCCGCCACCCCTTCATCATCATACCCAAAGGTGCCCAGGCCGCCGGGGGTAGTGGCGTCGGCGACGAGGTTAACGATTTTTGATCCGTACTGCAGCGAGTTGAGTTTGTTAATCTGCATGAAGCTCCCGCCCGCCAGCGAAATCTCTGTCCCCAGCACCCGATCCAGTTCGGTGGGATGGCCACAGGATTCATGCACTTGCAACGCCATTTGCGACGCACCAATTATTACATCCCGTCGGCCACTGGGGAGCGGCGGCGCACTCAACAGGGCGATGGCTTCCTCGCGCACACGTTCGGCATGGTCAAGCAGGTGAAAGTTTTCCACAATTTCGTAACCGCCAGTACAGTAGTCGCCGCCATGCGAATTGGGGTATGACCGCCTTTGCACCTCCGAACCTTCGACTGCCGTGGCCGAATACCCACCGCCGGACTCCAAAATATCCTGTTCCAATTCAGCGCCTTCAGTCGAGCAAAATATTTTGTGAGTCTTGAAAAACTGCATGGACGACTCCGCGACCTTAATTCGGTCGTCCTTGTTCAGCACCTTGTTAATTTTCTGGAGTAAGGCAATTTTGGATTTTAGCCGAACCTTAAACGGATCGGTTTCAAGTGGTGTCGCGTAGGTCCCGACCAGCGGCTCCACCTCGGCCAGTTTTACCGGCTCGCTGATAGTCAGCGCCGATGCTTTGGCAATGTTGATTGCCCGGTTTGCCACTTTGCGCATTTCGGCAACGGTGCAGATCGACGAAGAAGCAAAACCCCAAGCACCATCGATGATTACCCGGATACCAATTCCCTGATCGACGTCTTTGTTAAGGGTATCTACGGTGTCGTCAGTCACTCGAATCGATTCCGTTTCGGTGTTGACATAGCGAATATCGCCGTAGGAGACACCCTTCGACTGCAGAAAATCTATTACGCCCTTTAATTTGTCTTTCATGACCCTCCCTATGCGTGTCTGGGACAATGGTGGTCCCGCTCTAGTTCAGCACCTTCTGTGAGGAGTTACCTCCCGAACCAATAAACGTAGAACAAAAAGCTTACGGTGTCAATCACCCGGTAGCAGCATGCCAATTCTCCGTTGGTAATTAGCGGGATTGATCAAACACATGCATTCGGCAGGCCTGACAAACATCCTCAACCGTAATCTTTTTCAGGCATTCCAGGGGCACATCCTTGCGCCAGCAGACATTTTTGTAGCAGGGCTTGCAGAACAGTGATTTCGCAATTGTTGTAACCCGGTCAGTGTACGGGGCGACCTCCCGCGGATCACCCGGCCCGGAGAGAACTACCACCGGCGTCTTGACCGCGGCGGCAATATGGGCCAATCCCGAATCATTACCCACAAAAGTCACAGAGCGACTGATCACGGCCGCGGTATGGAGCAGTGACCCGGTTCCCGCCAGATTAAACGTTGCCGAAAGGCCGGCCTCTTCCACAACTCGATTACACAATTCCACTTCTGATGGTCCTCCGACCGTCACGGTGGTCATCCCCTCCTCGGACAAACGCACAAGTAACTCGGCAAACCGCTCGGGAAACCACATCTTGTTCGGCTGGGCCGCGCCGGGAGCAATGGTCAGAAACGGTTGGGTTATCGATCGTTCGGCAAGGAACGAATCAGATTCATCCTGGATACCTTCCGGAATTGTCAACGATAGTTTCTTGACCAGCGTCGGCGCCGCGCTTACCAGCCGTAACAGCCGCAAGTAACCATCAGTCCGATGTAGCCGCCGCCCTTTGGCCGGAAAGGGATACGATTTCGTGAGCAGCAGCAGCCGCCAATCACCCCGGTACCCGACACGTTCAGGAATACCCGCGAGAAAGAAAATCAATGCCGCGGACAGCGAGTTCGGCAGTGAAATCGCCAGATCGAAGCGGCCCTCCCGGACCAGCGAGGCATTTTGTCGAATGGGATCCCAGCCACTGCGACCACGTGATTCATCCATCAGCCGGACTTCATCGATAGCCGGGTGGTACCGAAAAACATCGGCCACCATTGGACGACATAAACAGGTGATAAACCTGCCGGGAACTGTCTCCCGCAGTGAGCTGAAAAACGGCGTCGCCATCACCGCATCCCCCACCCAATTCGGGGCGCGTACGATGATGCGCCGGGGCTTGCTCTCGCCCGCAGTCATGAGTTTTTCCATCGGCGATGCGTCCACAACCACTGGCCGGGATGTTGACGGATATATTCCTCGAGGATTTGCGTATAGCGTTGGGTTACGGTATGGATATCAGCCTGTTCATCGTCGGTGCGCTCAATTTTCAGCGGTCCTTCACAGATAGCCTGATGCCGCCCCCTATCCTTGCGGACCAGAACCCCGTGATAAATCGGACAACCCAGCTTCAGGGCGATGGCCGCCGGGCCATGATGGGTAGCGGTCAAACGCCCGAAAAACTCCACCGGGATACCGTCGTTGCCGGCATACTGATCCGCCAGAATCGCGACCAGTCGTTTCTGCTTCAACGAGGCGATTATCTGCCGGCTGGCCTTTTGAGTCGGGATCACACCAACCCCGGCTGACCGGCGCAAGTTATTGTAAAACGTGTCAATTCGGGTATTGCGCTGCGGTTTGACCACGACATCGATCTCATACCCAAGAGCGGCAATCCAAGCGCCGAATAACTCCCAATCGCCGAAATGCGCCGAGAGAAGGATTGCCCCTTTCCTGCCGTCTCTTGCCTCCTCAAAGATATTCCGACCTTCCCAGTCAACCCGGGCCTTGATATCTGCAGGTGATAACTTCGGGAAACGAAATACTTCAACCGCAGTCTGCCCTAAATTTTCGAATGCTTGCCGGGCAATGTTTTCGGGCTTCATCCCCTGATACGATTCTCCCAGCGCCCGCCGGATGTTATTGATAGCTATCTCCCGCCGATATGCCGCTACATGATATCCCAATACTCCCAAACTGCGGCCAAACTCCCGGGCGGACGACTCCGGCAGCGTCCGCGCCAAGTGCGCCGCGCTACGCAGGCCAAGGTCTTCCAACGTGTAGGCAAGTGAATTCATGGCGCGTTGCGATGGAATTACTCTCCCAATCGGGGATGGGATCCACCGACTATTTCATTGGGCGGACTCTGTGCATCCGTCTGCTCGTCCAGTTGCTCCCATTCCTGGATTTTCGTTTTGGATTTCCACCATTTCCAGATAAAGATGACGATCAGCAAGAACACGAGTAGTATCCACAGGAGGAGCGTGTCGGAAAAGATCGTGACCCAATTGTATTTGCTCTCGATGAAATCCTGATACTCTCGTTGTAAGCCGGTGTAGTCCAGGCCAATGGCTTCCACAAACGAATGGTCCAGATTATTGGTCTGACGTAATTCATCCACAAACAATCGGAGTGAGTTCCACCCGTACGTATTGAGAAAATAGGTCATTGCCAGATACGACTGGTTGTAAGCGAGACGGGCTTTCTCGGGACGAAAGCGATTGAGACCGTCGATATGGCGGAGAGGGATCAATTGACCGCTGATAAGCGCACGCACCACGCGCCAGTCATCCCCGTACGCCCACTGGTGCGCCACCATCATGGCAAATCCTTCGTCCATCCAGCGTGGCAGGCGGACTCCCGTCGCCAGGTTGGCCAAATACAAATGGGCGAACTCATGGCGCAACACCTCCGGGAGGTTGACCCGGTATTTGTAGTGGTATGGCGAAAGCAAAATAATTGTGGATCGATGTGGTATCGCACACCCCACACCCCAATCCGGAAAATGTCCGCCGACTAAGGAATCAAACTCCTCCCGCTCCAGGACAATGATGACGGTAATTGTATCGGGGAACGTTACCTGTCCGTACTCATAGAGCTGGGTGTTCGCCTCGGTGATCACTGAGTCTATCAGACCGGCGAGTTGCAGAGAGGCGTTTTCGATCGCCAGTGCAGGACGGCCGTAATCGCGCGAATCACGGGCAAATGCCGAGCTGCAAAGCAGTATAATGATCAACCAGCCAAATAAGACTGCGATCACCTGCCGAGGAATACATCGGCGCGTGTCCATCAGCGTTGTTCGTTGAATATGCTCTGGGCCTTTTCCCGTAATGCCTTCTCGAGGCGCTTGCGTCCCGATTTGCTGTCCAGAGCGATTTTGGGGTTATCGTAGGTTCCCTGTAGCGTGAAATCGAGCGTGGCACCGCCCCCGACACCCAACATATTTCCCAATTGACTGAGAAGGTTGCCGGTTCCCGATTCAGTCGGCAGGGTGACACTCACGTGATAATCCAGGGAACCGTCAAAGCCGACCGAGCCCAGAACGTTGTATTCCGCTCCGGAGGACACAAATTCCCAATCCCGCGTATATAGACGGCCATCTTCGATCCAAAACCACGCATGAAGATCTTTAATCGGACCGGAATCTTTGATTCCCGCAAACCCCGTTTGCTCCGCCAATCTCGTCAATGGGCCAAAGGCCTCGAATCGGCCGGAGGACATCGATACTTCCCCCTTTGCGGTCAGCGAACGGACAACGTCGAGAACCTCAGTTCCCTTGCCCCCGAAAGTACCGGATAAGTCGATAGTGCCGAACAAGTGATCGGAGAAACCGGTGAAATCGCTCAAGAATGCGTTCGCCTCCATCGCGTCTCCATTCACATCGAGCGAGAATTCCGGCGCACTGATATCCTGCAATTCAACGGTGGCTGTACCGGTAACCTGGCCATCATACGCGGTCCCCTGGATATCGGTAATGAGGAGTTGCCGGTCGGCATAATGCACGGTGCCGGCGACATCGGTCGAGGTGGCCGCGTTGTAGTGTAAAGTATCAATCTGGAACGTCCCCTCGGCGGTCATATCCGTCAGGAGGATTGGCGGTGCGGCGGTATCCGGCCCGGCCATCAGAGCATCCACATCCAGGTAGGGCGACGCCAGGGTAAACACCAGTCGGGGAAGCGGAGGAGGCTGCTCACTCTGCGGGATCAGAAACGGCACCAAATCCTCAAGGTGACCATTGAAGGTCATCCTCGATGGACTGGAGACGATCTGCAACTTTTCCAGGACCAAATCTTCCCCGGCAAAACGGAGCGTGCCATTTACATCGTCCAGCGAAACCGCTGTGGTATCATATGGCATCCAAGAAACGTGGGTCAGTTCAATCGGACCATTGACCTGTGCGCTGCGCCAGTTCTTCACTGCTCCGAAACTGGAGAGGTCTAGGGACACCGTTCCGCCGATATCGGCGGGGATATCTGTGGGGATCTTCTCCTTAATTTCCGCAACGGTGATTTCGCTGCGGAGACGTGCCGAGAAATTGGGATCATCGAACTGATCCACCGTCAGATTAACTGACACAAGAACCCCGGCGACCGACGCCGATAACGCGGTGAGCGAAACGACTGTCTCGTTACAGCGAATATCAATGCCGCCGGCTTCAAAGGGTATTTTCTTTTCTCCAACGACACCACGAATGCCGGTGAGCAGGACCTTGCCGTCAATAACGGGGAAGGTCTCGGGCATTGGTGCAGAGCGAATTTCCAAATCGGCGCTGACTTCGCCGTCAGGCGGGCCGTCAACGAACACTCCCGCCCACAAACTATCCGGGATATGCTGAAAAACCTCCGCAAGAGCCACCGGTTCGACTTCTACCCCGAACACATACGAGGGAATCGAATCAGTGAAATTAACTGTGCCGGGAGCGGAAACCGGGATGCCCGCCAGACGGAGTACCAGCGATGAAATGTCGATTTCTTGCTGCTTAAAGTCCGCCCGCATTGCAAAGGAACATTCCGGCGCAAGAGCAGTCAAACCGATCACCGTGCCGCCCTGGCGATACTGCCCGTCGGTTACCGACAATTTGCCACTGATCGTCGCAGCCGCTCCTGTTTCTTCGGGAGTAATTTCCACCTGCCCCGAAATTTCCTCCAGGCGGATAACTATGCTGTCGCGGTAATCATCGTAGGATGTCGTCACCTCACGGAACTGCACCATACCGGCGACCGGAATTCGCGGTACACCGGGCAGCACCGAATCGGGGATCGGGGGGATCAATGAGGTGTCGGGTTTGGCAATCGAACTCCAGTTATTGCCGACCGAGTCTTGTTCCAGATACACCTCGCCGGGACCGACGATCATCCGATCCAGCACAACCTCACCGGAGAGCAGGGGCCAGAACCTGACTTTGACATCCAACGCTCCGAGGTGCAGCAAATACGGACGATAGAATCCGGGTGCGTTCCCAACGGTCACATCCTCAAGTTTAACCCCCAATCCTCCCCAAAAAGAAAGACTCGCCGTACGGATCTCCAGGTCGCGGTTGAGCTTTTTTTCCAGCGGCGGCTTGAGCGTACTCAAGATACGCTCATCAGTGAAATAGAGCCGGGCGGCAACCAAGGCCAGGATGATTACCACCAGGATTGTTCCAACCAAAATGGCGGCGTACTTGAGTATTTTGTTCATCAGCCCCTACCCGTATTTACGGGTCTACAATGAATATTCGCCGCCAACTTCGAGCACTACGACTTCCGCGCCGGTCTTCCGTGCTTGTTCGGCAAACGCCTGCGGATCCTGTTCAATCAGGCCAAATGTGTCATAGTGCATGGGAATGACGGTCTTGGGCTTGAGTAATTCGGATGCCTTGACCGCGTCCTCCGGCCCCATGGTGAAATTGTCCCCGATCGGCAGCAGGGCGACGTCGATAGGGTGCATTTCCCCGATTAGTTGCATATCCAAGAAGACACCCGTGTCGCCCGCATGATAGATCGTCTTCCCGTCGGTGGTGATCAGAAACCCGCAGGGGTTGCCGTGGTACACGGTGCCATCTTCCCCACCCCCCGAACCATGGTGGGCGATGGTCAGTTTTACCCGGCCAAAATCGAAATTGAATCCGCCCCCGATATGCATCGGGTGCACTTTTGCACCTTTACTGCCACAGTAGACCGCCAGTTCGTTGGGTGCGACGATGGTTGCCTCGGCGTCTTTGGCAATCGCGAGAGCGTCCCCCAGATGGTCGCCATGGCCATGGGTCAACAGTATATAATCCGGTTTGAAGCTGTCAGGCGATTCTGTCGCCAGGGGATTCCCGGAAAGGAATGGATCGATCAGAATAGTCTTGCCCCCGCCTTCCAACCAAAAACACGAGTGCGATAACCAGCGCAGTTTCGGCATCTGTCCCTCCTTTGGCTCTTTCCTACCACCATATAACAACAATATATCCCCATTTTGTTTCTGGCAATAGTCGGAACAGCATGAAAAACGATTGTGGTGAGACATTTTATGTCATACTTTCGGTTGAAATGTCTGAAAACGGAAAAGACACACGCAAGACATGAATCCGAATCAAGAAATTCTTTTTGAAGACATCGACGGCGTACTTGGGGGACTGCCACGCCGACATCGTAACTTATTCCTGCCCAAGAAAATAAGGTCGATCGTCAATACACGATTGGAGGATGATCATTTTGAATCGGCATACGAAATCATCCGAAAGTGGGCAGACTTGGCGGACTCCGGCAAGCTCGGAAAACGTAAAGAAACGGCTTTGGAAGGAGATTTCATTAATGAAGTCTTCGGCAATGCCTTGGGCTATAAGCGGTTCGCCGAAAATGAACCTACGTGGAACCTGGAGGCAAAGTTTAATATCGATGGAGGTGAAGCAGATGCTGCCATTGGACATTTCGGACACGGGATCGAGGCCAAGCCTGTGGCAGTCATCGAACTAAAGGGGCCAAGGGTAAATTTGGATCGCGATCGATTCAACGGCAGAACCGCCGTGCAACAATGCTGGGACTATCTAAATGCCCTCCCCCATTGCCCATGGGGCATTGTTTCAAATTTCGTTAGCTTCAGGATATACCATAGGGCGCATGGCAACCGGGCGTACCAATTTTTTTCACTGCGTGAGCTGAGAAAACGGCAGGTGTTTCACCAGTTCTACTTCCTGTTCAGCAAGGTCGGTTTGTTGGAGGGAGATTATGGTGAACCTCCTCTGGCCTTGAAAATTCTCAAAGAATCGGAGCAACGGCAAGACGAAGTCGGCGACGAACTCTATGCAACCTATGACCGGAATCGAAGAGAATTAATTCAACATCTCTGTGGCAAAAAACATGGAAATCCGCTGGAAAAAGCAATACGTGTAACCCAGAAGCTGTTGGACCGCATAATATTCATCGCTTTTTGTGAAGACCGCGATTTATTGCCGCCGCATTCACTAGAAAAGGCCTACAAACAGATAGAACCATTCACCAAAGTCACCAATCCTCGGTGGAAAAACTATATTAACCTCTTCCGCAGTATAGATACCGGCAATCCTAAATTCAACATATCAGCCTACAACGGTGGCCTATTCGAAGAAGATGCAGATGTTGACAATCTGGAACTCGAAGATAATTGGACCGGGTTTTTCAGGGAGGTTGGCAACTTCGACTTCCAGGAGGAAATCAATGTCGATGTCTTGGGGCACCTCTTCGAAAAGTCAATTGACGACATTGACCAAATCAGGCGCAGTTCGTTCTTCAAACCCGATGATTCCACACCGGTGGTGCCCAAGATGCAAAAGGTCGCTTTACGGAAGCGCCACGGCATCTACTACACACCTCCGGCTTTTACGCGATATATCGTTGACCAGACGGTAGGAAGGCTGGCATACGAGAGATTTGACAAACTGGCAAATGCAAGGGATTTTGACCGCCTCGACGCTGAAATGGGTGATCCTTCGGAAGACAAAGCGCAGTACTGGGAAGAATGTTACCGAGAATTGCGAAATATAAGAATTGTTGACCCTGCGTGCGGGAGCGGCGCATTCCTGATAGCAGCTTATCAAAAGTTCGAAGAAATTTACACTGACGTACTTGAGCCATGGTTTTACCATGCCGGGAAGCGGGACCACAAGCTCTGGGACCAGATTCCGGATATTATCGTCAGGGATAATCTCTTTGGTGTGGACCTTTCCCAAGAAGCAGTTGAGATCACCCAATTGTCACTGTGGATTCGAACGGCCCGTGAAGGAAAGCCGCTGACCGACCTGTCACGCAATATCATTCTGGGGAATAGTCTGGTTTCAGATCCAGCGGTACATCCTCGTGCCCTAAATTGGCAAGAGGTTTTCCCCGAAGTTTTTGGCCTCGCCAATCCAGGATTTGATTGCGTAATTGGTAACCCGCCATGGGAACGAATAAAACTGCAAGAACGGGAATTTTTCGATGCGTCTGCTCCCGAAATTGCCTCCGCTGTGCATGCAGCAACCCGTAGGCGTCTGATTGATGAATTGGAACAGTCAAATCCCGATCTTTATCGACGTTATCAAGACTCGAAGAGAGAGGCGGAAACTCTCAGTGAATATGTTCGCCAGAGCGGCCGGTACCCATTGACAGGTAGGGGTGATATAAACACTTACACAGTCTTTGCGGAACTGGCCAAAAGTCTAGTCTCGGAAAATGGCAGAGTAGGGCTCCTCGTTCCCTCGGGAATCGCAACCGACAAGACAACCAAAGAGTTTTTTGATGCGATAGCTAATACGAAATCATTGATGGGATTTTACGATTTCGAAAACAAAGCCCCGATTTTCCACGATGTACACCGTTCTTTCAAATTCTCTATTCTGCTTTTTGGCGGTAATGCGATCAATGTCACCGATGCTGATTTTGTGTTCTTCGCACACCATATCTCCGATTTAGAAAATAAACAGCGACATATTAAACTGTCACCAGAAGATATCGCTCTCATAAATCCCAATACGAGAACGTGTCCAATATTCCGTTCGCAGCGGGACGCTGAAATCACCAAGGCCGTCTACCGTCGGGTACCTGTTTTGGTTGATAAATCACGCGGTGAGCGAGGTAATCCTTGGGGCGTCAGATTTTTCACAATGTTTCATCAGACGAATGATTCTGGCCTATTTGAATCAGGAGAAAAATTAAAATTAATGAATTATAAATTGCAGGACTCGAAATGGGTTAAGGGCAACAAGGAGTACTTGCCTTTATATGAGGCTAAAATGATCCAAATGTACGATCATCGCGCGGCAAGTGTCATTGTCACTGACGAAAACTGGTTCAGGCAGGGCCAAACTCAGTCAACCTCATTGGTTTCGCATATGAATCCCGAGTTCTCAGTTATCCCTCGGTGGTGGACCCTCAATAAGAACGTTAAAAGAGCTCTAGCCGGCAGGTCAAGTCCATTTTTTCCTGTAAAAAGGGATTGGTGTTTCCCTCCTGACTTAG
>CAYWVO010000047.1:0-23296 GCA_964461835.1 uncultured Ignavibacteria bacterium | reverse complement strand
AGGTGCGATGCCGAGTAGAGTCAATTTGATCGACGACGTAGAAATGATTCAGCGGTATGCCGGCGGACAAGGTTATTCGTATGTTATTGTGCCGGAAGACATTGGGTAGATTTAACCGAAGGAGCGTCCGAGCAGACTCGTTCTGTTTTAAACCCCAAAATTCTCATATATTTTTCACTTTATTTCCCGTAACAGATGCCATATAGTAGGACAGTTGGTAATCTGAAACAGAAGGGCTTTTGCGAACATCCGCACGGATCTAATCCCGGACATTCACACAAAAGAACCACCTGTTTCAGCGGCCATATCGGCCAACGGAATTGGGACGCCGTTTCGTCCCGCAGTAACAAAGGGAGTGGATCATGACGGAAGG
This sequence comes from uncultured Ignavibacteria bacterium, assembly GCA_964461835.1. Lineage (GTDB taxonomy): Bacteria > Zixibacteria > MSB-5A5 > WJJR01 > JAJRUJ01 > CAYWVO01. Next base: position 22,923 of record CAYWVO010000047.1, on the reverse strand, counting down.
CACCGTCAAATGGTTCAACGACACCAAGGGTTTTGGCTTTATCAAGCGTGAAGACGGTGATGATGTCTTCGTGCACCACACGGCAATTGAAGGGGATGGGTATAAAACCCTGACCGAAGGTCAACGAGTGGAGTTCGAGATTGTCGAGGGGCCAAAAGGCCCTCAGGCTGCCAACGTCCGAAAACTGTAATCCGAACAAACTCGACCAATCGTGCCCGGTCCGGGAATCCCCGGGTCGGGCTTTTTTGTGGTGTAGGAGGCACATTAACTGCAAAACATCTTGCGGGTGCCTGACCCTGATCTGAGCGAGCGTGAAGCGCACCCGGCGCTCGGGGCTTCCGGGCGCAACAGGAATGGCTCCTGGAAACCCTGGGCGGAGCCCAGGGCCACGCCAGCCGACAACATGCCAGGGATAAGACTGGGAATTACCAGAAAGAGTATGAAATTCCGTTTCATAATGATCTACTCCTACTGTATGGTGCAACAAAGACTGCGGACAAATTACTGTTTGCTACGTGATAAGACTAATCCATCGGCCAGAAGCCACACGTCTGGACCAGGGCGTGCGAACAAAGCGTGTACTGTCCGGCCATCAAGTTCCGGTAAGGGATCTTCAAACCAAGTCAAACCATCGGTGGTGTGCAAGACTGGCGGGTCAATCGATCGCACCCATCCCTCGCGACTCGGGAGCATATGGAGATCAGTGAGTTGATTGTTTTCTAAGTTGAGAACTGTATCCCAGGTAATGCCACCGTCCTCAGATGCGATCAATAGCGCGCCGAAACGGTACTCTAATTCCCAATTGATGGTTGCCCAGCCGATCTCAGGGGTGAGGAAACTCACTTCCGCTGATGACAGCGGGTATTGAATCCCCGGGTAGATCTCTTGCCACGTGGCACCACTATCTGTCGTGCGGTAAATGTGTGCCCCGAAATAATCGGCGACAAAGGCGACATCACCGCCGAGTGCTTGCAGCAGGCGGCGCTCCATCTCGATGAGTTGCCAGGTCTCGCCCCCGTCCGTTGACCGAGCGATATTTCGTTCGCCGAAACCCAGCCACCCGTGGAGCGAATCCGGAAAGCAGACCCTCCTGATGATTGGTTGGCCCGCCCCGGTATAGAAATGATCGTCAATTGTCCAGGTCTCGCCGCCGTCCAGCGTATGGTATATTATTCCCTGCGATCCTACTAACCACCCGTTCTGTGTGTCCAAGAACGTCAGGTCGCGAAAATGAGGGGATGGTGTGTGCGGCGTTACTGCCTCTAACGTCCAACTCGTACCGCCATTTGTAGTCCGCCAAAACGTCCTGCTGAACGAAGGAAATCTGTACAATGCCCATCCATTCAAGGAATCGGCAAAGAAAAGCTTTCGGGATTCGATCTCGCCACCCTCGTTGAGGATCACCCAATTGGATTCATTCTCGCTGTCATTTGGGTGTTTACTGCACCTGGATGACAACAGCAATCCAAGCAGTGTTATCGCGAATAGATAATATCCGCCCTTGATCCCGATAGTTCGCAATACCTTGAAATGCACGCTAAACCTCCGGCCGGTCATAATCTTGTAGACAGTATGCAAATAACCGTGATTGCGGCCATATCTCCCCCGGGTGGCCCACCTTTCAGGTAGGTTTCCTTGAAAACTCTTAATTCTTTTTTTCAAATCGCATCGCCAAACCACCGACTCAAAAACCCACCAGCCGTTCCAAATCCCACATTGCAGCCTTTTTCAACAGGCCATTCTGATGGAGTACCGGCATATAAAGGTCTATCGCCGTTGCCGTGCGACCCATATGATTTTTAATCACGGATTGCGCATGACATAGAACACATACCCGTAGTAGCCACCGTATTGCTCGTACAGGTCAATCTCATGTTGCTGGGTGTCCAGAAACGCCTGAGCATCAGAATTGCCGGTGTACGTAACCCGCAGCTTGAAAATCCGTTCCTGCAACGGGCCGTAATAGTTCTCCGACCAATCGGTCTCAGGCAACGCGAACGAGCCAATGAGTTCATACCCACATTCGGCGATGATAACTTTTGATCTGTCAATTGTCGTAATTCCCGGGTACTCCTGCCGCCACCATGCCGCTAATCGCTTGGGCGGATTATCATTCAGCCAATTCACTTCGGTCACCGCCACATAGCCACCGGGTTTCAGCAACCGCCGCCAAGCACGTAAGCCCTCCGCAAAACCCATGACATAAATGGCGCCTTCCGACCAGATCAGATCAAAGGACCCATCGGCAAACGGCAACTCGGCCATCGAACATTTGCCGGTGATAATCTTATCCGCCAGCTTGGCTTTCACGGCACGTCGTTTCAGCTCATCGAGGAATGGTTGATGGGTATCAATTGCCGTAATGTGGCCACCGGTTTCCTGTGCCAGGACGAGTGTCTGCCGTCCCGGGCCACAGCCGATATCCAGAATTATAGGATCTTGCGGTAAATTGGGAATAAGCTGCAGCGCGCGCCGGGTTGACTCATCACTGCCCGGGGCCTCCTGCGGGAGCCCGGAGTGAATCTCAAAGAAAAGCGATTCGTTGAAATCCATGCTAAGGCAAAAGCTCCTCTCAATTCTTCGATCGTGATGCATAGTACTTATAAAATGCGAACCGCACCAGCGCCACAATTGGCACCATGGCAATCAAGAACACGGGGACACGGCCCTGGCCGAACTCCCAGCCGATTAAACCCAGCCACAACAGCCCAACAAAAATGAGTGTCGCCCGATTGGCCAACAACCAGCAGAAGCGCTGGCGCTCGTCGAATTTCATGATATCCATTTCAGTTTTCATGATCATCCTCCACCAGTTCGAATAACTCATCCACCCGCATCCCCAGCACACGGGCGATTTTGAACACCAGGAGTGCGGACGGATTATACCTTCCTCTCTCAATCGCAATGATCGTCTGCCGCCGCACATCTACCTGTCGCGCCAGTTGCTCCTGGGTCAGGTTCATCCGCACCCGGTGTTGCCGTATATGGTTTTTTAGCTTCATTTTCTCTCACCTATGTCATTTTTTTCGTACATAATGTATGGTAATCTTTACAAAATGTAACGTTAATTTTACATCTTACTGATTAGAGGCCAAATCGATTGAAATACAATGATTGAAGCTCGATACTGCAATCGGAAATGACCGCCCGCCCGCCGACAATCGAGGATATCCGCGCCGCCGCTGATCGTATCGCGCCGCATGTTCATCATGCTCCGGTGCTGACCTGCCAGAGCTTAGATCGGCTTTGTGGCTGTGCGCTTTTCTTTAAAGCGGAGAATTTCCAGAAAGTCGGAGCGTTTAAGGCACGTGGGGCGACGAATGCGGTCTTTTCCCTCAGCAGCGAAGAAGCCAAATACGGTGTGGCCACCCATTCCTCGGGGAACCACGCCGCCGCACTGGCGCGAGCGGCGTCCCGGCGAGGGATTCCCGCATATATTGTGATGCCCCGCACCGCACCCCCAAACAAAATAGATGCGGTCAAGGGGTACGGCGGGCAGATCACCTTCTGCGAACCCACGCTGGCGGCGCGGGAGGAGGGCCTGGAGGCGATTGTCGCTAAACACAGAGCTACGTTTATTCATCCTTATAACGATCCACGAGTGATTGCCGGCCAGGGTACGGTCGCACTGGAGTTTCTGGAGGATGTTCCCGACCTCGATATCATTATCGGGCCGGTTGGTGGGGGCGGCTTAATGAGCGGTACGTGCCTGACGGTGTCGGCAATCTCTCCCAACACGACTGTGGCAGGGGCGGAGCCGGCGGGGGCGGACGACGCCTGTCGGTCGCTGGCCGCAGGGTATATTGTCCCCTCGGAGCATCCGCGTACCATTGCCGACGGGTTATTGACCTCCCTTGGTTCGTTGACCTTTCCGATTTTGCAGCAACAGCTGGAACGAATTGTTACGGTGAGCGATGCGGCAATTATCGTGGCGATGCGGCAGGTTTGGGTACGTATGAAAGTCATTATCGAACCCTCGGCGGCGGTGCCGTTAGCCGCGGTGATGGAATCCGATTGGGGGCAGCGCGGCAAGAATATCGGCGTAATTTTTTCCGGCGGTAATGTCAACCTGGATCAACTACCCTGGGACAACAATGGCTAATGTGAAAGCGAAAGAAAAATCATGTCTGAAAAAATAGAAACGCTGCACTCGCTGGTCGAAATCGTTCGGGTCGCCGGACTAAAAGCGCAGGACGGTCAACGGCAACTCACCGCGCAAGATCGCGAGTTTAAAGACGATGGCTCGGTTTTAACGCGGATCGATGAGGAAGTGGATGACTTTCTCTTCAAAAAAATCTCCGGTTTCTTTCCACAGGTTAATGTGTTGACCGAGGAAACCGTCCGCTCGTATGATGAGACCAAGCCGTATACGTTTGCGGTTGATCCCATCGATGGTACCGATGTGTTCAGCCAGGGCATGGCGGGCTGGTCGGTGTCGGTGGGACTCTTAGATCGAGATTTAACACCCGTCGCGGGGATCATTTTCGCTCCGGCGCTGAATCTGCTGGTGATGGGCGACCTGAACCGCACGGTTACCCTCAACGGACGAAAAATCACTCCGCCGCGTATCGAAGAAGTCACCCGCAAGTCAAACCTGATGGTATCGTCGCGGTTTCACCAGAAATTCGACTACGCGAAATATCCCGGCAAAATCCGCAGTATCGGCAGCGGGGCGCTGCATGGAATCTTCCCGATTTTGTATTCCGGCATTGTCGGCAGTGTCGGCCAACGGGGCGCCTATGTGTGGGACATTGCTGCCGCGCACGCGATCAACACCGCCAGTGGTTTCGTACATGAATATCTTAATGGGAACGAGGTCGATTACCAGCCGATGGTGCGCGGGAGTAAAGCGGCGGACGGGATTATCTCAGGTGCGCCGCATTTGGTGGTGGAACTGCGGACTCAGTTGAAAAGGTGCTAATGCGACAAAGAGCGCTGCCTCCGCGAATTCATGTCAGGGCTATTCCACCAGCGATCCAACTCATCCTGTAAGTCGTGGATATGTTCGGCTTCGGTATAGAAGTACGGTGTGGCGTCGACGCCGGTATCCTGATTGTGCCGGATAACCTCACCGGTGATTCCCGGCGGTGCTCCGCCATGCGCCGCGAGCACGAGAATACCAACCAGCACGGCGACTCCCGCCAGCAATTTCCCCCAACCGTACTGTTTCCTACCCGAGTGCAAAGAGAATCCCCCCAAACGCCAGCCACGCCATTAACAATGTCAGCACCAGGTTGAACGACTGCCCGACGATATATAACCAAATCGGTTTGCCGCCGACCACCTGGCCGGCGAGATCGCGGAAATTGGATTCCAGCCCAATCGAGACAAAGGCTAAACAGAACAACCAGCCTCGGAGGGTCTTGGTCATGTCGCCGATAATGTTCTTCTCTACTACTGTCGAGCCGAGCGACGGCACCAGGATAAACGAAAAAACCAGGGATGCGCCCAGAAAGCCCACGATGAACTTAGGAAAGCGATACCAGATTTCCATCGCATTCGGCTTCGGACCCTCCGGCTTGCGATCAACTTTGGTGACCCAGAAGACCGCCACAAAGAAGGCTACAACACCAATCAATATGTTCTGCACCATTTTAACCACGGCGGCTACTTGCTCGGCCTCCGCGCCCAAAAACGCACCGGCCGCAACCACAGCGCCTGTAGCGTCAATTGTGCCGCCAATCCAGGCCGCCCCGACCAGGGTATCCAGACCGACGAATTTAATGCCCATTGGCATGAAAATCATCATCAGCACGGTGAAGATCAGGGTCATGCCGACCGCCAATGTAAGTTCTTCGCGTTTAGCCTTACAAGCAGCAGCAGTGGCAATCGCCGCAGAGACCCCACACACCGAGGTTGCCGCAGCGACAATAATCACCAGTCTTTTGCTGGCCACTTTGAGAATGCGCGTACCATAAAGGTACATAAAAAAAATCACCGTTGGCGTGACCAGCCACGCGACAAACAATCCCGGGGCGCCCAGTTGCAGGATTTTATTGAACAGGATTTCGGCACCCAGAAGTACTAAGCCGGTCTTGATGTATAACTCAGTTTTCGCGCCCGACAACAACCAGCGAGGCGTTCCGATGGTGTTGGAAATCAACAACCCGAGGGCAAGCGCCCAAAATGCGTACCCCAAGCCGTAGGAACTAATCGTATGTTGTTTGGCAAAGATGTACGCTACCACCGCCAGTAAGAAGACCACCGCGAAGCCGCTTAAGTACCGCAGGGCATCCTCCCCCATCGCCCGCACCCCGACCGTTGTCAACAGCCCCAGCAAGACCATCAACAGCAAGAGCGCAAACAAATTGTTGCCGCTGGTGATTGGTTGTGTGGCGTAGAGTCCGTCGATGGCAGATTTATAGGTGGGATCTTCCGAGAGTTTTTTCAACTCTCTGCGCTGGCCGGCAGTCATCAGCCCTTTGTAAATCAGCAGGTCCTGATCTTCGTCATAGCTCAACCGTTTGGCGAGTTTACCGCTGAGTTCGAGGTCCGCCGGCTCATCCGCTAAGGGTACCGAGCGAGTATAACTTTGGAATCCTGACAGGGGATTGGCAATCCACTCTCCGACTTTTGGTGTCTTCCCCAGAAAACCGATGATCGCGACAATAATAATAATTGCACCGAACCACACCGCCCACCAGTCTTCAGTATTGAGAGCCTTCAACATGGTACCAGCACTCCCCATCATTGCTGTCGGCCTTAGGTGGCCGTACGAAAGCGTTCTGGAATATCCTATTGCGGCAGCCGCTGACTGTCAAGCGGGATATTCAAGCTGGGCGGTTCGCCGCGTGCAGAAAAGACAATGAGCCAACCGCAATGGCCGGGAATTGTCAATCCGCGAGTCGCACTGCGGTTGCGGAATTGCAACCATTAACTGCGAGAAAAAACCCCGACTCAGTGCCCGGTCAGACCGGTTAGCTTACACAGACAAGTTGTCCAGCATTTGTTCAATTTCGTCAAAGCGGAACGGCTTCATCAAATAGCCGTCCGCGTTCGAAAACGCGTGCCCATCCAGGGAGGGTGGGTAGCCGGTAATCATCACCACCAAGGTTTCCGGGGAGGCGGCTTTGACCTCGTATAAGAGGTCCGCGCCGCTCATGGTGGGGAGCAGATAATCACAGAGGATTACGTCAAATGACTCCTCCTGAATTTTGCGCAGGGCTTCTTCGCCGGTACCCACACCGCTCGGGGTATAGCCCATCTCCGGTAAGATATCCAGCAGGATTTGGCGAAACTCTTCATCATCTTCCACGACGAGGATTCGTTCCAGGGTTCGCTGGGGTTGCCCGGCCTGTGTCTGCGCGGCGGTGATTGTCTCGGTCAGGGTTGTCTGCAATTCCCCGATGCGGAACGGCTTGGCCAAGAATCCGGCGGCGCCACCGGATTGCGCCTGTTCACGGATGGCATCATCGGCGTAGGCGGTAATCATAATCACCGGCGTATGCGGCCAGGATTCTTTGATCCGCTCCAACAGTGTGAGCCCATCCCAATCCGGCATCTTGATATCGGTGATCACCGCGTCGACCGGTTGCGCAGTCAACTGTTGCATTGCTTCCGGTCCGCCGGCTGCCGTCAGGGCGCGATACCCGGACGCTTCCAGTGTCTCCTGAAGCAGTGCGAGGATCCGCTGATCGTCGTCGACCACCAGCACCGTTTTCTCTGTCGCCATGTGTCCACCCGCCAGGTCTTATTTTTTGCGCCTGATTATCTTCAGGACCTCTTCAGTTTTCTCTTCTAGTAGTTCGGGTGAATTGGCCTCAACATTGAGCCTGAGGACCGGCTCGGTGTTGGAGGGACGTACGTTAAACCACCAATCACCGAAGTCGATGGAAATCCCGTCCAGCAGATCAGGTTCGGTATTGCTGAAGTGGTTGCGGATGCGCTTCATCACCGCGTCGGTGTCGGCAACTTTGGAATTGATTTCACCAGAGCGATAATACGGATCCAGCTCGGCGACCAATTCCGAGAGCGGACGGTCGGCTTCGCCGATAACCTCCATACATACCAAAAGCGCGATCAGACCGGAGTCGGCAAACCAGTTATTGCGGAAATAGAAGTGTCCGCTGTGTTCAGCGCCGAAGACGGCGTTATGTTCTTTCATCATGGGTTTGATGAACGCGTGCCCGACCGGAGTCTTGATTGCCGTACCACCGGCCGCTTCAATCGTTTCCGGAACCATCTTCGAACAAATTGCGTTGTACAGAATAGTCGCCCCTGGTTCCTTCTCCAGTAGACTCTTGGCAACCAGCGCTGCGACCACGGCACCGTCCAGTTGATGACCGGTCTCATCGATCATGAACATCCTGTCGGCGTCACCGTCAAATGCCGCGCCGAAATCGGCTTGTTCCTCAACGACCCGCTTGCGCAGCTCCTCGGTGTTTTCCAGTTCAATCGGCGAGGCAGGATGGTTGGGGAAACGCCCGTCGGGTTCAAAATGCATGGGAATCAGCCGGTGGGGCAGATGAGAAAAGACCGGCGGCAGGGTTTCACCGCCGATGCCGTTGCCGGCGTCGATAACAATCGTCTTTGGGGCAATGTTTTCCCGCTTGATAAACGACAACACATGCATCGTGTATTCATCGTGAATATCGCGCGGGATGATTCTTCCCTTCTCCTCGGCGTCACGGAAATCTTCGGTGGCGATGATATCCCGAATCTGGTTAATCCCGAGATCCCCAGAGAGCGGCACGGCATTCTCCCGGCAAATTTTGAATCCGTTATACTGCGCCGGATTATGGGAGGCGGTGACCATCACGCCGCCATCGTAGCCGTAGTTGCCAACCGCAAAGTAGAGGCCGTCCGTCGAGACACGGCCGAGGTTCACCACGTCCACTCCAGAGCGAGTCAATCCACTCATCAGCCGCTCGGCTAATTCATCGGAGGACAGGCGAATATCGCGGCCGACCACGATGGTTTTTGGGTTTAAATGAGTTGCGATCGCGCGGCCGATTGCATACGCGACCTTTGCATCGAGTTGATCCGGCACGATGCCGCGGATATCGTAGGCTTTGAAAATCGAGGGATCATCAATCACCTGGGGTGTCGATCGTTTTTTTACTGTCTTCATAGCGTCTCCTCGCACCCGAAGAAATTGCGGGCGGCCCCTCACGTCAACTGGTTATTGGCAACTCCTGCCAATCACTGGTTGGTATTTGGTGTCCACTATCGCTGCGAGTTGTTCCCCGTAACCACCAACGCGCAGGACCAGCATCGACACTCAGGAAAAACCACAAGCAGTCGATAATGGATACAGAACGTACGAATGTGGTCTGCAGGGTATTGGTCGGGGTGGGTAATTCGTACTGAGCAAGCAGGCGTTTCCACAGACGCACGAACGGGTCAGTCATAGGAAATACCATGCCCGACAAAGAGATTCTTGTTGTTGATGACGAACAAATGATTTTAGACATGTTGGAGCAGATCCTTTCTGCTTCCGGGTTCCAGGTGTACACAGCCCTGGGCGGGAAAAAAGCACTGGAACTATATGAGGAACATCCAGTCGACCTGGTCCTCACCGATATTAAAATGCCCGGCGTGGACGGCTACCACGTATTGCGTGAAATTAAGAAACAACATCCCGAAACATGTATCATCCTGATGAGTGGGTATTCCAATGAGATGTCGATCCACGAAGCAATTGAAATGGGCGCTGATGAATTCGTGATCAAACCATTTAAAGGTGCGGAAATCATTCAGGTATTGGAATCCGCACGAGACTGGTAAAGTAGCTAAAAATCCCCCCGTGAATAACTGACGCCCGGCATTGTACCGGGCGTTCTTTGTATCCCTCAGTTAGATTCCGGCATCAAAATTCACCAGCACGTGTACGTCCGTTAATTGCAGCTCAAACGGCCCGGACGGTGTAAGCACGTACACATAAAACGAGCCTGACTCGATCAAGGCTAAAGCGTCGTCAAGATTTTGCCGGTACTGCGCCGATTCGGCAAAGGTCATTGTCACTGTTTGACCGACGGGTACCAATAATCCGGAAAAGACAGGAAATGCGTCGGTGGCGGCGCGGACCGCATCCGGCGTTCCGTACGCACCATTACTGGAAAAGTAAATGTCTCCCTCCGCCGTATTGCCGACCGCCGTGAAATCGGCACGGAAACGGACGTCCGAAATATTCTTAATGTCGTCTTTATGATCCTGCCAGACATCCTCATCCGTAAGGTCAACATGTGTGGCGGAAAAGGTGCCGGTTGAATTGGCGGTGATATCGGGCAGATCAAGGACCAACACAAATGTCCCGGTAAGCAGGCAGCCGGCGAGGATGACCGCCGAGAGGCCTACCACAAGTAACGCCCAACGCGTTCGATTCATGATTCCTCCTCCCGCTGACTGTTACGGCCCGAGATAAACGGTTAATCCTCCGGCGAGCATACCATTTTTCCGGGAGGCATCACCATCGGGGAAAATTTCACCGGTTGCGCGAACATCGAGCGCAACCTGTCGAAAGCCGATTTCGAGTCCGATCCCGCCGCCGAATCCAACTTCCGACTCGGTGTCGTGACCCTCGAAGTCCAGTGCGTTATAACGCACGCCCCCAAAGAAAAATGGTCGCAATCCCGCAAACTTATCGGCGGGCGCGCCGAGGACCAGATTGACGCCACCGGAAGTCGCCTTCCAGCTTTCCAACGTTTCAGTTGTGGTGGAACCAACCTCGATATCATACTCACCGTTCTTGAGGTAGAAAAACTGCGGCTCCAGCGCGAGCCCCATGCCGAGACCAAGCCGGACCCGTGCGCCGTACACCAGGCCGTTCTCGGCATCGTCTTGTTCAATAGGAATACTGACACCACCAAATCCTCCGACACCCCAGTCCAGGGCGGATGCCGGCACGGCCATGAGCAGCACGAATCCCACGACCAAAACCGTCGCCAGTCGTTTCATACACACTCCCTTGTTCTGGATTAAGCGATCCGTATGGGCCAATCCACCTGAGGATTGACACTGACGATTACCCGTAGTTTTCACGTCCGTACGCTCAGCCGTGTAGCGAGTCGAAAATTTCGGTCACGGCCAGCTCATCCATGTCGCAATCCGCTGCCGTCTCCAACATCACATCGCGCTTCTCTTCAACCGTCAACTCACCGCTATCGGCAAACACATCGAAGTCTATCTGTTCTATCTTGGTGAGCGTCGCCGAATAAATATTCGTCAGCAGCGTTAGTGCGAACCAGCGATCTTTCACCGCTGCCTCGGCAATCTTCGGCAAATACTGCCGGCCCTTTTGTTCAAAGGAGCGGGCGCGCCGGTACAGATGTTCGGCCATGGCCTTGAAGGCAAAGGAGGCACTTTGTTCGCGTTTCATACGGTGCAGATCTTCCGGGGTCAGGCCGTGCTGGTTGAGTTCCGAGATCGGCAGATAGATCAAGCCGTTACCTCCGATCTCCAGATCGCGGGAAATATCTCGCAATATATGGGTCCAGTAGCAGAAGACCGCTAAGTCCTCGGTGGCTTCGACCACTTCCTCAAAGGACCACTGGCAGATATATTCGTCTTCGTCCAATTCGGTAAGCACCAGGTGCATAAATACGACGGCGGGCGCCACTGATGCCCCGCGCATATATTTCTGGAGTGTCCGCCAATCTTTGAAATAGGGCATTTCGATGTCCATGCCCATGGCGGCGGCCAGTTCCTCCCAGGGGTCGGTCGGCAGATCGAATTTGGAGAACACATCGGATAGCGCTTCCCAAATCTGCCCCTCGGGTGGTTTCAGGCTGAACGTGGAAAACACCTGCTCCAGCCAAGCCTGAACTTTAGCGTGGGCTTGCTGTTTCTGTTCCAGGGTGAAATCTTGCCGATTTGGCAAGTCATCAATGGTGTCGTCGATAATCCGCATGGAAGCGTACGCCGCGCAGAATGCGTCAAACAGTTCCTGCTTCTCAAAATACCGGGCCGCCACGTAGAGATTCGGCGTACCCCGAGCGGCGATTTCCGCACAATGGCGATAGGCCGCCACCAGCGAATCCGATTTTGGTTGTGAGGTCTGTGTATTCATGGCCCGATGATACGCATGCCCCTGCGCCCGCCCAACAAAAAAATGCTCTCTTACCCGAATCTGATTTGTGAACCATCAGTGGTTGGGATGCGCTCCGAACACACTGAGGCCGTTTACGTTAGATGCGTTAGGATTTCTTCGTCCTCCGGAAACCGCCCCAATTCTTTTTTGGAAAATACCAGATTTCCGTCGATTTTGACCTCAAACACTCCACCGCTTCCGCGGATCAGTTCCGATTCCGCTCCGGTAGAATTCTTAATTGCTGCCGCCAAACTGGAGGCTTTCGGCTCGTAGTTTCATTCACCACAATAGGTAATTGAAATCCTCGTCATCGTTCCTCCTTCGATATTAGGCTTGCAATTTTCTTTAATACGATTATAATGGGAAAGTATATGCACTCATTTTAGACGCTCGTGGAGGAATTACCATGATTGCGGTGAATTTTACCCACCGGTGCCATCAGAGAGCTTCTATGACATCTCTTGGCCTTCTACTTCTCGTAGCCGGACTGCTGTGTTCTGGCTGCTCGACCGACAACCGATCCCTCAACCACCATCATCACTTGGCGGATACGAGTATCTTCGCCGTTGAAGATATCACGTACTGGGCTTACAATGACCATGGGAGCATCAATTCCGGTCTGGCCTTGCAGTGGTTTGAATCCTTCAAATCAAACTATCACAAAAACTGCTTGATCAAACGGTATGTTATTCTCGCTCCACACGGTGATACACTGTTTGACGCGAGTACCGGCTCCCATGCAATCGGGGATGGCATCATCCTGAATGGCAAACGTCACTACGCCCGCACCAAAGAGCTGGATATCGCGGATTCGGCGGTAACGGGACTGTATGGGCTGCACATCTTTTACCGTCACTCACAGACTGACTTTCATTGGGACAGCACGATCTCGATTGAAGCCAATCAGTTTGTGGATACCACCGGGTCCGGGAAATAAGCCGGTCGGTCACAGTTCAAAAAAACTCGTTTATTACCGCACCGCTTCGCCGATAGCGGATAAAGTGTCAGCAACATGCCCCGCTATGGCCGTCTGAATTCCTAACGACCTGTGAACAAAGCAATTACGCGTATCCTCAATCTGCAGTAATTAGGGTAAAGAGGTTGACACCACCTGAAAACTTCCTATATTGGCGGTTTAATTTTGCCGAAGTCTGGGTAGCGGGTAGGTTATGATTCCCTGATGTCGGCTAACGGAAAGAGCGTAGGACAGCTATATGCGACGACGATTGACCTGGGTGTGGATTCTCATTGCGGTGCTGGTCATTGGTTCAGCGTACGCATTATATCCCACCATCAAAATCGCCCTGATGGACGAAGAAGCCCGGCAGGCGGCGGCAGATCATAATCCCGCAGCCTGGGTCAGACTCCAGAAACGTGCGGTCAAGCTTGGGCTGGACCTCCGCGGCGGGATGCGGGTGGTCATGGAAGTTGATAAATCGAATCTCAGTGCCGCGGAAGCGGAGGATGCGGTTGATCGCGCCAAGGAAATTATCCGCAATCGTGTCGATCAGTTTGGGGTCACCGAACCGTTGATCCAGAAACAGGGTAACGATCGGATAGTCGTCGAACTTCCCGGAATTACCGATATTGAGCGGGCGGAAGAACTTATCGGCCGTACCGCGCTGCTGGAATTCAAGCTGACCGAGAGTCCGGAGAATATTCGGCAGATTTTTGATCGTATCGACCGGGCTCTGGAAAGCAAAGATACATTGGTCAGCCCGGATGTCGAAGAAACTGAGGAAGAACCGGAGGATATCTTCGATATCTTCGCCGACACCACGGATACCGCGGAACCCGCGGATACGACCGAACTGGCTGAAATGCCAGAGGACACTGCCGGCGATACCACTACGGATACGGCCGCTGAGGATACGTCCGTGCTGGCGGATGAAGAACTCTACGGAGACCGACCGTTCTCTTCACTCCTGGAGCCCATGGGCGATCCACCGGGTTCATACTTCCGTGTCGTCGAGCAAGATGCCGCGTGGATAGAAAAATGGCTGGAAGACCCGGACGTTCAGGAAGCTATCCCCGAGGATGTGCAGATCACCTGGGGTACGGAGCCGATGATGGTCTCCGGCAGCGAATGGGAGATCTTATACGTTCTCAAAGATAACGTGGAGATGTCCGGGAAATACCTCACGGACGCACAGCCCAGTTTTGACCAATTCCGCAAACCGATTGTCGATTTCCGCCTGACCCGGCAGGGTGGTCGCATCTTTGGCCGTGTCACCGGCGCCAATATCGGCAAACCATTGGCGATTGTACTGGATGATCGGGTAATCTCAGCGCCGAATATCCGGGACCGCATTACCGATCGCGGCACTATCACCCTGGGCGGTGGGGACTACGAAGAGGCAGTCGACCTGGCAATCATGCTGCGCGCCGGCGCGTTGCCCACCGAGGTGAACTTTATCGAGAACAATATTATCGGGCCATCGCTGGGTGCAGATTCTATCAAAAAAGGGGTCACCTCCACCCTGATCGGTCTAGGCCTGGTACTGGTGTTTATGATCGTGTATTACCGGATTTCCGGCCTGATTGCCGACCTGGCCCTGATCATCAACGTTATCTTCCTCTTGGCGATCCTGGCCACGTTGCATGCGACCTTAACCATGCCGGGCATTGCGGGAATTATTCTCACCGTTGGCATTTCGGTGGACGCCAATGTCCTGATTTTCGAACGCATCCGGGAGGAGTTGCGAACCGGCAAGACTGTCCGTGCCTCCATTGATGCCGGCTATAAGCGGGCGTTGGTCGCGATTGTTGACTCGCACGTGACCACTTTGATCACGGCGCTGGCTTTGTTCCTGCTGGGGACCGGCCCAATTAAAGGTTTCGCCGTCACGCTGGCCTGGGGTGTAGGAATCAGCCTATTCACCGCGTACGTGATCACCAAGGCCATTTTCGACATCCGCAAGGGATATAAAACGTTGTCCATCTAGATGGATTAAAAGGACACAACACCATGCCAATGCGCATCATTGGAAAGACAGAATTTAATTTTCTCGGGATGCGACGCGTCTCCTTCGTGGTATCGACAATCCTGACTGCGGCCGGCCTCTTTGCCCTCATAATGGTCATTACCGGTAACGGAAATCTGGGGATTGAATTCTCTGGGGGCAGTATGATTCAGGGTTCCTTTGCCAATCCAGTTGATATTGGCGAAATTCGGAATGCCGTCGCCGGGGTCGGTTACCCGGATGCAGTCATCCAGGAGTTGGAGCGCGATATCCCCAACTCCTATGTCATTCGCACCAAGCAGGCACCAGGCGAGGGCATGGAAAAACGCGAGAAAATCGAAGGAGCGCTCGCAGAAGCATTTCCCGGAAATGAATTTACGTTAGATTCGGTGCATGAGGTCGGCCCCGCGGTCGGCCGGGAATTACGCGAAGATGCGATGTGGGCGGTGTTGCTCTCTCTGGCGGGAATTTTAATTTACATCGCCTTCCGCTTTGATTTCCGTTTCGGCGTCGCGGCAGCCGTGGCGACCTTTCACGATGTCCTGTTCGTCCTGGCGGTTGTCTTCTTCCTAAATAGAGAATTGACAATTCTGGTCATCTCAGCTCTCTTGACTATCGCCGGATACTCGCTGACTGACACCGTAGTGGTTTTCGACCGCATCCGTGAGAATTTAAAACGCATGCGCCGCAGGGCGGATTTTATCCCCGGCGTGAACCTGTCGATCAATGACGTCCTTTCCCGCACCTTAATTACCTCATTGACCACACTGATGGTGGTGACTGTGCTGTTTGTCGCCGGCGGTGAGGTGTTGCGGGACTTCGCCCTGGCCTTGATTTGTGGGATTGCCATCGGGACATACTCATCGGTCTTTGTGGCGTCCCCCCTGTATGTCGAGTGGGAACTTCGCCGGGCCAGGCGGTTTAAATCGTAAATCTCGCCAGGAATTACAAACCCCGGGGAACCGGGGTTTTTTATGGGGGTACCAAACATCACGATGAAGACCTGGTCTCTACAAGTACTCTGTAGTCTGTTGGTCGTGCTCATGCTCATGCTTATCAGTATTCTGGGTGAGGATGTTCAAGCCCAGCGGCGCGGGCTGGAGAATCCCTTTGAACCTCCGCCCCATCCATCCCATTTCACCATCGCCCGATTGAAATACCCCGGCGGCGGAGACTGGTATTGGGGCAGTTCTGCCTTGCCCAACCTGCTGGAATTTTTGGAGCGTAACACCAGCATTCCCGTGAATACCAAGGAAGTACGGGTGGAAGTCCGTAGTGAGGAGTTGTTTACCTACCCGTTTCTTTTCGCCACCGGCCACGGGAATATCCACTTCTCGGAGGAAGAAATTGAGCGCCTCCGCCGGTATCTGCTGGGGGGCGGATTTCTCTTCATCAACGATTCGTACGGGATGGATAAGTCGGTCCGGCGGGAAGTCGAGCGCATTTTCCCCGATCGCAAACTGGTGGAATTACCATTTTCTCATTCCATTTATCACTGTATGTACGATTTTCCCAACGGCTTACCGAAAATCCACGAGCATGACAACAAACCTGCACAAGCATATGCGATCCTTGAGGGCGAGCGGGTCGTGCTGTTCTATGCCCATGAATCGGATATCGGGGACGGCTGGGAAGATCCACAGGTCCACAACGACCCGCCCCACAAGCGCGAAGCGGCGTTAAAAATGGGGGCAAACCTGGCCTGTTACGCTCTGACTCATTAAACAGCCTCACTGCGCGAAATTTTCTCCCGGTTGTCGGCATCAGAATCGCCGCTTCGGCGTACAATAGCTAGAGGATGAGGTCCGGGCGGGGCAGTGTATCCGGAGAAATGGTACCTGCCGGACGATAATAACAACAGGACAACCGAGCACAGGGATTGACTCATGTCTCCACTAAACCACTACTCACGAATTGTCTCACGTTTGCAAAAACTACGCGGTCGTCTGCTGGCGGTCAATCTCGGCACCGGGATGCTGGCCGGTCTGGCCTTTGTGGGAGCGGCGTTTCTGGTCGCCACGGCACTATCTCTGGCCGGGGTCGCCCCGGTCGGGATCCGGGTGGGCTGGTGGCTGGTATTTGTCGTCGGATTACTCGGCATACTTGGTCCGGTTATCTGGCGGTATTTTATTGCACCGCCGACCCCCGAAAAGGTAGCGCTGATAGTCGAGGCCAGATACCCGCAGTTGAAAAACCGGCTGATCGCCTCGCTGCAATTGCGCAACGTGTTGACCGAAAACCGGGAGGGGTACTCCACCGATCTCGTGGGGCGGACCGTCGAGCAAGCAGACAACCTCACCAGCGATAAGGAGTTATCCGATTGCGTGGACCGCAACCCATTGCGGCAGTGGCTGCTCCGTACCGGCGTACTGGCAATCATGGTTACGGTTACGGCCTTGTTGTTCCCCGGTGCGGTCAATCGGGCGGTGTCCTCGTTTTCTCGGCCACTGACGCCAATCCTGGAACCCCTTAAATATTCGATGCAGGTTTACCCCGGTGATGCGCAGGTAATCAAATTTGACACACTTGCGGTCCGTGCGGTACTCACCGGCAGCGACATGCCGGCGACCCTGCAATTGATGCACCGCGCCGAGGGCGGTCAATGGCGCACCGAAGAACTGCGGGGTACACGCTATTCCTCCGGATCATTGAACGGTGCAGTCGACTCTATTGTCTATAGTGAACGGATCGGACCGCTGATCCGGGATGTCGAATATATCATGTCTACCGAGCGTATGACCTCGCCGACCTACACCCTGACGGCGCAGGAGCGCCCACGCGTGACTGGTATCCGTCTGAGTTATTTCTACCCTGAGTATACCGGGCTGGAACCACAGGTTTACGATGAGAACGACGGGACACTCATGGCGTTGAACGGCACTGACGTCGAGCTTTCGATCAGATCGAACCGGGCGCTCCAGGCTGCCGAACTGGTGTTTAACGACGGGGCCCGGCTTCCACTAACTGTTCGTGATCGTGTTGCCACCGGCCAAATTACGGTCGAACGTGATGCGATCTATCATATTCGGCTGCTTGATCAGCCGGGATACGAAAATCCTCATCCGATCGACTATCCGATCAGTGTGCTGGCAGATGCCCATCCTCGGGTTGAGATTCTGCTGCCGGGTCACGACGCCAATTTGGACGAGGAAATGTCGGTAAATTTGAAAGTCGCTGCGGTTGATGATTTCGGGTTTTCTGATTTGAAATTGGTCTACCGCTGGATTTCCGGTGGACAAGTGCGGGCGGAAAAGGAACTGGCGCTGCCCTTGCCCCAGGACCGCACGAATACCGTAGAAAGTGATTTCTGGTGGGATTTGGAACCACTGGGGATGATGCCATCAGACGTGGTCTCCTACCACGTTGAGGTAACCGACAATGACCAGGTTACCGGGCCGAAGAGCACAGTCAGCAAAACGTACACCTTGCGGTTTCCCTCTCTCGATGAACTCATGGCCGAGGTGGATCGGCAGCAATATGAAAATATCCTCGATTTGGAGGAGATCCTCCGCGGCGAGCGGGAGTTGATGGAGGAGGTTAAGCAATTCCATCGGGAAATGCTGCGCACCGATGAGCCCGATTGGCAAATGCAGCAGCAAATGGAGTCGTTGAGCGAAAAACGCAATGACCTTACCCAAAAATTCGCCGACGCTGCGCAGGAGTTTTCTGAAGGTCTGGAACAATTGCAGGAGAAACGCCTGGCATCCGCCGAGATGATCGCCAAGCTGGCCGAGGCGCAACAACTTTTCCAGGAAGTTGCTACCGAGGAAATGAAGGAGCAGGCCCGCCAGTTGGCTGAGATGATGAAAGAGATGGACGCGAACGAGATGTCCGAGCTGCTCGAAAACATGGAGATCTCGACTGAGGAGATGATCGAACGTCTGGAACGGACGATCGAGTACCTCAAACGCCTTCAGGCCGAGCAAAAAATCGATCAACTGGTGAAGCGCGCCGAGGAGTTGCTGCAACGACAGGAGCAACTTAATGAAGACGTGTCGAAGGCCGATGCCGATCAATTGTCCAGCGAAGCCGAACGGCAGGATAAATTGCGCGAAGACTTTGACCAACTTGCCGAGGATATGGCAGAATCAAAAGAGATGTTGACGGACGCCAACCTGGCTAATCCGCAGCTCATCGAGCAGTTCAGCCAGTTGGCCCGGCAAAGCCCCGCGCCGCAACAGATGGCCGATGCTTCGCAGGCGATGCAACAAGAACAGCAGCAGCAAGCGCAGCAGTCCGGCAAGCAGGCTTCGGAGAGTCTTTCGCAGATGATCGACTCGATGAAGAAAATGCAAGAGGCAATGACCAACCAGATGCGTGAAGAGATTGCCGCGATGCTGCGGGACGCGCTGGAGCAGGCGATGTATCTCTCCGAACATCAGGAAGCGTTGCGACAGAGCACGAATGAAGCAACGATGAACAGCCCGTCGATGTCCGAGCTGGCGGAACTGCAGTCGGACCTGCTGGCGGGAACCCAACGGCTCGAAGCGGCGATGCAGGAGATCGGTAAGAAGTCGATGTGTTTAGGGGGCAGGAATCAGGGTCTGCAGGGTGTGGCCGAGAACATGAATAACGCGATTGACCAGTTGACCAGGAACAACGGCCATGGCGCCAGTACACCACAGCGCAACGCGATGGCGGGATTAAATCAGACCGCGCAACAGCTTATGCAGGGCATGCAGCAAAACTCCGGCCAATGTAACAATCCGGGCGGCGGGCAGTGCAGCAAACCGGGCGGCGGGATGATGCCGCAGATGTCCGGACTGGCTAATCGGCAGGGCCGCATAAACATGAAGATGGACCAATTGATGCAGGAGATGGGCAACAGTATGTCCGCTGAACAACGATTGGCCTTGTCGCGTCTGAAAGGCGAACAACAAGCGATTAAACGTGGGATCGACGAATTGGCGCCTCAGACAGAAAACCGTCGGAATTTGCTGGGACGGTTGGATCATCTCGGCAAAGAAATGAAGAAAGTCATCGAAAACCTGGAACGGTACGAGGTATCGCCGGAAACTCGTACCCGAATGCAACGCATCTTCTCGCGGATGCTTGATTTCCAGCATTCGTTGCATCGTCAGGATTACAAAGAAGAACGGCAGGCGCGATTCGGCGAAGATATCTTGCGCAATTCCCCGGCCGAACTGGACTTTAATGGGATTTACAGCGATCAGCAGTTGCATCGCTTGCTGAAAGGGTATCTCGATGAAGGTTATCCCAGGGCATACGAGGCGTTGATTAAATCCTACTATCGGGAGTTGCTGGAAAGCAAACAAAACACCGGACAGCAAATCCAATAAAAAAACGCCCGGCCCTCACGGCCGGGCGTTTTTCTACTTCTTCGCTAAATTCTACCTACTACCACTCGGTGCACGGATCACACGGCGGCAATCGATCTCGGAATACATAATTTGCAAAATACGCCGCATCGAGAGGATCGATTGAGTGGTCACAGTTGATGTCACCGTTCTGAAAACAATTCCCCGGGTTACACGGCTCTCCCCGGTTAAGGTAGATGAAATTCACCAGATATACAAAGTCCACCGGATCAATCTTCCCGTCACAGTTGACATCCCCGTTGTTGCAGTCACAAGGGTTGATCGTAACCACACCTTTGACAAATGCCGGTTTGATGGTTGCTATTTCATCACAGAGCGCAAAGTACAAGGTATAGCTCGGTGCCAGCGCGACGGTGTCGATTTCGAACTGCCCCGGATTGTTATTCAGGTCGAAGCGCAGCGTAATATACGCGGCGGTGTCCGGGGTCCACAGACAGTGGTTATTACCGAAAAATGCCTTGGCCCAGAGCAGGAAATCATCCGGACTGGTCCTATCGAAATTGGGATACTTGTCAAACCGTCTGGTGTGGGAGACAGCATCTTCCGGTAACATCTGCCAGGGAAGCGTATCGATTTCACCCGCCCAGAATGCGCCACCGGAAACCGACCGTGCCTGGAGAGGAATGGAAATCGTCCACATCGGCGTGGAAGCAACCACCCGGATCGGGAGTTCAACCCCGGGCATCAACGCCTGCGCATTCGTCGAGCCAATCTCCACTTTATCCTGGACGGTGGTGACAATAACCTCCCACTCAAAGGTAACCGTTTCACAGCCGTCCGAGCCATCAACGGTAAAATGGTAATTGCCGTTGTTATTTTGCGCATCTGCCAGACTGGGGGTCCACGTAATATCGGGCCCTGTGAGTACCGGTAGATTTTCCGGCGGTGTCGGGGTAATGGTCAGATTGCTGAAGGTTACCGCGTGGCCGTCATCATCGTTGATGTAATCCGTCAACGTAATGGCGTAGGGGTTGGTATAGAAGAAACTTGTATTGGGTACTGTCCCACTCGGGGGCACATTGGTCACGGTCGCGTCAAATGAACACTGCTCGGATCGATTGGCGATGTCCGTTGCCTCGATGGTCACCGTATGCGGGTTACCGGCGATATCGCCGCACGTTGGTGTCCAGGTCCATAATCCATTGGCCTCAATCGCCCCGGGTCCACTGATCACGTCATAGGTTACATCAAATGGGGTACTGACGGTGATTGATTGTTGAAACTCGACACCCCATACCCCGCTGATCGGTCCGCCGCAGGAGACTCCGACAGGAATGGCAGCCACTTCGACCGTGAACTCAAGGGTGTTGGCCGGACAGCCACCCTCGCCGTTAACGACGTCGGAGACCTCCACCACCACCGTGTACGTTCCGTCATCCCCCGCACCCGGTGTCCAGGTCCATTCGCCCGTGTTGACCTCCACCGCACCCGGACCCGACTGCAGGTAGAACGCCGCGGCAGTGCCGTTAGGGTGGTTGTAATTCCCGTCATGCGTATTGCTCAAATTGTCCAGTTCTGTTCCGGAGACAACTGCGTTGGTATAGTCACCGATGACGTCCGGGCAAGGACCGGCCAGGATGACAACAGTTCCCTTATTGAACACGGTCTCATCGGCGCCAAGCGGGCCGTGATCGACCGGCGGAAACTCCCCGTCAATCAGGAAGATCGTGGGCAATTGCGACGAGAAACACGCCGTGTCGAATTCAAAACTGCCGGCATCACCGGTTACATCGAAGGTGAAGGTCAGAAAATCCCGTCCGGTTGGTTCCGCCGGATGAGCACTAATCCCGGCGGCGTTGATGACGAAGTGATCCGGCGCGACGCCATCATATCCCGTATCCCCGTCAGTCGGACAGTCACCCGTCGGCACCCCCGAACGAAATTCTTCGACAAGGAACGCCCAGGGTTGCACCCAATCCCAGGTGACGCCGACTGCGTAGGGATGGGATCCAGGGACACCGCCGGTATCGTAGGGCAACGTTCCGGTCCAGAATGACCCGGCGTCGAGTTCCCGTACGATAATTGGTAGCGTGATCCCGGTCACGCCCAGGTCCCAATATCCCGTAACCTTGACATTTACCCCGGTCGCACCCGTTTCCACTTGTTTTGATTCCACATCCAATTGCCAGGCGGCCTGTGCCGTTCCGGTCCAGGCTGCCATACTGCATGCTGCGAGGAGAAGTAAGAAAGGAACGGCGCTCTGCATGGATCCCTTGAGACTCCCCCTAGCGTTTCCTTGCCGGTACTTCATGGTCTCTCCCTCCCGTGCGATGCCAGGATGTTCGCGTTCCGAGCGCACACCCCGGCCGCTTGTATTCTGGCCGTCACATCTTATGTTATCTCAACCAACTAACCGTTTCGAACAATCCGCCTCTGGTACCCTGCGGCGGTCCTTCGGACGTGACCAGCAATGACGTAGTTCGTTCCGTTCGTTCCCCGATGTAACCTTGATGAATATACATACTTATGTCATGAGATGTAAATAGCCAGAATGTGAAATTTTCATCTTAATTAACGGTTCACCAGCGACCGCTGCCGCTAGTGTTCTGAGTCATTCATTTCTATCATATTATTTGTCTTCTCCGTATCCTTG